>NZ_JBIRAW010000002.1:0-594464 GCF_044326315.1 Actinomadura sp. 9N407 | reverse complement strand
ACGGTGAAAGGCGAACACGCCACGAGTCAACCTGCGGTGCAGGGCGCGCCGCCGCAGACGTCGATCACCTTGCCGTCGATCAGGAAGGCCGCCTTCTGGCGGCGGGCGTCGGGCGAGTTGCGCGGGTCGGAGTGCGGATCGCGGCCCTCGGTCGGCGGCGTGTTGGTCAGCGGCGGAACGGGCGCTCCGCTGTCCCACACGACCATCGCCGAGCCGTTGTAGGGGTACGACCCGATGGCCGGGATGGCCCAGTACGGCACCTTGTCGGGCACGCGGCCGGGTGTCACGACGGGCGTGTGGATGCGGGCGCCGATCGTCCGGGCCTGGACCTCGGCGGCCACGGGCGCCACCTGGTGGTCACCGAACGCGACGTGCATCAGCACCTTGTGCGACGGCGTCCTGGGCAGTGGATCACCGGTCATGTGCTGGGCGTAGCCGTTGGCCTCGCCGCGGTCCCACAGCATCTGGATGAGGGCGATCCCGATCTGCTGGTCGAGCTTGTCGGGGTAGAAGGCGTCGAGGACCTGCCCGTACGTGGGGAAGTCGGAGCTGCGGTTCAGCAGCGTGCTGTAGTTCATCGCCGGTACGCCGAGGACGGCGCGGCGGATGTCGGGGGAGACGGCGGTGAGGGCTCCGCCCATGATGCCGCCCTGGCTGTTGCCGTCGTAGGTGAGCGGGACGCCGGTGTCGATGAGCGGCTTGCCGTCGTCGGTCCGGAACGCCTTGTTCCCGGTGAAGCCGCGCGTCATGGCGCGGCCCAGGAACGTGAAGTTGAGCATGCCCTGCTGGAGCCGGTCCGCGATGGTCTGGAAGCGGGTCAGATCGCCCAGCGCGGTGATGACGTTGGGGACGTCCTCGTTCGCCATGCCGATCCACTTGGTGGCACAGAACGCGAAGCCGTGCTCGGCCGCCATGGAGGTGACGTTGCCCGCCCCGACCTCGCCCTCGCTGCCCAGCAGGCCGTGCCCGTACAGCGCGGGTCGCGCGGGCTTGGTGAACGCCGAGCGCGGGATCTCGCACTGGAACGGGACGGCCTGGGTGTTGGCCGGCAGCCGTGCGGGCATCCCGTCGCGGCCGTAGTGGAACTGCGAGCCGGGCGGCCCGCCGGGCAGGTTCAGGTAGCTGGGCGCGAGGACCATGCCCTTGATCTGGCGGCCGATCTTGTCATCGACGTCGTCCTTGACCTCGGTGACGACGAACGCGGGCGAGCGCCCGCCGAGCCGGCCGAGCGCCTCGTCCCGGATGTGCAGCATCCGGCCGGACAGGCTCTGCCGGCTCGCGACCGTGAAGTCCCAGGCCAGATGGAGGCCCTCGCGGCCGATGCCGTTGCGGGCCAGGTCCTTCAGCACCGCCTTCCCGGCGCGCTGCCGGTCGCGGAGCGGATCGCCGTGCGGCAGCTTCGGGCCGAGGATCTTGCCGAACGCGGCGTTCGGCGCGATCGTCTCGCCGGCCGCGTTCCGGATGTCGCGCAGCGCCACCACGTACCGGTGGCCCTCGGTGAAGTTGCGGGCCGGGCGGATGATCAGCGCCTGCCGGCCGGGCGTGCTCGCGTTGGCGTCCAGTTCTGCCCAGTACGGCCAGCGCTCGCCGGTCGCGGTGTCGATGATGGCGATCGGGGCGTCGGGACGCAGCGAGGCGCCGATGTCGGTGATCGGGGCGGCGCCCGTGCGGGCCAGGTCGATCCCCGGGACGTGGGTGAGCAGCATCGAGCCGGGGGAGAAGCCGTCGGCGCGGTTCCATTCGGCCGGGCGGATCGGGACGCCGAGGGAGTTGCTCAGCGTGGTCCGCATGGCCACGCGGCGGCCGGTGGCGGTGGAGCGGTCCTTCACCGTGTACCAGTCGCTCGGGAACGGCAGCAGGCACGACGCCGGGTCGATCGGGTCGCAGCCGTCGCCCGCCGTGGGGGAATGCCCGGTCGGGGATTGCGGGGATTGGGGGGCGGCGTTCGCGGCGGGGCCGGGAACGGCGAGGATCGCCGCGACGAGGGCGGCGGCCACCACGGCCACGCGAGGCACTCGGGCACGCAAGGCTGACCTCCGGGGGTGCGCGGGGCACGCTGGACGCGGGCCTCGAGGTGATCAGACCGCACGGGACCGGGGCGGTCAATCGCCGTTCGCACAGCGGCTGGAGGGCGCTCTTGTGCGTTCGCACCGGTGCGGCGGCTCGCGGCGCACGCCTACGGACTGCCGGGTGTCGCCGCCTTGCCGATGAGGTGGACGCCGTAGCGCTTGTCCATGGACGTGGGGCCGTACGAGCGCAGCGCCACAGGCGCGCCCAGCGTCTCTTCGATCGTGGCCACAGGGTCGTCCGTGAGAGGCGCGTAGACGGGACGGGCGGTGAGGAGCCGTTGCGTGAGTGCCGCCTGGGCGTCCAGATCACCTGCCTTCGAGATGGGGCCTGCCTTTGAGACGGAGCCTGACTTCGCGATGGGACCTGGCTTCGCGATGGGGATCGTCTCCATGCCCTCGTACGCGACGCACAGGCGTAGGTCCGCGCGCGCTTGGGCGACATCCAGATGCGTTACGGCGAGCGCGTCGACTCCGCCGGTGACCGTCAGGGCGTAGCGGAGGGCCACGGCGTCGAGGTGGCCGACACGGAACGCTCCCTGCCACGGGCCCGTCCCGTTGTGCGGGTCGGGCAGGTCGGCGGTGAGTGCGGGGTCCTCGGTGACGAACGGGCCGGGCCCGTGCCGGGTCGCATAGGCGCGCAGCACACCGAGCCGGAACGCGGGCTCGCAGCCCGCCTCGGCCAAGAGCGTCTCCGCGTTCGCGAACGTGGTCGTGGACCAGGTCGTGTACGGGTGGAAGCCGTGCCACTCGTCCAGCAGGACCCCTTGCGCGCCCTCGAAGACGACACGGCCCGTACGGAGCAGGCCGTGCAGGTACTCCTCTCCAACGATGCGGACCCGTTCGGCGAACGCGGTGAAGGCGTCCAGGCAGTCCTCGACCGCCGGCACCGGCCCACCGGAGGGGAACTCGTCCCGGTACCAGTCGTGCAACGCGGTCAGGCGCTGGCGCAAGCGCGCGCGGGACAGGCAGTCACCGGCACGCGGGGCGGTGTCCTCGTGCGCCAGGGCATAGGCGACGGTCTCGCCGATGCCCATGCCGCACGAGCCGTGCCGGGCCGCCCCCCGGGCGCTTTCACGCGCCCGGTTGGCGGCCTGGTGGTACGGCGTCGTGAGCAACGCCTCGCGGTCGACGGTGAGTCGCTCGAACGCGTCGTCCACACCGAGGGCCCGCAGGTGCGCGGCCTCCCCGGCCAGGGCGAGCGGATCCACCAACATGAACCGCGACAGGTGGGTCCGCACTCCCGGCGTGAACGTCCCGGACCCGAACTGCGCGAACGTGTGGTGCCGCCCGTCCGGGGCGACGACGTTGTGCGCCGCCTGCGCGCCCCCGTTGAAGCGGACGACGGCTTGGACCGGCTCAGCCTGGACCGGCTCAGCCTGGACCGGCTCGCCCTGGAGCGGCTCGGCCTGGACCGGCCCCCGGCCGGGGTGAGCGTGGAGTGGCTCGAGCCCCCGCGAGCAGAGCCAGTCCACGGTCGTTCCCTTGCCGGCGTCCCCGTACCCGAGGTCGACCACGATCACGTGGCCCCGGGTCATCTGAAGCCCGGTCGTCTGAGCCCCGTTCGCTCGCACCACGCGACGCTCAGAGCCGGGTCGTCGCCGACGGCGCGGAGCCGAGGTCCGGCGGGGCGGCCGAGACCGCGACCGGTGCCCTGGAGGCGTCCAGGGGCGCCAGCGCGCGCGACACGGACGCGCCCGCGTCCGAGCCGACCTCGTCCAGGTGGGCCAGGCCCTCGTCCAGGTCGATGGCGTCCTCGGCCAGGCCGATCGTCAGCGCGATCGTCTCGCAGACCGCGCCCGGGTCGTCCAGGTAGAGCACGTGCTGGCCGAGCAGGTCGCGCCAGAACTCCTTCAGCTTCGGATCGCGGGAGTGGTAGCCGCCCTTGGGGATGATGAAGTACACGTCGTACATCCGCTGGAGCTCGCGGATCAGGTCCTCGATCGGGATGTCGTCGTCCGGGGCGGCGCCGATCACCTTCGCGATCTCGCGGCGCTTGGCCTTCGGGTAGGCCAGCTCGTCACCGATCATGAACAGGTAGCCGCGCTTGCCGCGCTTCTCGAAGCAGTCGAGCGCGGTGTGCCGGGCCATGAAGTACATGGCCAGCTCGTACGACTCGCGCATCTGGCCGCCGCCCCCGCCCTCCAGCAGGATCTTGCCGAGGTCGTCGTCCATCCGGTTGTCGGCCTCGAACTGGCCGACCTGCAGCGGGGCCCGGTCGCAGGTCGCGTCGCCGACTGCGCCGAACATGATGTGCGGGTGCTCCACGTACCCCTTGCGCAGCAGCAGGCCGAGCAGGTCGGGCAGCTTGGTCTGCAGCGTGCGCGGCACGGTGCCCATCGAGCCGGTGACGTCGAACAGCACGGCGATGGCCAGCGACTCGGGGTGGTCGTCGGAGTCGCGGCTCTCCCGCAGGGTCACGCCGCGCGGGTCGAGGTCGGCGTGCGTCGAGGTGGCGCCGCCGTCGCTGTAGGCGAACGCGCTGGCGCCGGTGGAGGCGCGGTAGTTCTGCGCCGCGTCGTAGACGTTGGTGGACCAGGTTCCGCTTCCCATGGTGATTCTCCTCGTTGTGCAGGGCCGGCGCGTACGGGTCAGCGCGTGGGCCCGGTGGTGGCAGGCAGGGTGAACGGACGGAATCGGCGCGGGCCGTACAGGCGTTCCAGGAGTTCGTCGAACTCGGCCAGCAGCCGCCAGGCGTCACCGGGCCGGCGGCGCGGTGAGGACAGCAGGCAGCCCTTCGCGAACAGCCGCATCGGCTTGGGCGCCTTGTCGCCCATCAGGTAGGTCATGCATCGGGTGGCCATGTAGATGTCGGTGGCGCCGCTCGCCTGCTCCTTGGCCGGGACCTCCGGCGGGTACCAGTCGGCGTAGCGGTCCACCATCGCCGGGACACGTCCCGTGTAGGGCGTGTAGCAACCGGGGACGGAGTAGCACCAGTCGACGAGTGTCAGGCCGTGCTCACCCGGGTGGATGAGCACGTGCTCGGGCAGGACGGCGCCGTGCAGTACTTGGGCGCGGTGGGCGAAGCCGAGGGCGACCAGCAGCCGGCGCCACATCCAGGCCGCGTCGCGCGGATCCACACCGTCGGGGTACGCGGCGCGTACCTCGGCCAGGCTGTGGAAGCCGTCGAGGGGCGCGATCGCGTTGGCACGGCGTTCGGTACCCGTGGCGGCGTCCTTGTGCCGGAACGACTCGATCAGGCGCGGCACGTACGGCAGGTAGCGGTTGTCGCCGTCCTTGGGGAGCTGGCGCAGCGCCACCGCCTCGCGCTCCAGCAGGTCGCCGTCGCCGGGATCGCGGGGTAGCTTGATCACCGCCGCGCGGCCGCGCGGCCCGTCGTAGGTCGCGTCGTACAGTTCGGCCAGATCGCCGCTCGCCCGCTTGGCACCGAGCCGGTACGCGTGGCGGCGGGTGGTGATGGTGGCCGCGGCATCGTCGCCGTTGTAGCCGCGCCAGAGCGCGTTGAGCCTGGTGAAGTCCGAGGTGGTACGGCCGCCGGTCGCGTCGGGATGCAGGATCCGGGCCAGGTGACGGTACGTCCGGGTGGCTCCGGTGGTGTCGGGACCGAACAGGTCGGCGGGCGTACGGGCGCGGCCCAGGCGGGCGAGCGCCTCGTCCAGCAGCGCGTCGGCGGGCACGGGTGTCATCGGATCTCCTCCTCAAGGCTCGGCCGCAGCAGCGCGGGGTGCAGCAGGCGGGCGTCGCCCGCGCGGTACAGCTTCGGCCTGGGGCCGCCGCGCCGGCCGCCCCGGTCGGACGTCTCGCCGGTGCCCTCGACGAAGCCGGGGACCGACAGGACCTTGCGATGGAAGTTGCCGGCGTGCAGTTCCTCGCCCCAGACCGCCTCGTACACGGCGCGCAGCTCCGGGATCGTGAACTCGGCCGAGCAGAACGCCGTGGCCAGCGGCGTGTACTCCAGCTTGGAACGGCCCCGTTCCAGGCCGTCGGCCAGGATCCGGGCGTGGTCGAAGGCGAGCCTGCGGGTGGTGCCGGGACGCTGGTCGCCCGCCTCGGTCAGCCCGAGCGCCTCGACCGGCGTCCAGGCCGCGTCGGCGGCGTCGCCGCCCGCCTCCGGATCGGGCAGCTCGGGCGCGAACACCAGGTAGGCGACCGAGATGACGCGCATCCGGGGGTCGCGGCCGGGCCGCCCGTACGTACCGAGCTGTTCGAGGTGGATGCGGGCCAGCCGGCCGCCCTTGGCGCTGAGGCCGGTCTCCTCGGCCAGCTCCCGTACGGCCGCGTCGGACAGGTCCTCGGCGTCGCGGACGCCCCGGACGAACCCGCCGGGCAGCGCCCACATGCCCTCGAACGGGGCCTGCCCGCGCCGTACCAGCAGGACGTGCAGGGCACCGTCCCGGATGGTGAGCGCGACGACGTCGACCGTGACGGAGACCGGGTCGTACGCCCGGGGGTCGTAGCCCGCCAGGAACTCGCTCTCGTCGCGCTGCGGGTCCGGGGTCGCGGTCATCGGCCTGGGCTCCTTGCCGTTCTCAGCCGGTCGAGGCTGGTTAGTCTCAACCTGAGTTCTTCTCGTTATGAGAAGAACATAACGGATAAGGGAGGGTTCGTCCAGACGAAAAGCCGGACGCCGCCTCCCTGTGTTGCTCGGGGAGGCGGCGTCGCGTTGCTCGGGGAGGCGGCGTCCGGCCGGATCAGGCCAGGTCAGCGGCGATGCCGTCCGCCGTAGTACGGCGAATCCGGGTGGTGCTCGTCGTGCTGCGGCGGCTGAGGGCGCGGTCGCGGGTGCGGCGGTGGCTGGGGTGGCCGGCCGGCCGGAGGACGCGGCCTTCTCGGCGGGTCGCCGTACTCGGGTGGCCCGCCGTCCTCGGGAGTCCCGCCGTACTGCGGCGGCGGCCCGTATTGCTGCGGCGCGTCGTACCGCGGCGGCGGGGGAGGCGGCTGCCGGGGCGGCCGGTGGTGCGGCTGGGCGTACTGGCCGGTCGTGAAGCGTTCCGGCTGGTACGGGGCGACGCCCGGGGTGCGCTGGGGGCCGGGCGCGCCAGGTGGCGGGACGGTGGAGACCGGTCGCGCGCCCGGCGGCGGACCGGCCAGCCCGGCCAGGTCCGGAGGCGGCGCGGTCATCGCGGCGGCGACCGGGCGCATCGGCACCTCGTCCAGCATCCGGCGCATCTCGCTGTTGCGCCGCCCGTACAGCAGGTACAGCACCAGGCCGGCCAGCATCCAGACGATGAAGTAGGCCCAGGTCTCCAGCTTGAGGTTGAGCATCAGCCAGCCGGTCGCCAGGATCGCCAGCACGGCGGTCAGCGGGGCGGCCGGCATCCGGAACGGGCGGTGCAGGTCGGGCCGGTCGCGGCGGAGCATCAGCACGGCCGCCGCGACGAACAGGAACGCGAACAGGGTCCCGATCACGACCATCTGCTCGAGCGTGAGCACGTCGATGGTCTGCGACATCACCACGGCCGCGCCGCCCGCGACCAGCGTGGCGCGCGACGGGACCCGGTAGCGGCTCATCCCGGCGATGCCGCGCGGCAGCAGGCCGTCCCGGGACATCGAGAACACCACCCGGGTCAGGCTGATCAGCACCACCAGGATCACCGTGGTCAGCGCGACGACCGCGCCGATGTTGATGACATGGCCGATCGTGCCCGCGCCGACCATCGTGAACGGCGTGGTCAGCACGACCTCGTCCGGATCGAGCCGCTGGTAGGAGACCATCCCGACCATCGTCACGGCCACGCCCAGGTACAGCACCACGGCCACGACCAGGCTGGTGATCATGCCGCGCGGAACCTTGCGCGGGGCGTCGTCGGTCTCCTCGGACGCGGTGGCGATGAGATCGAAGCCGATGTAGGCGAACGCGATCGCGGGCGTCGCGGCCAGGATCCCCCAGACGCCGAAGACCTGCGGTTCGCCCCCGGTGACCGAGCCCATCATCGCGTCCAGCACGCTCAGCCCGCCGCCCTCGCCGGCGTCCCGCGCGGGCGGGACGAACGGGGTCAGGTTGCCCGGGTCGAAGAACGTCAGCCCCACGGCGATGACCAGCCCGATCACGATCAGCTTGGCCATCACCATGAACCACAGCGTGCGCAGCCCGAGCCGGCTCCCGGTGGCCAGCAGCAGGATGAGCAGCAGCAGGATCCCGAGCGCGAAGACGTCGAAGCCCTTGGGCTGCCCGATCACCCCGGCCAGCCACTCCGGAACCGGGACGCTGAGGTCCGACAGGGCCTGCGCGGCGTACAGCGACCAGGCCCGCGCCACGACCGAGGCGGCCAGCAGCAGTTCCAGGATCAGCGACCAGCCGACCACCCACGCCCAGACCTCACCGAACGCCACATAGCTGAACGAATAGGCACTGCCCGCGACCGGGACGATCGAGGACAGTTCGGCATAGGCGAGCGCGGCCAGCAGGCAGACCCCGCCGGCGATCAGGAAAGAAATGATCACGGCGGGGCCGGCGTTCGCGGCGGCCTGCACCCCGGAGATCTTGAAAATGCCGGCGCCGATCATGACGCCGAGGCCGAGCACGACCAGATCGCGGGTCCGGTAGACCACGCGCAGCCGGTGCCGGCCGCCGTACAACTGCCCGGTCGCCTGCTCGACCGGAAGCTTTCGGAACATGGTGTTACGCATGCGGATGTCCCAGGTCATAGGTACTCCCCAAGGCCTGAACCCGCGCCGCTGTTCGCGAGACAGTGAAGGTGGAAGACCTAACACTTCCCCATATTTAGGTAAAACCGCAATGTCTCCGGCATGATCGTTTGGGAATGGCCCGCGAGGTTCAAGATCGCCTATACCGGGCATCCCGTGCCTGTCCAGTGCTCGTCCAGTGCTCGTGCAGTCCTCGTTCAGTACGCGACCAGTACGCGTCCAGTGATCGTGCGGTGCTTGTCCAGTACGCGTCCGGGGGCGGCCGGGACGGTGGCGCCATACCGGGATCAATGAAACGGTTGGTGGCGCCGCGCTCCCGGGAGCCGCTCTGAGGAGGTCCCGTGTCCCTCGCCGCTTCGGCCCGCCGCCGGCTGGTCCCGCCCGCCGCGCTCGTCCTCGCCGCCACACTGGTCGCGCCCGGCCAGGCGGTCGCGGCCCCCGACCGCGGCCATGACCGGACGGCCCCCGGCAAGCAGGCGGTGGCCACCGGGTACGGCGGCGCGGTCGCCACGGTCGATCTCGACGCGAGCCGTACGGCCATCGAGGTGCTCAAGCGCGGCGGCAACGCGATGGACGCGGCGGTCGCCGCCGGCGCCACCCTCGGCGTGACCGAGCCGTACGTGGCAGCGCTCGGCGGCGGCGGCTACATGACCTACTACGACGCCGAGCGCCGGAAGGTCTACACGGTCGACGGCCGCGAGACCGCGCCCGGCACGATGCGGCAGGACTCGTTCGTCGACCCGGAGACCGGCAAGGCGATCCCGTTCCCGGAGGCGGTCACCAGCGGCCTGGGCGTCGGCGTCCCCGGCACGCTCGCGCAGTGGGACACGGCGCTGAGCCGCTTCGGTACCCGCGACCTCGGCACCCTGCTCAAGCCCGCCATCAAGGTGGCCGAGCGCGGCTTCACGGTCGACCAGGAGTTCCACGACCAGACCGCGGTGAACGAGGCGCGCTTCCGCGACATCGTCCCGACCCGCGAGCTGTTCCTGCCCGGCGGGAAGCCGCCCGCCGTCGGCTCGACGTTCCGCAATCCCGACCTGGCGCGCACGTACCGCGAGCTGGCCGAGCGCGGGCCCCGCTGGCTGTACGGCGGCGCCCTCGGCCGCGAGGTCGTCCGTACGGTGCGCAAGCCCGCCGTCGACCCCGAGGCCACCCGCAACGTCCGTCCCGGGCTGATGAAGACCCGCGACCTGGGCGCCTACCGGTCCCGCACGCCGGAGCCCACGCGCGTCTCGTACCGGGGACTGGACGTCTACGGCATGCCCCCGTCGTCGTCGGGCGGCTCCACCGTCGGCCAGGTCCTCAACATGCTCGGCGACTCCGAGTTCGACTCCAAGGACCCGGTCCCGGCGCTGCACCACTACCTGGAGGCGTCCAAGCTCGCGTACGCCGACCGTGGCCGGTACGTGGGCGACCCCGACAAGGTGAAGGTTCCGCTGCAGGAACTGCTGTCCAAGGGCTTCGCCCGCGAGCGTGCCTGCCTCATCAAGCCCGGCGAGGCCGCGACCGCACCGGTCGCCCCGGGCTCACCGGACGGCGACTACGCCCCCTGCGAGCCGGCGGGCGGCAAGACGCGCGCGCTGGCGTACGAGGGACCGCAGACCACCCATCTCGTCGTCGCCGACAAGTGGGGCAACGTCGTCGCGTACAACGTCACGATCGAGCAGTTCGGCGGCAGCGGGCTGACCGTTCCCGGACGCGGCTTCCTGCTCAACAACGAGCTGACCGACTTCACCCTCCAGCCGCCCGCGCCCGGCGCGGCTCCGGATCCCAACCTGCCGGGGCCCGGCAAGCGGCCGCGCAGCAGCATGGCCCCCACGCTGGTGCTGGAGAACGGCAAGCCCAAGCTGGCGGTCGGGACCCCCGGCGGCTCCACGATCATCACCACGGTGCTGCAGATCCTGCTCAACCGGATCGATCTCGGCATGGACCTGCCCGAGGCGCTGGCCGCGCCGCGCGCCACCCAGCGCAACACCCCGCAGGTCTTCGCCGAGCCGGCGTTCATCCAGCGGTACGGCCCGGCCCTGATCGCCAAGGGGCACAAGGTGGAGCCGTTCCCCGGGCCGCCGACCGGGGTGATCGGTGCCGCGACCGGCCTGGAGTTCCTGCGGCCCGGCCTCGTCCAGGCGGTGGCCGAGCCGGAACGCCGGGGCGGCGGGAGCGCACTGGTCGTCCGGCCCAGAAGGTAGCGGCGGGGGCACGACTACGATCAAGTCAGCGGGGAAGGAGTCGTGCCATGGCCCAGGCGTACGTACAGGTGACGACGACGACGGATTCGCGGCCGGAGGCGGCCGAGCTGGCGCGTTCGGCCGTCACCGAGCGGCTGGCGGCATGCGCCCAGCTCGTCGGCCCGATCGCCAGCACCTACTGGTGGGAGGGCGAGATCGAGTCGGCCGAGGAGTGGATGGTGGTGTTCAAGACCACCGACAGCCGGTTCGACGAGCTGGCCAGCCTGATCACCGAGGGCCACTCCTACGATACGCCGGAGATCATCGCCACCCCGGTCGTCGCGGGCAGCATGGACTACCTGACCTGGGTGAGCGAGCAGACCGAGCTCGACGACGAGGACGACGAGGACGAGGACGACGACGACGGGGACGACCGGCTGGCCGGCGACACCGTCGCGGTGGAATGACCGCTCTGACACCAGGCCATCCGATATCGGGGCAACCCGTGTGACGCACGTCATACCCGGGAAAATAAGTCTTTGGTTACTTTGAAGGCTTGATCTCTTCGCGGGAAGGGCGGGCTGCGGTGCACGAGGACATGCCCGGGAACGACGGCCTCTTCGGGCCGGGATCGGTGACCTGGCGGGTGATGGGCGAGCCCGTGCTGATGGTCGGGGGCGTCCGTGCCCTGCTGCTGCAGGCCCTGCACCCCCGGTCGATGTGGGGGACCGCGCAGAACTCCCAGCTGATGGACCCGCGCGAGGCCTGGGCCCGGCTCGGCCGTACGGTCGAGTTCGTCCGGGTCCGTACGTGGGGCACCGAGGACGAGGTCGAACGGATCGGCCGCCGGATCCGCAAGCTGCACTCCAAGCTGACCGGCCTCGACCTGCGCACCGGCGAGACGTTCGGCGTCGACGACCCGGAGAACCTGCTCTGGGTGCACATGGGCGAGGTCGACTCCTACCTCGACATCGCGCGCCGGGCCGGGGTCCCGCTCAGCCGCGGGGACGCCGACCGGTTCGTGGACGAGCAGCGCCGGGCCGCCGCGGTGGTCGGGCTCGATCCCGCCGGCGTGCCCGGCTCGGTCGCCGAGATGCAGGCGTACTACCGGGAGATGCGCAAGCACATCTGGGCCTGCAAGGAGGCGCGCGAGGGCCTGCTGCGGATGTTCAACCCCAACGTGCCCCGGCAGTTGCTGCCGCTGAAGCTGGCGGCGCCGGGCCTCGGCATGCTGGTCGTCTCGACGCTGCCGCGCTGGGCCCGGCGGATGTACGGGCTGCCCGGCCTGCCGACCTCCGACCTGGCGGCGACGATGACGCTCAAGGGCCTCTACCGGACCACGAAGGTCATCCCGGAGAAGGTGCGCTACCAGCCGGACGCCCTCCGCGCGCGCCGGCTGATCCGCGAGTACGAGGAGAGCGCCCGCCTGGTCGGCCTCGCCTCATAGAGCGTCTCAAGGTGGCGGGCGTGTCCCAGGGTGGCGGGCGCGTCTCACGGGTGGCCTCAGCCGCGGCGCATCAGGCGGCCGACGGCGGCCATCAGCTCGGTCGACATGGCCTCGGACTTGCCCTCCTCGGCGCCCTCGGCGACGCAGTGCCGCACATGGCCGTCGAGCAGGCCGAGCGCCACCTTGTCCAGGGCCGCCTGGACGGCGCTGATCTGGGTGAGGATGTCGATGCAGTAGCGGTCGTCGTCCACCATCTTCTCGATGCCGCGCACCTGGCCCTCGATGCGGCGCAGCCGCGTCTGCAGCTGGTCCTTGGTGGCGGTGTAGCCGCGGGTGGGGGCCTGGGTCTCGGGAGTCGCCATCGTCGTCCTCGCAATCCGGTCCGGAGGGTGCCGTCCCGGGGCCGTCACCTGGGCGGCAACCCCGTAGGGGTATGATATCCGGCCGCACCGGCGGTTCAGCGGCC
Source organism: Actinomadura sp. 9N407 (assembly GCF_044326315.1). Lineage (NCBI taxonomy): Bacteria > Bacillati > Actinomycetota > Actinomycetes > Streptosporangiales > Thermomonosporaceae > Actinomadura > Actinomadura sp. 9N407. Next base: position 581,708 of record NZ_JBIRAW010000002.1, on the reverse strand, counting down.
CATGATCCGCCCGTGTGGCCCGCCCGTGTGGCCCGCCCGTGTGGCCGGCCCGTGTGGCCGGCCCGTGTGGCCGGCCCGTGGGATCGGCGGTACGGTCAGCCGGCCGGCGGCGGGACGTTCCAGGCCGCGATCACCGGGCGGTCGTGCTCGGTCCCGAGCGTGGACAGGGTACCGGTCTCCAGCGCGAACAGCCGTCCGGCCGACGGCTCCAGACCCAGCCAGCGGGCGGTCAGCACGCGCAGCATGTGGCCGTGCGCGACCAGCGCGACGTCGCCGTCGTCCAGCAGCGGCCGGACCCGTCCGAGGACCGCGTCGGCCCGTTCGCCGACCCGCTCGACGGACTCGCCCGGATGGCCGGCGTCACCGGGGATCACGCCGTCGTCCCACAGGAACCAGCCGGGCCGGTCCTCGCGGATCCGCGCGGAGGTGATGCCCTCGTACCCGCCGTAGTCCCATTCCCACAGGTCCGGGTCCGTGTCGTCCACCGTCAGCCCGGCCAGTTCGGCCGTACGGCGGGCGCGCTCGGCCGGGCTGGACACGACGCGGGCGAACGGCCGCCCGGCCGTCACCGGCACCAGCGCGCGCGCCTGCTCCTCGCCGCGCTCGGTCAGCGGCAGATCGGTCCGCCCGGTGTGCCGGCGGTCCCGGCTCCACTCGGTCTCGCCGTGCCGCAGGATGATCAGTTCCCCCATGGGGCCACTGTACGGCCCGCGCGCCGGAATCGCCCGCGCCCGCCCGCCCGCCGGGGGCCCTCAGCAGCGCAGCGCTCTCAGGAGAGCAGCGCCCTCAGGAGAGCAGCGCCCTCAGGAGAGCAGCGACTCCATCGGGACGTGCGGCAGCCCGTGCGCCTCGGCCACGTGGTCGTAGGTGAGCGCGCCGTCGTGGACGTTGAGGCCGAGGGCGAGCGCCCGGTCGTCGCACAGGGCGTCCCGCCAGCCCTTGTCGGCGATGGACGCCGCGTACGGGAGCGTGACGTTGGTCAGCGCGTGCGTGGAGGTGTTGGGAACGGATCCGGGCATGTTGGCCACGCAGTAGAAGAGCGACTCCTCCACCGGATAGGTGGGGTGGTCGTGCGTGGTCGGATGCGAGTCCTCGAAGCAGCCGCCCTGGTCGATCGCGATGTCGACCAGCACCGAGCCCGGCCGCATATGGCGCACCAGGGCATGCGGGACCAGCGTCGGGGCCTTGGCGCCCGGGATCAGTACGGCGCCGACCACCAGATCGGCCGCCCGGACCTCCTGCTCGACCGTGTACGCGGTCGACACGACGGTCCGGAGCCGGCCCTGGTAGATGGCGTCGATATGGCGGAGCCGGTCGACGCTGACGTCCAGCACGGTCACCTCGGCGCCCATCCCGACCGCGATCTGTGCCGCGTTCAGCCCGGAGACTCCGCCGCCGATCACCACCACCCGGGCCGGGGCCACGCCCGGCACGCCGCCCGGCAGGACGCCGCGCCCGCCGTTGGAGCGCATCAGCGCGTTCGCGCCGACCTGGGGGGCGAGCCGGCCGGCCACCTCCGACATCGGGGCCAGCAGCGGCAGCGCGCCGCCGGGCAGCTGGACGGTCTCGTACGCGATGGCCGTCACGCCGGAGGCCAGCAGTGCCTCGGTGCACTCGCGGGAGGCCGCGAGATGCAGGTACGTGAACAGGGTCTGGCCGCGCCGCATCCGGGGGTACTCGGCCGCGATCGGCTCCTTGACCTTGAGGATCAGCTCGCCCTCGGCCCAGATGTCGTCGGGGCCCTCCAGCATCTTGGCGCCGGCGACCGTGTAGTCGTCGTCGGGGATCGCCGAGCCCTGCCCGGCGCCGCGCTCGACGAACACCTGGTGACCGCGGCGGGTGAGCTCGTGCACTCCTGCGGGCGTGATGGCCACCCGGTACTCGTGGTTCTTGATCTCGCGGGGTACGCCGACCTTCATGGGGTCCTCCGGCACGCCGATGGGCATGGACGGGGGCCCGCGCCAAAGGGTGGCACGCGGGCTCCGTTCCTCCAAGCGTGCGGCCGGTACGGGGGGCGCGGCCACGAGCAGCCTGCAACAGGATCCGCCGACATCTTGACACGATGTAAGGAGATGGCGCCGGTAAGGAGATGGCGCCGGTAAGCAGATGGCGCCGCGTAAGGAGGTGGTGCCGCGTAAGGAGGCAGCCCGCGTAAGGAGGCACCCCCGGCGATCAGCGCCGGGGCGGCAGCCACTCGTCGGCGATCGCGACCGTCAGCTGCTCCAGCAGCGGGCCGGCCTGCCGCATGCAGCGTGCGGCGTCGGGCTCGATGTCGGTCAGCGCGTACACCGCCTGGATGCGGGCCTTCCTGAGCTGCTCGCCGGTCAGCCCGCGGCGCCCGACGGCGGCGACCACCGGCACGCCCGCGCGGGCGGCCGCGCGCGCGACCCCGATGGGGGCCCGGCCGCGCAGCGACCGCACGTCCAGGGTGCCCTGGCCGGTCACGACCAGATGCGCGCCCCTGGCCTTGGCCGGGAATCCGAGCAGGTCGAGCATCAGGCCGATGCCCGGCTCGACCGTGGCGCCGAGGAAGGCCAGTGCGGCGAACCCGACCCCGCCCGCGGCGCCCGAGCCCGGCCGGTCGCGGATCGCCGTACGGGACACCGCCTCGGCCAGATCGGCCCACCGGCGCAGGCCCGCGTCCAGCAGCCGGATCTCCTCGCGGCCGGCGCCGCGGCGCCCGGCCTGGCCGGTGGCGGAGCCGTTGCGGCCGAGCAGCGTGCCCTCCGGCTCGCCGGCGACGATCACCCGTACGCCCGACAGGTCGGGCATCCCGCGCAGGTCGAGGGCGTGCAGCGAGCGCAGCGCCGCCCCGCCGGGCGGCAGGTCCCGGCCGGTCGCGTCCAGCAGCCGGCCGCCGAGGCCCTGGACCAGGCCCGCGCCGCCGTCGGTGCAGGCGGCGCCGCCGACGCCCAGCACGATCTTGCGCGCTCCGAGCCGTACCGCGTGCGCCAGCAGCTGGCCGGTACCGAAGCTGGTCGCGCTGAGCGGGCGGGGCCGGCCGCCGGGCAGCCGGCGCAGCCCGGACGCCTGGGCCAGCTCCACCACCGCGCTGCGGCCGTCGATCGCCAGCGAGGCGGTGACGGGGCGGCCGGTGGGGCCGCTCACCTCCAGCCGCACCCGCCGCCAGCCGGCGGCGATCGCGGACTCGGCGGTGCCGTCGCCGCCGTCGGCCACCGGCAGCTCCACGACCGGGACGTCCGGCCGCGCGCGCCGCAGCCCGGCCGCCAGGTGCCGCGCGACCTCCGGGGCGGTGAGCGACCCCTTGAACTTGTCCGGCGCGAGCAGGACATGACCGCCGGGGGGCAGGTCGGAGGGGGAGTCCGCGGACTGCACAGCCACGCCTTTCAGGGCCGGGGGTAAGGCACTACCTTCTGCTTACGCCATGACGGCACTATTTGACACCCAGAACGGTGGCCAGGACGTTCAAACCCGGAGAGAAGGGCACAGTGGCCGCGCGGCGGATGGCCGCCGTGCCCCTGGAACGGTTCAGCTGCCGCGGTACGTGGAGTACCCGAACGGGCTGAGCAGTAGCGGCACATGCGTCCGCTCGCGCGGGTCGGCGATGGCGAAGATGACGCTCACCTCGGGGTAGAAGGTGGCGATGCCGAGCCCCGCGAAGTACGGGCCCGTCCCGAACCGCAGCCGGAACGTGCCGGCCGCCCGGCCGCCGCCGTCCGAGGCCGCGTCGGATGATGGAGCGCTCCACCGTCCGTCGGCGTCGGTCAGGCCCTCGGCCAGCGTCCGCCAGGTCTTCTCGACGTAGGCGTCGAGCCGTACCGGCACCTCCGCGGCCGGTCGGCCGAGGTGGGTGTCGAGGACATGGGTGGACACATGAGCGGGAACAGGGCCTGCGGCGGGGCCGGATGCGGGGTCCGATGCCTGGCCGGATGCGGGGCCCTGGGCCGGGGTCGACGCGGTCATGCCGCTAGTACAGCAGCACCCGGGCGCCCGTCCGACTCCGGGAGCCGACTTCATCGGAACGCTGCGTGACCGGGTGAGTCCGCTATAGCCTGCCTTGGTGCGAATGCGGCGGTCGGCGGGCATGTGAACACGCTTCGGTACCGGATCCGGCGAATCGGGATACCGGCGGCGTGCGCTCGGCACACTTGAAGATCGGGTCGACTTCTTCCCGGGGGCGCGGGCGACGCGGCGCCGGCCGGGACTCTGAGCGGAACCTCTAGGCGGTGGTCACACGATGATGGATCGGGAGACGCTGGGACAGCGGATCAGGGCGCTGCGGATCAGGCAGGGGGTCAGCCAGGCGCAGCTGGCGTTCCCGGAGCTGTCCGACAGCTACATCTCGCTGATCGAGAGCGACAAGCGGGTCCCCGCGCCCAGCGTGATCGAGCTGCTCGCCCAGAAGCTCAGCTGCTCGGCCACCTACCTGGTGAGCGGGGTCAGCGAGGACGTGGTGGACGAGCTGCGCGTGACGCTCGACTACGCCGAGATCGCGCTGCGCAACGGGGCGGCCGAGGAGGCCCGGGCCCGGTTCGCCGAGGTCCTGGCCAACCCCGACGCGGTCGCGCTGCCCAGCATGCTGCACCAGGCCCGCTGGGGCCACGCGCTGGCGCTGGAGGCGGCCGGCGAGCTGCAGGAGGCGATCGCCGGGCTGCGCGCCCTCACCGCCGAGGCCTCGGCCGAGGCCGACCTCGACCACTGGGCCAAGGTCCATGTCGCGCTCAGCCGCTGCCTGCGCGAGCGCGGCGACATCAGCGCCGGGGTGGAGGTGGCCGAGGAGGCGCTGCGCCACCTGATCGCCACCGGAGCCGACTCCACCGACGCCGCCGTGCACCTGGGCGCCGCCCTGCTCGCCGCCTTCATCGAGCGCGGCGACCTGGTGCGGGCCCGCCAGCTGGCCTCCCAGCTGGTCGAGCGCGCCGAGCGGATCGGCAGCGCCCGCGCGCGGATGGCCGCGTACTGGGAGGCCGCCTACGTCGCCGAGATCCGCGGCGAGTACGAGGACGGCGTCGCGCTCGCCGAGCGCGCCCTGCTGCTGGCCGACGACGGCGCCGCGCTCGCCGACGGCGGACTGAACCAGGACCCGCGCAACCTGGCCCGGCTGCGGATCGTGTACGCCGGACTGCTGCTGCGGGCCCGCCCCGCCGACGCCGGCCGCGCCCGCGATCTGCTCACCCGGGTCCGCGGCGAGATCAACGCCAGCTCCGCCGGGGAGATCGACGTGGCCTGGTGCCTGACCGAGCTGGCCCGGGCGGAGACCGCGCTGGGCCGTCCCGCCGAGGCGCTGGCACTGGCCGAGCAGGCGCTCGACCTGCTGGGCGACGAGCCCCGCCGGACCACCGCGTGGGCGCTGACCGTGCTCGGCGAGGCCTGCGTACGGCTGGGCCATCGGGACCGGGCGATCGAGGTCCTCACCCGGGCCGCGACCCACCTGGAGGACATGGAGTCGTGCCGGGAGGCCGCGCAGGCGTGGTTCGACCTGGCCGAACTGCTGGCCGAGACGGGCGCTCCGGAACGGCCCAAGCTCGACGCGTACCGCCGCGCTCTGACCTGCGCCGGAGTGTGAGCCCGGGACCGGACCGGACGGGACCGGAACGACAACTGAAATGGGATTCGGGTCGGGCGGAACCCCGCTCGGCGTGATCGCGTCGATGAGGTGTCGAGCCATGCCGTTTCGAGCCGTGCAGTTCGAGCCGTGCGGTGCCGACGCCGCGATTCTGCCGAGTGAGGAGCCACCCGACCCATGTTCGGAGTAGTACGGCCGTGCAAGCACGCCTTGTGCGGGTCCTTGTTCAAGGACTGGATGGCTCATCTGTGCGGGCTGTGCCTGACCCTGCGCGACCAGCACGGGCAGGCCGCCCGGCTCGTCACCAACTACGACGGGCTGCTGGTCTCCGTCCTTGTCGAGGCGCAGCGTCCCGACCTGTCGCCGCGCCGCAAGGCCGGTCCGTGCGCGCTGCGCGGGATGAAGGCGGCCGAGGTCGTCGAGACCCGGGCACAGGGAGCGCGGCTCGCCGCCGCCACCTCGCTGCTCCTCGCCGCCGGTAAGACCCGCGACCACGTGGCCGACGGGGACGGCCCGTACCGGCGGCGGCTGGTCGCGGCGGCGGCGGGCCGGATGGCCGATCGCTGGGACTCCGCCGGGGGAGGGACGAGCGCCGCGGTCGGGTTCGACCCGTCGGTGCTGCGCGACGCCGTCGCCCGGCAGCCGGAGCTGGAGGCGGCGGGCGGCCTCGGCCTGCTGGAGCTGACCGAGCCGACCGAGACCGCCGTCGCGGCCGTCTTCGCCCACACGGCGGTGCTGGCGGGCAGGGAGGGCAACGCCGAGACCCTGGCCGAGGCGGGCCGGTTCTTCGGGCGGCTGGCCCACCTTCTCGACGCCGTCGAGGACGTGCACGCGGACCTGGAGGCCGGCGCGTACAACCCCCTTCTGGCCACCGGCACGAGCCCGGACGAGGCCCGCCGGCACTGCGACGACGCGCTGCACGGCCTGCGGCTGGCCCTCGCCGACCTGGAGCTGGAGCAGCCGCGCCTCGTACGGGCGCTGCTGGACCGCGAGGTGGGCCGCTCGGCCGACCGCGTCTTCGCCGCGTACCCGGGAGGGCCTCCCCAGCAGGGACCGTACGGTCATCCGCACCAGCACGGCCATCCGCACCAGCAGCCGTACCCGCAACAGCAGCAGTACCCGCCGCAGCAGCCGTACGGCGGCCACCCGCACCAAGGCGGCGGCGGTGGCGGCGGATGGTCCGGCGGTGAAGGCGGAGGCGGTGGCTGGGGGAAGGGGCCCGGCGGGCATGGGGGCGGACCGCGCAAGCGGCCGGGCTTCCCGATCCCGTGCTTCACCGGCTCGCTGGTGTGCGTCACGTGCGGGACTTTCCAGCCGGAATGGAGCAAGTACCACCCGAAGGGCTGCGGCGACCGCTGCTGGTGCACCCGGCACTGCAGCGGCGGCGACTCCGGCTGCGGTGACTGCTGCAAATGCTGTGAGTGCTGCGCCTGCGACTGCTGACCCGGGCACCAGCTGCCGACGCGGGCTCGAGAGGGCCTCAGGGTGAGGGGGGACGCCATGGTAGGAGGGGCTCAGTAGTCTAGGAGGGCCTTCTCACCGAACTGGAGAAACCCGGCCTCCCATGATGACCTTCACCCCGCCGCGGCGGCTGTACCGCCTGGGCGCTGTCGCCGCTCTTGCCCTCGCCTTCGGCACGGTCTCCGCGACGCCCGCGCTTGCCCACACCCGCCTGGTGAGCGAGGAGAAGTCCGGCGGGGCCAGCTGGGTCATGATCATTATCGGCGCGGCGATCGGGATCGGGATCGGGATGCTGATCGTGTTCCGCGCCAGGCGCAAGCACCCCATAGCTGCGCCCCGTACGGGCAAGCCCAGCGGCGCCAAGCCCAGCGGCGGCAAGCCCGCTGGTGACGAGCCCCGTGCTGAGAAAACCCGTGCTGAGAAAACCCGTGCTGAGAAAACCCGTGCTGACGAGCCCCGTGCTGACAAGCCCGATGGCGGCGGCGATGAGCGGGGTTCCGGTGAATAGGGCGGCGGCGGCCAAGACCGGTGGTGGCCTGGACATCGCGCGTGCCGCGATGGTCGCGGTGGCCGCCGGTGTCGCCGGGCTCGTGGTCGCGCTGGTGCTCGGCGGCGCGGTGGCCGAGAAGATCATTCCTGGCCTGGGCGACGCCGGCACCGTCACCCGCTGGGGCCTGCCGCTGTCGCGGCTGGCGATGAACCTCACCGCGGCCGTGACGGTCGGTGCGCTGATCGCCGCCGTCGCGCTGCTGCCCATGACGGCCGGCGCGACCGGCAAGGATCGGCCGCGCCTCGGTGACGACGCCATCGGCTACCTGCGCGCCGGATCGTGGATGGCCGCCGCCTGGGCCGCGTCCGCCGCCGCCACGCTGGTGTTCACCGTGGCCGACGTGCTGGGCCAGCCCGTCGGGCAGATCATCGGCGGCAACGAGCTGAGCAGCTATGTCGGCCAGCTCCCGCAGGGCACCGCGCTGATGCTGGTGGTCCTGCTCGCGGTGGTCGTCGCGCTGCTGGCCCGTACCACGACGACCCCCGCGGCCGCGGCCGGGCTGCTGGCCCTCTCCGCGATCGCGCTGCTGCCGCCCCCGCTGACCGGCCACTCCTCCTCGGCCGGCAACCACTCCGTCGCGGTCACCGGCGTGGCGCTGCACGTGCTCGCGATCGCCCCGTGGGTCGGCGGGCTGGCCATCGTCGGGGTGCACGCGCTGTCCAAGCGCGACCGGCTCGGGGTGATGGCCGAGCGGTTCAGCCGGATGGCGCTGTGGTGCTACATCGTGGTCGGCGCCAGCGGGCTGATCAACGTGATCGCCCGGATGCCCGACCCGGCCGAGCTGTTCAGCACGAACTACGGCCGGCTGGCGCTGGGCAAGATCGTCGCGTTCGCGGCGCTGGGCTGGTTCGGCTGGTGGCACCGCCGCCGGACGCTGCCCGCCCTGACCGAGCGCCGGCCCGGCGCGTTCGCCCGGCTGGCGACCGTCGAGGTGGCCGTGATGGCGGCCACGATGGGGCTGGCGGTGGCGCTGGCCCGTACCGCGCCGCCCGCGCCGCTCACCGAGGAGTCGGCGGTGAAGGCCCTCATCGGGTACGACATGCCGCCCGCGCTGACCCCCGCCCGGCTGGCGACGCTGTGGCAGTTCGACCTCTTCTTCGCCGCCCTCGTCCTGGTGCTCGGCGGCCTCTACCTGGCCGGCGTGGTCCGGATGCGGCGGCGCGGCGACCGCTGGTCGCCCGGCCGTACGGCGGCCTGGCTGGTCGGCCTGGTGACCATCCTGGTGGCCACCCAGACGGGCGTGGCCACGTACTCCCCGATCCTGTTCAGCGTGCACATGGCCCAGCACATGGTGCTCAACATGCTGGCCCCGATCTTCCTGGTCATGGGCGCCCCGGTCACGCTGGCCCTGCGCGCGCTCAAGCCCGCCGCGGTCCGCGGCGACCGGGGCCCGCGCGAATGGCTGACGGCCGCGCTGCACAGCCGCGCCACCGCGTTCATCGCGCATCCGGCCGTGGCCACGCTGCTGTTCGTGGTGAGCACCTTCGTGCTGTACTTCACGCCGCTGTTCGAGGCCGCGATGCGCAACCACCTCGGGCACATCGCGATGTCGGCGCACTTCCTGGCCGCGGGCACGCTGTTCTTCTGGGTCCTGATCGGCGTCGATCCGGCCCCGCGCAAGCTGCCGTACCCGGGCAGGATCCTGCTGCTGTTCGTCACCATGCCGTTCCACGCCTTCTTCGGCATCGCGCTGATGAACCTCGGGGAGCCGCTGGCGCGCGCCTGGTACACCGCCGTCGACCCGCCGTGGGGCACCTCGCTGATCAAGGACCAGCACACCGGCGGCGCGATCGCCTGGGGCTTCGGCGAGATCCCGACGTTCATCGTGCTGCTCGCGCTGGCCTTCCAGTGGTACTTCGACGACCAGCGGCAGGCCAAGCGGGAGGACCGCCAGGCCGACCGCGCCGAGCAGCGCCGGGCCGACGGCGAGGCCGCCGGGATCGTCGGTGAGATCGCCGAGGACGACGAGCTCGGCGCGTACAACGCCCGGCTGGCCAAGCTGGCCGAGCGCGACGAGCGTTCCGGCAGGTCGTGAACGGGACGGGTTCCCCCGTGCGGGGGAACCCGTCGCCCGTGCCTTCTGCGAGGATCGGGACGTGATCCGCAGTTCCCGTGCCTTGGCCCCGTTCCGGGCGATTCTCGACCGGGCCTTCCGGCGGCGCTGGGCCTACCTCGTCGCCGGCGGAGCCCTGCTCATGCCGTACTGGTTCCTCGGCATCGGGATCGTGCCGGCCCTCCAGCTGGGCAACCCGTTCGCGCAGGCCGTGGCGATCCTGGTCGTGCTTCCGATGGGCGGCGCGTTCGTCACCGGCCTGGTGCCCGCCGTCCGGCTGCTGGAGGGCGCCGCGGCCAGGGAACTGGTCGGCGGCGCCATCGCCGGGCTGCCCGCCGGTACGGCGCGGAGCTGGGAGACCCGGGCCCGTTCCGGTACCTGGTTCGCCGTGCACCTGCACGTCGGGGTCGTGATCAGCGCGCTGAGCCTGGCCGTGCCCCCGTTCGCCGCCGTCTTGGTCATGGCGCCGTTCGTGTCCTGGGACGAGCAGTTCACCGAGACGTGGGGCCCGCCGGCCGGCTGGCCCGAGTGGCCGCTGCCGTTCGCGGGCGTGGCGATGCTGGCCGCCCTGCTGGCGCTGGTCGCCGCCGCGGGCGCGCTACTGGCCCGGCTGGCACCGCACCTGCTCGGCCCCTCGCCCGCCGAACGGCTGGCCGCGATGGAGGCGCACGCCGTACGGCTGGCCGAGCGCAACCGCCTGGCCCGCGAGCTGCACGACTCGGTCGGCCACGCGCTGAGCGTGGTGACCCTGCAGGCGGGCGCGGCGGGACGGGTGCTCGACAGCGATCCGGCGTTCGCCCGCGAGGCGCTCGGCGCGATCGAGGAGTCGGCGCGCTCGGCCCTGGAGGATCTCGACTACGTGCTGGGACTGCTGCGCGAGGACGGCTCCCGTACCGCGCCGCAGCTCACCCTGAACGACCTGGACCGGCTGCTGGAGCAGACGAGGATCGCGGGCGTCGAACTCGATGCGAACGTGCTCGACGCGACCGTGGCGGAGGCACTCGACCAGGTGCCCGCCGCCGTCTCGCGCGAGGCGTACCGGATTGTCCAGGAAGGACTGACCAACGCGCTGCGGCACGCCGGCAAGGTGCCGGTACGGCTCCGGATCGGGGTGCGCGGCGAACGACTGGAGGTGGAGATGAGCAATCCGCAAGGGGCGCGTGCCGCCGGGCATCACAGCGGCGGGCGCGGGCTCGGCGGTGTCCGCGAGCGGGTCATCGTGCTGGGCGGCACGATGACCGCCGGCCCGGACGGCGAGGGGCGGTGGCGGCTGGACGTCACGCTCCCGCTGCGCTCTCCCGGCCGGGAGGACGCATGACGATCGGCGTGCTGCTCGTGGACGACGAGCGGCTGATCCGGGCCGGGCTGGCGGCGATCGTCAACGCCGAGCCGGACCTGACGGTGGTCGGCGAGGCCGGCGACGGGGCCGAGGTGCCCGGCCAGGTGTCCCGGCTGCGCCCGGACGTGGTCCTGATGGACGTGCGGATGCCCAAGCTGGACGGGATCCAGGCGACCCGGCACCTGCTGGAGTCGATGGCCGAGCCGCCCAAGATCATCGTGGTCACCACGTTCGAGAACGACGAGTACGTCTACGACGCGCTCAAGGCGGGCGCGCACGGGTTCCTGCTGAAGCGCACCCGGCCGGAGGAGATCCTGCAGGCGATCCGGATGGTGGTGAACGGCGACACGCTGCTGTTCCCGGCCGCGATCCGGGCCCTGGCGGCCGAGCACCGCGCCGCCGACACGCCTCGCGCCGGCGCCCGCTGGCACGAGCGGCTCACCGAGCGGGAGGGCGACGTGCTGCGGCTGATGGCGCGCGGCCACTCCAACGCCGAGATCGCCGCCGAACTTTTCGTGAGCCCGCAGACGGTGAAGACCCATGTCGGCAACGTGCTCGCCAAACTGCAGGCGCGCGACCGCACCCAGGCGGTGATCTACGCCTACGAGACGGGCTACATCAGCCCGTCATGAGGGCCTTCCGGCGCGGCCGGGATCCCGTGGCGGCCGTTCGGCGGGCGGGGCCCGGGGTCCAGGAAGCACCGTGGGCGTTCGCCCCCGTCGTCGAGCGGCTCGGGCGGGTGTGACGCGTTCCACCCGCGCACGGCCCGTTTCTCAGGCACCTCTTACACGTGATTTACCTGTGGTTCGTTAGAAATGAGGCAGTAGCGAACGTCGCTTCGATCGGGGGATCATGGACGCAGTCACGCTGTCCGAGCTGCGCAAGCCGCGTGCCTACCCGGCCGTGTCGGTGCTGATGCCGACCGGCCGCCGGGCACCGGAGAACCGCCAGGACCCCATCCGCCTGCGCAACCTGCTGGCCGAGGTACGGCACCGGCTGAAGGACGACGCCGAGGTCGCGCCCGGTACCGCCGACGAGGTGATCCGCGGCCTGGAACGGGCCGCGTCCGAGCTGGATCCGCGGCGGGCCGCCGACGGGCTGGTGCTGTTCGCGGCCCCGGACGGCGAGAACCACGCGTTCACGATCGACCAGCCGGTGGACGAGCGGGTGATCGTCGACACCGGGTTCGCGACCCGCGACCTGGTCGCCGCGTTCACCCGTACGCCGCGCTACTGGCTGCTGGTGCTGTCGGACCAGCAGGCGCGGCTGTGGGACGGGGTGAGCCACGAGCTGACCGAGGTCACCCGCGGCGGCTTCCCGATGGCGCCCGAGGAGTTCGAGGAGGAGGGCGAGGGCCGCCGGTCGCGGCGCGGGCAGCACGCCGACGAGCGGCATCAGCGGCTGATGCGCGACGTCCTGGCCCGGCTCGGCACCGTCCTCGCCCGGGACCGGCGGCCGGTCATCGTGGCGGGCGTCGTCCGGCACCAGTCGTACTTCGACGACATGGCCGGGCCCGGGGTGACCGTCGCGGGCCGGATCGACGGCAGCTACGAGGACGCCTCCGCGGGGACGCTGGCCCAGCTGGCGCAGCCGGTCCTGCGGGCGTACGAGGACCTCCAGGAGGTGGCGGTGCTCGCCGAGCTGGAGGCGGCGCGCGGCTTCCAGCGGTACGCCGCCGGGCTGCCGGAGGTCGCCCGGCTCGTCGAGGAGGGCCGCGGCGAGCATCTGGTGGTCGAGCGCGGCTACTACCAGCCGGGGGTGAAGAGCGGCGGCGACACCATTCCGGTCGAGGGCCGGGTCGGCTGCCTCAAGGGCCACGGGGTCGTGGACGACCTGGTGGACAACGTGATCGAGGACGCGCTGGAGTACGGCGGCGAGATCACCTTCGTCTCCGACGGCTTCCTGGTCGACCACGACCGCATCGCCCTGGTCACCCGGTACTAGCCGTGTCACAAAGGCCCGGCCCGTTCCGGCCGGTCAGCCGCGGGTGAGCCAGTTGGTGCTGACCTCGCCGAGGACCGAGCGGATGGTCAGGATGGCGACGCCGAGCGTCAGCAGGGGGGTGACGACCCAGCGCTCGACCTTGCCGTCGGTCACCGGGATCACCGGGATGGCTGTCCGCCACTTCATCGGCCAGAACACCGGGCAGCCGCGCGGGGTGAGGCAGTCGCCCACCACGTGCGCCAGGCAGCCGAGCCCCACGGCGAAGCCGGCGAAGCTCATGTCCAGGTCGTGCATGAGGTAGACGGCGAGCAGGGCGACCGCGCAGTCGGCCAGGGCGGACTGGGGCTCCTTGCCCTCGAAGTCCAGGCCGATGCCGCGCAGCCCGAAGCCGACGATGACGAAGAGGGCCACCCACCAGCCGTACACGAAGTGGGTGGCCAGGGTGTCCATCGCCAAGGCCATCAGGACCGCGAACAGGATCGAGTGGGTGGCCTGGCGGTGGCCGCCGGAGGCCTTGCCGACCCACTTGCACAGCTTCTTGGTGATGGGGCCGAAGGTGTTGGCGATGCGCCCGTTGTGGTGGTCCATGTCGGGCAGCAGCGCCGCGCCCGCGCACACCACGGCGCCCGCGAGCACCTGTGCGGGGGAGAGCGAGAGCGCGTGGTCGCCCAGCAGCCGCTCCTGGCTCAGAAGGGGCACGGCGCCCAGCCACACCAGCGCGCCACTGAGGGCGTGCGTCTGCCCCATCATGCGAGGTCCCCCGTCTTCACGTGTCCCGGCCGCGACCGACTGTAACCCCCGGAAGATCCTTTTTGGGGGCGGCGCGCCGTTGCCGCCTTGTGCACCTTTGATGGGGTACGAGGCGTTCCGGTTCCCGGGCGTGCCGGAGGCCTACGTGCAGCGGGTCAGGCAGCAGGACGGGCAGGCGTCGCGATCGCCCAGGGCGACCCACAGGCAGCACGTACGGCGCCGCAGGTTGGGCGGCGGCCCGTCGGTGATCTCCATCAGTCCGGCGACGGGCCTGCCGAGGCCGTCCATCAGCTTCTGGACCGACTCCGCCGCGCCCGGGAGGTCGGAGCCGTGACCGTACAGCGGCGCCGACAGGGCCTCGGAGGCCGTGCCCCACAGGCCTCGCGCACCGGTCCGCGTACCGGTCCGCAGCGCTTCGACCAGCGGGGCGAAGTGGTCGCGGATCAATGTGTCCCGGACGAGGGCGAGCAGGGCGTCCTCGTCCGGTACGACCACCGTGCCCGGCGCACCGGCGCAGGGGTCGGATGCGGTGACCGCGAGCCGGATCTCGCGCAGCCCCACGGTCACGAACGGCTCGTCGTCCAGCGGGCGGACGAGGGTGTCGCGCGCGGTGAACAGCGGGACGCGCCGGTTGAGCGCCCAGCCGAGGGTGACCGGCAGCGAGGTCCAGTAGGCGTAGCCCTTCCAGGCGAGCGCCGCCGCGATGTGCGGCGGCGCCTCGTACTGGGCCTGGGTGGCGGTGACGAGCCGCTCCATGACCCGTGGGTCGTCGGCGGTCAGGAACGCGTCGTCCGCCGGCGCGAGAAGGCCGGGGAGGATTGCCAGGGGGTACTGGTCGTACGCCGCCTGCAGCAGGGCGATGAGCGGGCGGGCCGCCTCGATCGCCTCGGACGGGACCGTACGCTCATCGCCTGCCATCGTGGTCATCCTGATCAGGCCGCCTTTGCTTTAGGTGAGGCTTACCTAACCATAAATCCCCGCGTGCTCAGGAAGCGACCCCCACGGTGATCGGAATGGTCCGGCGCGGGCGCCGACACGGATACCGCCGACGCTCAGGCCGGGAGGAGGCGCCAGGCGTCCGAGCGTTCGCCCGGCTCGTAGGGGGAGTCGAGCCGCTTGGCGAGGATGGCGGGCAGGCCCTGGCCGCGCGCGGCGGCGCGTACGGCGTCGGCCTCGCCCGGGTACCACGGGGCCGTCTGCCAGCGCGCGGCGTTCAGCTCCAGCTCGTCCAGGCGCTCGCGGCGTTCCTCGTACGGGGCCTCCAGCAGCGACCGGCCGTCCAGATACAGCAGGTCGAAGATGAGGTACGTCTCGCGCCCCTCCACCTCGGCCAGCTCGCCGTCCAGGACGGCGGGCCGCGCGCCCAGCGTCTCGCCGAGCCGGGGGCCGAGCCCGGCCGGGCCGCCGATCTCGCGTCCCCGGCCGTCGGTGAACCGGGTCCGGCCGCCCTCGACGTACGCCAGCAGCCGGCGCCCGCCCCAGGCGAACTCGAACCCGTACCCGGCCGGGTCGCGCGGGAGCCGGTCGCGCTCCTCGGGCAGCATGGGCCGCAGGCTCTCCGGCATCGGCTCGGCGTCCGGATCGGCCGGCGGGTCCATCCGGTGGATCATCCAGTTCTTACCCCCGGTACGGAACAGCACGTACCGTCCCGAGACCCGCGAGCCGTGCAGGACCACCTTCACCTCGCGTTCGGACCATTTCTCGGTCTCGTACGTGCCGCGGTCCCAGATCGTCATCTGGCCGCCGCCGTACTCGCCCTTGGGGATCTCGCCGTGGAACGCGGCGTACTCCAGCGGGTGGTCCTCGGTGTGGACGGCCAGGTGGTTGGTCCGCGGATCGGGCGGGATGCCCTTGGGGACCGCCCACGAGACGAGGACGCCGCCGCGTTCCAGCCGCAGGTCCCAGTGCAGGCTCCGGGCGTGGTGCTCCTGGATCACGAACGTGTCGTCGTCGCCCTCGGGCAGCGGCCCGTCGGATGGGACCGGTTCGGGAGTCCTCCCGGCGGCACGCTTGCCCCGGTACTCCTCGAGCCGGTCGCCCTTCGTGCCGGCCTGCTTGTCGTTACGGGCGTTCTGGGAGTTCTTGGCGGCCACTCCCGTCCCTTACCCGGCCCCCGTGGTTCAAAGAACCCGTGGTTCAAAGAACCCGTGGTTCAAAGAACGCGTGGTTTCAAGGACGCGTGGTTTCAAGAAGGCGGCTCAGCGGATGAAGACGGCGTAGTCGGCCACTTCCGCGGTCAGGTTGGGCGGCAGGCCCGCCAGGGCCGCCAGTTCCTCGGCGGACATGAACCCGCCGGTCTCGGCCCGGACCCGCTCGATCTTGATCGCCAGCTCCGGGGTGATGCCCGGCAGCAGGGTCAGGACCTCGGCCGGGGCGTGGTTGACGTCGACCAGGCCGCCGTCGTTGTACTGGCGGGGCAGGTCGGGACGGCCGATCCCCAGCTCGCGGGCCAGGCCCGGATCGCGGTCGGACAGCTCCCTGGCCCGCTGCCGCAGCGTCCGCTGCCGCCGGACCCGCTCGATCGCCGCCTCGTTGTCGACGCCCGACAGGCCGTCCGGGTCGAACACCTTGCGGCGGATCAGGAACGCGTGGCCGCAGCCCACGATCGCCAGCAGGAAGGTCAGCACGCCGACCATCCCCGGCGTGTCGCCGGTCTTCTCGTCCGTGCCGGCCAGCAGGGTGAGCATCAGGGCGAACACCCCGATGTAGGCCACCGAGGCCACCAGCAGATGGGCGCTGCGCCGCCACAGGGCGGCCGCGGCGAAGATGAACGGGGTCGCGTACCCGAGCGTGAGGAAGGGCAGCGCGGCCCAGGTCACGCTCATCGCCGCGCGTCCCGGCGGCATGCTGTCCGACGGTACCCGCGGTTCGTACGGCACTGGGGCTCTCATGGAAAGCGCCTCCCGAGCCGGTCTGGGCGATGTGGGCTCTAGATCCTTTTTGTACCCGAGAGCGGGGTCACGGGTACGTCAGGGAAGGGTCAGGATCTCGTGGCCGTCGCCGGTCACCAGCAGCGTGTGCTCGAACTGGGCGGTGCGCCTGCGGTCCTTGGTCACCACCGTCCAGCCGTCCTTCCAGATGTCGTAGTCGTGCACGCCGAGGGTCAGCATCGGCTCGATCGTGAACGTCATCCCCGGCTCGATCAGCGTGGTGGCGGCCGGATCGTCGTAGTGCGGCACGACCAGCCCGGAATGGAACGTGGTCCCGATCCCGTGCCCGGTGAAGTCGCGGACGACCCCGTACCCGAACCGCTTGGCGTACGACTCGATGACCCGCCCGATCACGTTCAGCGCCCGGCCCGGCTTGACCGCGCGGATCCCGCGCATCATCGCCTCGTGGGTGCGCTCGACCAGCAGCCGCGACTCCTCGTCCACGTCCCCGCACAGGAACGTGGCGTCGGTGTCACCGTGCACGCCGTCGATGAACCCGGTGATGTCGATGTTGATGATGTCGCCGTCGCGCAGCACGGTGTCGTCCGGGATGCCGTGGCAGATCACCTCGTTGATGGAGGTGCACAGCGACTTGGGGAAGCCGCGGTAGCCCAGCGTCGAGGGGTACGCGCCGTGGTCGAGCAGGAACTCGTGCCCGATGACGTCGAGCTCGTCGGTGGTGACGCCGGGCCTGACGTGCTTGCCGACCTCTTCCAGCGCCTGACCGGCGATCTTCCCGGCCACCCGCATCCTTTCGATGATCTCCGGCGTCTTGACGTCCGGTTCGCCCGTTCTGGGGCGCTTCTTTCCCACGTACTCCGGGCGCGGGATGTGCGCGGGAACCTTACGCATGGGCGAGACGCGTCCGGGTCGGAGTAGCTGGGTCGTCATAGTGAGGGAGTGTATCCAGCCGGCTCCGGGCACCAATCCCGAGGCGGCGCGAGATCGCGATCGGAGGAGGGCGGGAGATGAAGGACGACGGCGACTGGTGGTTCTGCCTCAAGCACATGAAGGTCGAGCACGGCGTGGGGTGCCCCGGCAAGGACCGGATGGGACCGTACGAGTCCGAGACGGCCGCGGCCGGTGCCCTGGAACTGGCCCGGCAGCGCAACGAGGCCTGGCGGGAACAGGACCGGGACGACAACTGAACGGCCGAACGGCCCGACCTACGGCTGATCGACCGGGCTGATCGACCGGGCTGATCGACCGGGCTGATCGACCGGGCTAATCGACCGTGGGGCCGCTGACGGCGTCCAGCAGCCGCGCCAGGCGGTGCCGCAGCCCGCGAGGGCCGCGGTGCCGTCCGCCGCCCTCGCCGTCGGCGCCCGCCGCGGCGCTGACCAGGTGCTGGGCGCCGTCGAAGCTGACCAGCGCGTCCCGCGACGGTACGGTCAGCGCCTCGTGCGCGAGCCCGCGCAGCTCCCGGTCGCCGCCCTCCAGGGCGAGGATCACCGCTCCGGTACGGCGCGCGTCGTCGACCCGTTCGAGCAGCGGTACGGGTGCCGCGTCCTCGGCGACCACGAACAGCGTCTCGCCGCGCCGGGCCGCCTCCAGGCGCTCCAGCCCGATCCCCAGATGCGCGGGCGCCCCGGGCGGCGGCGCCCAGCGCACCAGCGTGGGGGCCAGGCCGGGCAGCGCGGCCAGCCGGCTCTCGTCGTCGAGGTGCGCGGCCAGGTGCCAGGGGTCCTCGGCCGGAGTCCCCACCAGCAGCAGGCCGCCCGGCGTCCGCGCGCTCACCCGCAGGGCCCGGCCGAACTCGCCGGTGCGCTCCAGCCACCCGGTCGCGGCCAGTACCTCGCGCAGCATCGTGATCTGCTCGGCGTCCACGGTGTCCATGGTGCCGTCAGCCGGGGCGTGCCGCGGGCGGTTTCGGCGATGCGGCAGGCCGGTTCGGCCCGGCCCGCGGGCCACCTGGCAGACTCGCACCATGACTGAGCAGCAGCAGAAGACGCCCTATGACCTCCCCGACGTGGCCGGGCTGACGATCGGCATTCTGGGCGGTACCGGGGACCAGGGCAAGGGCCTGGCCCGGCGGTTCGCGCTGGCCGGCCACCAGGTGACCATCGGCTCCCGCAAGGCCGAGCGCGCCCAGCAGGCCGCCGACGACCTGGGCGAGGGACTGCCGGTACGCGGCGCCGAGAACCCGGTCGCCGCCGGCGAGTCCGACGTGGTCGTGGTGGCGGTTCCGTGGGACGGCCACAAGGCCACGCTGGAGTCGCTGCGCACCGAGCTGGCCGGGAAGATCGTCGTCGACTGCGTCAACCCGCTGGGCTTCGACAAGCGCGGCGCGTTCCCGCTGCCGGTCGAGGAGGGTAGCGCCGCCCAGCAGGCCGCGGCCGTCCTGGAGGAGGCCCGCGTCGTGGCCGCGTTCCACCACGTGTCGGCCAAGCTGCTGCTGGATCCCGAGGTCGGCGAGATGGAGCTGGACGTCCTGGTGCTCGGCGACGACCGGGAGGCCACCGACCTGGTGCAGGCGCTGGCCGGCCGCATCCCCGGGATGCGCGGCGTGTACGGCGGGCGGCTGCGCAACGCCGGCCAGGTCGAGGCGTTCACCGCCAACCTGATCTCGATGAACCGCCGCTACAAGGCGCACGCCGGGCTGCGGATCACCGACGTCTGATCCCGTCCGCCACGACGGTTCTGGCAGTACGGTTCTGATCGTGAAAGCCGACGAGGACGCCGCGGCCGGACCACCGGTCCTGCTGCCCTCGACCCGTACCGGACCGGTGAGCGCGGTCCTGAAACGGGTCGGGATCGCGCTCCTGCTGCTGTTCTCGGTGGTCGGGGTCGTCTACGCGGGCCGGAGCGGGTACCGCGACAGCGCCGGCGGGCCGCTGTCGCCGCTCGACTGCCTCTACTACGCCACGGTCACCGTCTCCACGACCGGCTACGGCGACATCACGCCGGTCAGCGCGTCCGCGCGGCTGGTCAACATCGTCTTCGTCACTCCGGTGCGGGTGCTGTTCCTCATCGTCCTCGTGGGCACGACCCTGGAGGTCCTGGCGGAACGCACCCGCGCCGACTGGCGGCTGTCCCGCTGGAGGGCACGGGTGCGCGACCACATCGTGGTGGCCGGCTACGGAACCAAGGGCCGTAGCGCCATCAAGACCCTGCTCACGACGGGCGTGCACCGCGACGACATCGTCGTGGTGGACCCCGATCCGCGGATCGTCGCCGAGGCCGCCGAGGCGGGCCTGGTGGGGATCGTCGGCGACGCCACCCGCAGCTCGGTGCTGCGCCAGGCGGCGGTCGACCGGGCCCGCGTCGTCGTGGTGGCCAGCGCGCGCGACGACACGTCCGTGCTGATCACGCTCACCGCGCGGCAGCTCAACCCGGACGCCAAGATCCAGGCGTCGGTCCGCGAGTCCGAGAACGTGCCGCTGCTGCGGCAGAGCGGCGCCGACCACGTCATCACCTCGTCGGAGGCCGCCGGCCGGCTGCTCGGCGTCTCCACCAGCCAGCCCTACGTCAGCGAGATCATCGAAGAGCTGCTGGTCCAGGGCTCGGGCCTGGACCTGGTGGAACGCGATGTGCGCCCGGAGGAGGTGGGCGGCCCGGCCAGTGCCGTCGGAGAGCCCGCGATCGCGGTCGTCCGGGACGGGCGGACGCTGCCGTACGACGACGCCGCGTGCGCCCGCCTGGAGCCCGGCGACCGCCTGATCGTCGCCCGTTCCTCCCGCCGCGTACGGCACACCCCCGGCAAGGACGGCGGCGGACGCCCCGCCTCCTGACCGGAAACCGCCCCCTGGCCGAAAGCGACTCTGGCAGGAAAGCAACGGCGCGAGGCAGGCCCGAAGGCATGTCCTCGCGCCGGGGCGGGCTTTCGTGACGCCCAGGCGATCCCTCCTGGGAGGGACCGCCTGGATCGCCGCGCCTGGATCGCCGCGCCTGGTGGGCGCCGCGCCCGGTGGGCGCCGCGCCTGGTGGGCGCCGTGCTCAGTGGTAGGCGTGCTCGGGCGCGGGGAACACGCCCCCTACGACATCGTCGGCGTAGCTGCGGGCGGCGTCGCCGAGAATGGTCGCCAGGTCGGCGTACTTCTTGACGAACTTGGCGGTACGGGGCGACAGTCCGGCCATGTCCTGCCAGACCAGTACCTGCGCGTCGGTGTGGTCGCCGGCGCCGATGCCGATGGTCGGGATCGACAGCGAGGCGGTGACCCTGGCGGCCAGGTCCTCGGGGACGCACTCCAGGACGACCGCGAACGCGCCGGCCGCCTCGAGCGCCTTGGCGTCGGCCATCAGCTCGTCGCCCGCCTGGCCGCGGCCCTGCACGCGGTAGCCGCCGAAGGCGTTCACCGACTGCGGGGTGAGGCCGAGATGCGCCATCACCGGGATGCCGGCGGCGACCATCGCCTCGGCCTGGGGCAGCACGCGGCGGCCGCCCTCCAGCTTGACGGCGTGCGCGCCGGTCTCCTTGAGGAAGCGGGTCGCGGTGGCCAGTCCCTCGGCCACGCCCGTCTGGTACGAGCCGAACGGGAGGTCGGCGACGACCATGGCGCGCTTGGAGCCGCGGACGACGGCCGCGGTCAGCGGGATGAGGTCGTCGACGGTGACGGGGATCGTCGAGTCGTACCCGTACACGACCATGGCGGCGGAGTCGCCGACGAGCAGCACCGGGATGCCGGCGTCGTCGAAGACCCGCGCGGTGAGGGCGTCGTAGGCGGTCAGCATCGGCCACTTCTCGTGCCGCTCCTTGGCGGCCGCGATGTCGCGGACGGTGACCCGCCGTTCGCCCTTGCCGCCGTACAGGCCGGTCGGCTGGGCGTTCTGCTGGATGCTCTGCTGCGAGGGGGCAGCGGAAGAAGACACGGTGTACCTCCAGTCTCGAGGCGCCACGGTGGCGTACCCGGACGGGTTCGATGATCCCACTCACCCAACGATTCGCCTACCCCCCAGATTCCCGCCCGTCCGAACGGGACCGTCGCGGGGCTCGGTGATTGCGAAACGATACGGTTGCGTATCGATGAGGCCGGGCGTACGCTCGAAATACGAAACGCCCCCGTGTCGAACGCCCCCGTGTCGAACGACGCAGTGTCGAACGACGCCGGATCGGCCAACGCCGGATCGAACGATCTTCCCCGGGAACCCCGCCCCGGGACCCAGGGAGGACCCTCCGTGACACCCGAGACCATCCATCGAAGGCGCTGGTACATCCTCGGCGTGCTGACGTTCAGCCTGCTCGTCGTGGTCCTGGACAACACCATCCTCAACGTCGCCCTCAAGACCATCGCCGATCCGGAGGTGGGGCTCGGCGCCACCCAGAGCCAGCTGGAGTGGGCGATCAACTCCTACACGCTGGTCTTCGCCGGGCTGCTGTTCACCTTCGGGGTGATCGGCGACCGGCTCGGGCGCAAGCGGGTCATGGTCGCCGGGATGGTCATGTTCGCGGTGGCCTCGCTGCTCTCGGCGTACTCGCGGTCGCCCGACCAGCTCATCTGGGCCCGCGCGCTGATGGGGCTGGGCGGCGCGGCGATCATGCCGCAGACGCTGTCGATCATCACCAACGTGTTCGAGCCGCACGAGCGCGCCCGCGCGATCGGGATCTGGAGCGGCGCGGTCGGCCTCGCCATCGCCATCGGCCCGGTCACCGGCGGCCTGCTGCTCGAGCACTTCTGGTGGGGCTCGGTGTTCCTGGTCAACGTGCCGGTCATCGCGCTCGGCGCCGTCCTGATGGCGTTCCTGGTGCCCGAGTCGCGCAACCCCGAGCCGGGCAGGGTCGACCCGGCCGGCGTGCTGATGTCGATCGTGGGCCTGGTCGCCCTCTCGTACGGGATCATCCAGGGCGGCGAGCGCGGCAGCTGGCTGGAGCCCGGCGTGCTCGGCCCGATCGCGGCGGGCGTGGCCGTGCTGGCGCTGTTCGCCCGGCACGAGGCGCGCTCCGACAACCCCGCGTTCGACGTCCGGCTGTTCCGCGACCCGCGGCTGTCGGCCGCGGTGGCCGCGATCGCGCTGTGCTTCTTCGCCGCCGCGGGCGTGTTCTTCTTCTCCGGCTTCTACCTGCAGTCCGTCCGCGGGCTGTCGGCCCTGGAGTCCGGCGCGATGCTGCTGCCGTTCGCCGCCGCGCAGCTGATGTTCTCGCCCCGCAGCGCCGCGCTGGTCCGCCGCTTCGGCGCCAGGGCGGTCTGCACGGTCGGCCTTCTCCTGGTCGCCGCCGCGCTCGCCGCGTACCCGGTGCTCGGCATCGGCACCGAGACCCCGCTCTGGGTGATGGGCGCGGTGTTCTTCGTCCAGGGCGCCGGGATGGCCAATGTGATGCCGCCCGCCACCGAGTCGGTCATGTCCGCGCTGCCCCGCGAGAAGGCGGGTGCCGGCTCGGCCCTCAACAACACCGCCCGGCAGGTCGCGGTCGCGATGGGCGTCGCCGTCCTCGGCTCGGTCGTCGCCTCCATCTACCGCGACGAGCTGTCGGCTCAGCTGGAAGCCCTTCCGCCCGGCCTCCGTACCGCCGCGGGCGAGTCGATCGAGGGCGCCCACGCGGTGGCCGAACGGCTCGGGGCGGCGGCCCACGGGCTCACCGGCGCCGCCGACACCGCGTTCGTCAACGCGATGCAGACCGCGGCGGGCGCGGCGGCCGTGGTCGCGCTCATCGGCGCCCTGGTCGTGCTGAAGTGGATGCCCGGCCGTACCGCCTCCGCAGCCGCGGCCCAGGCGGACGAGCGGGAGAGCGCGCGGGTGTGAGGACAGGTGGGAGAACAGGTGGGGAGACAGGTGGGGAGAAGGATGCCGCGATGACCGAGACGACGACGGGCCGCCCCGGCAGGCCCCGCAGTGAGCGGGCTGAGAAGGCCATCATCGAGGCCACGCTCGACCTGCTGGCCGCTGAGTCGGGGGTGGCCGGGGTCTCGATCGAGGCCGTGGCGGCCCGCGCCGGCGTGGGCAAGACCACGATCTACCGCCGCTGGCCCAACAAGGAGGCGCTGATCGTCGGCGCCCTGGCCGCCGCCAAGACCCCGCTGAGCGAGCCGGCGGGCGTCTCGGTACGCGCCGACCTGCTCACCATCGCGCGGTCCATGGGCACCGAGCGCGCGCACCGGCACGCGCGCTGCTTCTGGAACGTGGTGGGCAGTGCCGAGAAGCACCCTGAGCTCTACGCCCGCTACTACCACGACGTGATCTCGCCTCGCCGTGAAGTACTCCGCCGCGTTCTGGAAAAGGGGGTCGAGCGCGGCGAACTGCGTCCCGGCCTCGATCTGGACGTGGCCATCGCCCTCCTGGTGGGCTCGCTGGCCCACAAGGCCCCGCAGGACCGGTTCCCGGAGGGCTTCGCCGAGGCGGTGGTGGACACCCTGCTCGACGGAATGGCGAACACGACACGAAACACATAAAGGCCGATAGTGGACGCCGCAGAGCGTCCCAGAATGACCGAGCAGACAGAAGCATGGTCCGCGGAGATAGAAGTTCTGCACTATTTCGGCCTGTGCGACGTGATCTTCTCCCTGGAACGTGCCCGATGCCTCATACTGGCGCTCGGGAGTGATAGGTCGACCGGCTGTCTGGAGCGCGTCTGGTGAGATCCGTCATGGCGGCACGCGGCGATGCGGCCGGAGCCGATTCCGCGTCCCGGACCCTGGTCCTGGCGATCGACGGTGCGGGACGCATCGTGCAGTGCGGGCCCAACGCCCGCGCCGTGCTGGGCTACGCGCCCGCCGATCTGATCGGCCGTGCGGCGGGGGAGTTGGCCGACGACGAGTCCAAGGCCGAGATGGACATCCTGCTGGAGGCGATCGCCTCCGGCCAGGAGCGCAGGGCCGTGCTGTGCGTGCGCCGCGGCGACCACGGCACCGACGCCAACGGAGCCCACCCGGCCAAGCCGGCCACCACCGACGCCATCGTCACCGCGCAGCCGATGGTCGGCGGCGAGGCCCCGCTGGGCCTGCTGCACGTCCGGGTGGCACTGCCGCCCAGCGAGCGCTACCAGGACCCCGCGCTGATGCGGCGGGCCCTGATGGACGACCCGCTCACCCGCTTCGGCGCCTCCCTCGACCTCGACCAGTCCGCCAAAGGCCTGGTCGACGTCATCGTCCCGCACTACTGCACCACGGCCTCCGTCCTGGTCCTGGAGAGCCTGGTGGCCGCCGACGAGGTGCACAGCGAATCGGGCGCGGCCGTGCTGCGCCGGATCGCCGTCACCTCCGACGACGGCAACCCCATGTGGACCGCCACGTTCCCGGTCGGCGAGGTCCTGGTCTACCCGGAGGGCACGCCGTACCGCGAGGTCCTGGAGACCGCGAGCCCCGTCCACGTACCGCACGTCGACGTCGACAAGGCCGCCGACATCGCGTCCCGGTGGCGCCGCACCCCGGCGGGCGAGCTGCTCACCGGCGTCTCGATGGTGCTGCTGCCGCTGATCGCCCGCGACACCCTGCTGGGCTTCATCGCCTGCACCCGGGTGCCGGGCTTCCGCCGGTTCGACGCCTACGACGTCGAGATCGGCATGGAGTTCGCCGCCCGCGCCGCCATCGTCGTCGACAACGCCCGGCTGTTCAGCCGGGAACGCGCCACCGCCCTCGCCCTGCAGCGCAGCCTGCTCCCGCACCGCCTGTCGGCGCCTTCCTCGGTCGAGGTCCGGCACCGCTACCTGCCCGGCAGCAAGCTGGTCGAGGTCGGCGGCGACTGGTACGAGTCGATCGCGCTGCCCGGCGCCCGCGTCGCGCTGATCGTCGGCGACGTCGCCGGCCATGGCGTGCGCGCCGCCGTCACCATGGGCCGGCTGCGCACCGCGCTGCACACGCTGGCCAACCTCGAGCTGCCGCCCGCCGACGCGCTGCACGTCATGCACGAGCTGATGATGGAGCTCGGCGAGCAGGAGCCGCACTTCGCCACCTGCGTCTACGCCGTCTACGACGCCACCTCCGGCACCCTGGAGGTCGCCTCCGCCGGCCACCTGCCGCCCCTCCTGGTGGGCCCCGACGGCACCAACGACTACCTGGAGGTCCCGCCCGCCCCGCCGCTCGGCGTCGCGGGCACGGCCACCATCGAGAGCCGCGAGTTCCAGGTCGAGGACGGCAGCGTCTTCGTCATCTACACCGACGGCCTGGTGGAGAACCGCGGCCGCGACATCGACGACGGCCTGGCCCGGCTCCAGAGCATCTTCGGCCCCGACACCGCCGACCGCTCGATGGAGGACCTCGCCAAGGCCACCCTCGCCGGCGTCTACGCCGACCACCACCGCGACGACATCGCCGTCCTGCTCGCCCGGCTGCGCCGCCTCCCCGAGGACCGCTGGACCTCCTGGACGCTCCCCTCCGACCCCGCCGCCGTACGCCGCGCCCGCGGCCTGGTCCGCACCCGCCTGGAGGAATGGGGCCTCGGCGAGCTGGCCTACACCACCGAGCTGCTGGCCTCCGAGCTCATCACCAACGCCCTGCGCTACGCCCCCGACGAGCCGATCCAGCTGCGCCTCCTGCTGGAACGCACCCTCGTCTGCGAGGTCCTCGACCGTTCCGCCGCCCTGCCCCGGCTCCGCCGCGCAGCCGACGACGACGAGAACGGCCGTGGCCTCCTGGTCGTCAGCCAGCTCGCCCACCGCTGGGGCACCCGCCGTACCGCCGCCGGCAAGGTCGTCTGGTGCGAGCAGATCGTCCCCGGCGTCGACCCCGACCCCCACGAACCCATGTCCACCTGGCCAGGCCAGAACCACCACCGAGCGTGAGTTTCTAAGGTCTCTTACAACACCTCGCGCCAGCGGTTGGTGATGGGGAGTCTGCGGTCGCGGCCGAAGTTCTTGGCGGTGATCTTGGGGCCGGGCGGGTACTGGCGGCGCTTGTACTCGGCCAGGTCGACCAGGCGGATGACGCGTTCGACCAGGGCGGTGTCGTGGCCGGCGGCGATCAGGGCGTCGCGGCCCATGTCGCGCTCGACGTAGTCGACCAGGAGGGGGTCGAGGACGTCGTAGGGGGGCAGGGTGTCGCGGTCCTTCTGGTCGGGGCGGAGTTCGGCGGAGGGCTCCTTGACGATGATGGCCTCGGGGATGGGTTCCTGCTCGAACGGGTGCAGGAAGGGCAGGCTCGTGCCGGTCTGGGTGTTGCGCCACCGGGCCAGGGCCCAGACCATCGTCTTGGTCAGGTCCTTGATGGGGCCGAAGCCGCCGGCGGAGTCGCCGTAGAGGGTGGAGTAGCCGGTGGCCAGCTCGCTCTTGTTGCCGCCGGTGAGGACGAGGTGGCCGTGCTCGTTGGACAGGCCCATCCAGATGGTGGCGCGGATGCGGGCCTGGAGGTTCTCGTCGGCGAGGCCGTGCAGGTCGAGTTCGGCCTCGAAGGCGTCGACCATGCCGCGGATCGGGACGATCCGGGAGTGCAGACCCTGGCGCTTGACCAGCTCTTCGGCGTCGGTGACCGAGCCTTCGGTGGAGTAGCGGCTGGGGAGCAGGACGACGTGGACGTCCTGGGGGCCGAGGGCGTCGGCGGCGATGGTGGCGACCAGGGCGGAGTCGATGCCGCCGGACAGGCCCAGGAGGACTGAGCGGAAGCCGTTCTTGCGGGTGTAGTCGCGGGTGCCGAGGACGAGCGCCCCGTACACCTCGGCCAGGTCGTCCAGGGGAGTGACGGCGGTGTGCGGGTTCGGGCGGTAGCGGGGCGGGACGCTCTCGCCGACGACCCGGTGGTCGATCGTGATGGTGGTGCCGTCGAGGGCGTTGACCGGGCCGGTGACGGGTTCCAGGGCCGCGGCGGGCAGGTCCAGGTCGGCGAGCAGGAGGTGCTCGACGAACTGGGGGGCGCGGGCGAGCGGGGCGCCGTCGGCGCCGACGATCAGGGAGTCGCCGTCGAAGACCAGCTCGTCCTGGCCGCCGACCATGTTGACGTAGGCCAGGGCGCAGCCGGCCTCGCGGGCGCGGTCGGCGCACAGTTCCAGCCGGACGTCGTCCTTGTTGCGCTCGTACGGGGAGGCGTTGATGGCCAGCAGGAGGCCGGCGTCGGCGGTGGAGGTGACGCTGACCGGGCCGCCGTCCTGCCAGAGGTCCTCGCAGATCACGGTGGCCACGTCCACGCCGTTCACCCGGATGACGGGCAGCGTGTCGCCGCGGACGAAGATGCGGTACTCGTCGAAGACGCCGTAGTTGGGCAGGTGGTGCTTGGCGGAACGGATCAGGACCTCGCCCCGGTGCAGCCAGGCGGCGGCGTCGAGGGGGGAGCCGGCGGGCATGCCCGCGCGCGCCTGGCTGACCGGGCGGCGGTCGAGGTAGCCGGTGACGACCGGGATGTCGCCGAGGCCCTCGTCGGCGAGCCGGCGGGCGGTGCGTTCCAGCGCGCGCTGGGAGGCCTCGACGAACGAGGAGCGCAGTGCGAGGTCCTCGACCGGGTAGCCGGTCAGGGCCATCTCGGGGAAGGCGACCAGGTGCGCGCCCGCGTCGGCGGCACGCCGGGTCCGGTCGACGATCAGGTCGGCGTTGCCCTCCAGATCGCCGACCGTCGGGTTCACCTGTGCGAGTGCGATCCGTAGCTGTGCCACATCAACCAGCCTAAAGGAGGCGAATAGGTATCGTCATTATGACGAGAAGTGCCGTCGCGCGCCAGCCGTCAGCGCAGCGAGGCCAGTGCGTCCAGACGATGCCCGCTGAAACCGGAGGTATACCGGCCGGATTCGGCGAGCCAGTCGATGTGCGCGCGCGGGGCCCCCAGCAGGACCCGGACGACCTGGCGGGCGGCCGCGCACTCGGCGGCCGACAGCCGCAGCTTGCCGATGGTGCTCACCATCGCGCGGGTCCCGGTCAGGACCTCGTCGGCCTTGACGGCGATGCGGTCGGCGACCTGGGCGCCGGCCTGGGCGGGCTCGACGCCGTACGCGGCGGCCAGCACGATCACGTGGTTGTGCACGTCGCCGAGCACGGACTCGCGGCTGTACGAGGCGATGTCGTTCGACCAGGTCAGCACGTCGGCGGTGCCCTCCAGCAGGGAGGTCCAGGCGGGCAGCGCCAGCAGCCGTTCGGGCAGTTCCACCCCGAGCACGGCCTCGACCAGGTCGTACAGGAACGGGGCGGCGCCGCGGCGGCGCAGGGCCGGGTACGTGTCGGGGGACGGCATCTGCCGGATCCGGCGGTGGACGGCCTGGTCCGCGCAGCCCGTCCGGTGCTCGTCGAGGTGGGCCAGGAAGCGGCGGCGCCACTCGAGGGTCATCAGGCCGCCGGTCGCCCGCCACAGTTCGACGATCGTGGTCTCCAGCGGCCGGGCCCCGGGACTGGCGTGGCCGCGCCTGATCGCCTTCAGCAGGTCCTCGAACACCGCGTGGACGGCGGTGGCGCTGCCCGACACCGAGGCCTCGTCGAGCGTGTCATCGAGCGCGAACGTCCAGGTCAGCCAGCGCGCGAAGAGATCGACCCGGGACGGGTCGGCGGACGGGAACAGCCGGCCGGCCAGCCGTTCGCAGCGGGCCCGGCCGAGCGGCGAGTTGTCCGGGTCGCCCAGCACCAGGCCACGGCCCCGCGCCCAGGAGTCGACCCGCTCGCCCAGCCGCCACGCGTCGGCGCGCATGACCGAGGGCGCCGACAGGGCGGTGGCCCGGTCGGCGAGCGAGAGCAGCATTGAGGCGTCCACGACACGAACCACGTTATTGATCATTCTGAGACCGAGCCGACGATCGCCACGTCAAATTTCGGGAAATGGAAGGGGGAGGCGGACCGTTCGATCGGCGCACCGCGCGGTATGGTCCGGCGATCTGCAGGAAAAACAGGAGGAATCGTGTCCGGATCTACCCCCCGGCGCCTCGCGCTGGGCACGGCGGCGATCGCGCTGACGCTGACGACGGCCACCGCCTGTGGCGGCGGCGACGAAGGTGCCACGGTGCAGGGCGTCAAGCTCATCAAGCAGGGCACGCTGACCTCGTGCACGCACCTGCCCTACCCGCCGTTCCAGGAGGAGAAGAACGGCAAGGTGGTCGGGTTCGACGTGGACATGGTCGATCTGGTGGCCAAGAAGCTCGGCGTCACCCAGAAGATCATCGACACCCCGTTCGAGACCATGAAGACGGGCTCGGCGCTGAACGCCGGCAAGTGCGACATCGTCATGGGCGGCATGACGATCAAGCCCGATCGGGTCAAGTTCATGGACGTGTCGAAGCCGTACTTCGACGCCACCCAGGCGCTGATGGCCAAGAAGGACAGCGGGATCACCTCGCTGGACGACGTCAAGACCAAGAAGCTCAAGCTGGGCTCCCAGGCCGGCACCACCGGTGAGGGCTTCGTCAAGGAGAAGGGGATGGACCCGCGCTCCTTCGACAACTCGCTGGCCGAGCTGGACGGCCTGCGCACCGGCCAGGTCGACGTGATCGTCCAGGACTACCCGGTCGTGCAGGGCTGGCTGAAGGACTCGGCCAACGCCGCCAAGTACGCCATCGTGGCGAACCTGGAGACCGGTGAGCAGTACGGGTTCTGGATGCGCAAGGGCCACAATCCCAAGCTCGTCGAGATGACGAACAAGGCCATCGCCGACGCCATGGCGGACGGCACGTACAAGAAGATCTACGAGAAGTGGATCGGTCCGATGCCCAAGGCCGACGGCTCCGGCGGGACTCCGTGACGGCTGAGCCCGCCAAGGTGGCGGCGCCGGCCGGGATGTCCCGGCGGCGCCGCCGTCAGCTCACCCTGGGCGGGCAGTACGGGCTGTTCGCCGCGGTCGTCGTGGTGATCGTGCTGCTGGCCGACTGGCCGCAGCTGCGCGAGAACTTCGCCAACATGGACGTGGCCAGGGAGCTGTTCCCGGAGATCCTGTCGGTCGGGCTGCTCAACACCGCCGCCTACACCGGGCTCGGCTTCGCGCTCGGACTGGTGGCGGGGCTGGTCGTGGCCCTGATGCGGCTGTCGTCGGTGGCCCCGTACCGCTGGTTCGCCACCGTCTACATCGAGGTCTTCCGCGGCCTGCCGCTGCTGCTGATCTTCATCTTCGTGGGCGTCGGCGTACCGCTGGCCTTCCCGGGCGTCAACGTCCCGGGCGGCGTGGCCGGGCAGGCGGGCCTGGCGCTCGGGCTGACCGCGACCGCGTACATGGCCGAGACGATCCGGGCGGGCATCGAGGCGGTGCCGCCCGGGCAGCGGGAGGCGGCGCGCTCGCTCGGCATGTCGCACGGCCGGGCGATGTTCTCGATCGTCATCCCGCAGGCGTTCCGGATCATCATCCCGCCGCTGACCAACCAGCTGGTGCTGCTGTGCAAGGACTCCTCGCTGGTGCTCTTCCTCGGCGTCACGCTGGACCAGCGCGAGCTGACCAAGTTCGGGCGTGACCTGGCGGGCGAGCAGGGCAACACCACGCCGATCGTCGTGGCGGGCATCTGCTACCTGCTGCTCACGATCCCGCTGAGCCTGCTGGCCCGGCGGCTGGAGGCACGGCAGCGGAAGGCGGCACGATGACGGACGCTCAGGAACCGAAGGACACGAAGGACCCGATGGACACGGGCGGCGAGCCCCGGGACGCGGCGGTCGGGCCCCAGGACGCGGCGGCGGCCGGCGGTGCCGTCAACATCACCGACCTGCACAAGTCGTTCGGGACGAACCACGTGCTGCGCGGGATCGACTTCCACGTCGATCCCGGCGAGGTGGTCTGCGTGATCGGCCCCTCCGGGTCGGGCAAGTCCACCCTGCTGCGCTGCGTCAACCTGCTGGAGGAGCCCGACGCCGGGTCGGTACGGGTCGTCGGCGCGGAGATCACCGACCCCGAGGTCGACATCGACGCCGTACGGCGCCGGATCGGCATGGTGTTCCAGTCGTTCAACCTCTTCCCGCACCTGACGGCGCTCGGGAACGTGACGATCGCGCAGCGCAAGGTGCTCAAGCGCGGCAAGGCCGAGGCCGAGCGCACGTCCCGCGAGGTGCTGGAACGGGTCGGGCTGGCCGACAAGTTCGCCGCCTATCCGGCCCAGCTGTCGGGCGGGCAGCAGCAGCGGGTGGCGATCGCGCGGGCCCTGGCGATGGGCCCCGAGGTGATGCTCTTCGACGAGCCGACCTCCGCGCTGGACCCCGAGCTGGTCGGCGACGTGCTCGGCGTCATGCGGGAGCTGGCCGAGGAGGGGATGACCATGCTGGTGGTCACCCACGAGATGAGCTTCGCCCGCGAGGTGGCCGACCGGGTGGTGTTCATGGACGGCGGCGTCGTGGTCGAGGAGGGCCCGCCGGCCCGGGTGATCGACGACCCCCGGCACGAGCGCACCCGGACGTTCCTGTCCCGCGTCCTGGACCCGGCCGCCGCCCGCGTCGGTGAGGTCCCGGAGGGAAGGGCCTGAGACCCGCCGGTGTGCCCCGTACGCCCGTGGTGGGAGCCCGTGGTGGAGGCCCGTGGTGGAGGCCCGTGGTGAAGGCCCGTGCCGGGCGCCCGTGCGGGGCACACCGGTGGGTATGGCAGAGTTTGGAACGGTGTGATGAGCGGTTTCGCTCCAGGCCGAAGCGGCGACCGTCGTACGTAACGTCGCGGTAACAGCGGCGGGGCATACTGCAGGCTAGGCAGGCCTGTCGGCACCTGCGGAAACACCCGCCCGCCGCACCACCGGCGACGGGTACGCCGCAGGCACGGCATCGTCAGAGGAGAAGGCTTTGGACCGTCAGCAGGAGTTCGTGCTCCGCACGCTGGAGGAGCGCGACATCCGCTTCATCCGGCTGTGGTTCACCGACGTGCTCGGGTTCCTGAAGTCGGTGGCGGTCGCGCCCGCCGAACTGGAGGGGGCGTTCGCGGAGGGCATCGGGTTCGACGGCTCGGCGATCGAGGGCTTCGCCCGGGTCTACGAGGCCGACATGATCGCCAAGCCGGACCCCGCCACGTTCCAGGTGCTGCCCTGGCGCAGCGAGGCGCCGGGCGTCGGCCGGATGTTCTGCGACATCCTGATGCCCGACGGCACGCCCAGCTTCGCCGACCCCCGGTACGTGCTCAAGCGCGCGCTGGCCCGGGCCGCCGATCTCGGCTTCACCTTCTACACCCATCCCGAGGTCGAGTTCTTCCTGCTCAAGGACAAGCCCGAGGACGGGCGGGTGCCGGAGCCGGTGGACTCGGGCGGCTACTTCGACCACACCCCGCACAGCGCCGGGCACGACTTCCGGCGCAACGCGATCATGATGCTGGAGTCGATGGGCATCTCGGTGGAGTACAGCCACCACGAGGGCGCCCCGGGCCAGCAGGAGATCGACCTGCGGTACGCCGACGCGCTCACCACGGCCGACAACATCATGACGTTCCGGCTGATCATGAAGGAGGTCGCCCTGGAGCAGGGCGTGTTCGCCTCCTTCATGCCCAAGCCGTTCACCGAGCACCCGGGCTCGGGCATGCACACCCACATGTCGCTGTTCGAGGGCGACCGCAACGCCTTCTACGAGCCGGGCGCCGAGTTCCAGCTGTCCAAGGTCGGCCGCGCGTTCATCGCGGGCGTGCTGCGGCACTCGGCCGAGATCACGGCCGTCTGCAACCAGTTCGTCAACTCGTACAAGCGGCTGTGGGGCGGCGTCGGCTCGACGGCGGGTGCCGGCGGCGAGGCCCCGTCCTACATCTGCTGGGGCCACAACAACCGCTCCGCGCTGGTCCGGGTCCCGATGTACAAGCCGCAGAAGGGGCACGCGACCCGGATCGAGTTCCGCTCCCTGGACACCGCGGCCAACCCCTACCTGGCGTTCGCGGCCATCCTGGGCGCCGGCCTCAAGGGCATCGAGGAGGGGTACGAGCTGCCCCCGGGCGCCGAGGACGACGTGTGGGCGCTGACGTCCGCCGAGCGCCGCGCGCTGGGCATCGAGCCGCTCCCGCAGAGCCTGGACGAGGCCATCCACGCGATGGAGCGCAGCGAGCTGATGGCGGACGTGCTGGGCGAGCACGTCTTCGACTTCTTCCTGCGCAACAAGCGCGCGGAGTGGGAGGAGTACCGCCGCCAGGTCACCGAGTTCGAGCGGAAGCGGATGCTGGCCGTCCTTTAGGCGCCGGAACCGGCCAGACGCCATCGGGCCTGGACGTCATAACGCCTGGTGGGCGGGGCGGTGAGGGTAACGCAGCGAAATCGAGACCGTTCGCCGCCCGGTTCGCGCTCGGTGGCGGGCCCGCCCGGATTACGGTTGAGGCCGTGAGCGAGCCGTGGACACCCGAACGCCGCCCTTCCCTGACCGGCCGCCTGGCCAGGCTGGGATTCACCGACGCCGGCCGCGCCGAGCGGGCGCTGCTGGCGGCCGGGCGGGAGGCGGGCACCGCGCCGGACGACGACGTGCTGGACGCCCTGGGCGGTACCGCCGATCCCGACCTCGCGCTGGACGGCCTGCTGCGGCTGCTGGCGGCGGCGGACGCGGCCGGCCAGGGCGGCGAGCTGCGCGCGGCGCTGCGCAAGGACGGCGCGGTCCGCGACCGGCTGCCGGCGGTGCTCGGGGTGAGCGCGGCGCTCGGCGATCATCTCGCCCGCCATCCCGACCACTGGCGGGCGCTCGGCGAGGATGGAACGGTGCACCCGGGCGCCCCGAAGGTCCTCGGGGCCACGGAAGCCACGGAAGCCACGGAAGCCACGGAGGCCAGTCCGGAGGCGCGGCCGATGCTGCTGCGCGCGGCGCTGCTGACTGCCGTGGGGGCCGATCCGGCGGCGGCCGAGCCGGTGGCGCGTCCCACGCACGCAGGGGGCACCGGGTCAGGCGGCACGGGCTCAGCAAGCACGGGGTCAGCAAGCACGGGGTCAGCAAGCACGGGGTCAGCAAGCACGGGGTCAGGGAACACAAAACCCGACACACTGCTGGCGCTGCGGGCCGAGTACCGGCGGCATCTGCTGGCGCTGGCGGGCCGCGACCTGACCGGCGTGGCCGGTGTCGCGGAGGTGGCGGCCGAGCTGGCCGACCTGGCCGCCGCGGCGCTGGAGGCGGGGCTGGCCATCGCCCGCGCCGAGGTCCCCGAGCACGAGACCTGCCGGATCGCGGTGATCGGCATGGGCAAGTGCGGCGGCCGGGAGCTCAACTACGTCAGCGACGTGGACGTGATCTTCGTGGCGGAGGCCCGGGAGGGCGCGGCCGGCGCCACGGGCCGGGACACGGGCCATGACACGGGCCACGCCACGGGCCACGACGCGGGCCAGGACGAGGGGGAGGACGCCGCGCTGCGGACCGCC
Source organism: Actinomadura sp. 9N407 (assembly GCF_044326315.1). Classification (NCBI taxonomy): domain Bacteria; kingdom Bacillati; phylum Actinomycetota; class Actinomycetes; order Streptosporangiales; family Thermomonosporaceae; genus Actinomadura; species Actinomadura sp. 9N407. Next base: position 547,115 of record NZ_JBIRAW010000002.1, on the reverse strand, counting down.
TCCCGCCTGGCGTCGGCCATGATGCGGGCCTGCTCGGCCACCACGTCCGAGGGCGCCCTGTGGGAGGTGGACGCCAACCTCCGTCCCGAGGGCAAGGCCGGGCCGCTCGTCCGGACCCTGGCCAGCCACCGCGCCTACTACGAGCGCTGGGCCAAGACGTGGGAGTTCCAGGCGCTGCTCAAGGCGCGCCCGGTGGCCGGGGATGCCGAGCTCGGTGCCCGCTACCTCGCCACGATCACGCCGCTCATCTGGAAGGCGGCGGCGGGGGAGCGCTTCGTCGAGGACGTCCAGGGCATGCGGCGCCGGGTGGAGGCCCATCTCAACCAGCGCAACCCCGAGGCCGAGCGCCAGCTGAAGCTCGGCCCGGGTGGCCTGCGGGACGTGGAGTTCGCCGTCCAGCTGCTCCAGCTCGTGCACGGCCGTACGGACGAGTCACTGCGCGCCTCCAGCACGCTGGGGGCGCTGACCGCGCTGTCGGAGGGCGGGTACGTCGGGCGCGACGACGCCGCCGCGCTCGCCTCGGCGTACCGGTTCCTGCGCCGGGTGGAGCACCTGGTCCAGCTGCACCGGCTGCGCCGTACCCACATGGTCCCGGACGACCCCGCCGACCTGCGCCGCCTCGGCCGGGCCCTGGGCCTGCGCACCGAGCCGGTCGGGGAGTTCACCGCACTGTGGCGGCGGCACGCCCGCGAGGTCCGCCGCATCCACGAGAAGCTCTTCTACCGCCCGCTGCTGCGCGCCGTGGCCCGGCTCCCCGGACAGGAGGCGCGGCTCACTCCCGAGGCCGCCCGCACCCGTCTGGTGGCGCTCGGCTACAGCGACCCCGCCGGGGCGCTGCGCCACATCGAGGCGCTCAGCTCGGGGGTGTCGCGGCGCGCGGCCATCCAGCGGACGCTGCTGCCGGTGATGCTGGGCTGGTTCGCCGACGCGCCCGACCCCGACGCGGGCCTGCTCGGCTTCCGCCAGGTGAGCGACGCCCTCGGCACCACCCCGTGGTACCTGCGGCTGCTGCGCGACGAGGTGACCGTCGCCGAACGGATGGCGTGGGTGCTCGGCTCCAGCCGCTACGCCACCGACCTGCTGCTGCGCGCCCCCGAGGCCGTGACGATGCTGGGCGACTCCGCCGAGCTCACCCCGCGCCCGTACGAGTCGCTGCGTACCGAGGCCCTCGCCGCCGTGCGCCGCCGCAGCGAGCCCGCCGCAGGCGCCAAGGGCACCGCCGAGGACGCCGTCGCGGTCGTCCGGGGCCTGCGCCGCCGGGAGCTGTTCCGGGTGGCCGTCGCCGACCTGCTGGGCCTGGCCGACGTCAGCGCGATCGGGGAGGCGCTGACCGACATCGCCGCCGTCACCATCGAGGCCGCGCTGCGGGCCGCGACCGCCAAGATCGAGCTCGACCGCGGGGAGCCACTGCCGACCCGGCTGGCGGTGGTGGCGATGGGCCGCTTCGGCGGCCACGAGCTCGGCTACGGCAGCGACGCCGACGTGATGTTCGTGCACGATCCGCTGCCCGGCGCCGACGAGCGCGAGGCGGGACGGGTCGCGCACGCGGTCGCCGAGGAGCTGCGCAGGCTGCTGGCGCTGCCCGCCCCCGACCCGCCCCTGGAGATCGACCCCAACCTGCGGCCCGAGGGCCGCCAGGGGCCGCTGGTGCGCACGCTGGCCTCGTACGCCGCGTACTACGCGCGCTGGTCGGCGCCCTGGGAGAGCCAGGCGCTGCTGCGCGCCGACCCGATCATCGGCGATCCGGAGCTGTGCGAGCGCTTCCGCGCCCTCATCGACCCGGTCCGCTGGCCCGAGGACGGCATCGGGGACGACGCCGTACGGCAGATCCGGCGCTTGAAGGCGCGGATGGAGTCCGAACGGCTGCCCCGCGGCGTCGACCGGAGGCTGCACACCAAGCTCGGCCCGGGCGGCCTGTCGGACGTGGAGTGGGTCGCCCAGCTGCTCCAGCTGCGGCACGGGCACGACGTCCCGGCGCTGCGTACGACGCGTACGCTGGCCGCCCTTGAGGCGGCGGAGGCGGCGCGGCTGCTGGAGGCCGACGACGTGGCGGTGCTGTCGGAGGCGTGGCAGCTGGCGACACGCATCCGGGGCACCGTGATGCTCGTACGCGGGCGCGCCTCGGACCTGCTCCCCACCGACCACCACCACGAGCGCAGCGCCGTCACCCGCGTCCTGGGCTACCCCGGTACGGGCGACCTGCTGGAGGACTACCGCCGGCACGCCCGCCGGGCCAGGGCCGTCGTCGACCGCGTCTTCTACGGCGTCACCTGATCGGGTACGCGGGACGGCCGTTCGGCGCGGTCTCCGGAGACGCCCCCGAGGGTCTCCGGAGACGGTAGCGGTGGCGGGACCGGTATGTGGGTCGCCCGGGTGCGCCGGGCGGGCGCGAACCGTTCACGCAGCCGCGAGCCCGGCGGCACGATCAGCAGGAACACGACCCGCTGCAGCGCCAGGCCCGCCGCCTGCGCACCCAGCCGCTTCAGCTGGGCCGGGTAGCGGTGGTAGAGCAGCCAGGACAGGCCCAGCGCGGCGCCGATCAGGGCGAACCCGATGACCGCGTCCAGCAGGTAGTGGTTGGCGGTGGCCAGGATGACCGCGACCGTGGCGAGCGGGTAGAGCACCCCCAGCACCTTGATCCAGCGCCGGGAGGCCAGCCGGACCAGCACGAACCCGCACCACAGCGCCCAGCCGGCGTGCATCGACGGCATCGCCGCGTACTGGTTGGTGAACGTCGCGGACGCGTCGCTGGCGTACAGGCCCATCGAGTGCAGCGCGGTGACCGGGTCGACGAAGCCCTCGTCGTGCAGGAAGCGCGGCGGCGCGAGCGGGTAGAGCCAGTAGCCGATCAGCGCGAGCCCGGTGGCCGACATGAGCCCCGTACGCAGCCAGCGGTAGTCGTGCGGGCGGCTCCGGTAGAGCCACACCACCACGACGAGCGTCACCCCGAAGTGCGCGGTGGCGTAGAAGACGTTGGCGGTACGCGCCAGCCAGGGCACCGACAGCAGCGCCTGGTTCATGCCCAGTTCGATGTCGATGCCGATGAGCCGTTCCAGTCCGAGGATCTGGTCGGCGTTCGCGAAGGCCGTGCCGGTGCCGTCCTGAACCAGCACGATGCGCGTCAGCGTATAAGCGGCATAGAAGAACGCGATGAGCAGCAGTTCGCGCCAGAGCGGGGGCGCGGTCAGCGCCCGGGGAAGGGGAAGGCGGGTGTCCCGCCGCGGGATGGCGCGGCGGGCCTGGTCGGTGCGGCTGTGGGGGGCCGGCGGGGCGGTTTGCGCCATGCTCGTAACTCTGCCGCGCGACCGTCCGTTTGAGATCACCGCACCGAACGGTCTTCGTCTCAGACCTGAGGAGTACGACCCTGACGCCGTCCCCGGTCTTTCGGGGGATGGATCTCAGGGTTCCGGAGTAGACCAAGGTCAGGGTGGGGGCAGGCATCGTCCTCCAGGACGATGGGTAGGCCCGGGACGTCCCCCCGCGATCGGAGCGGAGGGGCGATGGCGCGGAGGGAGATCATTCTCACGGTCCTGACCGCGTGCGGCCTCGCCTTCGGCTCGGGCGGCTGCTCCGACGGCGCCGGCAGCCTGCCGGACACGGGCCGCGGCCACGGGTTGCCGGTCTCCATCACCGGCCAGCGGCCGACCTGGGGTCCCTGCCGCGACCTGCCCACGGCCTCGCCGGCCCCGACCGCCGCGCGGCCGGCGAGCCTGGAATGCTCCAGCGTCACGGTGCCCCTCGACTACGGCGAGCCCGGCGGCGACACGATCCGCATCGCGCTGATCAGAGCCAGGGCCACCGGCGACGGCGACCGGATCGGCTCGCTGGTGTTCAACTTCGGCGGGCCGGGCGCCGCGGGCGTCGACATGCTCGCCGGGTCCCTCGACCACTACAAGAACCTGCGGACCCGGTACGACCTGGTGAGCTTCGACCCGCGCGGGGTGGGCCGCAGCTCCCCGGTCACCTGCGTGGACGACCGCCGGATGGACGGGCTCGCCGCCATGGACGACTCGCCCGACGACGCCGCCGAGGAACGGGCCTTCGTCGACGCGCGCCTCTCGTACAGCACAGGGTGCGGCCGGCACGCCGGCAAGCTCCTGCCGCACGTGGGGACGGACTCCGCCGCCCGCGACCTGGACGTGATCCGGATGGCGCTGGACGACGCCCGGCTGCACTACTTCGGGATCTCGTACGGGACGTGGCTCGGCGGCGCCTACGCCCACCGGACCCCGGGCGACGTCGGACGGGCCGTCCTGGACGGCGCCGTGGACACCGAGATCAGCGAGATCGACCTGGACCTCCAGCAGACCGCCGCGTTCGAGCGCGCCCTCGGCGCCTTCGCCGCGCACTGCGCCACGCAGGGCGACACCGCCTGCCCGCTCGGCCGCAGCAAGGACCAGGTCGTCGGCGCCGTGGGCGGGCTGCTGGGCGGCCTGGACACCGCACCGCTGCGCACCGACGACCCGGGAGGGCGGCGGCTCACCCAGAGCCTCGGCGTCACCGGCGTCATGGCGGCGCTCTACTCCAAGGAGCTGTGGCACGTGCTCCGGGACGGGCTGACCGAGGCCGCCGAGGCCGAGGACGGCAGTACCCTGCTCGCCCTCGCCGACCTCCAGCTCGGCCGCCGGCCGGACGGCCGCTACACCAACTCGGTGGCCGCCAACACCGCGATCACCTGCGCCGACACCCCCGAGCGCCCGACGGCGGGGGACGTGCGGCGGCTGCTGCCCCGGTTCAGGAAGGCCTCGCCGGTGTTCGGACCCTCGATGGTCTGGGGACTGCTGCAATGCGCGGGCTGGCCGGTACGGGGCGACGCCAAGGCAGGCGAGGTGAGCGCCCCAAGCGCCGCCCCCATCCTGGTCATCGGCAACACCGGCGATCCTGCCACCCCGTACGCCTGGGCCCCGGCCCTGACGAAGGAACTCGGCGGAAAGGCCACACTCCTCACCCTCAAGGGGGAAGGGCACGGCGCGTACGACACGGGCAACGCCTGCGTACGCCGGGCCGTTGACGCCTACCTGCTGGAGGGCAAGGTCCCGCGCAACGGCACGACCTGCACTTAGGACAAGCGCGGTCTACGGCAGGAGCTGCTCGACCTCCATCGGGTTCTTCAGCGCGTTCCCGACCGTGCAGTACCGCTCGTTCACCCGGCGGGCCACCGCCTGGAACACCTCCGCCGCCTTCTCGTCCCCCTCCGGCAGCTCCACGTCGTACTCGATCGTGATCGTGCCGAGCGTGCTGGTCGCGATCTTGTCGGCCCGTACGGTCGCCGCCAGCCGCACCAGCCGGTGCCCGCGCTTGGCCGTCAGCGGCTCCACCGTGACCAGCTCGCACCCGCCCAGCGCCGCCAGCAGCAGCTCCACGGGCGAGAACACGCCCTCCTCGTCGGGCGAGCCGATCGCCACCCGCGCCCCGCGGTCGTTGGTGGCCTCGAAACCGTCCTCGGTCCGCTGCACGTTCACGGCGGTCATGGGAGCTCCTTCATTCGTCACGGTGATCGTTCCGCAGGTTCGATCATCGCAGCAGGGGCGCCCCGCGTTCTTCCCGCCCGGCGACACGGCGGAGCCCCGCCGCCCTGGAACAGGCGGCGGGGCTCCCCGGTGGGCCCGGTGGCCTAGATGTCGTACTAGATGTCGTAATAGAGCTCGAATTCGTGCGGGTGCGGCCGGAGGCGGATCGGGTCGATCTCGAACTCGCGCTTCATCGCGATGTACGTCTCGACCAGGTCCGGCGTGAAGACGCCGCCCTCCAGCAGGTAGTCGTGGTCGGCCTCCAGCGAGACGAGCACGCCCTCCAGCGAGCCGGGCACCTGCGGGATCGCGCGGGCCTCCTCGGGCGGCAGCTCGTAGAGGTCCTTGTCCACCGGCTCGGCGGGCTCGATCTTGTTCTTGATGCCGTCCAGGCCGGCCATCAGCATCGCCGAGAACGCCAGGTACGGGTTGCAGGACGGGTCGGGGACCCGGAACTCGATCCGCTTGGCCTTCGGGTTGGAGCCGGTGATCGGCACCCGGATGCAGGCCGACCGGTTGCGCTGCGAGTACACCAGGTTGACCGGCGCCTCGAAGCCCGGCACCAGGCGGTGGTACGAGTTGACCGTCGGGTTGGTGAACGCCAGCAGCGACGGCGCGTGCCGGAGCAGGCCGCCGATGTAGTAGCGCGCGTTGTCCGACAGCCCGGCGTAGCCGACCTCGTCGTAGAACAGCGGCGAGCCGTCCTTCCACAGCGACTGGTGGCAGTGCATGCCCGAGCCGTTGTCACCGAAGATCGGCTTGGGCATGAACGTCACCGTCTTGCCCTCGGCGCGGGCGACGTTCTTCACGATGTACTTGTAGAGCATCAGGTTGTCGGCCGTCTTCAGCAGCGTGTCGAAGCGGAAGTCGATCTCCGCCTGGCCCGCCGTGCCGACCTCGTGGTGCTGCATCTCGACCTGGATGCCGGAGGCGATCAGCTGGGAGACCATCTCCGAGCGCAGGTCGGTGTAGTGGTCCATCGGGGGGACCGGGAAGTAGCCGCCCTTGTACGGGGGCTTGGCGCCGAGGTTGCCGCCCGCCTCCTCGCGGCCGGTGTTCCAGGCGCCCTCGATCGAGTCCAGGAAGTAGTAGCCCGCGTTCTCCTTGGTCTCGAAGCGGACGTCGTCGAAGATGTAGAACTCGGCCTCGGGACCGAAGTAGCAGGTGTCGGCGATCCCCGTACCGCGCAGGTAGTCCTGCGCCTTCTTGGCGACGTTGCGCGGGTCCCGGCTGTAGGCCTCGCCGGTGAGCGGGTCGTGCACGAAGAAGTTCAGGATCAGCGTCTTGTGCTGCCGGAACGGGTCGAGCACGGCGGTGCTCGGATCCGGGAGCAGGAGCATGTCGGACTCGTGGATCTCCTGGAATCCGCGGACCGACGACCCGTCGAACATCAGCCCCTCGGTGAAGACGCTCTCGCCGAAGCTCTCCACGGGGAACGTGAAGTGCTGCATCTTGCCCGGCAGGTCAACGAACCGACAGTCGACGAATCGCACACCTTCGTTCCTGATGAAGCTCAGGACCTCATCGGCGCTGCTGAACATCCAGCCTCCTTGGGGCGCTCTTTGGCTCCTGGCAGCCTAGGGAGCGGCCGTTTCCCGGCCGTGTCTCATATGTTTCGACTGTGTTACGCATCACTCTGTGCTTTGCGTCACGTCACCAAGGGCCTGTGCCCCGACCCGGGTAAGCCCGTGTCCAGGGACCGGATAACGTATGGTCATGAGCACCGGTAAGGAGCGCCAGCCCCAGCCCCAGGGCCAGCGGTGGACGCAGACGTGGCTGGGCGGCGCGCGCGCGGCCGGGGCCGACCTCGGTTATCCGGGGGAGCGGCTCGGCCTGCCGGAGAAGGGCAGCGGCGCGGCGGCGGGCTACGGCCGCCGGCTCCTGGCCCTGTTCATCGACTGGGGCGTGTCCCTGCTCATCGCGAGCTTCCTGACCCGGCTCCTGGAGTGGTCGCCCCCGCAGCGCAGCATGTGGACGCTGGTGATCTTCGGTGTCCAGATCTGGCTGCTGATCGGCTTGCTCGGCACCACCATCGGCAAGCGGCTGACCAGGATCCGGGTGGCCCGCCTCGACGGCCGCCCGGTCGGCCCGGTGTGGGCGCTGGCCCGTACGGCCCTCGTCCTGCTGGTCGTCCCGGCGCTGATCTGGGACCGCGACTACCGCGGCATGCACGACCGCGCCGCCAACACGATCGTCGTGAACAACTAGCCGGTGCCCATGACCTGAGCCAAAGGCCCGTTCATACAGAAAAGCGCCCGGCGACGGGCGCTTTCTTTTGGCTCAGCCACCGCGCGAGCGCGTTACCTGGCCGGGTGAGGCGACGCCGGAGGCGAGCCTCACCCGGCCAGATCGCGAAGCGATGCCGCGCTCGCACAAGGCACGGTCACGGTGCGAGCCGCCAGGCGAGCACCGTGGGCCGGGTCTTAACGAGATTTCGGCTTGGGACTCTTGGGCATTCTGGCGCCCTTGGGCATCGGGCCCTTGGGCATCTGCATGTTGCGCGGGAGGGCCTGCAGCCGGTCGTTCAGCTCGGCGACCTGGCCCTTGGTGAGGTTGCGCGGCAGCTTCATCAGGTGCCGCTGCAGCTTGCCGACGGGGATCTGGCCCTCGTCGTCGCCGACCTGCACGTCGTAGATCGGGACCTGCTGGGCCGCGCGGGAGATGCGCTTCTTCTCCGCGCCCAGCAGCGGCCCCACCCGGTTGCGCGGGCCCTCGGAGACCAGCACGACGCCGGGCCGTCCGACCGCGCGGTGCACCATGTCCAGGTTGCGGTTGCCGCTGACCGCCTCGGTGATCGTCCAGCCGCCGCGCATGTTCTTCAGGATCGCGGCGGCGGCGCCCGGCTGCCCGGCGATCACCTTGTACTGCGCGCGCTGGGCCAGCTGACCGAACACGATCATGCCCACGGCGATCGCGGCCAGCACCCCCAGCGGGATGAAGAACCACGTCTGGCCGATGACCAGGCCGATCAGGATGACGACGACCAGCGTGCCGATCGCGGCGCCCAACACGATCGGCAGGGCCTTCGGGTCGGCCTTGCGGAGCATCTGGGCGACCATGCGGATCTGCTTGAGGCGGCCCGGACGCTCCTGGGCTCCGTCCGTGGGCTTTTTCGACATGCCTATAAGGATAGTCCGGTTGGGCCACGTCCCGGCCACGGTGTCCGTGGCCGGGGACGGGAAATCAGCCGGTACGGGCCTCGATGGCCTGCTTGTAGAGGCGGCCGGCGCGGTAGCTGGAGCGCACCAGCGGGCCGGACATCACCCCGGTGAAGCCGATCTCCTCGGCCTCGGCCGACAGCTCCACGAACTCCTCGGGCTTGACCCAGCGCTCCACCGGGTGGTGCCGCGGGGAGGGCCGCAGGTACTGGGTGATCGTGATCAGCTCGCAACCCGCCTCGTGCAGGTCGCGCAGCGCAGCGGAGACCTCCTCGCGGGTCTCGCCCATGCCGAGGATGAGGTTGGACTTGGTGACCAGGCCGTCCTCGCGGGCGCGGGTGATGACCTCGAGCGAGCGCTCGTACCGGAACCCGGGACGGATCCGCTTGAAGATCCGGGGCACCGTCTCGACGTTGTGCGCCAGCACCTCGGGCCGCGAGCCGAACACCTCGGCCAGCTGCTCGGGCACCGCGTTGAAGTCGGGGATCAGCAGCTCGACGCCGCAGCCGGGCACCGCCGCGTGGATCTGCCGGACGGTCTCGGCGTACAGCCAGGCTCCGCCGTCCTCCAGGTCGTCGCGGGCGACCCCGGTGATGGTGGCGTACCGCAGGCCCATCGTCGCCACCGACTCGGCCACCCGGCGCGGCTCGTCGCGGTCGAGCGCGGCGGGCTTGCCGGTGTCGATCTGGCAGAAGTCGCAGCGCCTGGTGCACTGGTCGCCGCCGATGAGGAACGTGGCCTCGCGGTCCTCCCAGCACTCGTAGATGTTGGGACAGCCGGCCTCCTGGCACACCGTGTGCAGGCCCTCGGACTTCACCAGCTTGGTGAGCTCTCGGTACTGAGGTCCCATTTTCAGCCGAGTCTTGATCCAGTCGGGCTTGCGCTCGATGGGGGTCTGGCTGTTGCGGGCTTCAACGCGTAGGAGCCTGCGCCCCTCAGGTGTCACCGTAGTCACGTGTCCAGGTTACGTCCGGTTGACCGGTGCCCCCGCATCGGCGGTCAAGATCACACGTTCGCAACCAGGCCGATATCGGTTTTCTCCCCTGGACACCACCCGATCTCCTATGGTGACTCCCTGTCGTCGTACAAGAGCCCTTCGCAGGAGGATCCACCGTGGGCCTGGCCATGTCGTACCTCAGGGTGCCGCCCGTGCTGGAGGGGGAGCAGGATCCGGGCGCGATCGCCCGCCTGATCTTCGGTGCCTCCGACTGGCGGCGCCGGCAGCCCGCCCCGCAGGTCCTCGACCTCGGCGGCGGCTGGCAGGCGCTGCACTTCCTCATCACCGGCGACCCGTGGGACGGGCGCCCGCCGGAGGCCGACGTGGTCTGCGGCGGCCGGCTGCTCACCGAGGACGGCGCGGCCGAGCTGGGCCTGGACGTGATCTACCTGGCCCCCGACCGGGTGAAGTCCGCCGCCGACCATCTGGCCGGTACCCCGTACGGGAGCATCGCCGAACGGTACGACCCGGCCGCGATGGCCGCCGCCGGCGTCCAGGACGCGGCCGCGCTCAAGCCCGACGCCGTGGCGCTGAAGCCCGCCTACGACGGGCTGACCCGCTTCTTCCGGGCCGCGTCCGACGAGGGCCAGGCGCTCTACAAGGTGATGGCCGAGCGCGGCTAAGCGGGGCAGAGCCCGGCTAGGCGCCGGTGGCCCGGCCGCCGAGCTGGGCGGTGGTGCGGTGGACGTACTCCGGCGCGCCCAGGACCTTGGCCAGATGCCGTTCCACGATGGGCGTCACCTCGGCCACCGTGATCCGGCGGCCCAGCTCCGCGCTGAGCGAGGTGGTGCCCACGTCCCGGATCCCGCACGGAACGATCCGGTCGAACCAGCTCATGTCGGTATCGCAGTTGAGCATGAAGCCGTGCATCGCCACCCCGCGCGAGACCCGGATCCCGATCGAACCGATCTTGCGGTCGGGGGTCCCGGTCACCCACAGCCCGCTGCGCCCCTCGACCGTGGCGGTCGGCAGCCCGAACTCGGCGCAGACGTCCATCATCATCCGCTCCAGCAGCCGCACGTACGCGACCACGTCGACCGGGTCGGCCAGCCGGACGATCGGGTAGCCGGTGAGCTGCCCGGGACCATGCCAGGTGATCTTGCCGCCCCGGTCCACGTCCACCACCGGGGCGCCCGGGTCGCCGAACGGGCGGTCGAGGGGTTCGGTGCGCTTGCCCGCCGTGTAGACGGGCTCGTGCTCCAGCAGCAGGACGGTGTCGGGGATCTCGTCGTTCACGCGCCGCTCGTGCGTGCGCCGCTGCAGGGCCCAGCCGTCCTCGTAGGGGACCGCCGCGGTGCCGAACCCCGCGTGCACGAACACCAGCTCACGCGCCTGGGCGCGTACCTCCACGTCGCTCACGCCGTCCAGCTTATGCCGCACACCTGCTCAAACCGCACATCCGCCCCTCAGAGGGACGCGAGCAGCCTCGGGTCGATCCGGTACTCCTTGGCGGTGCCCGGCCCGTCCGGCTCCACCCGGTAGGCCCCGGCCGTCTTGACGTACGAGACCGCCTGGACGAACTCGGTGCCCACGTAGTGCAGCGCGACGCCCTCGTCGGCCGCGTACCCGCCGGGCAGCGTGCCCTCCCCGACGAGCTGCTGCAGCAGCGGGCGCCGCTGCTTGTCGCTGTCGTAGTGGACGCCGCAGGAGTACGGCAGGAAGCCGAGCCCGTCGGTCGTCGGCTGGAGCTGCGGCCCGAACGAGTCGGTGTTGCCGCCCACGTGCCAGCACAGCGCGCCCGCGCTCTGCCCGGCCAGCACCACGCCCGCCGTCCACGCCTCGCGCAGGATCTCGTCGAGCCCGTGCGTCCGCCAGACCGCCAGCAGGTTGGCCACGCTGCCGCCGAACACGTACACCAGGTCCTGGGCCAGCAGGTGGGCGCGGATGTCGGCGATGTTGGGCATCGGGAAGAGCGCCAGGTGGCTGACCTCGGCGTCGGTCCGCGCGAACGCCGCGTACGCGCGCCCGATCCGGGCCTGGTCGTCGCCGGTCGCGGTGGCGAGGAAGCAGACCCGGGGTCGGTCCTGCCCGGTCAGGTCGAAGGCGTAGCGCATCAGGGGACTCGGGATCATCCCGTCGCGGTCGTCGGGGACGAAGTCCCCGCCGCCGATGGCCAGGATGTGGGGCTGTCCGTCGGTGCTCATGTCGTCACCGTACGGCCATGGGCGGGAGCGGAGGGTGACTTTGATGATTCTTGGCAGCGCCGGTTCGGCGCTGCTCCGGGACGGCGTTCAGCGCTCCTTCAGGACGGAGTCCAGGGCGCCGCCGATCTCCGGGTGGGCGAAGGAGAACCCGCTCTCCTCCAGCCGCCGCGGCACGACCCGCTGGCTGATCAGCGGCCCCTCGTCCGCGAAGCCCCGCAACGCCGCCCGCAGCGCGAACGCGGGCACCGGTATCACCGCCGGGCGGTGCAGGGCCCGGCCTAGCGCCTTGGTGTACGCGGCGTTGGTGACCGGCCTCGGCCCCACGACGTTCACGGGGCCCTCGATGTCGCGCTCGATCAGGTGGCGCAGCGCGGCGACGGTGTCGTGGAGCGTGATCCAGCTGAGCCACTGGCGCCCGTTCCCGAGCGGCCCGCCGAGCCCGAGCTTGAACAGGGGGAGGGTGCGGCCGAGCAGCCCGCCACGGGGCGCGAGCACGACGCCCGTGCGCGGGTGGACGACCCGTACGCCCGCGCCCGCCGCCGGAGCCGCCGCGGCCTCCCAGTCGCGTACCAGCTCGGCGAGGAATCCCTTGCCCAGCTCCGCGGACTCGTCGGCCTCCCGGTCGCCGGTGTCGCCATAGAAGCCGATCGCCGACCCCGAGACGAACACGCCCGGCCTGACCTGCGCGACGGCCTCGGCAAGCGTCCGCGTACCCGCGATCCGGCTCTCGCGGATCAGCCGCTTGCGCGCCGCCGTCCACGGCCGGTCGCCCACGCCGGCCCCGGCCAGATGGACGACGGCGCCGGCCCCTTCGAGGGCGCCATGGTCGACCACGCCGCGCGGGTCCCAGCGCGCCTCGTCCGCGCCTTGGGGCGCGCGCCGTACGAGGCGTACGGCCTGATGCCCGTCGAGCCGCAGGCTCCGCACCAGAGCCGTCCCGATCAACCCGCTCGCGCCGGACACGATCACCTTCATGCTCCACACCCTAGAACGGGCCATGCCGGGAACGGGAGAACCCCGCCGTTCCCGGGGGAGCGGCGGGGTTCTTCGATCCGGGTGAGGGCCCGTCAGGCTCGAACGCGGCTCAGAGGCCGAGCTCGGACTCGAAGTTGCCCTCCTCGAGACGGTGCTTGATCGTGCCCAGGAAGCGGGCCGCGTCGGCGCCGTCGATGAGGCGGTGGTCGTAGCTCAGTGCCAGGTAGCACATCGAGCGGACCGCGATGACCTCGCCCAGGTCGGGGTCGTCGATGACGGCGGGGCGCTTGACGACGGAGCCGGTGCCGAGCATGCCGACCTGCGGCTGGTTGAGGATCGGGGTGTCGAACAGCGCGCCCCTGCTGCCGGTGTTGGTCAGCGTGAACGTGCCGCCCGCCAGCTCGTCCGGGCTGACCTTGTTGGTGCGGGTCCGCTCGGCCACATCGGCGATCCGCTGGGCGAGGCCGCCCAGGTTGAGCTGGCCGGCGTTGTGGATGACCGGGACCATCAGCCCGCGCTCGGGGACGTCGACGGCGAGGCTGAGGTTCTCCACGTCGTGGTAGGTGACCTCGTTGGTCTCGCTGTTGATGACCGCGTTGAGCTTGGGGTGGACCTTGAGCGCCTCGACCGTCGCCTGGGCGAAGAACGGCATGAACGACAGCTTCACGCCCTCGCGGGCCAGGAAGTCGGCCTTGGCCCGGTCGCGCAGCCGCGCGACCTTGGTCATGTCGACCTCGACCACGGTGGTGAGCTGGGCCGAGACCTGCAGCGACTCGACCATCCGGCGGGCGATGGTCTGCCGTATGCGGCTCATCTTCTCGGTCTTGCCGCGCAGCGCGATCTGCTCGGCCGGGGCGGTCGCCGGAGCCGTACGGCGCGGCGCGGACGGGGCCGCGGCCGGAGCCGGGGCACCGGCCGGAGCGGCACCGCCCGGAGCGGGTGCCTGGGCCGGGGCCGCGGGGGCCGGGGCGGCCTGCTGGGCGGCGCGGGCGGCCTCCAGCACGTCCTGCTTGCGGACGCGGCCGCCGACGCCGGTGCCCTTGACGGTGCTCAGGTCGACGTCGTGCTCGGAGGCGAGCTTGCGCACCAGCGGGGTCACGTACGGGCCGTCACCGGACGGGGCCGCGGCGGGTGCGGGTGCGGGTGCCGGGGCCGCCTGCTCCTGCGAAGCGGGCGCCGGGGCGGGCGGCGAAGGCTGCTGCGGAGCGGCCGGCGGCGGCCACGCCGACGGCGGCGGGCCCTGCGGCTCCGGCTGCGCCGGGGCGGGCGCCTCGGCCTGCGGTGCCGGCTGCGAGGTCGGCTGCTCCTGCGGAGCCGCCTCCTGCGGCGCGGGCGCCTGCTCCTGCGGCGCGGCGGGGGCCGGTGCGGACTCCCCGCCCTCGCCGATGATCGCCAGTTCGGCGCCGACCTCGACGGTCTCGTCCTCGGCGACCTTGATGCTGGTCAGGGTGCCCGAAGCGGGGGAGGGGATCTCGGTGTCGACCTTGTCGGTCGATACTTCGAGAAGCGGCTCGTCGGTCTCGACGTGCTCACCCTCCTTCTTCAGCCAGCGGGTGACGGTGCCCTCGGTGACGCTCTCGCCGAGCTGGGGCATAGTGACGGAGACCGGCATGGCTCTCAGCGACTCCTTTAGAGATGTTTCCCGTACCGGCGTTCAGCCGTGCACGTGCAATGGCTTGCCGGCGAGCGCCAGGTGTGCCTCGCCGAGCGCTTCGGATTGTGTCGGGTGGGGATGGATCAGCTGGGCGACCTCCGCGGGGAGCGCTTCCCAGTTGTAGATGAGCTGGCCCTCCGCGATCAGTTCGCCGACGCGGGCCCCGACCATGTGGACGCCGAGGACGGGGCCGTCCACGGCGGCGATCACCTTGATCTCGCCCTGCGTCCCCAAGATCTTGCTCTTGGGGTTCCCGGCCAGATCGTAGCTGACCTCGTTGATCTCGTGCCCGCGCTCGCGGGCCATCGCGGAGGTCAGGCCCACCGAGGCGACCTCGGGGTCGGAGTAGGTGATCCGGGGGACCCCGGCGTAGTCGATCGGCGCCGGGCTGAGCCCGCCGAGCCGCTCGGCCACCAGGATGCCCTCGGCGAAGCCGGCGTGCGCGAGCTGCAGCGTCGGGATCAGGTCGCCGACCGCCGAGATCGTCGGGACGTTCGTGCGGCAGAACTCGTCGACCTTGACGAACCCGCGCTCGGTCTCGACGCCCGCGGCGTCCAGGCCCAGATCCTCGGAGACCGGCCCGCGGCCGACGGCGACCAGCAGCAGCTCGGCGTCGATCGTCCTGCCGTTCTCCAGCGTGACCGCGACACCGCCCTGGGTCGTCTTGGCCTCCTGGAACCGGGTGCCCAGCTCGTACTTGATCCCGCGCTTGCGGAAGGCGCGCTCCAGCCGCTTGGAGCTGGACTCCTCCTCCAGCGGCAGCAGGTGCGGCAGCGCCTCGACGATCGTGACCTCGGCGCCGAACGAGCGCCAGACGCTGGCGAACTCCACGCCGATCACGCCGCCGCCGAGGACGACCACCGAGCCGGGCACGTGCTCCAGCTTGAGCGCGTGGTCGCTGGAGATGATCCGCTCGCCGTCGATCGCCAGCCCGGGCAGGCTGTTGGGCCGCGATCCGGTGGCCAGCACCAGATGCGCGCCCTCGACCGTGCTCGTGCCGCCGTCGGCGGCCGTGACGGTCACCGCGTCGGGCCCGGCCACCCGGCCCTCGCCCTCGATGACCGTGATGCCCTTGGACTTGATCAGCCCGGTCAGGCCCTTGACCGTGGCCGAGACGATCTTGTCCTTGTAGGCGTTGACGCCCGCGACGTCGATGCCCTCGAAACTGGCCTTGATCCCGAACGTCGCCGCCGCGCGGGTCTGGTCGGCGACCTCCGCGGCGTGCAGCAACGCCTTGGTGGGGATGCATCCCCGGTTGAGGCAGGTACCACCGAGCACGTCGCGCTCGATCAGCGCGACGGAGCGGCCGAGCTCGGCCGCTCGCAGCGCGCACGCGTAACCGCCGCTGCCACCACCTAGGACGACGATGTCGAAGGGGCCGCTGTTGGCCACTGGACGCTCCCTTTTCCCGTCTCGCGCTTCCTCATGGTGCCCCGGACCCATGCTGTCCCGGACTCATGTGCCCCGGACTCATGGTGCCCCGGACGGTGCCGGGGAACCACTTCGCCCGTCCAGCCGGGTCAACGCCGGCCGGTCGCTAGAGAATCCCGGCAGCGAGATCCTCGGCGATCTGCACCAACGTACGTGTCGCGGCTCCCGTGCCGCCCTTGGGGGTGTAGCCGTACGGCTCGCCCTTGTTGAACGCGGGACCGGCGATGTCGAGGTGGGCCCAGCGGACGCCGTCGGGGACGAACTCCTTGAGGAACACGCCCGCCACCAGCATGCCGCCCCAGCGCTCGCCGCTGATGTTGGCGATGTCGGCCACCGCGGAGTCGAGCCCCTTGCGCAGCTCCGCCGGCAGCGGCATCCCCCAGGACTGCTCCCCGGCACGGTCGGCCGCCGCCACCACCTTCTCACGGACGCCGTCGTCGTTGGCCATGACTCCGGTGGTCCGGGTACCGAGCGCGACCAGCTGCGCGCCGGTCAGCGTGGCCACGTCCACGATCAGGTCGGGGGAGTCCTCGCCCGCCCGGACCAGGGCGTCGGCCAGGACGAGCCGTCCCTCGGCGTCGGTGTTGAGGACCTCGACGGTCTTGCCGCCGTAGATCCGCAGCACGTCGGACGGGCGCTGCGCGGTGCCGCTCGGCATGTTCTCGGCGATGGCCAGGTAGCCGACCACGTTCACCTTGGGGGCGATCCCGGCGATGGCGGCCATCGCGCCGAGCACCGCGGCGGCGCCGCCCATGTCGGACTTCATCCAGTCCATCGCCTCGGCGGGCTTGAGTGACAGGCCGCCGGAGTCGAACGTGATGCCCTTGCCCACCAGGACGAGCGTCTTGGCCGCCTCGGCGTGGGTGTAGGAGAGCCGCACCAGGCGGGGCGGGTTGACCGAGCCCTGCCCGACCCCGGCGATGCCGCCGTAGCCGCCCTCGACCAGCGCCTTCTCGTCCAGGACCTCGATGGCCAGCCCGGTCTCGCCGGCGACCCGCTCGGCCGCGCCGGCCAGGTCCTCGGGGACGAGGTCCGACGGCGGGGTGTTGACCAGGTCGCGGGCCAGCGAGATGGAGTCGGCCAGCGTGCGCGCGCGCTCGACGGAGGCATCGCCCGCGTCGCCGAGGACGGTGATCTCCGCGACCGGCTCCTTCTGCTCGCCGGTGCGGTACGTACCGAAGCTGTAGTTGCCCAGCAGCGCGCCCAGCGCGACGGCCTCGATCTCCTCGGAGGAGGCGGCGGGCAGCGCGACCGCGACCTTGGCGGTGCCCGCCAGCGCCCGCACGCCCGCGCCCGCGGCCCGGCGCAGGGCCTCGGCGTCGGGGGACTCGCCCAGCCCGACCGCCACCACGACGGAGGCGGGCACGGCGCCCAGTGTCGGAAGCTTGGTGATCTCGCCGGCCTTGCCGGTGGCGCCCAGCGCCGCGAGCGCCTCGGCGAGCCGGCCGCCGAGGGCCTGGTCGAGGCCGGCGGCGTTCTCCGCGCGAGGCCGCGCACCCGTGCCGGAGCCCGGATCCGAGCCGGCGGGAGCGACGCCGATGATGATCGCGTCGACGTCGAGAGTGGCGGGGTCTGCGCTGTCCAGGCTGATGCTCGTCACGTAGCCCGATGTTAGTCCTACGGCTGACCGGTTTCGCCCTTTTGGAGCAAGCCTTACCTCCCGCAACGCCACCGCGGACGGCTTCGTGACCGGCCGCGGACGGCCGTCCGGGCGGCGTGGCGGCGCCGGTACGAAGCCGTACTGGAGCCGGTTCGGAGCCCATATGAAGCTAATGGTGCTAGTGTCATTAGCATCATGCTGCTGCGACTCACCGACGACGATCCGCGCGCCCTGCACGAGCAGGTGGCCGCGGCGATCCGGCGCGCGATCGCCACCGGCGAGTGCGCGCCGGGCGAGCGCGTGCCCCCCGCACGCGAGCTCGCCACCGCGCTCGACATCAACCCCAACACCGTCCTGCGCGCGTTACGGCAGCTGCGGGACGAGGGTCTGCTGGACTTCCGCCGGGGGCGGGGGATCCGGGTCGCGGCCCGTCCCGAGACGGGCGAGCTGACCGAACGCGTACGCGAGCTGGTCGCCGACGCCGAGCGGCTGGGCGTCACCCGTGCCGAACTCGTCACGATGATCGAAGGAGTACGGCGATGATCGAAGGAGTACGACCATGACCTCCCGACGGCCCCTGTTCCTGGTCGCCGGCGCCGCCGCCCTGGCGGGGTCCGCGCTGATCCCGATCGCGCCGCTGGCGCTGCGGGACCGCCTGCCCGACCCGCTGGCCACGCACTGGAGCGGCGCGGGCGTCCCCGACGGGCACTCCTCGTTCACCGCCTGGACCCTGGTCTGCGCCGCGACCTGGCTGGTCTTCTGCGCGTGCGCGGTGGCGGTCGGCCTGTCCGGCTGGGGCCGCCGCCGCGTACGGGGCATGGCCGGCGCGACCCTCGGCTTCGGCGCCGGGGTGACCGCGGCCATGATCGCCGGCACCCTGCGCGCCAACCTCGACCGCGACTCGTACCGGCAGGCCGCCGACCTCGGTCCCGGGGTGATCCTGGTGGCGATCGGGGGCGCCGCGGTGATCGGCCTCATCGGCTGGCTGGTCGGCAGCACCGGCGCCGACCAGGTGGATCGGCCGCCCGGCGAGGCGCCGCGGCTGCGGGAGGGCGTGCGCGAGGGGCAGCGTCCCGTCTGGATCGGGTACGTGCGCAGCCGCTGGGCGTTCCTGGCCGGGGGCTTGCTCGCCGTGGCGGGCGCGATCGGCGCGCTGCTCGTCGTCCTGCTGCCCGAGCCGCTCACCCCGGGCTGGCCGCTGGCCGGGCCGCTGCTGGGACTGTCCGCCGTGGGGTTGGTCGGCCTCACGCTGTCCTCGGCCCAGGTGACCGTGGACGCCCGCGGCCTCGCCGTGGCCTTCGGCCCGCTCGGCCGTCCGGTCCGGCGGATCCCGCTGGAGTCGGTCTCCACCGCCTGGGCGGAGCAGCGCCGTCCCGCCCAGGTCGGCGGCTGGGGCTACCGGATCAGCGGGCAGGGCACGACGGTCATGCTGCGCAAGGGCGAGTGCCTGGTCGTCCAGTACGGCGCCGGCGACGACCGGTTCGCGGTCAGCGTGGACGACGCCGAGCGCGGCGCCGCCCTCCTCAACTCCCTGCGGGAGCGCGAGACCGCCGCCTGAACCTCCGCCCAGGCGCTGGCGAGGACTCGGCGGTGGCGAGGGCTCAGGCGGTGGAAAGCACGACGAGGGTCGTGGTCGTGGCCAGCTCGACCAGGGCGCCGAAGACGTCGCCGGTGACCCCGCCCAGACGCCGGGTGGCGTGGCGGAGCATGAGGAGGGCGACCGCGAGGGCCGCCAGTACGGCCAGGACGGCGCGGAGGGCGCCGAGGTCGAAGGCAGCGCCGGTGGCGGCTGCGGCCATCAGGACCAGGACCGTGGCGGCCAGGGCGGCGCGGGTGGAGATCGTTCCGGCCACCAGCGCGCCCAGTCCGCCGGGACGGGCCGAGGCGACACCGGACCGGCAGGCCCAGGCCAGGACCAGCCGCCCGGTCACGGCGGCGATCAGTACGGCGGCCGCCGCGTCGGGCGTGGCCGCCAGGGCGGCTACCTGGAGCAGCAGGGCCAGCAGCAGGGTCACGACGCCGAACGGGCCGATGTCGGACCGCTTCATCACGGCCAGCGCCTCTTCGGGCGGACGGCCGCTGCCCAGGCCGTCGGCGAGGTCGGCCAGGCCGTCCAGATGCAGGGCACGAGTGATCAACGCCATGGCCGCGACGGCGAGCACCGCGCGGGGGAGGGGATCAAGGCCGAGCGGCCCCAGCAGCAGCGGGATCGCCGCGGCGGCGCCGACGATCAGGCCGATGACCGGGGCCAGCAGCATGGCCTGGCGGGCGGCGTCCCGGCCGGTGCCGGTGGCCCGCACCGGGACGATGGTCAGCAGCGAGACCGAGAGGCGGAGTCCGGCGATCACGGCAGCTCCATGACCCGGCCGGCCACCACGAGCGCGGCCTCCTCCGATTCGGCGGCCAGGCCCTGGTTGAGATGGCCGAGCAGGTCGCGGAACGCCCGTCCCGACGAGGTCGTGGGGACCAGCGACAGGCCGACCTCGTCGCTGACCGCGATGACCCGGGCGGGCGTGGTGCGCCAGGCGTCGATCAGTTCCTCCAGGCGTGGCCGGATCGAGTACGGGTCGTCCCAGGCGTTCGCCTCGTCGACGGCCGCCGCGAGCCAGGTGCCGATGCCGTCCACGAGCACGGCGCCCTGGGCGGATCGCAGGGCCTCGGGCAGGGCGATCGTTTCGATGGTCTTCCACCAGGACGGGCGGCGCCGCCGGTGGGCTTCGACGCGGTCGGCCCACTCGGCGTCGGTACGCGGCGCGCTCGTCGCCAGGTACGTGACGTCCGGGCACGCCATCAGGCGAAGCTCGGCCTCCGCCGACTTGCCGGAACGTGTCCCGCCCAGCAGCAGCGTGCGATGCGGACCCTCGCGGGGCGCGAGCCAGTAGGCGAGACGCCGCTCCAACTCCTGTGGGGAGCGGATCCGGTGGTCCAGGTGGATCGCGCGTATCTCCGTGTGGGATCTCACCGCGCCCAGATCGCGGAGGCGTCCCAGGTGGTCGGGGCAGCCGATCAGGTCCAGCAGTACGGCGTCGTACACGGTCCGCGGCTCGGGGCGGCCGTCCGGATCGGCGATCAGCAGCCGGCCCCCGTTCGGTCCGCGGACGTCGAGGCCGCCGGGGATCTCGTCCTGGACGCAGTCGTGCAGGGCGACGCCGTCGATGCGGACGCGGAACGGCTCGTACCGGACACCGCCGGTACGCAGCCGCCCGCAGGATGCGCAGGGGCAGCCGGGAGCCGGCCAGCCGGAGGTACTCGCGGTGCCGGGAAGGTCGATGTTCATGCCGTCCGAAACAATAGGCACTCGACGACACGCACGTGACAGTGTGTGTGGCCGACTCAGTGTGAGGCCGACACAGTGTGTGGCCGACGCAGGCGTTGCACGACGATGGACAGGAGGCACGGTGGGACATCCCCCGAACACGCCGTGGTCGCAGCCCCCGGGACCCCCGCCCGGCCCCCCAGGGGGTCCGCTGGGCCCGCCAGGCCCGCCGCCCCTGGGGCCGCCCGGGCCCTGGGGAGCTCCCGGCCCGCCGCTTCCACCCCCCAACAAGGCGGGACGAGCAGGACTGGTGATCGGGCTCGTGGCCGCCGGGCTGGCGCTCGTGGTGGTCGCGGTCGTCGGGGTGGCCGTGCTCACCGGTGGCGACGGCGGTGGCGGTGGTGAGACGCCGGCCGAGGAGCTGAAGGTCGGCCAGATCGCCGGCGGCGCGGAGGCCAGGCCCGGTACGGACGGAAGCCTGACGATGACGCGGCCCGGTGTCGAGCGGCCGCTGGTGGAGGTGTACGAGGACTTCGCCTGCCCGCCCTGCGGGAAGTTCGACCGGATGATCGACCCCGTGCTCAAGGAACTGGCGGTGGCGGGGAAGGCGAAGGTGGTCTACCGGCCCATGGTCGTCTTCAGCAAGGGGTTGGAGCCGATGTACGGCAACTCCCTGCGCGCCGCGTCGGCGATGCGCTGCATGACCGACGGCGCCCGCTGGCTGGCCTACCAGGACGCGCTCTACGAGCATCAGCCGGCGAGCGAGCACACGAAGGGCTACGCCACCGCCGACCTGATCTCGTACGCCGCGCCGCTGGGCATCACCGGCGACACGTTCGAGACGTGCGTGAAGGAGCAGCAGCGCGCCCCGGCCGTGCTCGAGGCCAGCCGCGGCTACATCTCCGACGGGGTTCAGGGGACGCCGTCCGTACGGGTGGACGGGCGGCCCCTGTCCAGCAGCGAGGTGGGCACCGCGGACCAGGTCCGCGCGGCCATCGAGAGCCGGGGCTAGGGCCCGCCCCGACGGCTAGGACTAGTCTCACCGCGACGAGGGAGGGCGAGAGCGCGATGGCGTGGAGCTGGCGTTTGGAGAAGTCCGACGGGCAGGCGGCCGGGGTGGCGGAGGAGACCTTCACCACGCAGGCCGACGCCGAGACGTGGCTGGGGGAGAACTGGCGCGGGCTCCGGGACGAAGGGATCGACCAGGTGAAGCTCCTGGACGGCGAGAAGGCCGTCTACGGGCCGATGAGCCTGCACGACCCGGAGTGATCCCGGAGCGCTTCTGATGTGACGGGCGCTTGTGATGGGACGAGTGCCCCTGATGTGACGACGGAGCCGCCGGTACGCGCGTACCGGCGGCTCTCGTACGGCCGGTGGATCAGGGCGGCTCGTTGGTCAGGGGCGCTTGGCGGGGCTGCCGGTCTTCTCCGGGTCGCGGATGGCGACCGGGCCGAGGATGCCGTCGATGCGCTCCAGCACGTCGGCGTCCAGCTTGACCCCGGCCGCCTTGACGTTGTCGCGCACCTGCTCGGGACGGGACGCGCCCACGATCGCCGAGGCCACGTTCGGGTTCTGCAGGACCCACGCCACGGCCAGCTGCGCCATGGTCAGCCCGAGGTCGGCCGCGACCGGCTTGAGCTCCTGGACCCGGGTGAGCAGGTCGTCGGTCAGGTAGCGCTTGATCATGTCCGCGCCGCCCTTGTCGTCGGTCGCGCGCGACCCGGCGGGCAGCGGCTGACCGGGCAGGTACTTGCCCGACAGGACGCCCTGCGCGATCGGGGACCAGACGATCTGCCCGACGCCCTCCCGCTCGCACAGCGGGACGATCTGCTCCTCGATCACCCGCCACAGCAGCGAGTACTGCGGCTGGCTGGAGACGATCCGGTCGAAGCCCATCTCGTCGGCGATCTTCAGGGCCCGCTCGATCTCGTCGGCCCGCCACTCCGACACGCCGACGTACAGCACCTTGCCCTGCCGGACCAGGTCGTCGAACGCCCGGAGGGTCTCCTCCAGCGGCGTCTCGTAGTCGAACCGGTGCGCCTGGTAGAGGTCGACGTAGTCGGTGCGCAGCCGGCGCAGCGAGCCGTTGATCGACTCCATGATGTGCTTGCGCGACAGGCCCCGGTCGTTGGGACCGGGACCGGTCGGCCAGTAGACCTTGGTGAAGATCTCCAGACCCTCGCGGCGCTGCCCGTCCAGCGTGCGTCCGAGGACCTCCTCGGCGCGCGTTCCGGCGTAGACGTCCGCGGTGTCGAACGTGGTGACGCCCTCGTCGAGGGCCGCCCGCACGCACTCGCGCGCGGCGTCCTCCTCGACCTGGGAGCCATGGGTGAGCCAGTTGCCGTACGAGATCTCGCTGATCTTCAGACCGCTGCGGCCAAGGTTTCGGAACTCCATGGCCCGACCCTAACCGCACATGATCGGGTGAACGCGACTACTCGCCCTTGGCCACGCCCGAGCCCGCCCGGTCGTCCTCGTCCGCCTTGTCGCCCTTCTTGACGACCGGCTTCCCGCCGGGCCTGACCTGCGGCGCGGGGACCCGGAGCCGCCGGATCTGCATGGCGCGCATCGCCGCGTACAGGCCGACGCCCTTGGTGTCCTCGTCCGGATACCGCTCGGCGGCCAGCTTCTTGATCCCGCGCGAGAGCAGGATGCCCTCGATGAACACCACGCCCAGCAGCAGCGGCGGCGCGAACAGCACCAGCAGCCTGGCCGCGGTGACCGGCATCAGGCTGAGCGCCACGATGGCGAACATCGCGTACATCAGGTAGGAGCCGACGGTACGGCGGCCGTCGACGTAGTCGCGGGCGAGCCGGCGCACCGGGCCCTTGTCGCGTTTGAGGAGGTACTTCTCCTCGCCCTTGGCCATCCCCGCGCGCGCCTTGACGCGCTCGGTGGCCTGGCGCTCGCGCACGCGCTTGTAGGCTTCCTTGCGGTTGGACGGCGCGGTGATCGGCTGCCTGCGGCGCTTCTCGGCTTCCGCACGCTTGGGCGTGGGACGGCCCTTTCCTCCCGGCTTTGCGGCCTGCGGAGGATTCTCGGGGGCTTCCTGGGTACGACGTCGGAACACGGGATAAGCCTACCGGCTGCGAACATCGTGGCTGCCTCGCGCGTTAACGCGTAGGGTGATAAGAACCCCAGCAGTGGTCATTGAGCCCAGTTTGTGACTGAGCACAGCACACGAAGGGACCGGCGCCGCGCGATGAGCGTGATGAAGCGAATGTCGATGATCTTCAAGTCCAAGGCGAACAGGGCCCTGGACCGTATGGAGGATCCCCGCGAGACCCTGGACTATTCCTACCAGCGCCAGCTGGAGATGCTGCAGAAGGTCCGTCGGGGTGTCGCCGACGTCGCCACCTCGCGCAAGCGCCTCGAGCTGCAGATCAACCAGCTGGAGCAGCAGCAGAACAAGCTGACCGACCAGGGCAAGAAGGCGCTGCAGGTGGGCCGCGAGGACCTGGCCCGCGAGGCCCTGACCCGGCGGTCGGGGCTGGACTCCCAGCTCGGCGATCTGCGGGCGCAGTACCAGCAGCTGCAGGGCGAGGAGGAGAAGCTCACGCTGGCCTCGCAGCGGCTGCAGGCCAAGGTCGACTCGTTCCGTACCCGCAAGGAGACGATCAAGGCCACCTATACGGCCGCCGAGGCGCAGACCAAGATCAATGAGGCCTTCACCGGCATCTCCGAGGAGATGGGCGACGTGGGCCTGGCGATCCAGCGCGCCGAGGAGAAGACCGAGAACATGAAGGCGCGCGCCGGCGCCATCGACGACCTGCTGGCCTCGGGCGCGCTGGAGGACTTCAGCGGGCCCAAGGACGACATCCAGGCCGAGCTCGACCGGATGGGCTCCGGTCCCGGCGTCGATCTGGAGCTGGAGCGGCTCAAGGCCGAACTCGGCCAGGGCCCCGCGCCCAAGGAGCTCAACCAGGGCACCCCCGGTGGCCAGGCGCACGAGCAGGACGTGGACGTCCCGCAGGCCAAGCAGTGGCCGCAGCAGCCCGGCGGTGCGCAATGATCGTACGGATCATGGGCGAGGGACAGCTCGACATCGCCGCCGATGATCTCACCGCGCTCGGCGAGCTGGACGATCTGCTCGAGGCGGCGATCGAGTCCGGCGACGAGGCACGGTTCCGTACCGCGCTGCACGACCTGCTCGGCAAGGCGCGGACGGTGGGCAAGTCGCTGCCGGCCGACAGCCTGGAACCCTCCGAACTCATCCTGCCTCCCGCCGACGCGGCGATGGACGAGGTCAGGAAGATGCTCGGCGACGAAGGCCTCATCCCCGACTGAGTTCATCGTCGCGCCTCCGGCACGACGGCGAGCGGGCGGGCAACTCTCCCCGACAGTGCTTCCCGACCTGGTCAAGGCACAAATACCGGTCCTTGTGCGTTGTCTTTAAGGAACCGGGAATGCACTGCCGGTGGAGGGGGTCCGGATGGCACGCACGCGCTACGCCTCCGATCGGGGACTCACGTCGCGGATGCTCGTGACGATGTTCCTGCTGGGGCTCGTCTATGTCGTCTTCGTGACGGCTTTCTATGTGATCGCGCCGAGTTGGGGACTGGTCGCCTTGGTGGTGGCCGCCGGGCTGCTGCTGGCCCAGTACTTCTTCTCCGACCGGCTCACCATGTTCGCGATGCGGGGCCGCGAGGTCTCGCCGCAGGAGTTCCCCGAGCTGCACGGCGTCGTCGACCGCATCTGCGCGATGTCGGACGCCCCCAAGCCGCGGGTCGCGATCGCCGACACCGACGTGCCCAACGCGTTCGCCACCGGCCGCAACCAGAAGAAGGCCGTCGTCTGCGTCACCACCGGCCTGCTGCGCCGGCTGGAGCCGGTGGAGCTGGAGGGCGTGCTCGCGCACGAGATGGCGCACATCGCGCACCGCGACGTGGCGGTCATGACGATCGCCTCGTTCCTCGGGATCGTGGCCGGCCTGCTGACCCGGTTCGGCCTCCAGATGGGGCTGTTCGGCGGCTTCGGCCGCAACCGTGACCAGAACACCGGGCTGGTGCTGCTCGCGGTGATCGCCGTCAGCGCCGTCGCGTACGCGGTGAGCTTCCTGCTCACCCGGGCCCTGTCGCGCTACCGCGAGCTGTCGGCCGACCGCGCCGCCGCGCTGCTGACCGGCCGCCCCTCGGCGCTGGCCGGCGCGCTGACCAAGATCTCCGGCGAGATGGCCAAGATCCCCACCAAGGACCTCCGCGCCGCCGAGCCGTTCAACGCCTTCTTCTTCGCGCCCGCGTTCGGCAAGGGCTTCAGCGTCTCCTCGCTGTTCTCCACGCACCCGCCGCTGGACAAGCGGCTGGCGCAGCTGCAGGAGATCTCCGGACAGCTCAGCAGGGGAGCGTGAGCATGGGGTTCCTGGACGCGCTGCTCGGCCGGTCCAAGCCGGTCCAGCCCGATCTCGACCGGCTGTTCGGGCTGTCCACGGCGGCGGTGACGCTGGAGGCGGCGACGGCGTTCACGCCCACCGGCCTGGGGTCGGTGTGCTTTCGAGCGCCCGAGGGCGGCGCGTTCGTCCGGCTCCAGCGCGACATCCAGGAGCTGCTGGACGCCGACGAGGGGCCCGCGGTCGAGCTCAGTAACGACTCGTACGGCTACACCTGGCTGCTGACCCGGCAGGACCCGCAGGACCTGGTCTCGGTGGTCACCGACCTGCACGCGGTGAACGCGACCCTGGAGTCCAACGGCTTCGGCCCGCACCTGCTGTGCTCGCTGGCCGGCTTCCAGGGGCCGGAGGGGCAGCGGCTGGCGCTGGTCTACCTCTACAAGCGCGGCACGTTCTACCCGTTCGCCCCGCTCCCCGGCGAGCGCCGGGACAATGCGCTGGAGCTGCAGGTACGCGGCGCGATCGGCGCCGACCTGCCGTTCGAGGACGATCTATCCCGCTGGTTCCCGGTCTGGGGCGCTCCCGGGCTCTGACGCCCCCGCTCCCGATATGACACGCTCGTGACATGACCGCAGAGCCTTGGACCCATGCCCGCCACTGCGACGCGGCCGAGGCCGAGACCGCCGCGTTCGCCGCCGGGCTGGAGGGCGCCGACCCGGACCTTCCGGTGCCGAGCTGCCCGGGCTGGTCGGTGGCCGACCTCGCGACCCATCTCGGCGGTACGCAGCGCTGGGCGGAGGGCATCGTGCGTACCGGCGCGCAGGAGCGCCGGAGCAGGCGCGACCTCGGCGTCACCTTCCCGGCGGAGCCCGGCGAGATCCTGTCCTGGTACGTGGACGGCGGCGAACGGCTGATCAAGACGCTGCGCGCGGCCGACGGAGACCGGCCGGTGTGGGGATGGGGCCCCGACCCGCACGTGCGGTTCTGGTCCCGCCGGATGCTGTATGAGACGCTCGTGCACCGCTGCGACCTGGACATCGCGCTCGGCCGCGAGCCGGTGATCGACGCCAGGATCGCGGTGGACGGGATCGACGAACTGCTGGCCAACCTGCGGAGCGCGGCCGGATTCGCCCCCAAGGTCGACCACCTCAGGGGCGACGGCACCGCCCTGGCCTTCGTCGCCGCCGACGCCGGGATCCGCTGGACGTTCCGGATGTGGCCGGACCGGTTCGAGTGGACGCCCGAGCCCTTCGAGGACGCGGGGAAGGCCGACGCCGCCGTACGGGGCGACGCCGCCGACGTCTACCTGTTCCTCTGGGGCCGCCGAAAGCTCGGCGACCCCAGGCTGGACTTCTCCGGCGACGACGCGCTGCTGATCCACTGGGTGGAGAACAGCGCCATCTAGGCAGTGTCTCAAAGTGGCCCTCAGCCACCGCGCGAGCGCGTTACCTGTCCGGGGAGGCGATGCCGGAGGCGAGCCTCCCCGGACAGATCGCGAAGCGATGCCGCGCTCGCACAGGCACGGTCACGGTGCGAGCCGCCAGGCGAGCACCGTGGGCCGGGACTTTGAAACACTAGGGCAGGGCGAGCATCTGGTCGAGGGCCGTCCGCGCGTACCGGGCGATCTCCCCTTCCACCTCGATGCGGTTGACGACCTCGCCGGCGACCAGCGTCTCCAGCGACCGGACCAGGTGCGGCAGGTCGATGCGGTTCATCGTCGAGCAGTAGCACACGGCCTTGTCGAGGAACATCACGTTCTTGTCCGGGTGCGCGTTCGCCAGCCGCTTGACCAGGTTGAGCTCGGTCCCGATCGCCCAGGCCGAGCCGGACGGCGCCGCCTCGATCGCCTTGATGATGTACTCGGTCGACCCCACCTCGTCGGCGCTCAGGACGACGTCGTGCTTGCACTCGGGGTGGACCAGCACGTTGACTCCCGGCACCCGGGCGCGCACATCGTCCACGGACTCCTTGCTGAAGCGCCCGTGCACCGAGCAGTGCCCGCGCCACAGGATCATCTTGGCGTCGCGCATCTGCTGCTGGGAGAGCCCGCCGTCCGGCCGGTGCGGGTTGTAGACCACGCAGTCGTCCAGGGAGAGCCCCATGTCCAGCACGGCCGTGTTGCGCCCCAGGTGCTGGTCGGGCAGGAACAGCACCTTCTTGCCCTTGCCGTACGCCCAGTCCAGCGCGCGCTTGGCGTTGGACGAGGTGCAGACCGTGCCGCCGTGGCGTCCCACGAACGCCTTGATGTCGGCCGAGGAGTTCATGTAGGTGACCGGAATCACGTCATCGGCGATCCCGGCGTCCTCCAGGACCTCCCAGCACTCCTCGACCTGGTCGAAGGCCGCCATATCGGCCATCGAGCAGCCGGCCGCCAGGTCGGGCAGCACGACCTGCTGGTGCGGTGCGGTGAGGATGTCGGCCGACTCGGCCATGAAGTGCACACCGCAGAACACGATGTAGGGCGCCTCGGGACGGGCCGCGGCCTGCTGGGCCAGCTTGAACGAGTCACCGGTCACGTCCGCGAACCGGATGACCTCGTCGCGCTGGTAGTGGTGGCCCAGGACGAACACCTGGTCGCCCAGGGCCGCCTTGGCCGCGATGGCCCGTTCCACCAGGCCGGGATCAGAGGCGGGCGGAAGCTCGCCGGGGCAGTCCACGCCGCGTTCACTGGCCGGATCGGACCCCTCGCCCAGGAAGAGCAGTGGAAGGTCACGCACAGGGGTGGTCACGGGGAGTCTCCCTCCTGCGACGGGGCTTATCGTCGCTTTGACGACTAATCATCGCATACCGGGAACCTCCCGCTTCCGGGCAGGGTCCCCTCCGGGGGATGTGAAACACTGGCCCGCAGAGGGAATGGCCTCCACGCGAGGTACGTTGGCAACGGAAGAGACGTCACGGCGTCCTCGATGACATGCACCAGATCGCCGCGTGCGCGGCGCAGCGAGACCCGGGAGCTGAACACATGACGGCAGGCGAGACGACCAAGCAGGAGACCACGCAGCAGCAGGGCGTCAACCTCACCGACACCGCCGCGGCGAAGGCCAAGGGCCTGCTCGAGCAGGAGGGCCGTGACGATCTCGCGCTCCGTGTCGCCGTGCAGCCGGGCGGCTGTTCGGGCCTGGTCTACCAGCTCTTCTTCGACGAGCGTGAGATGGACGGCGACGAGGTCCACGAGTTCGACGGACTCAACGTCCGGGTCGACCGGATGAGCGCGCCCTACCTGACCGGCGCCACCATCGACTTCGTGGACTCGATCGAGAAGCAGGGCTTCACGATCGACAACCCCAACGCGGGGGGATCCTGCGCCTGCGGCGACTCCTTCAACTAAGCAGTGTTTCTGAAGACCCGGCTCAGGTACTCGCCTGGCGGCTCGTACCTGACCGGTTCTTGTGTGAGCGCGGCATCGCTTCGCGATCTGTCCGGTGAGACTCGCCTCCGGCATCACCTCACCGGACAGGTAACGCGCTCACGCGCCGGCTGAGGCCGACATCTTGACGAACGGCCCGGACGAGTGTGTCCGGGCCGTTCGTGTCATGTCGCCCGGCTGTGCCGGCGGCCGGGTCCTGTGATGCGATGGGCAAGTAGTCTTTCCGGGTTGTACGACAGCCGGACACATAGCCGGACGACACCCATGAGGAGAGCGACGCCGTGCGCATCGCCGTGACAGGCTCCATCGCGACCGACCACCTGATGACCTTCCCCGGCAGGTTCGCCGACCAGCTCATCCCCGATCAGCTCGATCGGGTCTCGCTGTCCTTCCTGGTGGACGAGCTGGACATCCGCCGTGGCGGGATCGCCGCCAACATCTGCTTCGGCATGGGCAGCCTCGGCACCGAGTCGATCCTGGTCGGCTCCGTCGGCGACGACTTCGCCGACTACCGCTCCTGGCTGGAGCGCCACCGCGTCGACACCGGCTCGGTGCACGTCTCCGAGCTGCACCACACCGCCCGGTTCCTGTGCACCACCGACCAGGACCAGAACCAGATCGCCACGTTCTACGCCGGCGCGATGAGCGAGGCCGGCCAGATCGAGCTCAAGCCGGTCGCCGACCGGGTCGGCGGCCTCGACCTGGTCCTGATCGGCGCGAACGACCCCGAGGCCATGGTCCGGCACACCGAGGAGTGCCGTACCCGCGGCTACGCCTTCGCCGCCGACCCGTCCCAGCAGCTCGCCCGGATGGACGGCACCGAGGTCCGCAAGTTGATCGACGGCGCCGCGTACCTGTTCACCAACGAGTACGAGAAGGCCCTCTGCGAGGAGAAGACCGGCTGGTCCGGCGATGAGATCCTCGACCGGGTCGCCGTCCGCGTCACCACCCTCGGCGCCAAGGGCGTGGTCATCGACCGCAAGGGCGAGCAGGGCCTGCACGTCCCGGCGACACCCGTCCCCTCGGTCGTCGACCCCACCGGCGGCGGCGACGCCTTCCGCGCCGGCTTCCTGTCGGCGGTCGCCTGGGGCCTGACCCTGGAACGCGCCGCCCAGGTCGGCAACACCATCGCCGCCCACGTTCTAGAGGCCGCCGGCCCCCAGGAGTACCGCCTCGCCAAGCAGGCGTTCCTGACCCGCCTCACCGACGTCTACGGCCAAGAAGCCGCGACCGAAGTAGCCCCCCACCTCGTTTGCCCGAACCCGTAGGCATAAGGGGTCGAGGCTGTCGCTGACCTCAGCCCGCACGCGAGCGGGCGCCGCGCCGCCTGGACTGAGGAGCGGTGGAGGGTGAGGAACGAACCCTCCACCGTGACGAGGGAAGGCGGTGCGTCAAAGCGCCCGCTCGCTGCCGAGCGGAGGCGAGGCAATGGGCGAGAACGAGCCCTCCACCGTGACGAGGGAAGGCGGCGCGTAAAAGCGCCCGCGAGCCGTCGTGCCGGAGGCGCGACAATGAGCACAGCTAGTAGCTTCTGCGGATGTGGTAGGCCCAGCCGCCTTGGGGGAGGGTCTCTTCGCGGACGAAGTCCTGGGACTTCATCCGGCACCAGGCGGGGACGTCCGTACGGGCCGCCACGTCGTCGGCCAGTACGGCGACGATCTCGCCGACCGGGATCTCGCGGATCCGCTCGGCCAGCAGGATGATCGGGATCGGGCACTTGCGGCCCAGCGCGTCGATCACCAGTACCGGGGGAGTCCCGGCCGGGACGGGCTGCTCGGGCGGCGCGGCCTGCGGCGGCCGGGCCGGCCGCGCGGGGGCACCGGACGGAGCGGCGGCGCGGTGGGCGCCGGTCTTCGCACGGCCTCGGAACCTCATGGGCGCGCCCGCCTTCCTGGCGTCGTGATCGTGCAGCTCATGGTGTGCTCACCCCCGCCGTCCGCCGCAGGCGGGCGACGGCGTCGGGGAGCACGGCGAGGAAGCGGTCGACGTCGGTCGAATTCGCGCCACGCGGCAGCGATACCCGGACGTTGCCATGGGTAATCACTCCCATCGCTTCGAGGACGTGACTGGGTCGCAGCGTATCCGCCGTACAGGAGCTTCCGGAGGAAACGGCGAAACCGGCCCGGTCCAGTTCCGTGAGCAGGGCCTCGCCCTCCACATAGAGGCAGGAGAACGTGACCAGGTGCGGGAGCCGCCGGTCGGGGTCGCCGACCACTTCGACGTCGGGGACGCGGCGCGGGACCTCGGTGCGGATCCGTTCGACCAGGGCCGACAGGCGGGGTGCTTCGGCGGTCATCTCGTCGCGGTACGCGGCGAGCGCGGCGGCGGCGGCGACGGCGGACGGGACGTTCTCGAAGCCGGGTACGCGGCGTCCCTCGCGCTCGTCGGCGGGGAGGGGGGAGCGCCAGCGGGTGTTCTTGCGGATCACCAGCAGGCCGACGCCGGGCGGGCCGCCCCACTTGTGCGCGCTGGCGGCCAGGAACGACCAGCCGGCGGGGACGTCCATCCGGCCGGCGGACTGCGCGGCGTCCACCAGCAGCGGTACGCCGGCGGCGCGGCAGGCCTCGGCGGCCTCGGCGACCGGCTGCAGGGTGCCGACCTCGTGGTTGGCCGACTGCAGGCAGGCCAGCGCGGTGTCAGGCTGGAGCGCGGCGGCGAACTCGGCCGGGTCGACGCGGCCGTACCGGTCCACTCCCACGGTGGTGACCGTGCCGCCGTCGCGCTCGTGCGCCTCGGCGGCGTGCAGCACGCTGGAGTGCTCCACCGCGCTCACGACCAGGTGGCGTCCGACACGCCGTCGCGCGCGCAGCGCTCCGAGGACCGCCAGATGCACCGCCTGGGTCCCGGAGGTGGTGAACGAGATCTCGTCGGGACGGACGTCCAGGACGCCGGCCACTTGGGCGCGGGCACGGTCCAGCAGGACGCGCGCGCCGCGCGCCGCCCCGTACAGGCGGGCGGGGTCGGCCCAGCCGGCGTCGAGCGCGCCGATCAGCGCCGAGCGGGCCGCGGGATGCGGCGGCTCGGTGGACGCGGCGTCGAAGTAGGTGCCGGGGGCGTTGCGTTCGGCCACGTGGGAACTCTAACCGGGCACCCGATCAGGGGTGTGCGGCACCCTCGCGCTAATGTGTCCACCACACGTGTACCAACTGATCTCACCGCCCGCCAGTCCGGGCTTTCAATCCGTGGGGAAGGCATTCCGTGAGTCCGACCCGCTCTAGGGAGCGGCGTACGCCTGTGCGCGGTCGCCGTGCATTGACGAGCGCCGGCGCGCTGGGCCTGCTGGCGCTGACCGCCACCGCGTGCAGCGGTGAGGTGGCCCGCCTGGGCATGCCCGAGCCGATCAGTGACCAGGCCGAGCGCATGCTGACGCTCTGGCAGGGGTCCTGGATCGCCGCGTTCGCCGTGGGCATCGTGGTATGGGGCCTGATCATCTGGGCGGTGGTGTTCCACCGCAAGCGCTCCGATGACCTCCCGCCGCAGGTGCGCTACAACATGCCGATCGAGATCCTGTATACGGCGGTCCCGTTCGTCATCATCGGCGTGCTGTTCTACTTCACCGCCCGGGACCAGAACTACGTCGAGAAGACCACCAAGGATCCGGCGGTCGTCGTCGACGTCACCGGGTTCCAGTGGAGCTGGCAGTTCGACTACCGGGAGAAGGACGCCGCGGGGCAGGAGAAGACCGTCGCGTCCGTCGTCGGCACTCCGGTCGACCCGAACGCCACCACGGGCGCCAAGCCCGTGCTGACGATCCCGCAGGACAAGACGGTCCGCGTGCGGCTGCACGCCAATGACGTCATCCACTCGTTCTGGGTTCCGGCGCTCCTGTACAAGAAGGACGTCATGCCGGGCTACACCAACGAGTTCGAGTTCACGGCGCGCAAGCTCGGTACGTACGAGGGCCGCTGCGCCGAGCTCTGCGGCGTCGACCACAGCCGGATGCTGTTCCAGCTCAAGGTCGTCTCCGTCGCGGACTACGAGAAGTTCATCGCCGATGCCAAGGCCAAGGCCGCAGGGGGTGCCCGATGACCACGGTCAGTGAGGCTCCGGGCAGCCTGTCGGTTGCCGGGGCGCGGACGAGCAAGGGGCGCATCATCGCCTCCTGGATGTCGTCCACCGACCACAAGGTGATCGGGTACATGTACCTGATCACCTCGTTCATGATGTTCCTGCTCGGCGGCGTGATGGCGCTGGTGATGCGGCTCGAGCTGTTCCAGCCCGGGCTGCAGGTGGTGAGCAACGAGCAGTTCAACCAGATGTTCACCATGCACGGCACGATCATGCTGCTGATGTTCGCGACGCCGCTGTTCGCCGGCTTCGCCAACGTGATCATGCCGCTGCAGATCGGCGCGCCGGACGTGGCGTTCCCGCGGATGAACATGCTGGCGTACTGGCTGTTCCTGTTCGGCAGCCTGATCGTGATCGCCGGTTTCCTGACGCCGGGCGGCGCGGCCAGCTTCGGCTGGTTCGCCTACGCCCCGCTGTCGGACGCGGTCCGCTCGCCAGGCATCGGCGGCGACATGTGGGTGATGGGCCTGGCCATGTCGGGCTTCGGCACCATCATGGGCGCGGTCAACTTCATCACCACGATCCTGTGCATGCGCGCTCCCGGCATGACGATGTTCCGGATGCCGATCTTCACCTGGAACATCCTGCTGACCTCGATCCTGGTGCTGCTGGCGTTCCCGGTCCTGGCGGCCGCGCTGCTGGCGCTGGAGGCCGACCGCAAGCTCGGCGCGCACGTCTTCGACGCGGCGCACGGCGGGGCGTTGCTCTGGCAACATCTGTTCTGGTTCTTCGGGCATCCGGAGGTCTATATCATCGCCTTGCCCTTCTTCGGCATCGTGACCGAGATCCTCCCGGTGTTCAGCCGCAAGCCGGTCTTCGGCTACATCGGCCTGGTGTTCGCCACCATCTCCATCACCGGCCTGTCGATCACCGTCTGGGCCCACCACATGTTCGTGACCGGCCAGGTACTGCTGCCGTTCTTCTCGTTCATGTCCTTCCTGATCGCGGTGCCCACGGGGGTGAAGTTCTTCAACTGGGTGGGAACCATCTGGCGGGGCCAACTCACGTTCGAGTCACCCATGCTCTGGTCCATCGGCTTCCTGGTCACCTTCCTGTTCGGTGGCCTGACCGGTGTCATCCTGGCCTCGCCGCCGATGGACTTCCAGCTGTCGGACTCCTACTTCGTGGTCGCGCACTTCCACTACGTGGTGTTCGGCACGGTGGTGTTCGCGATGTTCGCCGGCTTCTACTTCTGGTGGCCGAAGTTCACCGGCAAGATGCTGAACGACAGGCTCGGCAAGGTGCACTTCTGGATGCTGTTCATCGGCTTCCACGGCACGTTCCTGATCCAGCACTGGCTGGGCGCCGCGGGCATGCCGCGCCGGTACGCCGACTACGCCAGCGAGTTCACCGGCATGAACCAGGTGTCGACGGTGTTCTCGCTGCTGCTCGGCCTCTCGATGCTGCCGTTCTTCTACAACGTGTACATCACGTGGAAGAAGGGCAAGCGCGTCGAGGTGGACGACCCGTGGGGCTACGGGGCGTCGCTGGAGTGGGCGACGTCGTGCCCGCCGCCGCGGCACAACTTCAACTCGATTCCGCGGATCCGTTCCGAGCGGCCGGCCTTCGACCTGCACCATCCGCATGTCGGGGCCAAGGGCGAACTCACCGGGACGAAGGGGTAGCCGATGCGCGTACAGGCGTTCTTGTTCTACGGGTGTGCGGTCTTCTTCCTCGCCACCACCGTCGTCTACTGGCTCTGGTCGGGTGACTGGACGGGTACGACCGCGCTGTCGCTGTCGGTCGGCCTGGCGGGCCTGATCGGCTTCTACGTCCACTTCACGGTCCGCCGGCTGGAGAAGGCCAACCAGGGTCCGCTCTACGAGGACGACCCCCAGGGCGAGATCGCGTCCGCGGCCGGCGAGCTGGGCTTCTTCAGCCCGCACAGCTGGTGGCCGCTGTTCGTGGGGCTGTCGGCCGCCTGCATCGCGCTCGGCGTGGTGTTCGGCTGGTGGATGGTCATCCTCGGCACGTTCGCGATCCTGATGTCCACCATCGGGCTGGTCTTCGAGTACTACCGGGGGCATTTCGCCCACTGATCGGTAAAAGAACCCCCAGAGGGCCGGTACCAGGGAATTTCCCGGGTACCGGCCCTTTCGGATGAGGTGCGTCTTTTACACGAGGTGCGTCTTTGTAGGGGCACATCGGACGCGGCACTCCTCATCCGGAGGAAACGGCGTGGATCACACGACGAGCGGGGGGGACGACGTGCGGTTCGGTGTGGCAGGGGGACGAGAACGGGGCGGGCGCGCCGGTGCGGCGCTGCTCGGCGTGACGGTGGCGGCGGGGGCGGGCCTGGCGGGCTGCTCCTCGGACGCCACGACGGTACCCGGGGGCGGCGCGGTGAACGTGGCCGTCACCCCGGTGGGCGGCGCGGAGCCGCAACGGCCGGACAGCCCGATCGCCGTGCAGGCGGAGCGGGGAACGATCGCGAACGTCACGGTCACGACCAAGGGGGATGCGGTCGAGGGCGCGCTGAACGCCGACCGGACCCAGTGGCGCTCGCGCTGGACGCTGGCGCCCGGCACCGAGTACGCGGTGCACGCGACGGCGGTCGGCCTGGACGGGCGCACCCGTACGGTGAGCACCAGGTTCACCACGGCCGAGGCCAAGAAGGAGCTGGCCACCAAGATGGAGGCTCCGAACGCCAAGGAGGTCGTCGGCGTCGGGATGCCCGTCATCCTGCGGTTCGATCGGGAGATCACCGACAAGGCGGCGGTCGAGCGGGCCCTGGAGGTCCGGTCGAGCAAGCCGGTCGAGGGCGCCTGGCACTGGTTCGAGGACGACTACCTCGGTCCGAGCGTCGTGTTCCGTACCAAGGAGTACTGGCCCGCGCACACCGACGTCACCGTGAACGCGCATCTGACCGGCGTGCAGGGGGCCAAGGGCGTGTACGGGACGAAGAACCAGTCGCTGAAGTTCCGCGTCGGGGACTCGCACATCAGTACGGCCAGCGAGAACACGCACAAGATGGTGGTGAAGAAGAACGGCAAGGTCGTCCGGAAGATCCCGGTCAGCATGGGCAAGGGCGGGGTCACCAAGTACACGACGACCAACGGCGTCCATCTCACGATGGACAAGGGCAGCCCGGTCACCATGTCGTCGGACTG
Organism: Actinomadura sp. 9N407; assembly: GCF_044326315.1. Classification (NCBI taxonomy): domain Bacteria; kingdom Bacillati; phylum Actinomycetota; class Actinomycetes; order Streptosporangiales; family Thermomonosporaceae; genus Actinomadura; species Actinomadura sp. 9N407. Next base: position 510,519 of record NZ_JBIRAW010000002.1, on the reverse strand, counting down.
GGAAGGGATCGGGCCCGGTTCTCCCGGCTACTACAGCCTGACGGTCTACAGCGCGGTCCGCATCTCCAACAGCGGCGAGTACGTGCACAGCGCGCCCTGGTCGGTGGGCTCGCAGGGCAGCGACAACGTCAGCCACGGGTGCATCAACATCAGCCCGTCCCACGCGAAGTGGTTCTACAACTTCTCGCACCGGGGCGACCCGTACGAGGTGACGGGGAGCAAGCGGGAGCTCGAACCGGACAACGGCTGGGGCTACTGGCAGCTGTCCTGGAAGGACTGGGTGAAGGGCAGCGCCCTCAAGCAGGGCTTCAAGATCGGACCGCAGGGCTCGGTCCCGCTGCCCGCCGCCTAGCCGCCTGCTAGGGACGCAGTGCCTCCTAAGGACGCAGTGGCGGAGGCTCCGGGACGCCGTGCAGTCGCGCCCACTCGCGCGCCAGGGCGATCCGTTCGGGAGCCGAGGGGTGGCTCATCCACAGGACGCGCTCGACGATGTCCGGATCGAGGTCGGAGATGTTCCGTACCGACAGCTCGTGCTGCATCGACACGAACGTGGCGGGATCGCGCGCCAGGTTCAGGGCGTGGGCGTCCGCGCGGGCCTCGATCCGCCGGCTGATGAGGTTCTGGACGGGCCCGCCGATCTGCATCGCCACCGCCACCATCGCCACCAGCAGCGCCACCGAGCGGGGGTCGGCCGCGTTCGGTGCCTTCTCGCCCGGTTCGGCGGGGACACCTGCGCGGCGCAGCAGGCGCGGCGAGCCGAGCATGAGGTAGAACAGGCAGACGGCACCGGAGACGCCGAGAGCGCCGATCAGCGTCCCGGAGAGCACGTCCCCGTTCTTGGCGTGCCCCAGCTCGTGCGCGACGATCGTCTCGATCCGGGCGCGCGGGGTCGACTTCAGCAGCGTGTCGTACACGACGATCCGGCGCGTCGAGCCGAACCCGGAGACGTAGGCGTTGAGCGCGGTGGTGCGCCGGGACGCGTCGGCGACCAGGACGTCCTTCACCGGCACGCCGTCGCGCTCGGCCATCGCCAGCAGGCTGGTGCGCAGCTCCCCGCGCGGCAGCGAGTGGAACTTGTTGAAGACCGGCTCGAACGCGACCGGATAGAGGAACGAGATCGTCACGACCAGGAGGAAGCCGCCGGCCGCCGCGCCCGTCCACCAGTACCGGGGGAAGCGCCGCAGCACCCAGTAGAGCAGCAGCAGAGCCACCGACCAGATGACCCACGTGATGGCGAGCGACTTGAGGTCGTCGACGATCCAGGCGGGCCAGGACTGGGTGGAAAGGCCGTACCGGCGCAGGATGACCTCGCCCCAGACGGCGAACGGCAGCCCGGCCAGATGGACGACCGTCGTCAGCACGACGGCCGCCACCGCGACCCGGAGCGGGCGGCGCCGTACCCGCGCGGTGGACCAGGAGATGAGGCGCGCGCCCAGCGGGGTGAGTCCGAGCACCAGCACCACGGCGAGGCCGGTGAACAGGCTCGTGTACGCGCGGGGGGCGAGCGCGGCGTCGAACGCGCGGGACCGGGCGATCTCCGAGGCGCTGAAGTCGCGGGCCGGGTCCACCGGTACGGACCCGCCCGGGACGTCGCCCTCCAGCGGGTTCCACGGGGTCGTCAGGGCCAGCACCGCGCCCACGGCCGCGAACAGCGCGACGGCGGTGAACGCGGCCGCCTTCCTGGACCGCCCGTCGGGTCCCGCTCCGGTCATCCCAGTTCCTTCCGCAGGTGGTCGCGCCAGGCGGCGGTGAGACCGGCCGGGCTCAGGCCCAGGACCTCGCGCAGCGCGGCGGCCTCGGGGCGCTCGCCCGCGGTCCGGTAGAGCCGCACCAGCGCCGCCTCACCGTACCGGTCGGCGATCATCCGGCAGGCCAGCCAGGCCTCCTGGTACGACTGCGCGAGCCGTCCGGAGCCGCCGTCGAACGCGGCGCGGCCGGGCAGCGCGGCGGGCAGCCGCCCGGCGGCCACGTCGCGGTGCAGCTCGCGGGCCGCCGACCGTACGCTCACCGCCCGGCCCTTGTAGCCGACGTAGTCGGCGAAGCCCTCGATCAGCCAGAGCGGGGTGCGGCCGTCGCGGGCACCGCCGGTGGCCACATGGGTGAGCTCGTGGGTCAGGACGACGTCGCGGCCGAGGTCGTTGAGGCGGCCGAAGGTGTCCGGTGCGATGACGATGCGGTCGGCGCCCGGGCCGCCTGCGGTGGGGACGACCGTGGCCAGCGCGGCGATCTCACCCAGTTCCAGGCCGCCGCCGCCCGCGAGCGCGCCGGCCCGCGCGGAGTCGGCGGGTACCAGCGCGACGGCCCGCCGGGACCAGTCCCGGCCGGCCAGGGGACCCGCCACCCTGGAGACGGCGGGGACGGCCTCGTCCAGCCGGCGGGCGATCTCGTCCAGCCCCGGGGCGTCCCCGATCACCAGGCCGGCCCGCCCCTTGACGACGGTGAGCGGGCCGCCGTCCCAGATCGCGGCGTCGTCGGGGCGGCCCCGGGACGTACCGTCGCCGGCGATGACCCACAGCCCCGAGCGCGGTGCGAACGCCAGATGGCGCGTCCGTGTCAGCGGGGCGTCGTCGTGGCCGCGCAGCCGGTACCGCAGGTTCACCTGGACGAGAGCGGCGCCGCCGGTGGTGGACTCGACCCGCTCGAAGCGTTCCCGCCAGCCGTCCAGGGGCAGCTTGAGCAGGTTGTCGAGCATCGTGGACTGCGCCTGCCGGTAGGCGGCTGGGGCAGTGGCGACCGTGGCCATGAAGGCGGCCCGGTCGCGCTTGCGTACGGCGTCGGCCCGGTTGGCCAGGACGGTCGCGATGGCCCGCTCGTCCGGGCGCCCGACATCCGCCGCCGATGCGGAGGCCGAGGACGGCGTGCCGGAACCGGTATCGCCGGAACGAGCGGCGGTCAGGCCGAGCCCGGCGAGCACGCAGGCGGCGGCGCCCGCGGCGAGGACCGCCAGGGTCCTGCGCCGCGGGACGCCCCGTACGCGCCGTTCGTCCATGCGCGCGATCCTATTGAGCCCCGCGCACGGCTCGCGCCCGGAGTGAGCGCCTCACAGGGCTCGTCTCACGGTGTTCGTCTCACGGGTGCTCGCCTCACTTGGCGTAGTCGGGGTAGCCGTAGCCGACGATCTGGCCGGCGGACCGCTCCCGGACCTTGACGGCGTTGCTGGTGTTGCCCTCGACGGTCCGCACCCGGCCGTCGCCGAGGTCCTCGACGACCATCCCGACGTGCTGGATGTCGCCGAGGCCCTTGCCGCCGTCCCAGGCGAAGAAGACGATGGCGCCGGGCTCGGGCTCGTCGCCCCACCGGTCGTTGTCCTGGAACCAGCGGGCGTGCGCGATGGTCCAGGCGTCGCTGCCGATCTGGTCGGTGAAGCCGATCTGCTCGCCGATCCAGGAGATGAACATGCTGCACCACTGGGCGTCGTCGTAGCCCTTGATGGAGCCGCCGTCGCGCTGCACGGTCTGCTGGGCCCGCTCGGTGGACATGTACCAGTCCTGGAACTTGGTCTGGCCGTCGCCGTTCTCGGAGATGCCGACCTGGTCGCGGGCGACCTCGATGGCGTCGTCGGCGGTCGGCTTCTTGCGCTGGGCCTGCTGCGCCTTCGCGCCGGAGGACGCCTTGGGGGCGGCCTTCTTCGGCTCCTTGCGGTCCGCGGCCCTGCCGCCGGTCCGCTCGTGCGCCGCGCTCGCGGCTCCGGCCGCCCAGGAGGAGCCGGTCCGGTCGGGGGACGTGCCGCCTTCTCCGGCGAACGCCTGCGTGCCGGCGGCGGCCACGCCGATGACGGCGGCTCCGGCGACGATGCCGCCGGTGGTGCGGAGGCCGACGACCAGGGGGTGCTGCTTGCGATGCTTGCCTGCCACGGTGGGGGCTCCTCAGCTTCCATGCCGCCTACCGGGTTAGCTGACGGGTTCGGGCGTGGAAGCTGCCCTACGGCCTGTGGAAGGCCGATGCACCCCATGGGACATGTGGGTCCCCGGTTCCGCGTTCGCGGATTCGGCGGTGGGCGCCCGTACGGCGGGCGCCCGGCTATCGGGTCGGTGGTCAGATCTCCCGGGTCCCGGCCGCGGGCTCAGGGACGAGCGCGGATGGACCGGGAGAGGGGACGGGCGGCCCCGGGAAGGGGACTCGCCCACGGCTAGGGCCCGATGGGAGGGCCGCCGTGACGCGTTCGCAGCACCCATGCGCGCTGCGGGTCGTTCACGGACGGCCGGGCCGGCCGATTGGGGAGAGACCCGGCACCTGGAAGGTACCGAGCGGGGCGGCACCTGGACGGTGCCGCGGGGCGGTGGTGCTGGAGTGCACCACGGGCCCGGACGACGCCTGGGGGGCGCCGTAAGTGGACACAAGGTACCAAAGGTCCACGAATAGGCAAATAGGACACCAAAAAACCGGCGGACCAGGAATAACCCGGTCCGCCGGCGGCAGTGCTGGAAGGGCCCCGCGGGCCCTCGTACCGGCGCTCAGCCGGCTTCTGGAAGGACGGTCAGGGCCGGCCCGCTCCGTAGTAGTTGGAGAGGTAGTAGCCCGAGGTGATGCTGACGACCTCGACGTTCTTGCCGGTACGCGGCGCGTGGATCATCTTGCCGCCGCCCACGTACAGCCCGACATGGCCGAGGCTGTTGAAGAACACCAGGTCACCGGGCTGCAGGGAGCCCTTGGCGACCCGCTTGGTGGCCGCGTACTGGGAGTTGGTCGTACGGGTGATGCCGACGCCCGCCGCACCCCAGGCCTTCATCGTCAGGCCCGAGCAGTCGTACGAGCTCGGGCCCGAGGCGCCGTAGGAGTACGGCTTGCCGAGCTGGGCGTAGGCGAAGTTCAGCGCGGTGCGCGCCGAGCCGCTGGCGGGTCCGTTGTAGGAGCCGCCGGTGGCGCCGCCGCCGCCCGAGGACACCGGCTCGCCCAGCCGGGCCAGCAGCGCCTTCTGCTTCTTGGTCTGCTTCTCGACCTCGACCTTCTCGGCCTTGGTCTCCTTGGCCTTGGCGAGCGCGTCGTCGTAGGCGGCCTTGGCCTGCGCCTGCTCCCGGCGCACCCGCTGCGCGGACGCCAGGAACTGGGTGAGGTCGGAGCTCTGATTGCGGGACAGGTGCGAGAAGACGGCGGCCTGGTCGAGCACGGCCTGCGGGTCGTCCGCGCCCACGAAGCCCGCGACGTCGCCGGTGTCGCCCTGCTTGTACGCGGCGGCGGCCATCCCCGCGATCTTCTCGCGGAGCTGGTCGTAGGTCGCCTGCTCCTCCTTGCCCGACAGCTGGGTCGCCTTCCACTTCTTCTTGGCGACCTTGTACTTCTCGCGGGCCTGGTTGTACTTCTCCACTCGCTGCTCGACCTGCTCGTTGAGCTTGGTGAGCTTCTTGCGTTCCGCGGCCGGGTTCGGCGCGGCGTGCGCCACCGAGGTGGGGAACGCAAGCGAGGCGGTCAAGGCGAGGCAGAAGGTCGCCGTGAGCCGGCGGGAGGCGCCGCGTCCCTGGATGAAGCCCTGGCGGGAGCGCTCCGGCGCTGAGCTCGCTCCGGTGAGATCACTGGCCACGATCGGTAGTGCCCCTCTCGTCCACGTTGTCAGCGGTCGACACTAGCGAGGGGCACCACCCGTCACAACCGATTCGTTGGTCTTCGGCCGCCTAATACGGGCTTTGTCGGCGCTCTGTGAGACAAAGATCACGAAGCGCGTTCGTTTGGGGCGTCCGCGGACACGCTGCGCGACACATCGTCGCCCAGCGGGGAACGCCCGGCCGTCACCAGGAGTGACCGCCGGGGCGGGAGTGGCGGTCAGGAACGGCCGAGGCGGCGCAGCAGCAGCGTGGCGGGCGCGGGCCTGGCGTTGGCGCGCCGGGCCGCGTCGGCGACCTCGCGGTCGGTCGAGACGACCACGACCGCGCGCCCGGGCGGCTCGGCCCGGACCAGCTCGCCGATGAGCTCGTCGGCGGTGCTGCCCGGCCGGCTGAACAGCACCCGCACGCCGCGCGGCGCCGCGATCGCCACCGGCGCGTCCAGCTCGGCGCCGTCGAAGACGCAGGTGACCTCGGCCCGGGTCTGCGCGGCCAGCCCGCCCAGACCCGACAGCAGCCGGCCGCGCTGGTCGGCCAGTGGCAGCTCGCCGTAACCGGTCTTGGTGACGTTGTAGCCGTCCACGACCAGGTGCACCTGGGGCAGCGTCAGCAGCCGGTCCAGCAGCTGCGGGTCGTCGTCGGACAGCGCGCGGCCCGGCAGCGACCGGTGCGCCGTCCGGTCGGGCTCGATCCCCGCCACCGCGTCCGCGGGCCGCGCGATCGTCGAGGGCAGCGCCAGCTCCCTGCGCACGCCCTGGGCGGCGTCCACGAGCGTGTCGAGCAGCATCCGCAGCCGCACGTCGTCGACGTTGCGGCCCTCGCGGGACGCGCGCCTGGCGGCCTCGGCCGAGGTCTCCGCCCGTGACAGCCGGGCGCGCAGCTTGCGCAGCTCCTTGTCGGCGGCGGCGGTGCCCTCGCGGGCGGCGGTCAGCTCCCGCTCGGTCTCGGTGGCCAGCGCGTCGGCGCGCTCCTGGGCGGACTTGGCCCGGAGCCGCGCGTCGTGCAGCTTGTGGCGCAGCTCGGCGATCTCGGCCTTGCCCTCGCGCAGCTCGGCGCGCAGCCGGTCGACCTCGGCCGACCGCGCGGTGCGGGCGGCGGCGACCTCCGCGCGCAGCTCGGCGATCCGCCGTTCGGCCGCCTCGCCCTCGGAGACGCTCGCGGATCGTTCCAGCTCGGCGCGGGCGGCCTCCACCAGCCGGGTCCAGCCGGCGGGACGCAGCAGGTAGGCGATCACCGCGACCTTGACCGGATCGGCGGCGGGCGGCAGCCGGCCCTCCTCCACCGCCTCGGCCAGCGTCGGCTGCGCCGCGCGCACGGGCACCGCCACGCGGGTACGGAACTCGGGGTCCTTCTCCAGCTGCGCGGCGATGTGCTGCCCGGCGAGCTTGGCCCGCTTGCGGCGCTCGAACCGGGCGAACCGGCGCAGCGGGACCGGGATCTCGTCGGGCGGCAGCGTTCCGAGCAGATCCGCGGCCGTCTCCACGACTCCCACCCGCACCGCCTCGGGAAGGGGGCGGGTAAGGCGTTCCTCCGCCGCCGGGCCGCTGTCGATGATCCCGCTCCTCCCAGGCCTTGTGGTGCCGCCGGTGCGCCTGAGCCTCCCCGGTGCGGTGCACCCTAACCGGCGAACCCCAGCCGACGAACTCTGGCCAGCGGACCCTGACCAGCGAGAAGGTGCACCTTAACCAGCGAGAACCAGGGCACCGCCCGGCGTGTCCCCCAACCCTAGCGGCCCGCCCTTCTGTCGGTGGGGTGCTCTACGGTCACCGCCATGACCGCCGCACGCCCCGAGCCCGCGCCGGCGCACGGCGTCCAGGGCACCTTCGACGACCTCGGCACCCCGCTGGCGGAGGTCACCTTCGTGGTGGTGGACCTGGAGACCACCGGCGGGTCGCCGGCCGAGTCGGCCATCACCGAGATCGGCGCGGTCAAGGTCCGCGGCGGCGCCGAGCTCGGCGAGTTCGGCACGCTGGTCGATCCGGGGAGCGAGATCCCGCCGTTCATCACCGTGCTGACCGGCATCACCCAGGCGATGGTCACCGCCGCGCCGCGGATCGAGTCGGTGCTGCCCGCGTTCCTGGAGTTCGCCCGGGGCTGCGTGCTGGTCGCGCACAACGCCCCGTTCGACATCGGCTTCCTCAAGGCCGCCTGCGCCGCGCAGGGCTACGCCTGGCCCGCGTTCGCGGTCGTCGACACCGTCGACCTGGCGCGCCGCGTGCTGACCCGCGACGAGGTGCCCAACGCCAAGCTGGGCACGCTCGCCCGCTTCTTCCGTACCGGCACCCAGCCGTGCCACCGGGCGCTGGCCGACGCCCGCGCCACCGTCGGGGTCCTGCACGGCCTCATCGAACGGCTCGGCTCGTTCGGCGTCACGTCGCTGGAGGAGCTGCGCGGCTTCGCCAAGGCGCCCACCCCCGAGCAGCGGCGCAAGCGGCACCTGTCCGACGACGTCCCCAGCGCCCCCGGCGTCTACGTGTTCGAGGACGCGAGCGGCGAGGCGCTCTACATCGGCAAGAGCGGCGACCTCAGGAGCCGGGTGCGCAGCTACTTCACCGGCTCGGAGACCCGCGGGCGGGTCCGCGAGATGGTCGGCCTGGCCGAGCGGGTCCGCCCGATCGTGTGCGCGACCGGGCTGGAGGCCGAGGTCCGCGAGCTGCGGCTGATCGCCGAGCACAAGCCGCGCTACAACCGGCGCTCGAAGTTCCCCGAGCGGGTGCTGTGGCTCAAGCTCACCGTCGAGCCGTTCCCGCGGCTGTCGATCGTCCGCGAGTGCCGCGACGACGGCGCCGCCTACCTCGGCCCGATCTCGTCGCGGCGGCAGGCCGAGGAGGCGCGGGCGGCGGTGCACGAGGCCGTCCCGCTGCGCCAGTGCACCCAGCGGCTCACGCCCCGGCTGATCGAGGACGGCAAGGCCCGCACCTGCGTGCTGGCCGAGCTCGGCCGCTGCGGGGCGCCCTGCGAGGGCCGCGAGACGGTGACGGCGTACGACGTCCACGTGACCTCGGCGCGCTCCGTGCTGGCCGGTGACGTCCGGCCGGTGGTCGCGGCGGCCCAGGTGCGCATCGACCGGCTCTCGGCCGAGCAGCGCTACGAGGAGGCCGCGGCGCAGCGCGACCGGATGGCCGCGTTCGTCCGGGCGGCCGCGCGCGGCCAGCGGCTGGCGGCACTGGCCGGCTGCCCGCAGGTGGTGGCGGCCCGGCCGGCCTTCGACGGCGGCTGGGAGCTGGCGGTCGTCCGGTACGGCCGGCTCGCCGCGACCGGCACCATCCCGCCCCGCGCGCACCCCCGGGCCTACGTCGACGCCCTGATCGCCACCGCCGAGACGGTCTTCCCCTGGTCGGTCACCAGCGGCGCCCCCGGCGGCGCGGCCACGGCCGAGGAGATGGAGTGCGTCCTGCGCTGGATGGAGTCGCCCGGCGTCCGGCCGGTCGAGGTCGACGGGACGTGGACGTGCCCCGTGCACGGCGCCGAGCGGCTGCGCGGCTGGATCGACAACGCCTACGCCGCCCGCGGCCTCGGGGAACCCAGGCCCGGCCGACCACTAAGGTGACGGGAAGGAATCCGGCCTACGATCCCGGCGAATCTGCGAGGACTCCCGCACATGGCCATGCCCCTCTACGACAGCCAGCCCGCGCGCCGGGTCCCGTGGGTGACCTACCTGCTGGTGGCCGCGAACGTGGTGATCTTCCTGATCACCCCGATGGCCAACTTCTCCCAGTGGTACGGCGAGGGCACGGTCCGGGAGTGCAACGCGGCCCGCTTCACCTTCGAGTACGGCGCGGTGCCCAAGGAGCTGACCACCGGCGAGCAGCAGCCGATGCCAGCCGAGATCGTCCAGCAGTGCGGGCCCTCCGAGTTCGACAAGGCGCCCTGGTTCTCGGCGTTCTCCTCGATGTTCCTGCACTCGGGCGTGCTGCACCTGCTGGGCAACCTGGTGGCGCTGTTCGTGGTCGGGATGGGCGTGGAGGACCGGCTCGGCCGATGGCGCTACCTGATGTCATACCTGCTCTTCGGCCTGGTCGCCGTGTACGGGTTCGCCTGGGTGTCGCCCGACTCCACGACGCCGCTGATCGGCGCCTCCGGGGCCATCGCCGGCGTGCTGGGCGCCTACCTGATCCTCAATCCGCGCGGCCGCATCGTGAGCCTGGTCCCGCCGGTGGTGATCCGGCTGCCCGTCTGGGTGGTCCTCGGCTACTGGTTCGTCCTGCAGTGGCTGTCGCTCGGCGACTCCGAGAGCAACGTCGCGTACGTGGCGCACATCGCGGGCTTCCTGGCCGGCATGGGCTTCGCCGTCCTGGCCCGCAGGGCCGGGCCGTCGCGCCGCCTGGCGGCCCTGAGCCGCGGGTAGCCGGCCGCTGCCGATAGAGTCGATCCCGCTTGGGAACAGACTCAGAACCGACGGTGGGGGAGGGTGCAGTGGTCACCGCGATCGTGTTCGTCAAGGCCGACGTCGCGCGCATCCACGAGGTGGCCGAGAGCATCGCCGCCCTGGACGGCGTCAGCGAGGTCTTCTCCATCACCGGTGCGTTCGACCTGCTCGCGATGGTCCGGGTCCGCCGGCACGACGAGCTGAACGACGTGATCCCCGGCCGGCTGAACAAGGTGCCCGGAATCCTCGACACCGAGACCCACATCGCGTTCCGCACGTACTCCCAGCACGACCTGGAGGCCGCCTTCTCGCTGGGCCTCCCGGACGCCGACTGATCCCCGCCAAGCCCCCAGGCCTCCGCTGAGCCGCTGCCCCCGCCGAACCCTTCGGCGGGCCTCTCCCGAGGGCGGCGCCCCCGGGAGAGCCGCCGTCAGGGCCTGAGCGACTGGGTGAGCTTGACCCACTGGTCGAGCGTGACCGCCGCGCGGCCCTCGTCCAGGATCTCCCCGGCGCGGGCGTAGGCCGTGCGCAGCGCCCCGGTCAGCCCGTCCGGCGCCGGCGCGCCGGCGTAGGCGACCATCAGCGCGGCCGCGTTCAGGCACACCATGTCGCGGACCGGGCCCGGCTCCCCGGCGAAGACCTCGCGGGCCACCCGGGCGTTGAACGGGGCGTCCGCGCCGCGCAGATCGTCCGGCCGCGCGGGCGGGATGTCCAGCTCGGCCGGGTCGAACGTGGTCTCGGTGGAGGTGCCGTCCCGGACCACCCAGACCGCCGAGGTACCGGTGGTGGTGAGCTCGTCGAGGCCGTCGTCGCCCCGGAAGACCAGCGACGAGCAGCCGCGCTCGGCGAACACGCCCGCGACGATGCCCGCCATCCGGGGATGGAAGACGCCCACCGCCTGCGAGGTGGTCCTGGCCGGGTTGGTCAGCGGGCCGAGGAAGTTGAAGACCGTCGGGGTGCCCAGCTCGCGGCGCGGCACCGCCGTGTACTTGAACGCCGGGTGGTAGAGCGGCGCGAAGCAGAACGTGATCCCGACCTCTTCGGCCACCTGGGCCGTCCGGTCCGGCGGCAGGTCGATCGCGACGCCGAGGGCCTCCAGCAGGTCGGCGGCCCCGCACGAGGACGAGGCGGCGCGGTTGCCGTGCTTGACGACCTTGACGCCCGAGGCCGCCGCGACCACGGCGGCCATCGTGGAGATGTTGACGGTGTGCGCCCGGTCACCCCCGGTGCCGACCAGGTCGCCGATCGGGCCCGGGACGTGGATCGGGGTGGCGTTGGCCAGCATCCCGTCGGCCAGCCCGGTCACCTCGGCGACCGTCTCGCCCTTGGCCCGCATCGCGACCGCGAACCCGGCGATCTGGACGTCGGTCGCCTCGCCGGTCATGATCTGCTGCATCGCCCAGGAGGTCTCCCGGCTCGTCAGCGACTCGCCGTCGAGCAGCGCGTTGAGCAGCGCCGGCCAGCTGGTCCGCGGGTCCGTCGTCCGCGGCTCCATTACAGGACCGGCAGGCGGCCGGCGGCGCGCTCGCGCATCAGCCCGGCCACCCCGTTCGCCAGCGCCATCGGGTCCAGCGGCAGGCCGATCACCTTGTCGGCGCGCGACCAGGTCGCCAGCCAGCCGTCGTCGCGCCGGGCGATGATCGCCAGGAACGGCGGGCAGTCGTACACCTCGTCCTTGGCCTGCCGGCAGACGCCCAGCCCGCCCGCGGGCTGGGCCTCGGCGTCGACCACCGCGACGTCGATGTCGCCCGCGTCGAGCCGTTCGACCACGGCCGGCTGGGTGGCGACCTCGACGTACTCCACCAGCGGAAGGTCGGCGGCGGGCCGGCGCCCGATGGCGAGCCGGATCTGGGCACGGGTGTTCGCGTCGTCGCTGTAGACGAGAACCTTCATCGGGCTCTCCGGGGCGGTGCTCATGCCTGCAGAGGTTACCGGCCCGGTACGGGTTCGGCCACGGCCGCCCCGAAGGACCGGGAGGCGCGGCCGGAAGGCGCGGCCGGAAAAGAGCCGGCGGCGGGAACCGCGGCCGTGCCCGTTCCGTTTCCGGAACGTGGCCGCGCGGGCGCCACCCGGCGCGCCGGAGCCGCGCCGGGGCCGTCCGGGAGCCGTCCAGGAGCGGATCGCCGCCGGTCGGGACGCTTCCAGGCCCTTGCCGTACGGGTGATGCGGGTGTTACGCGGGCGACCGGAACGGTGCGTGCGGGACACGCTCGGAGGGCGCTGAAGGGGGGTCATGCGTCGGTCGCCCGACCAGTGACGTAATAATGGCGCCCGTGGCAACAGCATCCGCGATACAAACAGCACCTCACGCTCGGGCGAATCGTCCCAACCTGGTCAGCGTGGGGACCATCGTTTGGCTGTCGTCCGAGCTGATGTTCTTCGCGGCGCTGTTCGCGATGTTCTTCACGATCCGCTCCGTGACGATCGGCCAGTCCGGCGATGACGCATGGCCGGGCGCGCATCTCGACCTCCCCCTGGCGGGCTTCAACACCCTGATCCTGGTCCTGTCCTCGGTGACCTGCCAGATGGGCGTGTTCAAGGCCGAGGCCGGCAAGGTCGGCCGCGACGGCGGCCTGCTCAACTTCAGGCGCTGGGGACTGCGCGAGTGGTACGTGCTCTCGCTCCTGATGGGCACCTACTTCGTGCTCGGTCAGGCCTACGAGTACTACAGCCTGGTCACCCATGAGGGCCTGACGCTGTCGTCATCGGCGTACGGCTCGGTCTTCTACCTGACCACCGGCTTCCACGGATTGCACGTGACCGGCGGACTGGTGGCCTTCCTGTTCGTCCTCGGACGGACCTACGCCGCCAAGCGATGGACGCACGAGCAGGCGACGAGCGCGATCGTCGTGTCCTACTACTGGCACTTCGTGGACGTGGTCTGGATCGGCCTGTTCGCGACGATCTACCTGCTCGACCTATGACCGTCCTTCGGGCGAAAGCCCGGGGGGTCTGGGGGTCCGCCCCCAGAGGAGACTCTGACGTGCTGACCAGCTGACCCGACGTGCTCGAACTTCTACCGACGACAAGACCCGAACGGGGATTTCCGTGAAAAGGTTCACCGCATGGCGACGGCGCCCCTGGGCGGGCTACGCCGTCGTGCTGGCGGCCCTGGCGGCGATCGGCGTGATCTACGCCGGTTTCCAGCCGCAGCCCGAACGCGCCGAGGCGGCGAGCACGGCGCAGGCCGCAGACGATCTGCAGAACGGCAAGGAGCTGTTCAACAAGAACTGCGCCAGCTGCCACGGCCAGAACGGCGAGGGCCTCAAGGACGCCAAGGGCCAGCCGATGGGCCCGAGCCTGATCGGGGTCGGTGCGGCCTCGGTCGACTTCCAGGTCAGCACGGGCCGGATGCCCGCGATGAACCCGGGCGCGCAGATGCCCCGCAAGGAGCCGATCCCCGCCTTCGACGTCAACATCCGGACCGACTACGAGGACCCGGCGCAGCGCAAGGCGGCCGAGAAGCAGAAGGCCCAGGCCGAGAAGAACCTGGCCGACCTGCGGGCCTACATCCAGTCGCTGGGCGGCGGCCCCGAGGTGCCGACCGCCGAGATGGTCGACCCGAAGGACGGCGACGTCGCGCTCGGCGGCAAGCTGTTCCGGACGAACTGCGCCCAGTGCCACAGCTTCGTGGGCTCGGGCGGCGCGCTGACCGGCGGCAAGTACGCCCCGCCGCTGGACTCCGCCGACGTCACCCCGGTGCAGATCTACGAGGCCATGCTGACCGGCCCGCAGGCGATGCCGGTGTTCAACGACGGCACGCTCACCCCAGAGGACAAGCGGGCGATCATCGCCTACATCGTCCAGACGCGCGAGGAGCCCAACCCGGGCGGCGCCGGCCTCGGCCGGATCGGCCCGGTCTCCGAGGGCCTGGTCGGCTGGCTGGTGGGCATCGGCCTGCTCGTCCTGTCGGCGATGTGGATCACCGCTAAGAAGCCGAAGAAGCCGAAGAAGCTGAAGAAGTCATGAGCGACGACAAGGAAACCACCGGCTCCGGCACGGAGCCGGGCGAGGGCGGCGGCCGCGAGCGGGTGATCGGCACGCCCTCGCCGGCGGCCGGCAAGCAGCTGCTGGCCAGCGAGGACATCTCCGCGCCCGCGGGTAAGGGCGAGGAGATCGACGAGAAGTCGGCCCAGCGGGCCGAGCGGATCGTGGCGCTGTTCTTCCTCGCCGCGTTCGCCGGCAGCGTGGCGTTCATCGCCTACTACATCGGCTGGAGCGGCCGCGACGGCGGCATGCACGGCATCTACCGGGCCCAGGAGTCCAACCTCTGGCTCGGCGGCACGATGGCGCTGGCGTTCCTGGCGATGGCCGTCGGCATCACCATCTGGGTGCGCCGGCTGATGACCAGCAAGCCGATCGTCCAGGAGCGGCACGAGCCCGCCGCCGATCCCGAGACGCGACAGGCGTTCAACCAGGCGTTCATGGAGGGCGCCGAGGACAGCGCCATCACCAAGCGCCCGCTGCTGCGCCGCACGCTGCTGCTGGCCGCCGCGCCGCTCGGCCTGGCGCCGCTGGTGCTGCTGCGCGACCTCGGCCCGCTGCCGGAGAAGCGGCTGCGCACGACCTACTGGGCCGACGCGGTCGAGAAGGCCAAGGCGGAGGGCAAGAAGGGCGTCCGGCTCGTCGTGGACGGGACGAACAAGCCCCTCAAGGTCAGCGACTTCAGCTCGCCCGGCAGCATGATCACCGTGCTGCCGGAGGGCATCGAGGAGCACGCGCACCACCCGCTGAACGAGATCGCCAAGGCGGTCACGATTCTGATCAGCGTCCCGGCGGATCAGTTCAAGCCCGCCAAGGGACGCGAGAACTGGCACGTCGGCGGGATCGTGGCGTACTCCAAGATCTGCACGCACGTGGGCTGCCCGGCGGCCCTGTACGAGCAGACCACGCACCACATCCTGTGCCCGTGCCACCAGTCGACGTTCGACGCCACCGACGCGGCCAAGGTCGTGTTCGGCCCGGCGGCGCGGGCTCTGCCGCAGCTGCCGCTCGGTGTGGAGAACGGCTACCTGGTGGCCACCGACGACTTCCCCGAGCCGATCGGACCGAGCTTCTGGGAGCGCGGATGAGCGAGGCAGCAACCGCCCCGAAGGCGGTCGACGGAACGCTGAACTTCCTCGACGACCGCCTGGGTTCCACCACGTTCCTCAAGCGGAACATGAAGAAGGTCTTTCCGGACCACTGGTCGTTCATGCTGGGCGAGATCGCCCTGTACTCGTTCATCATCCTGCTGCTGACCGGGACGTTCCTGACGCTCTGGTTCCAGCCGAGCATGCACGAGGTGGTGTACGACGGGTCGTACGCCAAGCTGCAGGGCGTGAAGATGTCGGAGGCCTACGCCTCCACGCTGCACATCAGCTTCGACGTCCGCGGCGGGCTGCTGATGCGGCAGATCCACCACTGGGCCGCGATCCTGTTCATGGCGTCGATCATGGCGCACATGCTGCGGGTGTTCTTCACCGGCGCGTACCGCAAGCCGCGCGAGCTCAACTGGCTGATCGGCATCGGCATGTTCACGCTGGGCATGCTCGAGGGCCTGTTCGGCTACTCGCTGCCCGACGACCTGCTGTCGGGCACCGGCCTGCGGATCACCCAGGGCGTGCTCGAGTCGCTCCCGGTGGTCGGCACCTACGGCTACATGTTCCTGTTCGGCGGTGAGTTCCCCGAGGGCAACCACGGGGAGATCATCCCGCGCCTGTTCACCCTGCACGTGCTGCTGATCCCGGCCATCATCCTGGCGCTGGTCACCGCGCACATGATGATCATGTGGCATCAGAAGCACACCGCGATGCCGACCAAGCAGCAGACCGAGGCGCAGGTCTACGGCTACCCGTTCTACCCGGTCTTCATGGCCAAGACCGGCGCCTACTTCATGTTCACCTTCGGCGTGCTGGCGCTGCTGGGGGCGTTCGCCCAGATCAACCCGATCTGGCTGTTCGGACCGTACGATCCGGGCGCCATCTCCTCGGCCTCCCAGCCGGACTTCTACATGGGAATCCTGGAGGGTTCCCTGCGGATCATGCCGGCCTGGGAGATCACCGCCTGGGGCCACACGGTCAGCCTGAGCGTGCTGATCCCGGCACTCGGCCCGCTGGGGATCGTCTTCACCGGCGCGGCGGTCTGGCCGTTCCTGGAGCAGTGGGTGACGGGCGACAAGCGGCAGCACCACGTCAACGACCGCCCGCGCAACGCGCCCGTACGGACCGCGGCCGGCATGGCCATGGTCGCCTTCTACGGGATCCTGTGGCTGGCCGGCGCCAACGACGTGCTCGCCGAGCGGTTCCATGTCTCGCTGTTCGCCACGACCTGGTTCTTCCGGGTCACGGTGTTCCTCGGCCCGCTGCTGGCGTACATCATCACCAAGCGGATCTGCCTGGGCCTGCAGCGCAAGGACGCCGACACGATCGGGCACGGCGTGGAGAGCGGCATCATCCTGATGTCGCCCGACGGCAAGTTCACCGAGCGGCACGAGCCGGCGCGCGAGGAGGAGCGGGCGGTGATCCTGAGCAAGGAGAACGCCCGTCCCGAGGCGCCGGCGGTGGACGCCAACGGCGTTCCCGCGCCGAGCAGCAAGGGCCCGGCCGGGCACCTGCGCTCGCGGCTGCAGCGCGCCTGGACCTCCGACGACATCGTCGTCGAGGAGCACGAGCACGGGCACGGCGAGCACGGGGACGAGTCCGAGGTCGAGGGCGGCGAGCGCAAGGAGCTCACCGACCGGCACTGACCGGCACTGACCGGCACCGACAGGCAAGCACTGATAGGCACGGGTCCGAGGCCCGCCACCGGAGCACGGTGGCGGGCCTCGGCTCGTATCGGGCTCGTACCGGGCTCGTACCAGGGCTCGTAGGGTGGGAGCACATGACCAAGACCCTCGTCGTCACCAACGACTTCCCGCCCCGCCCGGGCGGTATCCAGGCGTTCGTGCACAACCTCGCGGTACGGCGCCCGCCCGGGTCGGTCGTGGTGTACGCCCCGGCCTGGAAGGGAGCGGCGGAGTTCGACGCCGCGCAGCCGTTCCCGGTCGTCCGGCATCCGACCTCGCTCATGGTGCCCGAGCCCACGGTCCTGCGGCGGGCGGGGGAGATCCTGCGTTCCGAGGGGTGCGACTCGGTCCTCTTCGGTGCCGCCGCCCCGCTCGGCCTCCTGGGGCCCGCCCTGCGGCGGCGCGGGGCCGAGCGCCTTGTGGGCCTCACCCATGGGCACGAGGCCGGCTGGGCCGCGTTGCCGGGCGCGCGCGCCCTGCTGCGGAGGATCGGCGATGGTACGGATGCGCTGACCTACTTGGGGGAGTACACCCGTTCCCGGATGGCCGGGGCTCTCTCACCACAGGCCGCGTCCCGGATGGCCTGGCTGGCCCCCGGTGTCGATGAGCAAGTCTTCTTCGCGGGAGCGGGTGGGGCCGAGGTCAGGCGCCGGTACGGGCTGACGGACCGCCCGGTGGCCGTTTGCGTGTCGCGCCTCGTACCGCGCAAGGGACAGGACGCCCTCATCCATGCCTGGCCGCGGGTGTTGAAGTCGGTTCCGGATGCCGCCCTTCTCCTTGTCGGGGGCGGCCCGTACCGCTCGGACCTGGAGAAGCTGGCCTCGTCCCAAGGCGTGAGCGACTCGGTCGTCTTCACCGGGAGCGTCCCTTGGGAGGAGTTGCCCGCTCATTACGACGCGGGCGATGTGTTCGCGATGCCTTGCAGGACGCGCCGGCGCGGGCTCGACGTCGAGGGCCTGGGCATCGTCTACCTCGAAGCCTCGGCGACCGGTCTGCCCGTCCTGGCGGGCGACTCCGGGGGCGCGCCCGACGCCGTGCTGGACGGCGAGACCGGAGTGGTCGTCCCGGGACGTTCGGTCGCCTCCATCGCGCGCGCTCTGGCGGACCTGCTGAACGACCCCGCCCGGGCCCGCAAGATGGGCGAGCAGGGCCGCGCCTGGGTGGAGCGCGAGTGGCGCTGGGAACTCCAGGCGTCGCGGCTCGACGCGCTACTGACGCCCTCCTAGACCCCTCCGGCGGGAACAGTGGCAGGATGCGTGTCATGGCGGACGTCGAAGACGCGTGGTCACCGGTTTCCGGCGAGGCCACCGGCTGGTTGAAGGACCTCGACCCCGAGCACTGCCACTCCGGCTACGAACCACCGCGCCGCCCTGACGCGGCGTGGCTCCTGCATTCGATGTACGTGTGGAAGGACGGTCTGGTCACCACCACCCATGACGACGTGCATCAGTCGGCCCGGGCGTCCGGGCTGGCCGAGCCGGACGCGGCCGGCGACGTCGATCTGGGCGATCTGATGGAGGGGGCCGTCGTCACCGGTACCCGGCTGGGCCGCGGCGGCCATCCGGGGCAGGGCTGGCGGCGGCTGCGCTGGGCCGAGCTGGCGCGGGGCTTCGGCGAACCCGTCGTCCCCCAGGGGGAGCGGCCGGGCAGCCGGTGCCTGCGGCAGGCCCATCCGACCGGGAGCTGGTCGGCCGCCGTCGAGCCGCCGGCCGAGGGTTGCCTCGACCGGGAGAGCTGGCGGCGGCTGATGTCCCTGCTCGTCCGGCACGACGTGGACGGAGAGGGCCGGCGCTGCCTGGCGTACTACTGCTCGCTGGTGACCGGCGACTGGGACCGCGACACGGTCCTGGCGGGCCGGCTGGGCGACGCCGCCGATCTCTACGATCATCCGGCGATGCAGAGCTGCCCGTCCGACCTGTGGGCCGAGGACCGCTCGTGGGTCGTCTACTGCGACTGGGACCTGTGGGGCACCAAGGTGGTGGGCCCGCCCTCGCTCATCGAGTCGATCCTGGCCGATCCGGAGCTGGAAGCCCTGCGGCTTCCCTGGACGGGCTGACGTCGGGTCGCCCCGCCCCTCGCGCCGCGGGCGGGGCGCCCGGTCAGGGGCGAGACCGTCCCGGCACTCCCGGAGACCGGTTCCACGCCGCTCCCTGTCGAGGAGGGTCTCCGATCCCCGGCGCTCCGGCCCGGCGCCCGTGGTGGGGGGAGAACCTGGAGGCGGGCGCGTCGTGCGGGACGGCCGGTTCCAGGGGATCGGTACGGCGTGGACGGGAGTGCCGGGAACGATCCCGGCATGCGGCCGCGCGCCTGGTGGAGAAGGGGTGGGCCACCCCGTGGAGGTCGTTCACCGGGGTACCTCCTCCGTGCGTCGACGACCGATGGCAGGACTGACGCTAGGTGCCGTCCGGGGGTGCGGCACGCCCGTTATGTCGGGCTTAAGGCAAGCCTGAGCCGGGCCTAAGCCGCCGGACGGATTCCGGACGGTTTTTCTGTCACCCATCTCCATCGACGGCGCGCCGAGGCGTATGCTCCCGGATTGTCGGAGCGGCCCCGAGCCGCTCCAGGACGAGGCGGGAGCGGAGCGGGCTCCGGCCGCGTCCGTGACGTTCGATCAGGAACGCGCTTCGGTCCCGGCGGGCCCGGAGCGGCAGGAACCGACGACGCCGTTTCGCCGAGCCTCCCCTCCTCCACAGGAGAGGACATGGCGCGACGCGACAGTAGGCATGCGTCCCAAAGCACGTATGAAGCCTTCTGGGCGGACCCGGCACGTCCCCGGTCCAAGCAAAGCACCCGGTCGAAGCAGCGGGCCCAGCCGCGGCGACAGCCACAGCAGGATCGGCCGCGCCCGGCCGCGGCACCGCCCCGTACGGGGCGCACGCCTCGTACGGGCCGCGATGCCGGCGTGCCCGGACTGCCGGGCCAGGACGCGCGCAACGCCGGCCTGCCCGACATGCGCGACGTGGGCAGGCCCGCCGCGATGCGCGAGTACGCGGGGGGCAGGCCGTCGAGGCCGCCCGTACGGGAACGCCCCTCGCGGGGAGGGCCGGCACGGGGAGGAGCGGTACGGGGCGAGCCGGTACGAGACCGGCGGCGGGGCAGGCAGCGGCGGCCCAAGAAGTCCTCGCAGCATGCCGGGCCGCGGGCGGTGCCACAGCAGCGCTCGCGCGGCGTGCGCGGCCCGGCCGACCGGATGCGGACCGGCACGCTGGTCTTCTCCATCGTGGTCGGGCTGTCGCTGCTGGCCATCGTGGAACGCAGCGTCATCGAGGGGACCACGTTCCGGGACTCGGGACCGGCCGGGTCCGACCTCGTGCTGCGGTCGCCGGTGTCGCCGGCCAAGATCCCCCCGCGCGAGCAGGCGCCACCCGGGCCGGAGCAGTCCGGCGGGCCGGTCGCGGCCGCACCCGACACGCGGACGCTGACCGAGCGGATCCGCAAGCTCACGCTCGAACAGCACGGCCAGGCGGCGCGGAGTGTCTACGGCGCCGCTCCCACCAAGCCGCCCATCGTGGGCATGGACCGGGTCAGCCAGGACAAGCGCTGGGCCTTCGGCACCACGGCCATTCCCGTTCCGGCCGGCAGCTCGGCCACCCCCGAGGGCGCGTTCTTCGCCGGCCGGTGGGCGGAGGGGCAGTGGCAGGTGGCGCTGTCGGGGACGAGCTCGTTCAACGCGGTGCTCGGCCGGATGCCGGCCGCCATCATGTCGGCGAGCGAGGCCCAGGCACTGCGCCGCTACAGCTCGCTCACCGCCGGGCAGGCCGAGGCGGCGGCCGCCGGCACCGGCTCGGGCGAGGGCCTGATGCTGCCGTGGAGCGTCGGCGAGACGTGGTCGATCGGCAGTGCGGACCGGCGGAAGGCGGCCCGGCCGCTGAGCGCGCTGGCCTTCTGGAGCCGCGACGGCCAGGTGCAGGCGGCCGCCGCGGGCCGGGTCTACCGCTTCTGCTCCGCCGCCGCGGGCCGCGGGATGGTCATGGTGGTGCATCCGAGCGGCCTCGCCAGCACGTACTACCGGATGCGCGGCGTGACGGCGATCCGCGGCGGCAGCACGGTCAAGCGCGGCGAGTCGCTCGGCCGGATCGGTACCGACCGTTCCTGCGGCGGGGCCGCGGCGCCCCGCTCGCTCGTTCAGTTCTCCCTCCGCCGCGGCGCCGGGCAGGTCCCCCTGGAGGGGACCCGGATCGGCGGCTGGACCTTCAAGCAGCGGGCCAAGCCCGCGCTCGGCTTCGCCGAGCGCGGGGTCCTGAAGGTGCTCCCCGGCGGCGTCCTGGCCAATCTCGGGGCGGTGCCGGCGGCGGACCCGCCGGCGGCCGCACCGAGCAGGGACGGGGAGCGGCCCGGAGCCGTTCCCACGCCTCCCGCGACCAAGAAGAGGAGTTCCACCAGTGCAGACGCGAAGTAGCGATGATCCCGCCGTGCCGACCTGGGCGCTGCGCGCCGTGCTCGCCGGCGCGGTCCTGGTCCTCATCGGCGCGGCGACCCCGCAGGGTGCCGCCGTGGCCGGCGACGTGCAGCGCCTCCTCTCGTTCTACGCCGGGGTCTTCACCCTGCTGGCGCTGACGACGTCCGTGGTCAGCGGGCTGCTGGCCACCGAGCGGCTGATCCTGGCGATCCGGCACCGGGTGCTGGCGCAGGCCGTGCACCGGGCGGCCTCGGTGCTGGCGATGACGTTCGTGATCGCGCACATCTCGGTCAAGGTGCTCGGCGGGCTGGCGCTCCCGGCGCAGATCGTGGTGCCCAGCGCGGGCCCGATCGGGTACGGGACGATCGCGTTCGAGCTGCTGCTGGTGGTCATGGTGACCGGGCTGCTGCGGGTGTGGTTCGCGCGCGGCGCCCGGCCCTGGGTGTGGCGGTCGCTGCACTCGCTGGCCTACCTGTCGTGGCCGATGGCGATCGCGCACGGGCTGACCGCCGGACGCTCCGCGGCGACCTGGGTGACGCTGAGCTACATCCTGTGCGCCGGGTTCGTGGCGCTCGCGGTGGTGGCCCGGATGTTCGTCGTGGTCCGGCCGCGCGATGTCCGGCGCATCGGCGACGACCTCGCGGCCCCGGCCGCGCCGCGCGGCCGCGAGGCCCGTTCGGCCGCCGGCCGGCGGCCCGCCGAGGAGCGGGTGGGCGCGCGTACCGGACCCGGGCGCGCCGGCGGTCCCGGCCCCCGCGACGGAGATCTCCGCGACAGGGATTTCTGGGGCAAGGATTTCGGGGGCAAGGAGGTGGGGGGCCGGGATTCCAGGGACAGGGATTTCGGGGACCGGGATTTCGGGGACAGGGATCTCCGCGACGATGATCCCCGCAACAGCGAGCTGTCGCGATGAGCGGCACGATCACCGTCTCCAACATCGGCGGTCCGCGGCTCACCCTGGGTTTCGACCGGTTTGACCGGCTGGACCTGGAACGGCACAAGGCCGTGCACGGCAAGCTGAACACGCCGGTGCTGGAGGACCTGGTCGCGATGGCCGAGCAGGTCGACATGCGCGGCCGCGGCGGCGCGGGCTTCCCGTTCGCGCGCAAGCTCACGGCCGTGGCGGCCCAGATCACCCATCCCACGGTCGACCAGACCCTGCTGCTGCCGGGCGAGCGGGCCGGCCGCCGCCGCCCCGCCGAGGACGCGGTGATCGTGGTGAACGGGGCGGAGGGCGAGCCGGGCAGCTGCAAGGACAAGGTGCTGCTCACCCGGGCCCCGCACCTGGTCCTGGACGGCGCCTCCATCGCCGCCGCCGCGCTGGGCACCCAGCGCATCGTGGTGGCGGTCGAGGACGAGGAGGCGGCCCGCTCGATCCGGGCCGCCATCGTCGAGCGCCGGATGCCGGGCCGGGTGGTCCGGCTCGCCGAGCGGTTCATCTCCGGCCAGGCGGGCGCGGTCGTACGGGCGATCAACGGCGAGGTGCCGATCCCGCCCGGCCAGAAGGTCCGGGCCAGCGAGTCGGGCGTGGGCGGCGGCCCGACGCTGCTGTCCAACACCGAGACGTTCGCCCAGCTGGCGGTGCTGACCTCGCTCGGGCCCGACCTGTACGCCTCGGCCGGGACCGAGGAGGAGCCCGGGACCACGCTGCTCACCGTGGGCGGGACGCGGGTCGTCGAGGCACCGTACGGGACGCCGCTGTCGGCCGTCCTCGGGCACTGCGAGGTCGACGCCGGGCAGGGGGTGCTCGTCGGCGGCTACCACGGCATGTGGCTGGACCCCGCCTCGGTGTTCCGCGCGGTGCTGTCGCGGTCGGGGATGCGGGCGGTGAACGGCACCGTCGGCGCCGGCATCATCCTGCCGCTGCCGCAGGGCAGCTGCCCGCTCGGCGAGACCACCCGGATCGCCTCGTACCTGGCCGCACAGTCCGCCGGGCAGTGCGGACCGTGCCGGCTCGGCCTGCCCGACGTGGTGCGTTCCCTGAACGCGCTGACCGACGGTTCGGGCAGTGTCGAGGACGTCCGCCGCGCCGCCGGCATCGGCCGCGGCCGGGGCGCCTGCTCGCACCCGGACGGCACCGCCAAGTTCGTGCTGTCGGCGCTGGACGCGTTCGCCGCCGACATCGAGGTGCACCGGGTCGGCGGCAGTTGCGGGCAGCCGGTCTTCGGCGTGCTTCCCCTGCCGGTGCCGACCGGCGACGAGGGCCGGGTCGCGATCGACTGGAGCCGCTGCGACGGGCACGGCCTGTGCGCCTACCTCGTCCCGGAGCTGATCCAGCTGGACCGGTACGGCTTCCCGGTGGTGCTGGGCACCGACATCCCGCCCTGGATGGAACGGGACGTGCAGCGGGCGGTGGCCATGTGCCCCGCGCTGGCCCTGCGGATCACCACCGGCGTGCCCCGGGACGGAAAGAACGGCAAGAGCGCGAGGAACGCCAAGAACGCCGCCCGGCGGCCCTGACCGGAGACGGCGTCCATAAACGCGCCTTAACGGGCCATGAAATGGCTGGCCCGTCCATTCTCCTTGCCTATGCTCATTGTGTATCCGCTCATTACCGGGCCCGGCCAAAAGAATTCCAGAAAAGATGGGATCCGGTGAACCAGGACCGAATCGGCTGCGTATTTCCTGGAAACCCCGTCGCCCGGGGCGACTGGAAGCGGCCCGAAAGGAGGGGAACCCGTTGCGCAAGTCGTACGGAATGGCGGAGGCGCGCAGGCTGCCGCGGCCGGGAGGCGGCCGGGCGCTGCTGACCGCGGCGGCGATCCTGGCGGTGGCCGCCGCGTTCGTCGTCGTGATCGGAGCCCCGGGCGTCCCGGGCGCGCCGGCCGACGGCGACACCGCGCGCGGCCAGCTCGCGGGCGGTTACGTGGACACCCGCTGGGGCCGGCTGAGCCCGTCCGACCGGGCCCTGCTGACCAAGGTCCGCGAGGCCGGGCTCTGGGAGATGCCGGCGGGCCAGCAGGCCCAGCAGCGCGCGGCGTCCCCCCGGGTGAAGGAGATCGCGGCGATGATCGCCGAGCAGCACCTGCGCCTGGACGAGGACACCCGCGCGGTGGCGGAACGGCTCGACGTGATCCTGCCGAACGAGCCGAACGGCAGCCAGAAGGCCTGGCTGGCGGAGATGTCGGAGCAGTTCGGCGCCGCGTACGACCGCACCTTCGTCCGGCGGCTGCGCGAGGCGCACGGCCAGGTCTTCGCGCTGATCGCGCAGATCCGTTCGAAAACCGAGAACAGCGAGATCCGCGCGTTCGCCGAGCGCGCGATGCGGTACGTCAACACGCATATGACGTTGCTGGAGGGCACCGGTCTCGTTCCCAGGTCGGCCCTTTTCTGAGGGCCTGTCATCCCCGCTCACATGGAGTTCCAGATGAGAAGCAGGAAAGGTATCGCCGTCGCACTCCCGGCGCTGCTGCTGTTCGCGGCGGCGCTGGAGGCGCCGGCCGGGGCGGCGGCGCAGAAATGGCCCGCTCCTCCCGCGGCGGCGGAATCCACCCCGCCGCCCGATGCGGGGGGCGGTGACCAGCCCGGTGACCCGAGCGCGGACCCGTCCGCGCCCCCGGCCGACCCGTCGGCCGATCCGTCCGCGCCTCCGGCCGACCCGTCCGCGGACCCGTCGGCGGCCCCGCCCGACGAGGGCGACGGGGACGCCGGCGAGCAGCCGCCCCCCTCGCAGATCGCCGAGGGCCCGAACGCCGACGACTTCGTCCCCATCCGGCAGGCCCCGAGGGTCCGCAACGTCCGCACCGCCCGAGGCGGCTCGCGCGGCACGTTCCGCACGCGCTGCGGAACGAACGAGAACGAGCACCACAATCCGGACAACGTCGTCGCGGCGCCCGGCGTGCAGAACGGCGCGCACCACATCCACGACTACGTGGGCAACCTGACGACCGACGCGTTCTCCACCGACGAGAGCCTGGCCGCCGGCGGGACCACCTGCGACAACGGCGACCTGTCCACCTACTACTGGCCGGTGATCCGGAACCGGGCCGGGCAGGACGACTCCGACCGGGCCCAGCAGAGCACGGCCGACGGCAACGTCGGCGAGATCGTGCTGCCGACCCGGGCCGACATCAGCTTCCGCGGCAACCCGCGGAGCAAGGTGGTCGCGATGCCGCGGTTCCTGCGGATGGCCGTGGGCGACGCCAAGTCCGCGACCAACGGGCTCGCCAACGCGCGCGCCTTCTGGACCTGCAGCGGGTTCACCAACCGCGGGTTCACCGACAAGTACCCGCTGTGCCCCGGCGACAGCCAGGTCATGCGGGTGCTGGACTTCGCGAGCTGCTGGGACGGCCAGAACACCGACAGCGCCAACCACCGCGACCACGTGGCGTTCCCGCAGCGCAACGGCGCCTGCCCGCAGGGCACGCAGGCCATCCCGCAACTGCGGTACACGCTGTCCTACGACCTGCCCAACCAGGCGCAGGCGTTCGCGCTGGACTCGTTCCCTGAGCAGGGGCACGACCCGGTGACCGACCACGCCGACGTCATCAACGTGATGCCCGAGGAACTGATGCAGCGCGCCGTGCGGTGCATCAACAAGGGCCGCCGCTGCTGAGCGGGGCGACGCACCGCGCGGCGGCCGGTGCGGGGACCGCGGGACCGGTACCCCGCACCGGCCGTCCCGCGCCCCCGCACCGGTTCGTAAGATCGCGGATATGAACGTAGCCATCGCGGGAGGGCACGGAAAGATCGCGCTGCGGCTGGCCCGGCTGCTGGCGGCGCGAGGCGACACCGTGCTGAGCCTGATCCGCAATCCGGACCACGCCGACGACATCCGGGCGGCCGGCGCCGGTCCGCTGCAGTGCGACCTGGAGCGGGCGGACGTCGCCGAGGTCGCCGAGAAGATCGCCGGCGCCGACGCGGTCGTCTTCGCCGCCGGGGCCGGCCCGGGCAGCGGGACCGAACGCAAGGAGACCGTCGACCGGGACGCCTCGATCCTGATGGCCGACGCGGCCGAGCGCGCGGGCGTCCGCCCGTTCCTGCAGATCTCGGCCATGGGGGTGGACAGCGCGCCCCCGGCCGACCGGGGCGAGGTCTGGGCCGCCTACGTCCGGGCCAAGAAGGAGGCCGAGGAGGACCTGCGGCGCCGCGACCTGGACTGGCTGATCCTGCGGCCGGGCCGGCTCACCGACGATCCCGGCACCGGAACGGTGACGCTGGCCGAGCCGTACGTGGGCCACGAGGCCGTGACCCGTGACGACGTCGCCGCCGTCCTCGTCGCTCTGCTGGACGCCCCGGGCGTGCGCCGCCGCGTACTGGAACTCATCGGCGGCAACACTCCGGTCGACGAGGCCGTCGAGACCCTGGCGCGCCCCTAGGCGCGGCCAGGGGCGCGCGGAGAACGGATCAGGAGTACATCGCGTCGATCTCGCCGGCGAAGTCCTTCAGCACGGCGTGCCGGCGGACCTTGAGGCTCGGCGTCATGTGCCCGGCCTCCTCGCTGAAGTCCACCCCGAGGATCTCGTACTTCTTGATCGCCTCGGCATGGCTGACGCTGCGGTTGGCCTCGGCCACCGCCGCGTCGATCTGCGCGACCACGTCGGCGTCCACGCGCAGCTCGGCGACCGTCATCGCGGCGGGCTTGCCGTTGCGCTCCTTCCACGGGACGAGCGCCTCCTCGTCCAGCGTGATCAGCGCGCTGATGAACTTGCGGCCGTCGCCGACCACCAGGCACTGGCTGATCAGCGGATGGGCGCGCAGCCGGTCCTCCAGCGGGGCGGGCGCCACGTTCTTGCCGGCCGCGGTGACCAGGATCTCCTTCTTGCGGCCGGTGATGCTGAGGTAGCCCTCGGAGTCCAGCGAGCCGAGGTCGCCGGTGTGGAACCAGCCGTCCTCCAGCGCCTCCTTGGTGGCGTCGGCGTTGTTCCAGTAGCCGCTGAGGATGTTCAGGCCCTGGACCAGGATCTCGCCGTCCTCGGCGATCCGCACGGTCACGCCGGGGATCGGCTTGCCGACCGTGCCGATTTTGATCGCGGTGGGCCGGTTGACGGTGGCCGGGGCGGTGGTCTCGGTCAGCCCGTACCCCTCCAGGATCGTGATGCCCACGCCCCGGAAGAAGTGGCCGAGCCGCTCGCCCAGGGCGGCGCCGCCGGAGACGGCGTACTCCACCCGGCCGCCGACGGCGGCGCGCAGCTTGCCGTACACCAGCTTGTCGAAGACCTTGTGCTTGGCCCGCAGCCCGAGACCGGGCCTGCCGTCCTGCATCGCCCGGCTGTAGGCGATCGCGGTGTCGGCCGCCGCGTGGAAGATCTTGCCCTTGCCCTCGGCGGCGGCCTTCTGCTCGGCGCCGTTGTAGACCTTCTCGAACACGCGCGGCACGGCCAGCAGGAACGTCGGCCGGTACGAGCCCAGGTCCGGCAGCAGGCTCGGGATGTCGCTGTGCCCGAGGACGATCCCGGCCTCGACGCACGCCACCTGGATCAGCCGCGCGAACACGTGCGCCAGCGGCAGGAACAGCAGCGTGGAGCTGCCCTCCACGGCCACCTCGGAGATCGCGCCCTGGACGGCGTTGCGGGCCGTGGCGACGAAGTTGCCGTGGGTCAGCTCGCAGCCCTTGGGGCGGCCGGTGGTCCCCGAGGTGTAGATGATCGTGGCCAGGTCGGCGCCGGTACGGGACCGGCGGCGCTCCTCGAGCGTCGCGTCGGTCACCTCGGCGCCCGACGCGACCACGTCGTCGAGGTCGCCCGCGTCGATGCCCCACACGTGCGCGAGGCCGGGCAGGCTCTCGCGCAGCCCGGCGATCGCGGCCTGGTGCTCGGCGGTCTCGGCGAAGACCGCCTTGGCGCCGGAGTCGCCGACGATCCATTCGACCTGCTGGGCCGAGGAGGTCTCGTAGATCGGGACGGCGACCCCGCCGGCCGCCCAGATCGCGTAGTCCAGAACGGTCCACTCGTACCGGGTCCGCGACATCAGCGCCACCCGGTCGCCGGGCTCGACGCCCGCGGCGACCAGGCCCTTGGCGATCCCGCTCACCTCCGCCGCGAACTCGCCGGCGGTGACCGACCGCCAGGAGTCGCCGGTACGGCGGCGCAGCACGATCGATCCGGGCGTCGCGGCCGCCCGGTCGAACGGCGCGTCGGTCAGATTGGCGGACTCGGGGACTTCCACCATCGCGGGGACGCTGAATTCGCGCACGGCCCACTCCTCGGTTGACACGGCAGATGGGTGGGACGACGGTACAGCGTTCCCACGGTCGAATGATACCCGTGAGTAGGCAATTCGTCCCTAGGTGACGATCCGCGTGCCGATTCCGCCGGACTTCGCCCGCCCGGCCTTGCGGTGCGCTGTTAACGGTGACGCAAAGTCGCCCGTCGCCCTCTCCCGGAGCCGCCCCGTTCGCCTACGCTCTGCGAGGAGGACCACACATGACACAGATCACGGGGGCCGTCGTGTCGTTGCTCGAAGTGATCGCGCTGACCGTGGCCGACGCGCGGGCCGCCCAGGAGGGCGGCGCCGACCGGCTCGAGGTGGTCGCCGACATGGCCGCCGACGGGCTCACGCCCGATCCCGACCTGGTCGCCGAGATGCGCGCCGCCACGTCCCTGCCGCTGCGGGTGATGCTGCGCGCCAACGCGGGTTTCCGGACCACCGCCCCGGAGCTGGACCGGCTGCGCCGGGTCGCCGAGCTGCACCGGGAGGCCGGCGCGGACGGGTTCGTGCTGGGCTTCCTGGACTCCGCCGGCGGGATCGACACCGGCGCCGCGGGCAAGATCGCGGCGGCGCTGGCCCCGCTGCCCTGGACGTTCCACCGGGCGATCGACCACGCCGCCGACCCGGTGGCCGCGTGGCGCGCCGTACGGGACCTGGCCGCCGAGGCCGGCTCCGAGGTCGGCGGGCCGGGACTGGACACCGTGCTGACCGCCGGCTCGCCCCGGGGTGTGGACGCCGGAGTGGACGTACTCGTCCGGCGGACCGCCGAGGGCCCGGCGTCGGCCGGGCTGATCATGGCCGGAGGCGGCCTGCGCCGCAAGCATGTCGCGCTGCTCGCCGCCGCCGGGGTGACGGCCTTCCACGTGGGCACCGCCGTCCGCCCCGACGGCTCCTGGGACGCGCCGGTGGACGCCGGCCTGGTCTGCGAATGGCGCTCGCTCGTCTCGGCCGCGGCCGGGTCCTAGCGCGCCTGCGGCGCGGCCGTCCGCGCCGTCCAGCCAGCCGTCCTGCTGGCCGCCTTACGAGCCGTCCTATTGGCCGGTCCTATTACGCCGATTGGACCTATTAGAGTCGGTTCATGCGGATCCACGTGGTGAGCGACGTCCATGGCAACGCGGAGGCGCTCAAGCGTGCCGGCGACGGTGCGGACGCGCTGATCTGCCTGGGCGACCTGATCCTGTTCATCGACTACTCCGACCACGGCCAGGGCATCTTCGCCGAGCTGTTCGGGCAGGAGAACGCCGACCGGTTCATCGAGCTGCGGACGCTCAAGCGCTTCGACGAGGCCCGCGAGTTCTCCAAGCGGCTGTGGGGCTCCCTGGAGGGCGGCGCCTGGCCGCACATCGAGCAGGCCGTACGCCGCCAGTACACCGAGCTGTTCGCCGCCATGCCGACGCCCGCGTACCTCACGTACGGCAACGTCGACGTCCCGCACATGTGGGCCGAGCACCTGCGCGAAGGGCACCGGGTCCTGGACGGCGAGGTCGTCGAGATCGGCGGCCTGCGGTTCGGCTTCGTCGGCGGCGGGCTGAAGACCGAATACCGGACCCCGTACGAGCTCAGCGACGAGGACTACGCGGCCAAGGTCGCGGCGGTCGGCGCCGTCGACGTGCTGTGCTGCCACATCCCGCCCGCGGTGCCCGAGCTGCTGTACGACACCGTGGCGCGCAGGTTCGAGCGGGGCAGCGAGGCCGTGCTGGCGGCCGTCCACGAGACCCAGCCCCGGTACGTGCTGTTCGGGCACGTCCACCAGCCGCTGGCCCGGCGGATGCGAATCGGTCGTACCGAATGCGTGAACGTGGGCCACTTCCGGGGGAGCGGAGTTCCCTACGTGCTGTCGGTGTGACGGATACTTTCCTGAGGACGGCAGATCCCTCGCGCAGAAGGGCAGAGCATCGATGGCGGACCGGACGAGTTCTTCCATCACGATCCGGTCCGGCAGGACCGAGATCATGACGGTGATCGCCGATCTCGAGGCGTACCCGAAGTGGGCCAGCGGCATCCGCGAGTTCACCGTGCAGGAGACCGGCGCGGACGGGCGGGCCCGGCGGGCCACCCTGACCTTCGACGGCGGCCCGTTCAGCGACACCGTCGGGCTGCTGTACGACTGGACCGGCGACGACCGGGTCAGCTGGGAGCTGGTCGACAAGGGCAACGTGGTCACCGGCCTGCACGGGTCGTACTCCCTCGAGGAGGTCAGGGACGGTACCGAGGTCACCTACGAGCTGGCCGTGGACGTCCGGGTCCCCATGATCGGGATGGTCAAGCGCAAGGCCGAGAAGCGGATCACCGACTCGGCGCTCAAGGGGCTCAAGCGGCACGTCGAGGGGTAGTCGGCGCCGGGGCGCTATCCTGCCCCGGGCACGCGGGGTGGCGATGCGGTTTCGCGCCGCTGACGGATGGACAATGGCTACATGAACGAGCGGTCGGGCGATCTCCTCGACGAGGCGGTCAAGCTCTTCGAGACGTTGCGCAGGCGGATGGGCGAGACGGGAACGGAAGGCGGTGCGGGCCGGGACTCCGGCCGGGCCCGTACCGGAGCCGATGGCGACGTGTGGAGCCGGGCCGTGGCCGACGAGCCCGCGGACCCGCCCCGGATCGCCACCGGCGCCCCCGAATGCCTCGACTGCCCGGTCTGCCGTGCCATCGCCCTGGCCCGCGAGTCCGGGCCGGACGTCCGCACGCATGTGCGGGAGGCCGGGCGGTCGCTGCTGGCGGCCGCGTTCGACGTGGCCGCCGCCTTCGAGCGCTCCCGCGGCCCCCGGCCGCCCCGTTCCGGTGCAGCGGGGCACCACGAGGAGGAGGAAGCGTAGATGACCCTGACCATCGGCGTTGACGTAGGGGGCACCAAGGTCGCCGCGGGTGTGGTCGACGACCGGGGGCGGATCCTGGAGAAGGTCCGGCGGCCCACCCCCTCGACCAACCCCACGGAGACCGCCGCGGTCATCGCCGAGGTCGTCGACCTGCTCAAGGGCAAGTTCGAGGACGTGGTGGCGGTCGGGCTCGGCAGCGCCGGCTTCGTCGACCAGACCCGCTCCACGGTGCTGTTCGCCCCCAACCTCGCCTGGCGGGACGAGCCGCTGAAGAAGAAGGTCGAGAGCCTGGTCGGGCTCCCGGTCGTGGTGGAGAACGACGGCAACGCCACCGCCTGGGGCGAGGCCAGGTTCGGCGCCGGCCGCGGGCACGACTTCATCGTGCTGATCACGCTCGGCACCGGCATCGGCGGCGGGATCATCATCGACGGCGAGCTGTACCGCGGCCGGTTCGGCATCGGCGCCGAGGTCGGCCACTTCCGGGTGGTCCCCGACGGCCGGCGCTGCGGCTGCGGCAACCGCGGCTGCTGGGAGCAGTACGCCAGCGGCAACGCGCTGGTGCACGAGGCCCGCGACCTGGCCCGGGTGGCCCCCGCGATGGCCGGCCGGCTGCTGGAGCTGGGCGACGGCCGTCCCGAGGGCATCAGCGGCCCCGAGGTCACCCAGGCCGCCCGCGAGGGCGACCCGGCGGCGCTGGAGTGCTTCCGCTCGGTGGCGCAGTGGGCCGGGCAGGGGATGGCCGATCTGGCCGCGATCCTGGACCCCGGGGCGTTCATCATCGGCGGCGGCCTCTCCGACGCCGGCGACCTCCTCCTGGAGCCCGCCCGCGCCGCGTTCGAGATCGCGCTCACCGGCCGGGGGCACCGCCCGATGCCGGAGATCCGGATCGCCGAGCTCGGCTCGGCCGCCGGCATCGTCGGCGCCGCCGACCTGGCCCGCATCTGAGCCGTGACCGCCGTCCGGGTGCTCTCCTACAACATCCGGTCACTGCGGGACGACCCGGCCGCCGTGACCCGGGTGATCCGCGGGCTGCGCCCTGATGTGGTCTGCCTGCAGGAGGTCCCGCGCCTGCCCGGCTGGCGCCGCAAGCGCCGCCGGCTGGCCCGGTCCTGCGACCTGTCGGTGGCCGCGGGCCGGCGCGCGGCCGGGCTGGCCGTCCTGGCCGGCCCGCGCGCCCGCGTCGTGCACAGCGAGTTCCACCTGCTGTCGCGCATCCCCGGCCTGCACCGCCGAGGGCTGGCGGTCGCGGTCCTGGACCTCGGTACGGAGGGCCCGCTGATCGCGGCCAGCACCCACCTCGACCTGCGGGACGATCCGCGCCGGGCCCACACCGCCGAGGTGATCGGCCTGCTCGACCGGGTCCGCGCGGCGTACCCGGCCCCGGTCGTCCTGGCCGGCGACATCAACGAGGAGCCCGGCGGGGCGTCCTGGTCGCTGCTGACCGGACGCTTCCGCGACGCCCACGCCGCGGCGCCGTCCGGCGAGGCCGCCACGTTCTCCGCACGGAACCCGCGCCGCCGCATCGACGGCGTGTTCACCGATCCGGAGATCGAAGTGATCGCCTGCGGCGTCCCGGCGGACCCCGATCTGGCGGCCGACTACCCCCAGGCCACCGACCACCGCCCCCTACTGGCGCAACTCAATCCGCGCCGCCGCCCACGTTGACTCGTGGCGTGTTCGCCTCCGGCCACGCCGTTCCAGGCGAACACGCCACGAGTCAACACCCCAGGCACGACGGGACGGTCAGACCACCGCGCCGTGTGATTCTTGGGGGGACGACCCCCCAAGCCCCCCGGGCGGTCGTCTGACCGACCGCCTCCGCTGCGCTCCGGCGGACGGTCAGACGACCGCGCCGTCATCGGGATCGCGCGGCTCGTCGCCCATGCGCAGGACCAGGGTCACGAAGCCGCCGATGAACGCGGCGACGGCGAGGAAGGCGGCCCAGCCGGGCACCTCCCAGTCGAGGATGACCGTGAACAGCAGGTAGAGCGGTCCGCCGACCAGCGCCATCCAGGCGCCCTTGGTGAGCGGGTCGGCGGTGGGCAGCGGCGGCGGGGGCGGGGGTATGTAGTGCCCGTCGTCGTCCGCGGCCGGGGGCTCCTCCGGGGAGTCGTCCAGATCGCCGAACTTGATCACGCGGGCCCGGGGGAGCGCGCCGGAACGGTCGTCGCCCTCGGCCGGCGGCCGCCGCGGCGCGGGCTCGTCGAGGTTCTCCTGGTCGGGCCAGGGCACCCGGTCGCCCTCGGGGACCGCGTCGTACCCGGCGACGATCTCGGCCCAGATGGCGTCCTCGTCGAGCTGATCCCCGTCGCGGCCGGTCCCGTCGCCGTCCGTACCGGCGGTGGAGTCGGAGGGGTCGGAAGGGGAGGCGGCGTCGCGGGCCTGGCCGTCGGCGGGCTCCCGCAGGCCCGCGTCGAGCCGGTCGGTGTCGAGCCGGTCGGTGTCGCGCAGGTCGAGGTCGCGGCGCTCGGGATCGCGCAGCCGGGTCAGATGGATCCGCAGGATGCTCTCGGCGGTCGGCTTCATCTCGACGTCGACGTACAGCCGCTCCAGGACGTCCTTCGCGGCGGCGTCCCCGGCCAGATCGGCGAGTTCGGCCAGCTCGCCGGGAGTGGCGGCGTACGCGGCCACGCCCGCCTCGCCCAGCGCCGTGAGCATGACATCGGCCAGGTGAGGGGCGAGGTCGACCAGCGGAGCGTAGGTATCGGCCGACAGTCCATTGCCACGGCGATTCACGGCGCCGGCTCCTTCGTCGACTCCGGCGTGACCGACTGCACCGGCATGACGGCCTCCGCTCCCCCATAGACGTGTGCGACCGCGCGCGCCCGGCACGGACCGCCCGCGGGGGGCGGCGCCGCTCCAGGACGCCACGGAACGTGTGTCCCACGGTATTCGCTGCGCCGCCCGGAACAAGCCCCTCCGGCACACCTGATTGCGATTCCCAAGGCTGAGCCTACGTTCATACCGCCCCCGTCCGCGCGGGACAAGGCGGCCCGGCCGGGCCGTGGTGTGGGCAGCCGGGCCGGGGGATGGGAAGATGTCGCATCATCCCCCGTTCGTCGGAGTATTCGGAAGGCGCGGCCGCAGGTGGGCGCGGCCGGAGGAAGGTGTCGGCATGCTCTGGTTCTGGATCCTCCTGAGGATCATCCTCTCGCCCATCATGTACCTCTTGTGGCGTCCCCAGAATTCCGGCATGCGCAACGTCCCCAAGCGCGGCCCGGCGCTGCTGGTCAGCAACCACCTGTCGTTCGCCGACCACTTCTTCGGGCCGCTGCCGCTGATGCGGCCGATCTTCTTCATCGGCAAGGACGAGTACTTCAGCGGCAAAGGCGTCAAAGGCCTGCTCACCAAGGCGTTCATGATCGGCGTGGGCGTCGTGCCGGTGGACCGCACCGGCGGTACGGCGGCCGAGGCCGCGCTGGAGACCGGGCTGCGGATCCTGCGCGAGGGCAAGCTGCTCGGCATCTACCCCGAGGGCACCCGGGTGCCCGACAACCGGCTCTTCCGGGGCAAGACCGGGGTGGCGAGGCTGGCGCTGAAGTCGCGGGTGCCGGTGATCCCGGTGGCCATGATCAACACGTTCGAGCTGATGCCGTCCGGGCAGCCGTACCCGAAGCTGGGCGTGCGGCCCGGGGTACGGTTCGGCCGGCCGCTGGACTTCTCCCGCCACTACGGCCAGGAGAACGACCGCGAGGTGCTGCGCAAGATCACCGACGAGATCATGCAGGCGATCCGGGAGCTCTCCGGGCAGGAGTACGTCGACCGGTACGCGGCCGAGGTCAGGGCCGAGCTCGCCGGCAAGGAGCCCCGCCCGGTCGACGACGACGACTGAGCGGAACGGGCCGGACGTGGGACTCGAAGCCGCGCTGTGGCGGGCCGTCGCGGTCTACCGCTTCGCGTCGCTGGCGTACGCGGCCGTACTGATCGTCCGCAACTCCGGCGGCTACGAGCACCCGCTGGGCGGCTGGGCCGTCCTGGCCGTGATGGTCGTCTGGACCTTCGTGGCCACCTACCTGTTCGCCGACCCGCGGTGGCGGGGGTGGCCGCTGCTGATCGCCGACCTGGCCGTGTGCCTCGGCTGCATGATGGCCACCCCGTGGGTGGAGTCCGCGGCCAACATCGGCGCCGGCCGCGCGACGCTGACGGCCTCGTGGGTGGCCGCCGCGGTGCTGTCCTGGGCGGTGGCGGGCGGCAAGCGGTACGGCATCACGGCCGCGGTGGTCCTGGGCGCCGGCAACATCCTGGTGCACGTGGTGGCCGGGACGCTCGAACAGCTCCAGACCCCCGGCTACAGCACGTTCAACGGCATCGTGCTGCTCGGCCTGGCCGGGCTGGCGGGCGGGCACGTGGTGAAGCTGGCCATGCAGGCCGAGGCGCGGCTGGCGCGGGCGGTGGAGCTGGAGGCCGCCACCCGCGAGCGCGAGCGGCTGGCCCGCCGGATCCACGACTCGACGCTGCAGGTGCTGGCGATGGTGCACCGGCGCGGCGGCGAGATCGGCGGCGAGGCGGCCGAGCTGGGCCGGATGGCCGGCGAGCAGGAGGCCGCGCTGCGCACCCTGATCAGCAGCACGGGGATCAGCAGCAGCACGGGGACCGGTGGTAGCGCGGGGATCGGCGACGGCACGGGCGCCGCTCCTGGCAGCGCCGCCTCCGCGCCGAACCGGCGGGACGATCGGGCGGCCCCGCACGCCGAGGTCGATCTGCGGCCGCTGCTCGACGGCCACGCGTCCCCGCTGGTCACGGTCTCGACCCCGGCGACGCCCGTACGGCTGCCGGGCCATGCGGCGGGCGAGGTCGAGGCCGCGGTCGCGGCCGCGCTCGGCAACGTCCGCGCGCACTGCGGCGACGGCACCCGGACCTGGGTGCTGGTGGAGGACGACGGCGCCGGGGAGATCACCGTCAGCGTCCGCGACGACGGCCCCGGCATGGCGAGGGGACGGCTGGCGGAGGCGGTGGCGAGCGGGCGGCTCGGAGTCGCCCAGTCCATCCAGGGCCGGATCCGCGACCTCGGCGGAACGGTCTCGATCGTCTCCGCCCCCGGCCAGGGCACCGAGATCGAGATGACCGTGCCCGCCCGCCGTGCTCGCTGACCTTCCGTGCTCGCTGACCTTCCGAGCTACTGCGCCGGGCGGCGGCGGCCTACCCTGTGGGCGTGAACGAATCCTCCGGTACGCCGCTGAAGGTCATGGTGGTGGACGACCATCCGATGTGGCGCGATTCCGTGGCCCGCGACCTGGCCGAGGCGGGCCACGAGGTCGTCGCGACGGCCGGGGAGGGACGGGCCGCGGTACGGATCGCCGCGGCCGTCCGGCCGCAGGTGGCGGTCGTCGACCTGCAACTGCCCGACATCAGCGGTGTCGAGGTGACCCGCCACCTGGTCGCCGCCGATCCGCCCGTACGGGTACTGGTCCTGTCGGCCAGCGGCGAGCAGCAGGACGTCCTGGACGCGGTCAAGGCGGGCGCGACCGGCTACCTGCTCAAGTCGGCCGGGCGCGAGGAGTTCCTGGACGCGGTGCGCCGTACCGCCGACGGCGACGCGGTCTTCACCCCCGGGCTGGCCGGGCTGGTGCTGGGGGAGTACCGGCGGCTCGCCGCCGCGCCCCGTCCCGATGACGACGCCCCGCGGCTCACCGAGCGCGAGACCGAGGTACTGCGGCTGGTCGCCAAGGGCCTGACGTACAAGCAGATCGCCGAGCGCCTCGTCCTCTCGCACCGCACCGTCCAGAACCACGTCCAGAACACCCTCGGCAAGCTCCAGCTGCACAACCGCGTCGAGCTGGTCCGCTACGCGATCAAGAAGGGCCTCGATCAGGAGTAGGCCGGTTCCGGTCAGGGCCCGGACCGCCGCCGGAGCGGCGACGGGGCCCTGAACCGTCCGCCGTCCCGTCGCGTCTGACCTGAGATGCGCGTCACAGGACGCCGGGACGGGGGAACGCATGCAAATCGGGGCATGGGAACTTTCCGCGTGGGGAGCCTTCGCGGGCTTCATCCTGATCGGGCTGGTCCTGCTGGCGCTGCTGTGGTCCGTACGGAAGCGGGTGCGGGAGGGGACGCCGGCGACGCGCGACCTGCATCCGTACGAGGTCGCCTACCTGCACGGCGGGGGACGGCACGCGATCGCGGCCTCGCTGACGGCGCTGCGGCTGGACGGCGCGATCGACGCGTACGCTCACGGCCGCTTCCGGGCGACCGGCCCCACCGCGAACGGCCCGCGCGCCGCGCGGATGCCGCTCGACGGCGCGATCTACGGAGCCATCGTCGGCGGCCGCGCCGCGACGCTGGCCCGGCTCACCGCCGAGCCGGGCATACGGGCCATGATCGAGAAGCTGCGCGCCGGGCTGGCGGACCAGGGCCTCCTGATCGGCCCGGGCGCACGGCGCCGGTTCACGGCGACGGCCTGGGTGGTCCGCGGCTGGGCCGTGCTCGGCGCCGTGGTCTCGTTCGTGACCGGGGGCTTCGAGGACTCGATGGCCGGCCTGGCCACGTTCATGACGACGGGCGCTCTCCTCGTCGCTTCCGCCGCGCTGGGCGCGGGCAAGGAGCGGACGCGGGAGGGCGAGCGCGCCCTCGACCGGGTCCGTGAGGGCAACACCCGCCTCGACCCCGTCTACGCGCCTCCCTACGCCCAGCTCGGCGCTCCCGAGGTGCTGCTGGGCGTCGCGCTGTTCGGTACGGCGGCGCTGATGGCCCTCGACCCCGTGTTCGCCCAGACCGTCGGCCTGGGCCGCTACCTGCAGCTCACCGGCGTCTCGGGGACGTCGGGCGGATATGCGGGCCCGGCCTGCTCGACCGGCACGTCGGTGTGCTCGTCCGGCTCCTGCGGCGGCGGGGGTGCGTGCGGGGGCGGCGGCGGCTCGGGTTCGGGCGGCGGAGGCGGCGGCTGCGGTGGAGGCGGCGGTGGTGGGGGAGGCTGCGGCGGGGGTGGCGGCTGACATGCCCGTTCCCGAACTCGGCGTGGGCATCGGCTGGCGTCCGGAGATCACCGGGTTCGTCGCGGCGCTGCCCGGGCTCCGCTTCACCGAGGTGGTCGCCGAGTCCGTCCATCCCGCCCACCCCGCGCCCGACCTGCTGGAACTGCGCGACCGCGGCGCGGCGATCGTCCCGCACGGCGTGAAGCTGTCCCTGGGCGGTGCCGAGCCGGTGGCCGCCGAACGGGTCGCGCACTTGGCGGCCTGCGCTCAGGCGCTCGGCGCACCGCTGGTCAGCGAGCATGTCGCGTTCGTCCGTGCGGGCGGCATCGAGGCCGGGCACCTGCTGCCCGTACCGCGTACCCGCGCCGCGCTGGACGCGCTCACCGCCAACGTCCGCCGCACCCAGGCGGAACTGCCCGTACCGCTGGCCGTCGAGCCCATCGCCACGCTCTTCGACTGGCCCGGCGCCGAGTACACCGAGGGCGACTTCCTGACCGAGTTGCTGGAACGGACCGGCGCCCTCCTCCTGCTCGACGTCGCCAACGTCCACGCCAACGCCCGCAACCGCGGTGAGGACCCCCTGGACCTGCTCGACCGCCTGCCGCTCGAACGCGTCGCGTACTGCCATGTGGCGGGCGGCTCGCAGGAGGGCGGCCGGTACCACGACACCCACGCCGCCCCGGTCCCGCCCGAGGTCCTGGAGCTGATCACGGAGCTGTGCGCGCGGCACCGCCCGCCCGGATTCCTGCTGGAACGCGACGGCCGCTACCCGCCCGTCGCCGACCTCCAGGCCGAGCTGGACGCCATCGCCGCCGCCTCAGGCCTGCGGCCCGTCACATGAGCACGCTGAACGAGCCGTCCGAGCCGTCCGAGCCGTCCGAGCCGTCCGAGCCGTCCGAGCCGTCCGAGTTGTACGATCCGGCGCTGGCGGCCGCACAGGAGGCGCTCGTCCTGGCCATGACGTCGGGCGGGCCGATGCCGGAAGGTTTCGACGCCGAGGCGGTACGGGCCGCGGCGCGCGGCATCCTGCTCAAGCGGGCCGGCGAGGTGGGCCGCGCCTGGCCCGCGCTGGCCGCGTCGTACGGCCCGTCCTGGACGGAGGCGTTCGCGGACTGGGCGGCCGCGCGGCCCACCCGGGGATCGCACCGCGACGGCTGGGACTTCGCCCGGGCGCGCGAAGCCGGACTCCCGGCCGAGGCGGCGCGGGAACTGGCCCTCGCCGGGGTGCGCTGGTCCTATGACGGTGAGGGCGAGCCGCGTCCCCGCAGGGCGGCGGTACGGCGCGTTCCCGGCGGACTGGCCGTGCTGGTCATGGGCCGGGTGCGGGAAATTCCCACGGGACGCTCCCGACGGGCTATGGTCTAGACCAATAGGGCGCGCCGTGGCGGTGGGCGAATGCCCTGTGTAGCCGTGCGCGTACCAGTAGTCTTGGCCGCGTGAATCGAGGAGGGAAGCCCGGTGTCTGGTGAGGGAGAGGGCATGCGCGTCGGAGTGCTGACCGGGGGAGGCGACTGCCCCGGCCTGAACGCCGTCATCCGCGCCGTGGTGCGCAAGGGCGTGCAGGTCTTCGGCTACGAGTTCGTCGGTTTCCGGGCGGGCTGGCGGGGCCCGCTGGAGGGCGACACGATGGCCCTCGACGTGGACACGGTGCGCGGCATCCTGCCGCGCGGCGGCACCATCCTCGGCTCCTCCCGGACCAACCCGATCAAGGTCGAGGGCGGGATCGAGCGGATCAAGGACAACCTGGCCGGGCTCGGTGTGGACGCGCTGATCGCGATCGGCGGCGAGGACACCCTCGGCGTCGCCCGCGAGCTGTACACCAACGGGGTCAGCGTGGTCGGGGTCCCCAAGACCATCGACAACGACCTCAACGCCACCGACTACACGTTCGGCTTCGACACCGCCGTCGGTGTCGCGATGGAGGCCATCGACCGGCTGCACACCACCGCCGAGAGCCACCACCGCGCGCTGATCTGCGAGGTCATGGGCCGGCACGCGGGCTGGATCGCGCTGCACGCCGGGATGGCCGCGGGCGCCAACGTGATCCTCATCCCCGAGCAGCCGTTCGACATCGACAAGGTCGTGGCCTACGTCGAGAGCCGGTTCAAGACCCGGTACGCGCCGATCATCGTGGTGTCCGAGGGCGCCCACCCGATCGACGGCCAGATGGAGCTGCAGACCGGCGAGAAGGACGCGTTCGGCCACGTCCGGCTGGGCGGCATCGGCCAGCAGCTGGCCGACGAGATCGAGCGGCGCACCGGCAAGGAGGCCAGGGCCACGGTCCTCGGCCACATCCAGCGCGGCGGCACCCCGACCGCGTTCGACCGGGTGCTGGCCACCCGGTTCGGCCTGCAGGCGATCGACGCGGTCCGCGACGGCGACTACGGCAAGATGGTCGCGCTGCGCGGCACCGACATCGTCCGGGTCGGCCTGGACGAGGCCACCAAGGAGCTCAAGACCGTCCCGATCGAGCGCTACGCCGAGGCCGAGGTCTTCTTCGGCTGACGGGCCCGGCTCGGCCGACCGGCCCGGCTTCGGCCGGCCCGGTCGGCCGATCGCCTCGCCCTCGCTCCTGGGGAACAGGTTTCCGGGTCGCGGCGTTGCGGTCTGTGGGTCACACTGGAGACCCATCTGTCCGTGACCCACCTGCTCGTGAAGCTCACCTGCTCGTGACCCCGTTCGTGTTCCCCCAGGAGGATCCCGCATGCCCACGCTCGACACCGCGCCCGCCTCCGCACCCGCGTCCGCCGGTGCGCAGACGCCGGTCGCGCCGACCGTCGACGGCGAGCCGTGCGTGCTGCTCAAGCTGGGCGAGGTCGTGCTCAAGGGCAAGAACCGCGAGCAGTTCGAGCGGCGGCTGGCCGACAACGTCCGGCTCGCGGTCCGCCCGATCGCCCGGGTGGACGTGATCCGCCGGCACGGCGTGATGATCGTCCGTACCAAGGACGCCACCGTCGCCACCAGGGACGCCCTGGCCGAGCGGATCGGCGACGTGATGGGCATCGTCTGGGCGCACCGCGCCTGGCGGGTCGGCAAGGACGTGGAGAGCGTCGAGCGCGCCGCGCTGGAGCTGATGGCCGGGCGCGAGGGCACGTTCGCGGTACGGTCCCGGCGCCGCGACAAGCGCTTCCCGCTCACCTCCACCGAGCTCGACCGCAGGGTCGGCGGCGCGATCGCCGACAAGTACGGGCTGCCGGTGCGGCTCAAGCGCCCCGACCACACGCTGTCGATCGAGATCGACCGCGACGAGGCGTTCGTCTACTCCGGCGGCATCTCCGGGCAGGGCGGGCTCCCGGTCGGGATGAGCGGCCGCGGCCTGGTGCTGATGTCGGGCGGCATCGACTCGCCGGTCGCCGCGTACCGGATGATGCGGCGCGGCCTGCGGGTCGACTACCTGCACTTCTCCGGGATGCCGTTCACCGGCCCCGAGTCGATCTACAAGGCGTACGCGCTGGTCCGCGAGCTGGACAAGTTCCAGGGCGGCTCCCGGCTGCTGGTGGTGCCGTTCGGCAAGGCCCAGCAGCAGATCAAGTCCTCCGGCGCCGACCGGCTGGCGGTCATCGCGCAGCGCCGGCTGATGCTGCGGACCGGCGAGCTGGTGGCCCGCAGGCTGCGCGGCCACACGCTGATCACCGGCGACGCGCTGGGCCAGGTCAGCAGCCAGACGCTGACCAACATCACCGCCCTGGACGACGCGGTCGAGCTGCCGATCCTGCGCCCGCTGATCGGGATGG
This sequence comes from Actinomadura sp. 9N407, assembly GCF_044326315.1. NCBI lineage: Bacteria > Bacillati > Actinomycetota > Actinomycetes > Streptosporangiales > Thermomonosporaceae > Actinomadura > Actinomadura sp. 9N407. The sequence continues at coordinate 468,842 of NZ_JBIRAW010000002.1, read as the reverse complement.
ACAAGACCGAGATCATGGACCAGGCGCGCCGGATCCGGACGCTCGGAATCTCCGAGCTGCCGGACGAGGACTGCTGCACGATGCTGGCCCCGCGCCGGGCCGAGACCCGAGCCAAGATCGACGATCTGCGGAGGATCGAGAAGCGGCTGGACGTCGACGAGCTGGCCGAGCAGCTGGCCGACTCCGTTCAGGAGCACCGCCCGGTCTACGCCGACGCCCCCGCCTGACCCGGTCTTTCAGTACGGGCGCCTTCGGTACGGGCGCCTTCAGTACGGGTCGGCGTCGCTCGCCCGGGGCGGCTCGGGGCCGTCCGGGCCCATCAGCGTGAGCCGTTCGAGCCGGACGATCCGGAACCGCCGTCCCACCACCGCGATCCCGTTGCGGCGGGACGCGCCCGACATCAGCGTGGCGGCCTCGGCGTAGTCGGCCAGCTCCGCCTCGCCCGGCCGCTCGATCGCCGGGACGACATGCCGGAAGTAGGTGGCCAGCGAGTCGCGGGCCTGCTGCGGCGTGTCGTGCAGCCGGCCGACCGGCCGCCACTGGCCGCCGGAACGTTCCGCGACCGTGAACGCGGGGGCCAGCTGCACCGGCGTCAGGAACGACTCCGACGGCTCCGTGCCGGCCCGGGCGGCGGCGTCCAGCAGCTGGCACAGCAGCTCGGCGGTGGCCAGGTCGGGCGTGGCCTGGCCACCGCCGAACCGGTCGTACGGCCGGGGGCCGGGCGGCCGCCCTTCGCCGGGACGCGGATCGAAGTCGGTGGGACGGGGCGGCTCGGGCCCGTCGGGACCGGTCCTGACCAGCTGCTCGATCCGGATGACGCGGAACCGCCGTCCCGCGGCGGCGAGTTCGTCGTGCGGCTCCGTCCGGAGCCGCCACGCGGCCCGCCGCAGCGGCTCGGCCGCCGTGTCGCCGGGCGCGCAGCCGTCCTCCAGGTGGTCGGCCAGCAGCTCCCTGGCGCCCTGCGGCAGCGGATCGCAGGGGCACAGCACCTGCCATCCGTCCGGGACCCGCTCCACCGCGGTGAACAGCGCGCCGACCGCCACCAGGTCGGGGTACGCCGCGATGGACCGGCAGGCGTCGGCGAGCATCACGGCGGCGACCGGATCGACGCCGTCCAGGTCCTCGGGGAACAGCCGTCCGCCGGCGTCCCCGTCACCCGTCGTCATGCCGGACATCATCCTCGCCGAGGTCCGTGCTGCCCAGTGGTTCAGACCAATTTTTCACATCCCGTTATGCGTCCGGTGAGCACCTATCCGTCCGGTGCGCACCGGGCCCGGCGGCCCTGACCGGGCCGCCGGGCGCGGGCTCACCTGCGCGCCGGAACGATCAGTACCAGCAGGCTCAGCGCCAGCAGCGCGAGCCCGCCGAGCGCGACGCCGCCGAGCCGCTCGTTCAGCACCGCCACCCCGAGCACCGCCGCCACGGCCGGCTCGGCCAGCGTCAGCGTCGTCGCCGTGGTGGCGGGCGTCGTCTTCAGCCCGCGCGCGAACAGCATGTAGGCGCCCGCCGTCGCCACCACGCCCAGGTAGAGGGCGATCAGCGCGCCCGAGCCGTGCAGCGTCCAGCCGGGGCCGGTGGCGAGCAGGACCGGCAGCATCAGCACCGCGCCGATCCCGAACAGGGACGCGACGACGGCCCGGTCGTCCTCGCCGCGCCCGATCAGCGTCGCGGCGACGGTCGCGTACACCGCGTACGAGAACCCGGACAGCAGGGCCAGCACGATGCCGAGCGGGTCGGCGCCGGCGTTCGCGCCGCCGCCCACCAGCGCGGCGCAGCCGGCCACGGCCCCCGCCGTGGCCAGCGCCCAGCGCCCGCTGAGCGCCGACTGGCGCAGGACCAGCCCCAGCAGCCCCGCGAACGCGGGCGCGCTGCCGATGGTGACCACCGTGCCGATCGCCACCCCGGTCCGGGCCGCGGCGACGAAGAACAGGGTCTGGTACGCGATGATCGCGACCGCGCCCAGGCACAGCGGCAGCCGGTTGCGGCGCGCGCCCAGCAGCCGCCGCAGCCCCGCGCCGCGCGCCGTCCACGCGGCCAGCGCCACCAGCAGCACGCCGCCCATGACGATGCGGATCGCGGCGATCGAGACGCTGGACGCCTCGGGAACGAACGTCCGGACCGTACCGGTCGTCCCCCAGAGGGACGCGGCCACCAGGACGTACGCGCTGCCGGCACCGGCGGCCGACCGGGAAGTGGAGGGACCGGCCGTGGCGGCGCGGTCATGCCCGCTGGAACCGGGCCCGGCGGAAGGCGATGACGATGATGAAGGGGATGAAGGAGAGACGGACACGTGAAGAACGCTCCTGGACTCGAATCGGGAAGGGAGATCCGGATTCGGGGCGCAGGCAGGGAGGGTCCGGGCGCGTACGCGCGCCGGGACCGCGAGAACTCAGAGAAGGCTCGCCGCGCCCCTCAGGCGCGCGGCGGGCCGCAGTTCGGCGTCCAGTAGTCCATGGCCGCGAGGCTACCAGCCGCCCCGCACCCTGTTGACTCGTGGCGTGTTCGCCTTCCCCCGCGGTAAATGGGGCTAACACGCCACGAGTCAACGCCTGGGACGGTCAGGCGGGGACGCCGTCGCCGGCTACGGCGAGCTTCCGGCCGACCAGCGGGGGCATGTCGCGGACGAGCCGGGCCAGCTCGCGCAGGTCGCCGTCCACCAGGGCCTGCGGCCCGTCGCACAGCGCGGTCTCCGGGTGCGGGTGCACGTCGATGATCACGCCGTCCGCGCCGACCGCGATCGCCGCCCGCGACAGCGGCAGCACCAGGTCGCGGCTGCCGCCCGAGTGCGACGGGTCCACGATCACCGGCAGGTGCGAGAGCCGCTGCGCCACCGGCACCGCGGAGATGTCCAGGGTGTTGCGGGTGGCCGTCTCGAACGTGCGGATGCCCCGCTCGCACAGCACGATGTCGAGGTTGCCGCGCTGGGCGATGTACTCGGCCGACATCAGCCACTCCTCGATGGTGCCGCTCATGCCCCGCTTGAGCAGCACCGGCTTGCCGGCCTCACCGGCCGCCTGCAGCAGCGCGAAGTTCTGCGCGTTGCGGGTACCGATCTGCAGCATGTCGGCGTACGAGGCGACCAGGTCCACGTCCCGGGCGTCGATCACCTCGGTGACGATCGGCATCCCGGTCTCCTCGCGCACGTCCGCCAGGATCTTCAGCCCGGCCTCGCCGAGCCCCTGGAACGCGTACGGCGAGCTGCGCGGCTTGAACGCGCCGCCGCGCAGCAGGGTGCCGCCCGCCGCCTGCGCCATCTGCGCCGCCTGCAGGGTCTGCTCCGGCGTCTCCACCGCGCAGGGCCCCGCGATCAGCGTCATGGTGCCGGGACCGATCGGCACGCCGCCGACCCGTACCACCGAGCGCTCGCCATGGTTCTCCCGGCTGACCAGCTTGTACGGCGCCGAGATGCGGATCACGTCGGTGACCCCGCCCATCCCGCGCAGGTTGAGCGAGCCGAACTGCTGGACGTCCCCGACCAGGCCGATGATGGTGCGCTCCACCCCGCGGCTGACGAAGGCGTCGCCACCCGCCGTCTCGACCAGTGAGACGACGGACTTGATATCGGCTTCGGTGGCCTCCGAAGACATGACGACGACCATGGTTGCTGCCTCTCCTCGTCCTGCGGATCTCCTCCCGAGATCCGCGAAAACACCCCTGGAACGACGAAAGCCCCGGGCCGTTGGCCCGGGGCTCGTCATCTCAGGTCTGTCAGCGCAACGTCTGGCAGACCAGCCTCCCAGGCTGGTCGAACCAAAAGAAATACACCACGTTGCGCATGCCCCACACAGTAGCCCATGCGGCGCACGGCCGGTCCGCGATGGGTGGGTGGGGGGTCGAATATGGCTCAGCTCACTACGGATGGCAGTATTGCCCGCGTCATGTCCCCACCCGAACAGCCCTCAGAAGACGAGCGGGCGCTTCCGCCAGGGCAGTACGTGCCCCGCGGCTGGCCGGTCCTCCACTATGGCCCCGTACCCAAGTTCCGTCCCAAGGACTGGGACTTCCGGGTGTTCGGCGCGACGTCGACGGGAGGCCAGTACGCCTGGTCCTGGGACGACTTCGACGCCCTGCCCCGGACCAAGGCCATCGCGGACTTCCACTGCGTCACGAAGTTCACCATCCCCGACAACGAGTGGGAGGGCGTCTCCGCCGCCTCCCTCGTCGAGGTGGCGCCGCCCGAGCCCGATGTCACGCATGTGATGGTCTGGGCGGAGTACGGCTACAGCGCCAACATCAGGATGAGCGACTTCCTGGCCGAGGGCACCATGTTCGCCACCCACCGCAACGGCGAGCGGCTCCCTCCCGACCACGGCTTCCCGATCCGCCTCGTCGTCCCGCACCTGTACGCGTGGAAGAGCGTCAAGTGGGTCCGCGGCATCGAGTACATGGTGAAGGACCGGCGCGGCTTCTGGGAGGAGCGCGGCTACCACAACGTCGCCGACCCCTGGCGTGAGCAGCGCTACTCCTACCAGGAGGACGCCGAGGACGCTCCGCCACTCTGAGAACCACGGGCGCTGTGAGAATCAGCTGACTCACCTAGCGAAACCGATTGCGGACGGATAGTAATCGCGGCAAGGTCATGTCATGCTGCGCGTACTGGCGATCGATGACGAAGTGCCCGCGCTGGAGGAACTGGCCTTCCTGCTGCGGGCGGATCCCCGGATCGGGCAGGTGATCTGCGCGGGAGAGGCGGCCGGGGCGCTGCGCGACCTCAGCCGGATCCTGGTGGCGGGCGAACGGCTGGACGCGGTGTTCCTGGACATCCGGATGCCGGGCCTGGACGGCCTGGACTTCACCCGGCTGCTCACCGGCTTCGCCGCGCCCCCGCAGGTGGTGTTCGTGACCGCGCACGACGACTGCGCCGTCACGGCGTTCGATCTGGGCGCCCTGGACTACCTGCTGAAGCCCGTCCGGCCCGAGCGCCTGGCCAAGGCGGTGGGGCGGCTGGACGAGGTCGTACGCCGCAACGCCGCCGTCGCGGAGGACGCACCGCCCCGTCCCGACGACGACGAGATGGTCCCCGTGGAGCTGGCCGGCCGTACCCGCCTGGTCTCCCGCCGGGCGGTGACGCATGTCGAGGCCCACGGCGACTACGTCCGCCTCCACACGCACGAGGGCAGCTTCCTGGTCCGGATGCCGCTCGCCTCGCTCGCCCGCCGCTGGCAGCCGGCCGGCTTCATCCGGATCCATCGCAGCACCCTGGTCGCCTCGGCTCACATCAGCGAGCTGCGCTTCGACGGAGGCCGCGCGGCCGTCCAGGTCGGCGGCGAGCTGCTCCCGGTGAGCCGCCGCCACACCCGCGAGGTCCGCGACCTCCTCGTCCGCCGGTTCCGCCACGACGATCCGGCCCGCGGCAGCACCCCCGTTCCCGGCCTGCCCGGCGACTGACGCCACACGAGCCGGCGCGGATTTCGTCCGTGCCGCGTCCCCGATGCGGCGACTGTCGATCACTGAGCGTAATCAGTGTGGTTTCGGGTGGTGCGCGCCCCTGGCGGCCGGTCGGGAGAGCGCCGGGGCGGGAGACGTGCCGCCGTCGCTTCTCAAGCCGGCGCCCCTGAACGCCGCACATCTTGTTGCCGCGATCGGGGCCCGGCGAGTATCTCTTCTGTGCCCGTTCGAGGCCGTACGAGGCGCTGGAGCGTTCCGCAGGGGCGTCTCCGGCCGCCGAACGGGGTCACCGGACGGGCGAAGGGGCGTTGACGGGGAGTCGGTGATTTTCCTACACCGCTCGTCCGCGTGGGTGGACCGTTCCCGAGACCGCTCGTCGTGCCCGATCGACCGCTCGCCGGATCGCTACGCTACGTACATCGATCACTACTGACCGTTTATCGAGCGCGGCGGGTCCCAGGTCCCGATCGGTATCGCCGGCGCCTAGTGTTCTCAGTGGCACCACCCCGCGGAAAGTGCAGCGGCACGGTGCAACATCACGACAAGGCAACACCGCAGCACCAGAACAGGGCAGCACCGCATCCGGGGGACGCGGGCGACGGCGCGAGGCGAGTTCACGCGGAACGCGTGACCGGCGAGGGCCGTGGCGAGAACCTCCGCCGAAGACACAACTGGAGATCTGGCGGGACATTGAGTCCTACGCCGGATCATGAGCCGCCAGATCCCGTACCGGGGGGGTGGGATCAGGCGGCGTTGGTTCGGGCGTCGCTGGGCAGTCGGGGGGTTGTCCAGCGACGCCCGAACTCTTTCATGCGCCCTCTTCCATGCGGCCTCTTCATGCGCCGTCTCGCCAGGACGCTCCGCCGTCCATGCCGGGGCGCTCCAGCGTCCGCCCGGGGCGCTCAGCCGTCGCGCAGGCGCTTGAGGGTCTCGATGTCCTTGCCGTGCGGCTCGGCGCTGCGGCCCGGCGTCTCGATGACGAACGGGACGCCCGCCACCGCGGGATGGCGGAAGAGCTCGGCGAACGGCTTCTCACCGATCTGGCCGGCCCCGATGTTCTCGTGCCGGTCCTTGAACGAGCCGCAGGCGTCCTTGGAGTCGTTGGCGTGGACGAGCTTGAGCCGTCCCGCCCCGACCGTCGCCACCAGCGCGTCCATGGTCTCGGCGGCGCCGCCGGGAGCGGCCAGGTCGTGGCCGGCCGCGAACGCGTGGCAGGTGTCGAAGCAGACCCCGAGCTTGGGGTGGTGCTCCAGCCGCTCGAAGAACGGCCCCAGCTGCTCCACCTTGGCGCACAGCATCTTGCCCTGGCCCGCCATCGGCTCCAGCAGCAGGTCGGGCCCGTCCTCGGGGATCTCCTCCAGCAGCGGCAGCACGTGCTCGTGCACCTGGGCGAGCGCCTCGTCGTAGGACTGGCTGACCGCCGAGCCGGTGTGCACGACGACGCCGCGCGCGCCGATGGCACGGCCGCGGACCAAGGAATGGCGCACCGTGGTGATCGACTTCTCCAGCGTCTCGGCGCTGGGGGAGCCGAAGTTGACCAGGTACGGCGCGTGCACGTACACCGAGACGGCGTCCTGCTCGCGCAGCCTGGCGTCCTCGGCCGGCTTGCCTTCCGGCAGCGCCCAGCCGCGCGGGTTGGACACGAAGACCTGGACGGTCTCGGCGCCGATCTCGGCGGCGTACTTCAGGCCGCCGGTGGCGAGCCCGCCGGCCACCGGAACATGGCCCCCGACGGGGCTCTTGAGAGAGGTCATAGCCGGTACAGCCTAGTTCCTGGGACCGACTGTTCCGGCTGGACCGAGACTTACGGGGACCGGTCGCGGCACCCGAGGGGCTGGACCGAGGCGCCCGGGGGACTGGACAGGGGCGCCCAGGGGATCAGCCCCAGACGGTGATCTCCGAGCCGCGCGCCGCGTTGCCCGCGACCGGGTTCTGGCCGAGCACCGTGCCGCCGACCCTGCTGCCGATCTTCATCTTGAAGCCGGACGAGCGCAGCGCCCTGCGGGCGTCGTCGAAGGACTGGCCGATGACCCGGGGCACCGGGATCTGCTCGCCGTCGCCGCGGTCGCCCTCGTCGCAGAAGAAGTTGCCGAACAGGCAGTCGCGCTCGTTGATCACGAGCTTGACCTCGTCGCCGCGGGACACGCCGGTGCCGGGCTCGGGGTCCTGGCCGAGCACCGAGCCGGGCTGCTTGCCCTCCTCGCGGCGCTTCTCGACCTTGACCTCCAGGCCCATCGAGCGCAGCTGGGTCTGGGCCTCGTCGCCGTTGCGGCCGAGCAGCGAGGGCATCGACATGCCGCTGCTGACGACGATCTTGACGGGGTCGTCCGGGGACCGCTTGCCGCCGGCCGGCGGGTCGGTCCGCATGACCAGGTCCTTGTCGACCGTCTGGGACGTGTCGGTGCTGACCTGCCCGGGAGTGAGCCCCTTCTCCTGCAGGATCCGCTTGGCCTCGTCGAGGGACTTGCCGGTCACGTCCGGGACTTCCTTGGGCGTACGGCCCTTGGACGGGGTGAGCGTGACCGTCCCGCCCTCGACGATCCGCGCGCCGGGGCCGGGATCGGACGCGGCGACCTGGCCCTTCTTGACCCGGTCGTCGAAGACCGGCTCGGCCACCTGGACGTCCAGGCCGCCGCGCTCCAGCTGGTCGCGGGCGTCGGCGACCCGCATGCCGACGATCTGCTCGGGGATGTGGTCGTACTGGCCGGAGGTCTGGTACCAGACCGCCCAGCCGAGGATCACCGCCGCGATCGCGCCGATCGCGATCAGCGTGTAGCGGCCGGTGAGCGCGCCGATGGCCCGGTCGCCCGCCGAGCGCGGGGGCGGCGGCCCCATCTCCGGGGGCAGCGTGCGGGCGTCGAACATCCGCGTGCCGCCGGGCGGCGCCGCCTCCATCACCGACGTCCGGCCGGGCGCGGCCGACAGCAGGCGCTCGTCGATGTCGCGCGGCAGCCCGGCGTGCACCTCGGCGACCTCGCCGAGGAAGGCGTTGGCGTCCTGCGGGCGGTGCGCGGGGTCCTTGGCGGTCGATCGCCGGATCAGCTGGTCGATCTCGTACGGAAGGCCCGGCACGAGCGTGGACGGCGGCGGCACCTCGTCGTTGACGTGCTTGTAGGCCACCGCCAGGGCCGTGTCGCCCTGGTGCGGCAGCTCGCCGGTGAGCAGCTCGAACAGCAGGGTGCCGGCGGCGTAGACGTCGGACCGCACGTCGGCGCTGCCCTTGAGCACCTGCTCGGGCGCGAGGTAGCCGACGGTGCCGATGATCATGCCGGTCTTGGTCATCCCGCTGGCGGTCTCGGCCCGGGCCAGGCCGAAGTCGGCCACCTTGATCTGGCCGTCCTCGTTGATCAGGACGTTCTCCGGCTTGACGTCGCGGTGCACCAGGCCGGCCCGGTGGGCGGCGCCGAGGGCGGCCAGCACCGGCTGCATGATCTCCAGCGCCGCGCGCGGGCCCAGCCGGCCGCGCTCGGTCAGCAGGTCGCGCAGCGTACGGCCGCGCACGTACTCCATCACCAGGAAGACGTGCTCGCCGTCGGTGCGCTGGTCGTAGACCGCGACCACGTTGGGGTTGGACAGCGCCGCCGCGGCCTTCGCCTCGCCGATGAACCGGCGGACGAACTCCTCGTCGGAGGCGAGACCCGCGTGCATCACCTTGATCGCCACGGTGCGGTCGAGCCGGATGTCGCGGGCCACGTAGACCGTGGCCATCCCGCCGCGGGCGATCCGGGACTCGATGCGATAGCGCCCGTCGAGCACCTGCCCGACGAGTGGATCAGCGACCGTAGTGTCCATCAGAGCGAGTGTAAAGGCCTTCCCGGGCGGATCCCATCAGCCGGGAGTATGACGTCGTCGGCTGATCTTCGGCGGCGGGGCCGGGCCTTCTCAGGCCGCCACGCCCTATGGTACGGGTTCTTTCCCCGCCCGTACGGGTTCTGCCGCAGAAGGCCCGCCCGCCTGCGCTCCGTCCGTCTGAACCCCGTCCGTCTGAACCCCGTCCGAGGGCTCGGTACGTCGGCGCGGGCCCCGGCGCGAGACCGCCACGCCGGCCAGGCAGACCAGGCCGCCCGCGAGGGTCACCACGGCGGGGACCTCCCGGAGCGCCACCCACGACATCAGCACCACCAGCGCCGGTACGGCGTAGGTCGTGGCGCCCATCTTGCCCGCGGAGGTACGGGCCAGCGCGTACGCCCAGGTGGTGAAGGCCAGCGCGGTCGGGAAGACGCCCAGGTAGACCATGTTCAGCGTGGAGCCGAGCGAGGCGTCGGCGGCCTGGGAGACCAGCTGCCCGGCGAACGGCAGGCAGGCCACCGCCCCGATCGCGCAGCCGAACGTGGTGGCCTGCAGGGCCGTGGCGTGCCGAAGCGCGGGCTTCTGGCTGACCACGCCCGCCGCGTACATCATGGCCGCGAACAGGCACAGCAGGACGCCGAGGAGGCTGGAGCGGCCCTCGCCCGACATCGAGAGCCCCACCACGACCGTGCCGGCGAACGAGATCGCCATCCCGGCCATCAGCCGGGGCGGGAAGCCCTCCTTGAGCAGCCAGCCGCCCAGCAGCGCCATCAGCAGCGGGCCCACGTTGACCACCAGCGCGGCGGTGCCGGCGTCGACCTGCTGCTCGCCCCAGTTGAGCGCGATCATGTAGAGGCCGAACCACAGCACGCCCGAGGCGGCGATCCCGGGCCAGGCGGCGCGCGGCGGCCAGCCCTCCCGGCGGATCAGGCAGATGGCGGCGAGCGCCACGGTGCCGGACAGGAGCCGTCCGAGTGCCAGCGCACCGGGCCCGTAGTCCTCGCCGGCGCTGCGGATGGACACGAAGGCCGACGCCCACAGCACCACCGTGACGGTCGCCGCGGCGATGGCCAGGCGCCGGGCACGAGGCCCGGGCGCCGCTTCTTCCTGCTGCTGCATGCGCTGACCCTAGGTCGGTGACGTTTCTACGGACACCGAACGATCGCCTGCGGTTGCGTTCAGGTCCAGCGAAATTTGCTTCAGCGGTCGGTTTAGCAAGCCTTAACTCTCAGGTCGGCTCAGGCGCCGCTCAGGCCCTCCCAGGGCGACGAGGCCTGCGCGTACCGGCGCTGCGGGATCCGCCCGGCAAGGCGGGCCAGCCGCCCGGCCTCCACCCCGTGCCGCATGGCGGCGGCCATCCGGGCCGGCGACTGCGCGCGGGTGACGGCGGTCGCCAGCAGCACCGCGTCGCATCCCAGCTCCATCGCCAGGGCGGCGTCGCTCGCCGTACCGAGACCCGCGTCCAGGATGACCGGGACGCCCGCCCGCTCCACGATCAGCTCGATGTTGTGCGGATTGCGGATCCCGAGGCCGGAGCCGATGGGGGAGCCCAGCGGCATCACGGCCGCGCAGCCGATCTGCTCCAGGCGGCGGGCCAGCACCGGATCGTCGTTGGTGTACGGGAGCACGACGAAGCCGTCGTCGACCAGCTGCTCGGCCGCCTCGACCAGCTCGATCGGGTCCGGCAGCAGGGTGTGCTCGTCGGCGATGACCTCCAGCTTCACCCAGCTGGTGCCGAGCGCCTCGCGGGCCAGCTTGGCGGTCAGCACCGCCTCGCCCGCGGTGTAGCAGCCGGCGGTGTTGGGCAGCACCCGGATGCCGCACTCGCGCAATACGTCCAGGACCGAGCCGCGCGCCGACGGGTCGACCCGCCGCATCGCGACCGTGGTGAGCGTGGTCCCGGACGCCGTCAGGGCCTCGCGCAGCACGCTCATGCTGGGCGCCCCGCCGGTCCCCATGATCAGCCGGGAATCGACCTGCTCGCCCGCGATGACCAGCGGGCCGTCCGCGCTCCCGGTGCCGTCAGCGTTCTGGTCGCCATTCACGCTCTCGGTGCCATCCACGTTCTCGCTGCCCTCCACGTTCATCCTCCCTGCACGGCGGTCAGCACCTCGAGCCGATCCGCCTCCTTCAGCGTCGTCGCGCTCCAGGCCGAACGCCGGACGACCTCGTCGTTGAGCGCGGCCGCCAGGCCCGCCTCGGCCGCGCCGGAACGCCCGGTGGCGCCGGTGACCGCGTCGGCCACGCTGGTGCCGTCGGGCAGCTCGCACGGCTCGCCGTTGATGATGACCTTCATTGCCTCTCCCATTGCCTTGCCTCTCCCATTTGCCTTTACAGGAAGCGATCCGGGGTGAAGTGGCGGCCGACCTCCGGGACGGTGCCGTCCAGCAGCACCTCGGCCAGGATGTCGGCGCTCACGGGGGTGAGCAGGACGCCGTTGCGGAAGTGGCCCGTCCCGAGGAACAGGCCGGGCAGCGCGGTGGGGCCCATCATCGGGGCGTTGTCGGGCGAGCCGGGCCGCAGCCCCGCCGACACCTCGGCGAACTCCAGCTCGGTGATGCCGGGCAGCAGCTCGCGGGCGTCGCGCAGCAGCTCCCAGAGCCCGCCGGCGGTGACGCGGGTGTCGAAGCCCATCTCCTCCTGGGTGGCGCCGACCACGATCTCGCCGTCGGCGCGCGGGACGAGGTAGATCGACGAGCCCTTCACCAGCCCCCGGGTGCAGCGCTGGATGAACGGCGCGGCCGTACGGAGCCGGAGGACCTGGCCCTTGACGGGACGTACCGGTGGAACGATCCCAGGGGGCAGGCCCTCGATGCCGCCCGACCAGGGGCCCGCGGCCAGCAGCACCGTGCCGGCGCGGATCTCGGTCCCGTCGTCCAGCCGGACCCCGGCCGCGGTGTCGTTCTCGACGATCAGCCCGGCGGCGCGCCGCCGGACGAGCCGTACCCCGTGCCGCTCGGCGGCGGCCAGCAGCGCGGGAGCGAGCCGGCGCGGGTCGATCGAGCCGTCCTCGGGAGCGAGCAGGCCTCCGCGCACACCCGGCGCGAGCATCGGCTCCAGCCGGCGGCACTCGCGGCCGGTGAGCGCTTCGGTGGGGATGCCCAGCGACTCCTGGAAGCGCCGCAGCTCGTCCAGGTACTTCAGGTCGTCGGAGCCGAACGCGACCTCGATGATGCCGTCGGTGCGGTAGCCGGTGCCGAGCCCGGTCAGCTCCTCCAGTTCGGCGACGAACGCGCCGTACCGGTCGCGGGAGGCCAGCCCCAGCCGCAGCAGCGGCTCCTCGCCGTAGGTCAGCTCGCTGACGGGGGTCAGCATGCCCGCCGCGACGGCCGACGCCCCGCTCGCGGGGGCCGGGTCGACCAGGGTGACGGTGGCGCCGCGGGCGGCGGTACGCCAGGCGGTGGCGAGCCCGATGACGCCCGCCCCGACGATCACGATGTCCATCTCCGCTCCCTTCGCCGGCATGATCCGGATCAGGTTCCAGCGGTCGGCGGCCCGGTCAGCCGCCCTCTCAGCCCGGTCGGACCGGGCTCCCGCGCTCGTTCGCCCCCACCCTACGTCCGCCCGCGACCGGATGACATTGGCCACCCGTCTGGACACCTGTCTATGACCCGGAATCGCACCCCGGCTAGGGTGGGCGCCCATGGACAGCGTCATCGTGGTGGGAGGCGGGCTGGGCGGCGTGCGCGCCGTCGAGGCCCTGCGGAGCAAGGGGTACGAGGGCGAGCTGACGCTCGTCTCGGCCGAGCGGCACCGGCCGTACGACCGGCCGCCGCTGTCGAAGGCCGTGCTGGCGGGCGACCGCGACGACACCACGGTCGACGCCGACTGGGACCGGCTGCGCGCCCGGCTGCTGCTCGGCGAGCGCGCCACCGCGCTGCGGCTCGCGCCCGGAGGCGGCGGAACGGTCGCCACGACGGCCGGTGACCTGGCCTTCGACGGGCTGGTCATCGCCACCGGGGCGCGCCCGATCACGCTGCCGGGAGACGGGCCCCAGCACGTCCTGCGGACGATCGAGGACGCCCGCGCCCTGCGCGCCCGGCTCACCGGGGGCGCCCGCGTGGTCATCGTCGGCGCCGGCTGGATCGGCGCCGAGGTCGCCACCGCCGCCGCGAAGAAGGGCTGCGCCGTGACCGTGGTGGAGGCCGCGGACGCCCCGCTCGCCAACGCCATCGGCTCCGGGATCGGGGCCCTCACCGCCCCCTGGTACGCCGAGGCCGGGGTGGAACTGCGGACCGGCGTCAAGGTCGCCGCGATCGAGCACGGCGGGCTCGCCCTGGCCGACGGGGGCCGGATCGAAGCCGACGAGGTCGTGGTGGGCGTCGGCGTCCGGCCCGAACTCGGCTGGCTGGACGGCTCCGGATTGCTGCTCGAACGTGGCATTGTGACCGACGCCTCGTTCCGAACCGGTGTGGAAAGCGACACACCCGGCGAGCCCGGCGAGCCCGGCGCGTACCGGCCGGACGTCGTCGCGGTGGGCGACTGCGCCTCCTGGTGGTCCGCCCGCTACGGGCGCCGGCTGCTCGTCGAGCACTGGGACACCGCCCTCAACGCCCCCGAGGTGGCCGCCGCGACGCTGCTCGGACAGGAGGCCGCGTACGACGCCGCCCCGTACTTCTGGTCGGAGCAGTTCGGCCGGATGGTCCAGTACGCAGGGCATCACCCGGTCGCCGAACGCCACGTACTCCGGGGCGACCCGGCGAGCGGCAAATGGGCCGTGTGCTGGCTGACCGGCGAACGGCTGGAGGCGATCCTCACCGTGAACAGCCCGCGCGACCTCATGCAGGCCAGGCGGCTCATCACCGCCGGCACGCCCGTCGACCCCGCCGTCATCGCCGATCCGGAGGTCCCGGTCCGGCAGGCGGCGCGCTCCTGACGGGTTTGAGCATCGTGGGGGCGTGGTAGCAAGGGGGCGTGACGCAACTGCACGCAACCGTAGAAAGCGCTCTCGACCCCCAGACCGACGCCCTCGCCGGAGAGTGGCTCACCCTCGCGGAGGCGACCCGGCGGCTCGGTATCCGGGCCAACCGGATCAAGCAGCTGATCAGCGAGCGCAAGCTGCTGTCGATCCGCCGCGACAACCAGCCGATGGTGCCCGCCGCCTTCATCCAGGACGGCCAGGTCATCAAGGGGCTCTCCGGCACGCTCAACCTGCTGTCGGACGCGGGCTACAACGATGTCCAGACCCTGCGGTGGCTGTTCACCGCGGACGACACGCTGCCCGGGACCCCCGTCCAGGCGCTGGCCGAGAACCGGGGGACGGAGGTTCGCCGGCGCGCCCAGGCGCTGGCGTTCTGACCCGAGCCGGACGGCCCCCGACCAGGACGAGCACGACCACGTGACAGGATTGCGGGGTCACGCGCGGCGATCCACCGCGCGCGGCCCCGCATCCGTATGCCCAGCACTCTCCATGCCCCGCACTTCCATGCCCCGCACTCTTCCCATGAGCGGCATGCCAGGAAGGAACCGCCCCCACCGTGTCCAGGCACCTGCTCTCCGACCGGGCCGTCGCCCTGCGCGCCCGGCTCAGCCGGGCCCGCCTCTACCTCTGCACCGACGCCCGGGAACGGCAGGGCGACCTGCCCGCCTTCCTCGACGCCGCGCTCGCGGGCGGCGTCGACATCGTCCAGCTCCGCCAGAAGGGGCTGGAGGCCCGGCAGGAGCTGGAGTACCTCCGGGTGTTCCGGGCCGCGTGCGAGCGGCACGGGGCCCTGCTGGCGGTCAACGACCGGGCCGACATCGCCCATGCCGTACAGGCCGACGTCCTGCACCTCGGCCAGGACGACCTGCCGGTCGCGGCCGCCCGGGCGATCGTCGGCGAGGACATCCTGATCGGCCGCTCCACGCACGCCGGAGAGGAGGCCTCGGCAGCCGCCGCCGAGCCCGGCGTCGACTACTTCTGCGCAGGCCCGGTCTGGCCGACGCCGACCAAGCCGGGGCGCGCGGCCCCCGGGGTGAAGCTGCTGCGGTACGTGGCGGCGCGGCCCGAGGGACGGCCCTGGTTCGCGATCGGCGGCGTCGACGCCGCCAACCTCGACGAGGTGCTGGCGGCGGGCGCGCGCCGGATCGTGGTCGTACGGGCGATCACCGAGGCCGAGGACCCGAGGGCCGCGGCCGCCGACCTGGCCCGCCGCCTCCGCGAGGCCTCCTGACCCGAGGGTGTCGATCACCACGGTGTCGATCACCACGGGCGATGGCCGACAATGGAGCCATGACCCAGGGACCCGATGACGAGCGCCCGGTGGACCTGTCGGACGACGATCTGCAGATCCTGCCGGACCGTACCCCCGCCGACACCGACGCGGGCTGGGGCGATTGGCGCGGTGACGGTGACGACGACGCCCGATTGATCGAGGACGTCCCCCCGCACTGGTGAGCTAGGACTAGAAGACCACGCCCAGCGCGAATCCGGCCAGCATGACGGCGCCGAGGGCGATCATCATGCGCCACCGGTAGCGCGGGATCCGCTTGGGCCGCGTCTTGGGCGCCGGGGCCTGGTCGTCGCGCAGCGCCCGGACGAGCTGGCGCGCGGTGGGCCGGGCGGCCGGGTTCTTGTCCAGGCAGCGGGCGGCCAGCTCGCGCAGCGTCCCGTCGAGGTCGCCCAGGTCGGGCCGGCGCGAGGTGATCGCGCGCAGTACGGTCGCGTCGGTGCCGGTACCGGTGCCGGTGCCGAAGGGCGGACGCCCGGTCGCCGCGTACACCATGGTGGCGCCCCAGGCGAAGACGTCGGCGGGCGGCCCGACGGGCTCGTCCTCGATCTGCTCGGGCGCCAGGTAGGCGGTGGTGCCGGCGGTAGCGGCGGCCGCCGACGCGGTGTCGAGGCTGCGGGCGAAGCCGGTGACCTTGGCGCCGTCCGGGCCCAGCAGCACGCGGCACGGTGTGAAGCCGCGGTGCACGACGCCGGCCTTGTGCATCGCCGCCAGCGAGGCGGCGGTGCGCAGCGCGACCTTGCGGAGTCGCGCGGCGGCCAGCGGGCCGTCCTCCTCGACGCTCTCGCGCAGTGAGGGGCCCTCGGCGTACTCGCTGACGATGTAGGGCCGTTCGGCGGCGAGATCGGCGTCCAGCACCCGCGCGGTGTGCCGCCCGGTGACCTGCATCGCGGCCTCGGCCTCCTGCGCGAGGCGGTCGCGGGCGCGCCGGGGCGCCGCCTTGCCGCCGCGCAGCACGCGCACGGTGACCGGCTCGCCGTCCTCCTCGTCGCGGCCGAGGTAGAGGATGCCGAGGCCGTCCTGGCCCAGCCGCTCGACCAGCCGGTAGGGACCCATCCGGCGCGGGTCGTCGGCGGTCAGCCGGCCGCGGCCCGCCGCACCCTCCCTGGCGGAACGGGCGGCCGGTCCCAGCGGCGAGCCGTCGGTGAGGATGCGGTCGGGCCCGCCATCCGCCATGGAACGGAGGGACTCCGCGCGGTCGGAAGCGCCCCGCTCCGGCACGGCGGCCGCATCGGGCCCGTACAGATCAGGTGCGAGGGAATCAGGTGCGAGGAGGTCGGGCGCGCGCAGGTCGGGCGCGGGCAGGTCGCAGCCGGGGGAGCGGTCGCCGGCGTGCCGGTCGGTGCGCGTCCGGCCGCGGCCGGACCGGGCCGTGTCGATGTGCGCGGGCTCTGGCCGTGCGGACTCGGGCCGTGCGGACTCCGTGCCGCCGGAACCGACCGGGACGGGGCGTGCGGAACGGGAGGTCGTCCTCCCGCGGGAGGGATCGTGCGGCACTGGGGACTCCGACTCGGCGGGGGCGGACGAAGAAGGCCTCTATTTCTATCGCGTCATACAGGTCGCGGCAGGAAAACAGTGATCTTTACCTCAGCAGCGGACACCACCCCGGGAGAAGGCGCCCTTGAGCGCCGCGTCCCGGGAGGAGCCGCCGACCATGACTTTGTAGCACCCGGGTGCGACATTCCACGCGTCGCCCTCCTCGTTCCAGTACGCCAGGGAACGGGCGGAGAGCGGGAACGTGACGCGCGTGCTCGCGCCCGGGGCGAGGTTCAGCTTCTGGTAGCCCTTGAGCTGCCGGGGCGGCTGCGGCACGTTCGCGCTGGGGGCGGGCAGCCCCAGGTACAGCTGGGGCACCGCGACGCCGGGCCGTGTGCCGGTGTTGGTGACGGTCACCTGCACCGAGCCGGAGCCCACCGCCAGGTCGCTGTAGCGGAACGAGGTGTACGACAGCCCGTGCCCGAACGGGAAGCGGGGTGCGAGGCCCTTGACGTCGTAGTGCCGGTAACCCACGAAGACGCCTTCGGAGAACGTCACCGTCTTGTCCACGCCCGGATACTGGGCCGGGTTGCCCGCCGTGGGGATGTCGGCCTCTGCGGCGGGGAACGTGACGGGCAGCCGGCCTCCCGGGTCGACGTCCCCGTACAGGACGCGGGCGAGCGCCTTGCCCGCCTGCTGTCCCGGGTACCAGGCCGCGATGACGGCCTTGACCTCGTTCACCCAGGGGGTGAGGACGGGTCCGCCCGTCTCCAGGACGACGACCGTGTTGGGGTTGGCCTTGGCGACCTCGGAGATGAGCGCGTCCTGGTCGCCGCGCAGGGGGTCGCCGCACTGGAGGGTGAGGCAGGACTTGTCGAAGAACTCACCCTGGGCGTCGGTGGCGAAGACGATCGCCACCTCCGCGGCCTTGGCGGCTCTGGTTGCGGCGCCCCGGTTCCCGCCGTCGTTGTAGGTGACCGTGGTGCCGTTCCCCGCCCGCTGGGCGATGCCCGTACGGGGGGACACGTGCGTGAACGGTTCGACCTTCGCGGAGCCGAAACCGGCGGGAACGGCGTCGGCGCCCTTGCCGATGAGCGCGATCGACTTGGGCGCGGCCAAGGGAAGCGTGCCGGTGTCGTTCTTCAGGAGCGTCATCCCGCTCTCGGCCAGTACCTGGGCGGCGGTCTCGCTCGCCGTACGGTCGATGCGGGACAGGTCGTTGGGGTACTCGGGACGGTCGAACACCCCGTGCGCGAACATCGTGCGCAGCACGTTGAGGGTGTGGCCGTCGATCGTGGCCTGGGTGACCTGCTTCTTGCCCACCGCCCGCTTGAGCATGAAGGCGTTGTACTTCAGGCCGATCGGCAGTTCCATGTCGAGCCCGCCGTTGGCGGCGGCCACGGTGTCCTGGGTGGCGGTGTGGTCGGACGGGACGAAGCCCTTGAAGCCCCACTCGCCCCGGAGCACCGTGTTGAGGATGGCGCCGTCCTGGCACGCCCATCGCCCGTTGAGCTTGCCGAACCCGCACATCACGGCCCCGGGCTCGCCGTCCTTGACGGCCGCCTCGAACGGGAGGAGGTAGATCTCGCGGAGCGTGCGCTCGGCGATCCTCATGTCCAGCGCGAGCCGGTCGGTCTCCTGCGTGTAGACGGCCAGGTGCTTCACCGAGGCCATCACGCCCTGGTCCTGGGCGCCCTGGATCCAGGAGGTCCCCAGCCCGGCCGACAGGTACGGGTCCTCGCCGAAGCCCTCGAACGTCCGGCCGTTGCGCGGGGTGCGCAGCACGTCCACGGTCGGGCCGAAGACGACGTCGTTGCCCCGGTGCTTGGCCTCCCAGCCGACCACCGCGCCGTACTTGCGCGCGGCCGCGGGATCGAACCCGGCGGCAAGGGCGATGGGGGCGGGAAGCGCGGTCGCCTTGCCCTGCCGTACGCCGGCGGGACCGTCGGCCATGTAGAGCGGCGGGATCCCCAGGCGCGGGATGCCGTGGTTGGTGTCGGCGTGCGCGGTCTCGAAGAAGCCGCCGAGCGGCCCGCCCAGCGGGTCGTCGGACGCCAGCAGCGCGATCCGCTCGTCCACCGTCATCGCCTTGAGGACCAGGCGGGCCCGCTCGTCGGCGGAGAGCCCGGTGGCGCACCAGGGCCGCTGTACGGGATCGCCGCAGCGGGTCGCGGCCCGCGACTGGGCCCCGGCCGCCTGAGCCCCGGCCGGTACGACCATGAGGGCGAGGACGGATGCCAGCGCCCCTGCGGCCGACATCCAGCGCTTGCTCGTGTGCGACCGCGGCCCGGCCATCAGCTCTCGTCCTCGTGCCGGGCGTGCTCAGGCTGTACGCGCATCGCGTTCAGCGCGAAGGCCACCATGTGGTAGTGCCCGATGAGGATCACCAGCTCGATCAGCTCGCGTTCCCCGAAGTGCTCCGCGAGATCGTTCCAGGCGCCGTCGTCCAGGGTGCCGCGTGCGTGCAGCTGGTCGGCGGCGGTCAGGACGGCGCGGTCCGCGTCGTCCCAGGCGTGCTCGCCCGGATCCAGCCGCAGCGCGCCGATCTCGGCCTCGCTGATCCCGGCGGCCAGCGCGAGCTCCTCGTGGTGGCCCCACTCGTACTCGCAGGACCGCAGGTGCGCGGTACGCAGGATCGCGAGCTCCCGGACGCGCCCGCTGAGCGTCCCCTTGAGCAGCAGCATCGACCCGAATCCGATCCACGCGTCGAACAGCTCGGGGTGGCGCCCCAGCGTGGTGAAGATGTTGAGCGGGCCGGTGGCGGCGGCGACCGCCCTCAGCGTCGGGTTCCACTCCGCCTCGGGCAGCGGCGGGATCCGCGGTGTATTGGAGGGGGTGTCAACGGGCATGCCGCCATTTCTGCCACCATTCAGTGGGAGAGTGCTACCCGCCGTGCGGTTTTGGCCACATCACGCCAATCCGCGCCACCAGTCCCCGAAGCACGGGCCGTCCCAGAAGCACAGGCGGTCCCGGAAGCACAGGCGGTCCCGGAAGCACGGGCGGTCCCAGAAGCAGGGGAGCCTTCAGGCCTGCCGCGCCGTGGCCGCCACCGCCAGCTCCTCCAGCGCGATCCGGGCCTCACCGGTGATCGGGGCCTCGGCCAGCGCCGTGGACGCCCGGTCCGCATACGTGCCGATCATGGCCTCGCAGGCCGCCAGCCCGCCGGTGTCCACGATGATCGAACGCAGCGCGTCCACCCCGGCGGCGTCGAGGTCCGGATCGCCCAGCAGCCGCTCGACCGTCGCGGCGCCCTCGGGCTCGGCACGTTCCAGCGTCTGCGCGATCAGCACCGTGCGCTTGCCCTCGCGCAGGTCGTCCCCGGCGGGCTTGCCGGTCTCGGCCGGGTCGCCGAAGACGCCCAGCACGTCGTCGCGGAGCTGGAACGCGATGCCCAGCGGCCGGCCGTACGCGCGCAGGGCCTCGACCACCTCGGGGGAGCCCCCGGCCAGCGCGGCGCCCAGGTGCAGCGGCCGCTCGATCGTGTACTTGGCGCTCTTGAACTCCACCACCCGCAGCGCGGCCTCCACGGTGCCGCCGCCGCGCACGCCCTCCAGCAGGTCCAGGTACTGCCCGCACATGACCTCGGTGCGCATCAGGTCGTAGACCTCGCGGCCGCGCAGCCGGCCCGGCTCGTCCACGCCGCTCCACTCGAACATCTCGCCGGACCACGACAGGCACAGGTCGCCGAGCAGGATCGCGGTGCCCTCGCCGAACGGATCGGCGGGACCGCCCGTCCAACCCTCGTCGCGGGCCAGGGCCTGGAAGCGCCGGTGCGCCGAGGGCTGGCCCCGGCGGGTGTCGCTGGAGTCCATGACGTCGTCGTGGATCAGCGCGCTGGCCTGGAGCAGTTCCAGCGAGGCCGCGGCGGCGATCACGCTCTCCCGGGGCTCGAGGCCGCCGGCCGCCCGCCACCCCCAGTAGCAGAACGCGGGACGCAGCCGCTTGCCACCGGCCAGCAGGGCGTCCAGGGCGGCCAGCAGGGGCGCCAGATCGGGGCTGATGGAGAGCAGGCCGGGACGCTGCCGGTCGACGAACGCGAGCAGCGCGGCGTCGACCTCCTTGCGGATGCGGCTGGTGGACATGCAGTGATCGTATCCAGACCGCCGGGGACGGGACACCCGCCCGCCGCTCCGGGCGCCGCGCGCACGGCCTACCCTTGGAGGATGCGACGCGAACGCCCCGACCGCGCCCCCACCATCCGTGAGCTGCTCGCCGCCGGTGGCAGGTCCTTCTCCTTCGAGTTCTTCCCGCCCAAGACCGACAAGGGCGTGCGCACCCTCTGGCGGACCATCCGCGAGCTGGAGACCCTGCACCCGACGTTCGTCTCGGTGACCTACGGGGCGGGCGGCGGCACCCGCGACACCACGGTCGACATCGTCGAGCGGATCGCCACCGACACCACGCTCACCCCCGTCGCGCACTTCACCGCCGTGAACCACTCGCAGGCCGAGCTGCGCAACCTCATCGGCCGGTTCGCCAACGTCGGGGTCCGCAACATCCTCGCGCTGCGCGGCGACCCGCCCGGCGACCCGATGGGGGAGTGGATCAAGCACCCGGACGGCGTGGCCTACGCCTCCGACCTGGTCCGGATGATCCGCTCGTACGGCGACTTCTGCGTCGGTGTCGCCGCCTTCCCGTACAAGCACCCCCGCTCGGCCGACATCGAGACCGACACCGCCCACTTCGTGGCCAAGTGCCGGGCGGGCGCCGACTACGCGATCACCCAGATGTTCTTCCGCGCCGAGGACTACTTCCGGCTGCGCGACCGGGTGGCGGCGGCCGGCTGCGACACCCCGATCATCCCGGGGATCATGCCGGTCACCAAGATGAGCACGATCGAGCGTTCCGAGCAGCTGTCGGGCGCGCCGTTCCCGCCCGAGGTCAGGGAGCGCTTCGAGGCCGTCTCCGACGACCCGGAGGCGGTCCGGCGGCTGGGCATCGAGCACGCCGCCGAGCTGTGCCGCGAGCTGCTGGAGCAGGACGCCCCCGGCATCCACTTCATCACCTTCAACCAGTCCACCGCGACCCGCGAGGTCTACGGGCTGCTGGACGCCGCCTCGTACGCCGCCAGCGGCAGCGCCGCCCCCATCACCGCGTAGGGCGGCCCGCCCCCGGGGAACCCGAACCCGGTCAGCAGGTCGATCATGCCCACCGACCGGTAGAGCCGCCGGGCGGGCGTCTCCGGCGAGGTGTCCAGCGTGGACAGCACCACGGTGCGCTCGGGCCGCCCCTCGCACAGCGTGCCGAGCAGCCGCCGCCCGAGCCCCTGGCCCTGGTGCTCGGGATGCACATGCAACTCGGCCACCTCGAACGAGTCGTCCAGCCAGTGCGCCGCGTGCTCGGGCCCGCCGATCTCGGCCAGCGCCCCGTGCACCACGTCGTGCCACCACTGGCCGCGCTCGCCGGCGAACCCGTACCCGAACCCCTGGAGCGTTCCGCCGAGCGGGATCAGGGCGCCGCGCCGCTCGGCCACCACCGCGCGGAACCGGGGGTACGAGGCATGCCGGTCCATGATCGTGTGGCGCCCCGGGAGCTGCTCGGCGGGCGGCCGCATCGCCGCCGCGTACACCGCCAGGATCGGGCCCAGCCGCCGCTGGAACGCGCGGTGGTCGATGTCGCGCAGCTTCGCTTCCTTCACGCGCTAGACACTAGACCCGGGCGACGGTCCGCCGGGTCGCCGACAGCCGGTCGTAGATGTCCCACAGGATCCTGTCGGCGGCCTTCTGCAGCGAGCGCTGGTTGTTCTCGAGCTGGCGGCCCCACTGCCGGGCCTCCGGGCCCAGCCACGCGTCCGTCCCGTTCAGCGTCTTGACCGCCGGATCGAGGGCCTGGCGCAGCCGCCCGATGCTGCCGTACGCGTCGGCGTACGCCTGGTAGAGCTCGCGGTACGCGGGGTTGGGCTGCTCGGTCGGCGGCAGCTTGCCCGCCGCGGCCGGATCGAGCGGCGGGGGCAGGCTCCCGGGGGGCGGCGGAGGGGCCATCGGTCAACCGGCCTTCGGTTCGAGGCCCAGCCGGCCCATGGCCTCCCGGGTACGGTCGCTCAGCCGCGCCCCGGTCAGCACCTGGACCGCCACCGGGCGGATCTCCGCGTGATCGGCCTGGGCCAGGAACGCGCGCAGCCACCGCACGTCCATCGTCAGCTGGTGGCTCGCGGTGCCCAGCGACTCCCGTACGGCCGCCAGCCGCGCCTCGTCACCACCGGCCGCCTTGAGCAGGTCGGCCGCCGCAGCCGGGCCGAGCCGCTCGTAGAGCTTCTCGGTGTAGTCGGGGTCGCCGGCGTTGGCCGCCAGGTTCCGCCACACCGGCTCGGGCACCGGCTTGCGGTCCTGGACGGCGGCCGCGACCGCCAGCGCGTCCGTCCGGGCCGCCTTCGCCGCCTCCTGCCGGGTGGGGAAGTTGCCCAGATCCCCGCCCGCGCCGTTCGGCGGGGCCGGGGTGACAGGCGCTACCGGCTGCAGCCGGGGCGGGCTCTCCACCGGTTCGGGCTTCCTGCCGGGACCGGGCGTACCGCCGCCCGGCGTCCTCGGCAGGACCGGGACGGCCGGCGCCTCGACCCCGCCGCCGCGATCGGGATGGGTCATCGCGTAGTTGTAGCGCCGGGTCAGCATGCCGAGCTGGTCGGCCGCCCACCGCGCCGCCTGCTCGGCCTGCCGGTAGCCCGTGGCCGGAACCCCGGGCGGGGGACGGTGACCGTTCAGCCAGCTCTTGATCGCGGTCTCGGCGTCCTGGACCTGCTTGATCAGATGGTTGAGCGCCGGCGGGTCGATGCCCCGGAAGTCGGCGTCGCGCGCGGCCGGGCCGGTGCGCATCTGCGCGGTCATAGTGTCCCAGGATCACACCCGCGTCACGCGCTGTCGAGGGCCTTGCGCACCGACTGCGGGTCGCGGGCCACCACCACGTCCCCGCCTCCGGTCAGCACGATCGGCCGCTGGATGAGCGAGGGGTTCGCCACCATCGTCTCGATCCACAGCGCGCGGTCCCGTGCCATGTCCTTGAGGCCGAGCTCCTTGGCGACCGGCTCGTTCAGCCGCGCCACCTCCCACGGCTCCGCGCCGATCTTCGTCAGCACCGCGTCGAACTCCTCGGCCGTCGGCGGCTCGTCCAGGTAGCGGCGCTCGATGTACGGCACGCCCGCCTCGTCCAGCGCGGCCTTGGCGGCGCGGCTCTTGGAGCAGCGCGGGTTGTGCCACAGCTCGGTGGTCGCCTTCGCGCCCGCTTCCTCGTTCACTCGTGCACCCTCACTGTCCACCGTCACTCGTCGGCCCCCACATCGGCGGATTCCCCGTCGGTGATCCGCAGGAGCTCATCGTACGAGGTCGGGAACACCGTGTGCGGGATCCCGCCCGCCGCCCACACCTGGTCGTACTTGGCCAGCCACACGTCCACCAGCGTCCGTACCGGCGCCCGGTGCCCGACCGGCGCCACGCCCCCGATCGCCTGCCCGGTCGCCTCCCGGACGAACTCCGGCTTGGCCCGCTTCACCTTCTCGGCTCCGACCAGCGCGGCGACCTTGGCCGTGTCGACCCGGTGCGCGCCGCTGGTCAGCACCAGCAGCGGCGCTCCGTCCGCGTCGAAGATCAGGCTGTTGGCGATCGCGCCGACCTCGCAGTTCACCTGGTCGGCGGCGGCCTTCGCGGTGGGCACCGGCTCGGGAAGCTCGACGATCTCCCCGGCCGCTCCCCGTTCCCGCAGCACGCGGGCGACACGTTCGACGTTGGGATGCATGGCGCCCACTTTAAAGTGCCGGAATCCCCGTGTTGGAATCCCTTGTCGGAAACCTGCATGTGGTCCTCCGAGCCTGAGTCCTCCGCATCAGCACGCGCGCGCGTCCCGCAGCCGCACGTCCAGGCTCGGACGTTCAACGGCATTCTCTCGGCGAGGGCGCCGCAGTGAGAGCACAGCTTGGAGGAGGGGAACCACCGGTCGACCACGACCAGTTCCCGCCCGTACCAGGCCGCCTTGTACCCCAGCATGCTCCGAAACTCCGACCACGCCGCATCCGAGATCGCGCGGGCCAGACTCCGGTTCTTGACCATGTTGCACACGGCCAGGTCCTCGATCACGAGCGTTTGGTTTTCGCGCACGAGTCGAGTGGTGAGCTTGTGCAGGTGGTCGCGCCTGCGATCGGCGATGCGGGCGTGGACACGGGCAACCCGCAGCCGTGCCTTGGCGTGGTTGGCCGAGCCCTTGGCCTTGCGGGCCAGTTCCCGCTGCGCCCTTGCCAGGCGGTCCCGGTCGCGGCGCTCATGTCGGGGGTTGGTCACCTTCTCCCCGGTCGACAGGGTCAGCAGATGATTCAAGCCGACGTCGATCCCCACCGCCGCATCCGTGGCCGGCAGCGGCTTCACGTCGGCGTCCTGGTACAGCAGGGACACGAACCAGCGCCCAGCCGCGTCCCTCGACACCGTCACCGTCGTCGGCGCGCTGCTGCCCTCAGGCAACGGCCGGGACCAGACGATGTCCAGCGGCTCGGCCATCTTGGCCAGGGTCAGCGCCCCCTCGCGGTACCGGAACGCCGAACTGGTGTACTCCGCAGAGGCACGCGACCGGTGCTTGGACTTGAAGCGGGGGTACCGGGCGCGTTTGGTGAAGAAGCCGGTGAAGGCCGTTTGCAGGTGCCGCAGTGCCTGCTGCAGCGGGACCGAGGACACCTCACCCAGATAGGCCAGCTCCGCGGTCTTCTTCCACCCCGTCAGCATCGCCGAGGTCTGGTTGTAGCTGACCCTCTCCTGCCGAAGCGTCCACGCATCGGTACGGGCCGCCAAGGCCAGGTTGTACACCTTGCGCACGCACCCGAACGTCCGCGACAGCTCGGCCGCCTGTGCAGCGGTGGGGTGGAAGCGGTACTTGAACGCCCGCTTCACGCCAGTGGCCATGGCCCGCAAGATACCGAAACAGCTTGCGACATTCCGGCAACATACTGCGATGGACGTTCTCTCCCCGTCCCCGGGACAGAGTCGACGATGTCTGCCTGCTGTACAGGAGTCCTTTTCCTTTCCTGCCTGAAGGCAGGGGTATCCACGGAGGAACCTCGATGAGCATGAGAACGGGCGCGGTCGTGCTCGTGGGCGGTGCCCTGCTGCTGACCGGCTGTACGGGCGCCGACAAGCCCGCCGGCAAGCAGGCCAACACGCCCGCCGCTTCCCCGGCCACCGCCACCCCGACCCCTACGCCCACGCGCCGTACCCTCAAGTCCGGTACCAAGGGCGACGACGTCAAGACCCTGCAGAAGCGACTCAAGCAGCTCGGGTACGACCCGGGCCGTGCCGACGGCAAGTACGGCCTGTCCAGCCAGATGGCCGTGTGGGCGTTCAAGAAGGTCAACGGCCTCAAGGTGAACAGCACCGTGGGCCAGAAGACGTGGGCCGCCCTGGACGCCCCCGCGCAGCCCCGTCCCATGGCCAAGCGCCGCGAGGCCGATCGCGTCGACGTCGACCTGCGCCGCCAGTTCCTCGTCGTCTACCGGGACGGCAAGCCCAAGCTCATCTCGCACATCTCGTCCGGCTCGGGCGAGTACTACTGCGCCAAGGACCGCGGCGCCACGGTCGCCCGCTGCCGCTACGCCACCACCGGCACCGGCGACTTCCGTACCGGCCGCCGCGCCTCCGGCTGGGAGACCTCACCCCTCGGCCGGCTCTACAACCCCATCTACTTCAACGGCGGCATCGCGTTCCACGGCGCCCCCGACGTCCCCCGCCACCCGGCCTCGCACGGCTGCGTCCGGCTCCCGATGCACATCGCCGAGAACTTCCCGGACCTGGTCACGACCGGTATGCCCGTGCACGTTCGACGCCCGAAGTGACACTCGTTCGAACACATTGACGAATCGACGTCAGGACGGTTTACTGGGAATGCCTCGAACTGACGTTCGAGGTGGCACGGGACTCGCGGACCGTGCCAGGGCGACGTCCCCGCCGAGGACGGGACGGCGGCCGGGCGGAGAGAGGGGAAGCTCTCCGCCCGGCCGGCCCGAGCCGGAAGGAGGCAGTCATGTCCGGAACGATGACCGCACACGGTCTCCACTCTTCTGCCCAGCGCCTGCCGAGCCCGCGGCCCCGAGCGCTGCCGGCGCCCCGTCCCGCCCAGACCGCGGTCGGCCAGCTGCACGCCGCGCGGATGGGCCTGGCGGAGGCCGCCGAGGCCACCACGCCCGCCATGCGCTACGTCTGCGCACACCTGTCCGCCCTGCGCGCCGCCGCCGCGGTCCTGGCCGCCAAGGAGCCCCGCGACACCCACTACCGGGGCCGTCCCCGCAGCGTCTGGGTGCTGCTGCCCGAGGCCGAGCCCGCCCTGCGCGAGTGGGCCGCCTTCTTCGCCGCCGGCGCCGACAAGCGCGCCGCCGCCGAGGCCGGCCTGCCCCGCGCCGTCACCCCGCACGAGGCCGACGAGCTGATGCACGACGCCGGCGTCTTCGTCTCCCTGGTCGAGGACACCCTGGGCGTCCCCGGCCAGCCCACCCTGCCCATCCCCGAGGCCAGCTGATCATCCCCGAGGCCGGCCGGCCCAGGCCGGCCGGCACGCGGCCGTCTTCCCTCCCCTTCGGGCGGCCGCGCCGGAGCCGGGGCGTCGCAAGCCCGTTCCCCATGGCGACCGACGCCCCGGCCCGGCAGAACGCCCACCCCTGACCAGGGCGCGGCGGAGTCCCGCATCCTCAGCGGCCTCCGCCGCGCCCTGCTCCCATGCCCGTTCGGGCGATATGAGAATGTTTGGGGTCTTGGCGAGGAGGGGTGTTGGCGGCGCGCGGGGGAAGAGGGCTGGTGCCGCTGCTGGCGTTTCTCGGGGTGATGGCCTATTCGCTGGCCATGGGTGTGATGACGCCGGCGCTGCCGCTGCTGCAGGAGGGCATGCGCACGACGGCCGCCGGGGCCGCCTGGACGCTGACGGCGATGACGCTGTCGGCGGCCGTCTCGACGCCGGTGATCGGGCGGTTAGGGGACCTGTACGGGCCGCGCCGGGTGCTGCTGGCCGTGCTGGTGATCGCGATCGTGGGGATGGTCGTCGCGGCGTCGGCCGGGTCGCTCGGGGTGATGCTGGCCGGACGGGCGCTGAGCGGGATCGGCGGGGGCGTCTTCCCGCTGGCGTACACGATCATCCGGGAGGTGTACCCGCCCGAGCGGACGGCGTCGGCGGTCGGGTTGATGTCGTCGATGCTGGGGCTCGGCGGGGCGCTGTCGTGGTGCCTGGCGGGGCCGATCATCGACCATGCGGGCTGGCGGTGGCTGCTGTGGGTGCCGGTGATGGGGCTGGTGCCGGGCCTGGTACTGGCGTGGTGGATCGTTCCAGCGACGAAGGGGGCGCTGACGGCGCGGATCGACTGGTGGGGGGCCGTGCTCTTCGCCGGGTGGCTGGTCGCGGCGCTGAC
Organism: Actinomadura sp. 9N407; assembly: GCF_044326315.1. Taxonomy (NCBI): domain Bacteria; kingdom Bacillati; phylum Actinomycetota; class Actinomycetes; order Streptosporangiales; family Thermomonosporaceae; genus Actinomadura; species Actinomadura sp. 9N407. The sequence goes on along the minus strand of NZ_JBIRAW010000002.1, from coordinate 440,618 downwards.
GGCGCTGACCCAGGGGCTGGACTGGGGGTGGACGTCCCCCGGGGTGATCGGGCTGCTGGCGATCGCCGCCGTCCTGCTCGTTGCATGGCTCCTGGTCGAGCGGCGGGTGGCCGAGCCGCTGGTCGATCTGCGGCTGATGCGCAGGAGGGGTGTCTGGACGGCGAACGCGGCGTCGCTGCTGTCCGGGTACGCGCTGATGGCCGGCGGGCTGCTGTTCCCGCTGCTGGTGCAGCTGCCGGAACGGGACGGGTTCGGGTTCGGCGGTACGGCGACGCAGGCCGCGATGCTGCAGCTTCCCGCGAGCATCGGGATGACGGCGGCGGGGATGATGGCCGGGCTGCTCGACCGGCGGGTGGGGTCGCGTGCGGTGCTGCTCGCTGGAGCGTTCCTGACGGCGGTCGGCTACGGGTTCGTGGCGTTCCAGCATGACGAGATGTGGCAGCTGTACGTCGGGGGCATCGCGCGGGGCATCGGCCTGGGCCTGGCCTACGCGGCGGTCGCCAATCTGGTCGTCCACGCGGTCGCGCTGAACGAGACGGGCGTGGCCACAGGGGTCAACACTCTCGTACGGAACGTGGGGACGTCGCTCGGGGCGCAGGCGAGCGCGGTCCTGATCGCCGTGGCGGCGACGGACGAGGCCGGCTACACGCTGGGGTTCGCGGTGAGCGCGGGCGTCATGGGCGCGGTGATGGTGCTGGCCCTGATCGTGCCGGGACGGCCGCCGCGGGTGCGCGAACCGGCGGTGGAGCGCTGCGCGTCGGCCGTGTGATGCTGGAGCGATGCTCTTCCCCGCGGCCGTGACGGCGCTCGTGGTCGCCGGCACCGTCCCGGCGTGGCTCGGGACGCCCGGGCGGCCGCTGCTGGACTGGGTGCTGATCCTCAGCGTGTGCGGCGCGCTGTTCTTCCGCCGGCACGCCGTGATCGCGTGCCTGTACGCGCTGGCGGCGACCGCGTTCTTCTACGTGTACAGCGCGGTCGACGGGCCGCTGGTCGTGGTGGTCCTGCTGTGCCTGTACGTCGTCGCGGCCGAGGGGCGGCTCCCGGCTGCGGTGGCGCTGGGCGCCGCGACGGTGGCCACCGCGACGCTCGGCACCCTGTCCGGCCACGACGAGACCAACGGCATCACGCTGTTCATGCTGGCCGGCTGGGTGGTGGCGCTGCTGGCGCTGGGCACCGTACGGCACGGGCGGCGGGAGGCGCTGCGCGAGGCCGTACGGCGGGCGGAGGAGGCGGCGCGGCTGCGGGCGGCGGAGGAGCGGCTGCGGATCGCGCGCGAGCTGCACGACGTGGTCGGGCACCATCTGTCGATGATCAATGTGCAGGCCGGAACGGCGCTGTACCGGCTGCCGCGCGATCCCGCGCCGGCGCTCACCGTGATCAAGGAGGCCAGCCGGGACACGCTGCGCGAGCTGCGGTCGGCGATCGGGGTGCTGCGGCAGGTCGATCCGCCGGCGGCGGGACTGGACCGGCTGGACGAGCTCGTCCGGTACGCGGAGCTGGCGTCGCTGGAGGTGTCCCGGCGGACCGAGGGCACGCCGCGCCCGCTGCCGGCGGGCGTCGATCTGGCCGCGTTCCGGATCCTGCAGGAGTCGATCACCAATGTCACCCGGCACGCGGCGGCGGACCGGGTCGAGCTGACGATCGGCTACGGCACGGCCGAGCTGCGGCTGGAGGTACGCGACGACGGCCGGGGTACGGGCAGCGGCGGTGGTGGCGAGGGCATCCGCGGCATGCGGGAGCGGGCACGCGCGCTGGGCGGCGAGCTGGCCGCGGGCCCGGTGCCCGGCGGCGGTTTCCGGGTCCGGGCGCGGCTGCCCTATGGTGCGGACGCATGATCCGGGTCCTGCTCGCCGACGACCAGGCGCTGGTGCGGGCCGGGTTCGGCTCGCTGCTGGACGACGAGGACGACATCGCCGTGGTCGCGGAGGCCGAGGACGGGGCGCGGGCGGTCGAGCTGGCGCGCGAGACCCGGCCGGACGTGATCCTGATGGACGTGCGGATGCCCGGGATGGACGGGCTGGAGGCGACCCGGCGGATCGTGGCCGAGGACGCGGCCGTGCGGATCGTGATCCTGACGACGTTCGACCTGGACGAGTTCGTGTACGCGGCGCTGCGCGCGGGCGTCGCGGGCTTCCTGGTCAAGGACACCGAGCCGGGGGAGTTGCTGCGGGCCGTGCGGGTCGCGGCGCGCGGCGACGCGCTGATCAGCCCGTCGGTGACCCGGCGCCTGATCGCCGAGTACGCCGCGCGGATGGCCCGCCCCGGGCCCGATCCCCGGCTGGACGCGCTCACCCGGCGGGAGCGCGAGGTCATGGGGCTGGTGGCCGAGGGCCTGTCCAACGACGAGATCGCCGCCCGGCTGGCCCTGAGCCCGGCCACCGCCCGGAGCGGGGTCAGCCGGATCATGACCAAGCTGGACGTCCGGGACCGGGCGCAGCTGGTGGTGCTCGCGTACGAGAGCGGCATGGTCAGCCCCGGCTGGGCCGGCTGATCCGCGACCTGATTCGCAACACTGGGTGCAGGCGGTAAGGCCGCGGACGCAACAACGGGGGTATACCGGTCGGGTCCCTGGGCCGATGTGACGGGGTAGGCCGTGCCCGCACGGTGATGGCATGAACGATTCCACTCCCGACAAGGGCGCTCCGGACACGCGCAGTCCAGACACGGGCACCCCAGACAGATCCATTCAAAACCAGGAAGCTCCCAACAGGGCCGGTGCGGCGGTCGCGGGGTTCTTCGCAGGCGGCATCGCCGGTTTCATGCTGACCGAGGCGTTCGCCGCGTTCAGCCATTTCGTTCTGGACGTGACGCTCAGCGCTGAGGACACGCCCGCGCTGGTGGCCGTCCACGTCGGCGTCCCGCTGCTGGCCGCCCTGGCGGGCGCTCTGATCTGCTACCGCCTCGCTTCGCGCAGGGGGCGATGAGCATGGGACGGTTCGCGCGGCTGGCGTCCTGGTCGTTCCGGCACCGCTGGTACGCCCTGGGCCTGTGGGCGCTGGTGCTGATCGCCATCACGGCCGGCTCGCAGGCGGCCGGCTCCGACTACCGCAACGACTTCTCGCTGCCAGGGACGCAGTCGCAGCGGGCGTCCGATCTGCTGGCCGAGCACGGCTCGCCGCAGGCGGGCGACACCGTGCGGATCGTGGTCAAGGCCGAGGCCGGCCTGCGCTCGCCCGCCGTCGAACGGGACGTGCGGGCGGCGCTCGGCAAGGTGAAGGGCATGCCGGGCGTGGCGGCGGTCCAGGTCCCGTACGACGATCCCGCCGCGATCTCCGAGGACGGCCGGATCGGGTACGGCACCGTGATCCTGACCGGGAAGGCCGAGATCGTCCCCAAGGACGACGTCCGGGCCGTCATGGACACCGCCCGTACCGCCGCCGGACCGGGCGTCCAGGTCGAGGCGGGCGGCGAGGCGGCGCGCGGGGCCGAGGAGAGCGAGGGCGGCGCCGCCGAGGGCGCGGGGATGCTGGCCGCGCTGGTGATCCTGGTGCTGCTGTTCGGATCGCTGCTGGCCGCCGCGCTGCCGCTGGTCACCGCGCTGTTCGCGGTGGGCGGCGCGATGGGGCTGATCGTGCTGGGCTCGCGGGTGGCCACGGTCGCCGACTTCACCCCGCCGATCATGATGCTGGTCGGGCTGGGCGTCGGTGTCGACTACGCGCTGCTGATCTTCTACCGGTACCGGCATGAGCTGCTGGACGGGGAGCGGCCGCGGGAGGCGACCGTGCGCGCCCTGGACGCCGCCGGCCGTACCGTGTTCGTCGCCGGCTGCACGGTGATCATCGCGCTGCTGGGGCTGGTCGTGCTCGGGCTCGGCGCGCTGCAGGGCGTGGCGCTGGCGGTCGCGCTGACCGTGCTGGTCACGATGCTCGCCTCGCTGACCCTGCTGCCCGCGCTGCTCGGCATCACCGGCGCCCGGATCGAACGGCACGTGCGCAAGCGCGCCGCCAAGGCCGCCGGGCGCGGTAAGGAGCCGGGGGCCGGATGGCGGCGGCTGGCCACGGCCGTCCAGCGGTACCCCGTGCCGGCGCTGGCGGTCGCCGTCCTCGCGCTGCTGGCCCTGTCCGCCCCCGCGCTGGACATGCGGCTGGGCTTCGCCGACGCCGGCAACGATCCGGCGGGGCAGACCAGCCGCCAGGCCTACGACCTGCTGGCCGAGGGCTTCGGGCCCGGCGTGAACGGCCCGCTGATCGTTGTCGGCGAGGGCGACGCGGCGGCGGGACGCGGCGTGCGGAGCCTGCTTGCCGGTACGGAGGGCGTCGCCTCGGCCACCCCGCCCATCCCGTCCCAGGACGGGCGGATCTACACCGTCATCGTCACCCCCGAGACGGCCCCGCAGGACGAGGCGACGGGGGACCTGGTCCACACCCTGCGCGAGGACGTCCTGCCCGACGGGCTCGTGGTGGGCGGCTCGACGGCCGCGGCACTCGACTTCGCCGACAAGGTGTCCGAGCGGCTGCCGCTGTTCGCGGCGGTCGTCGTCGGCCTGTCCTCGCTGCTGCTCCTGGTGGTGTTCCGCTCGGTGCTCATCCCGGTCAAGGCGGCGCTGCTCAACCTGCTGGGGATCGGCGCGGCGCTGGGAACGATCACGCTGGTGTTCCAGTACGGGTGGTTCGGCGTCCCGGCGGGCCCGGTCGAGGCGTTCATCCCGGTGATGATCTTCGCGATCGTGTTCGGGCTCTCGATGGACTACGAGGTGTTCCTGCTGTCGCGGATCCACGAGGAGTGGATCCGGACCCGGGATCCGGCCGCGGCCGTACGCGAGGGGCTGGCGGCGACCGGACAGGTGATCACGGCCGCCGGGGCCATCATGATCGTGGTGTTCGCCGCGTTCGTGCTGAGCCCGAGCCGGATGCTGCAGCAGTTCGGGCTCGGCCTGGCGGTGGCGATCCTGCTGGACGCCGTGGTGATCCGGTGCCTGATCGTTCCGGCGGCCATGCAGCTGCTCGGCCGGCACGCCTGGTGGCTGCCCGGCCCGCTGGCCCGGCGCCTTCCCGAAGTGTCCCTGGAACGCGCCGGGTGACCCGCCCGGTGATTCCGGTACGGGACGCTTTTATCTCCGCTTTCGGTACGAGTTGATCAACTGGGGCCGTTGACGCAGCCGATCGCGGAGGACGTATATGCGTGGTGCCATTCGTGCCGGAATCGCGCTCATCGCCACGGCCGCCGCCCTGACCGGGGCCGTTCAGGCGGCCTCGGTCGCCGTTCTCGCGGCGGAACCGTGGTGACCGAACCCGCCGCAACGGCGTTCCGATAGATGAAGGAACGTGCCGGTGGCATTTCCAGACCATGGCGCGAGATGACGCTCGTCGCTATGGAGCGAGCAGTGAACAAAGGCGTACGAGGTGTGCGCTTTCCATCGATCAATGGGGAAGATTTGCGAAGCGAACGTGGAAGAGGGCGGATGCGGAAGCTCACCTGGCCCGTCGTGGTCATCACGCTGCTGGGTCTGGTGTCCGCCCCCGCCGCCGCGGGGAGCGCGAACGCCGGCCCCCGGCCGCCCAGCGCGTACACGCTCCCGGGTGACCGCGCCTTCCCGACCGGTATGGCGTTCGACCGCGCCACCGGCTACTTCTACGTCGGCAGTGCCGATGACGGCACGCTCTTCCGCGGGCACGTGTCGCGACCCCGGCTGGAGGTCTGGTCTCCCGATGGTGAGGACGGGCGCAGCGTCACCTCGGGGATGGCCCTGGACGCCGCCGGAAGGCTCTACGTGGGCGGTGCCGACACCGGCACGATGCGGGTGTACGACACCCGCTCCCGGCGGCTGCTGGCCACGCTCAGGGGCCTGGAGGGCGGGTTCCTCAACGAGATCACCGTCGCCGGCGACGGCACCGTCTACGCCACCGACTCGTTCAGGCCGGTCCTCTACCGGATCACCGGCGACGGCGGCCGCTGGCGGATCGAGAACTGGCTGGACGTCGCCGCGACGCCGATCGACTGGGTCGAGGGGCGGCACAACCTCAACGGGATCCTCGCCGTGGGGCGCCACCTGCTGACCGTCAACAGCAGTACGGGCGACCTGTGGCGGATCGACCGGCACAGCGGTGCGGCCGTCCAGGTCGACCTGGACGGGCACGGCCTGCCCAACGGGGACGGGCTCGCCTGGCGCGACGGGCGGCTCCATGTCGTCCAGGGCAACATCAACCAGGTCCCCGGCCTGGTCCCCCAGGTCGCCGTGGTCGAGATGTCGTCCGACCTGGCGCGCGGCGGCTACACGGCGCGGTACGTGCCGCCCGGCGGGTTCCGCCACCCGAGCTCCATCGCACTGACCGGGACCCGCGTCATGGTGGTCAACAGCCAGTACGACCGGTGGGTGGCCGGCCTCCCGCCCGAGACGCTGCCGTTCACGGTCTCCAGCCTGGACATCGGCGCCGCCGAGCCCGTCAGCGGAGGCTGACGGGGAACGGGCCCCGGGCGCGTTCCCGGCCCGGCCGACCCGGCCCGTACGGCCTCGCACCGGTTCTCGCGAGGCCGTACGGGTCGTCTACGGCCTCGTACGGAGCAGATGGTTCGGCCGGGTCAGAAGGATTCGACGGCGCGGCGCGCCTCGGGGTCCAGAACGCCCCAGCCGATCAGCTCCTCGGTCAGCTCGGTCGGGGACTTGTCGTAGATGACCGCGAGTGAACGCAGGTCCTCCTGGCGGATGGACAGGACCTTTCCGTTGTAGTCGCCCCGCTGGCTCTGGATCGTCGCGGCGTAGCGGGCGAGGGGTCCGGCCTTGTCCTTCGGAAGCTGCTGCAGCCGCTCGAGGTCGATCACGAGCTTGGGTGTAGGCCCGAGCGGGCTCGGCGCGGCTCCGCCGGGCAGCAACTCGGATACCGGCACGCCGTAGAAATCGGCGAGCTCGGCCAGCTTCTGAACGGTGACGGCGCGGTCGCCCCGCTCGTACGAACCCACGACGACGGCCTTCCAGCGGCCACGGGACTTCTCTTCCACGCCGTGCAGGGACAGGCCCTGCTGCGTGCGGATGGCGCGAAGACGCCCACCCAGAGCCTTAGCGTATTCAGACGGCATTTGCGGCCCCCAGGCTCTTTCGTCGTTTGTCGTCGGGCCCCGGGACTGCCCCGGGGGGAGTCAGATTCTTCGGGCGGTGACGCCGTGGGAGTCTGTCTCCAGGGATGGTTACGGACAGTGACGGTAAAACGGGTAGGGCTCCAGGTCAAGCCGATTGGAAAAAAGCGGTCGAATCCGCAGGTCTCGATCTGGTCCGCCCGCATCCGGTATCGGGTGATTCGCCCGGTCTCGCCGAGACGTTCCGCTCCCGCCGCTCCGGTCCGGACGCGCCCCAGTGTGACCGCTCTCACCAGGCACGATACCCCCCGGTCCGGGACGGGGCAGCAGGGCCTTGCTGCTACGGTGAGACGGACAAGACGTCCTTTAAGGCCCGTCCAGAGAGGCGGGAAAGGAGGTTTCGGTGGTGAATGCTGCCTTCCGGCCGGAAGAGCCGGGCACGGCGCGCGTGGCGGACGGTGACCCCCGGCCCGGCGACCCCAAACCCGGCGACCCCCGGCACAGTGACCCCAGGCACAAGGCCGTCCTGGAGGCCCCCGACATCCGTCGCGCGCTCACTCGCATCGCGCACGAGATCCTCGAACGCACCAAGGGCGGCGAGGCCGTGGTGCTGCTCGGCATCCAGACCCGCGGCGTGACGCTGGCCCGCCGGCTGGCGGCCAAGCTGGAGGAGGTCGAGGGCCGTCCCGTTCCGTGGGGCTCGCTCGACGTCACGATGTACCGCGACGACCTCCGGATGAAGCCCGCCCGCGCGCTCGGCCGCACCGAGCTGCCGCCCGACGGCGTGGACGACCGGATCGTGGTCCTGGTCGACGACGTGCTGTTCTCCGGCCGTACCGTACGGGCCGCGCTGGACGCCCTCAACGATCTGGGCCGGCCGCGCGCCGTCCAGCTGGCGGTCCTGGTCGACCGGGGCCACCGCGAGGTCCCGATCCGCGCCGACTACGTGGGCAAGAACCTGCCCACCTCGATGCGCGAGACCGTCCGGGTCCTGCTGGCGGAGAACGACGACCGCGACGCCGTCCTGCTCGGCCCCGCCGGGCCGCGGGAGGAGGGGGACCGCAAATGAAGCGCCATCTGATCTCGGCCGCCGATCTGACCAGGGACGACGCCCTGCTGATCCTGGACACCGCCGAGGAACTCGCGCAGATCTCCGGGCGCTCGATCAAGAAGCTGCCGACGCTGCGCGGGATGACCGTGGTCAACCTGTTCTTCGAGGACTCCACCCGCACCCGCATCTCGTTCGAGGCCGCCGCCAAGCGGCTGTCCGCCGACGTGATCAACTTCTCCGTCAAGGGCTCCAGCGTCTCCAAGGGCGAGAGCCTCAAGGACACCGCGCTCACGCTGGAGGCGATGGGCGCCGACGGCGTGGTGATCCGGCACGGCGCCTCCGGCGCCCCGTACCGGCTGGCCGGCTGGGTCAAGGGCAGCGTCGTCAACGCCGGCGACGGCACCCACGAGCACCCGACCCAGGCCCTGCTGGACGCGTTCACCATGCGCCGCAGGCTCGGCGACCTGGAGGGGCGCAAGGTCACCATCGTCGGCGACGTCCTGCACAGCCGCGTGGCGCGCTCCAACGTCCTCCTGCTGCACACGCTCGGCGCCGACGTGACCCTGGTCGCCCCGCCGACCCTGCTGCCCGTAGCGGTCGACTCATGGCCGTGCCAGGTGTCGTACGACCTGGACGCGGTGCTGCCCAAGAGCGACGTGGTCATGATGCTGCGGGTCCAGGCCGAGCGGATGAGCGCCGCGTACTTCCCGACGGTCCGCGAGTACAGCCGCCGGTACGGGCTGGACGGCGATCGCATGGCCCAGCTCCCCGAGCACGCCATCGTCATGCATCCCGGCCCGATGAACCGCGGCGTCGAGATCGCCGCCGGAGTCGCGGACTCGCCCCGTTCCACCATCGTCGAGCAGGTCGCCAACGGCGTCAGCGCCCGGATGGCCGTCCTGTACCTGCTGCTCGGTGGTTCCGAGCCCGCGTTCGGCAAGGAGATCTCCGAGTGAGCAACACCCCGGTCAGCAACACCTACATCATCAAGGGCGCCCGGATCATGGGCGGCGAGCCCGCCGACATCCTCGTCCGGGACGGGAAGATCGCGCGGATCGGCGCGGGCCTGGACGAGGCGGGGGCGGAGACCGTCCAGGCCGAGGGCCTGGTCGCGCTGCCGGGCCTGGTCGACCTGCACACCCACCTGCGCGAGCCCGGCCGGGAGGACGCCGAGACCGTCGAGTCCGGGACCAGGGCCGCCGCGATGGGCGGGTTCACCGCCGTGCACGCGATGGCCAACACCGACCCGGTCGCCGACACGGCGGGCGTGGTCGAGCAGGTCTGGCGGCTGGGCCGCGAGGCCGGCTACTGCGACGTTCAGCCGGTCGGCGCCGTCACCCGCGGCATCCGCGGCGAGCAGCTGGCCGAGCTGGGCGCGATGGCCGACTCGGCCGCCGGGGTCCGGGTGTTCTCCGACGACGGCCACTGCGTCTCCGACGCGGTGATCATGCGGCGCGCGCTGGAGTACGTGAAGGCGTTCGACGGCGTGGTCGCCCAGCACGCGCAGGAGCCGCGGCTCACCGAGGGCGCCCAGCTGAACGAGGGCGAGATGTCGGCCAGGCTCGGGCTCACGGGCTGGCCCGCGGTCGCCGAGGAGGCGATCATCGCCAGGGACGTGCTGCTGGCCCAGCACGTCGGCTCCCGGCTGCACGTCTGCCATGTCTCCACGGCCGGCTCGGTGGAGCTGATCCGCTGGGCCAAGAGCAAGGGCTGCCAGGTCACCGCCGAGGTCACCCCGCACCACCTGCTGCTGACCGACGCCTGCGCCGAGACCTACGACCCGATCTACAAGGTCAACCCGCCGCTGCGGACCGCCGACGACGTGACCGCGCTGCGGCACGCGCTGGCCGACGGCACGATCGACTGCGTCGCCACCGACCACGCCCCCCACCCGGTCGAGGACAAGGAGACCGAGTGGGCCGTGGCCGCGATGGGAATGATCGGCCTGGAGACGGCGCTGCCCGTGGTGCAGGAGGCGATGGTCGAGACCGGCCTGCTCGACTGGGCCGGCGTCGCCGACCGGATGGCGTTCCGCCCGGCCCGGATCGGCCGGCTGTCCGGCCAGGGCCGCCCGCTGGAGGCCGGCTCGCCCGCCAACATCACGCTGTACGACCCGGCGCCGCGCCGCGCGGTGAACCCGCTGGGGATGACGTCCAAGAGCCGCAACACCCCGTACCTGGGGCTGGAGCTGCCCGGCCGCGTCGTCGCCACGTTCCTGCGCGGCAAGCCCACCGTTCTGGAAGGAAAGCTTCAGTGAGTAGCCAGGAAGCGGGCACCCGCGAACGGAGTGAGCCCATGAACGCGGTGCTCGTTCTCGAGGACGGGCGGGTGTTCCACGGTGCCGGGTACGGGGCCGAGGGGGAGACGTTCGGGGAGATGGTCTTCAACACCGGGATGACCGGCTACCAGGAGACCCTCACCGACCCGTCGTACGCGCGCCAGATCGTGGCGATGACGTCGCCGCACATCGGCAACACCGGCGTGAACGACGAGGACCCCGAGTCGGGCCGCATCCAGGTCGCCGGGTACGTGGTGCGCGAGCCGGCGCGGGTGGCGTCCAACTGGCGGGCCACCGGCTCGCTGGGGTCGGCGCTGCGCGAGCAGGGCGTCGTGGGCATCGCGATGCCGGGCACCCGGGCGCTGACCCGGCACCTGCGCGACCGCGGCGCGATGCGCGCCGGGATCTTCTCCGGTGACAGCGCGCGGGCGCCCGAGCACGAGCTGATCGAACGGGTGAAGGCCGGCCCCGCGATGGACGGCGCCGAGCTGGCCCGCGACGTGTCCACCCGGGAGCCGTACGTCGTCCAGGCGCACGGCGACAAGAGGTTCACCGTCGCCGCCGTCGACCTGGGCATCAAGTCGATGACGCCGTACCGGATGGCCGAGCGCGGCTGCGAGGTGCACGTTCTACCCGCGTCCAGCACGGCCGAGGACATCCTCGCGCTGGATCCCGACGGGGTGTTCTTCTCCAACGGGCCCGGCGACCCGGCCGCCGCCGACTACGCCGTGGACGCGCTGCGCGGGGTTCTGGACGCCGGCAAGCCGTTCTTCGGCATCTGCTTCGGCAACCAGATCTTCGGCCGCGCGCTCGGCCTCGGCACGTACAAGCTGAGGTTCGGGCACCGGGGGATCAACCAGCCGGTCCAGGACCGCGGTACGGGCAAGGTGGACGTCTCGGCGCACAACCACGGGTTCGCCGTGCAGGCGCCGGTGGACGGGCCGTTCGAGACCCCCTACGGCCCCGGCGAGGTCACCCACGTCAACCTGAACGACGGCTGCGTCGAGGGCCTGCGGCTCATCGACCGGCCCGCGTTCAGCGTCCAGTACCACCCCGAGGCCGCGGCCGGGCCGCACGACGCCTCGGGCCTGTTCGACCGCTTCTGCGAGCTGATGGAGGGGTCGGAGTAATGCCGCGCCGCCAAGATGTCCAATCCGTACTGGTGATCGGCTCCGGGCCGATCGTGATCGGCCAGGCCTGCGAGTTCGACTACTCCGGCACGCAGGCGTGCCGGGTGCTCAAGGACGAGGGCCTGCGGGTCGTGCTGGTCAACAGCAACCCGGCGACGATCATGACCGACCCGGAGTTCGCCGACGCCACCTATGTCGAGCCGATCACCCCCGAGGTGGTCGAGAAGATCATCGCCAAGGAGCGCCCGGACGCGCTGCTGCCCACGCTGGGCGGCCAGACCGCGCTCAACACCGCGATCGCGCTCTACGAGAGCGGCGTCCTGGACAAGTACGGCGTCGAGCTGATCGGCGCCGACGTCGAGGCGATCCAGTCCGGCGAGAACCGCGAGCTGTTCAAAGGCGTCGTCGCCAAGGTGGCCCGCGAGCAGGGCCTGAACGCCGAGTCCGCGCTCTCCAAGATCTGCCACACGATGGACGAGGTGGTGGCCGCGGCCGACGAGCTCGGCTACCCCGTCGTCGTGCGGCCCTCGTTCACCATGGGCGGCGCCGGGTCCGGCTTCGCGCACAACGAGGACGACCTGCGCCGCATCGCCGGCACCGGGCTCGACGCGTCCCCGACCAGCGAGGTGCTCCTGGAGGAGTCCATCCTCGGCTGGAAGGAGTACGAGCTGGAGGTCATGCGCGACCGCAACGACAACGTGGTCATCGTGTGCTCCATCGAGAACCTGGACCCGATGGGCGTGCACACCGGTGACTCGATCACCGTGGCGCCCGCGCTGACCCTTACCGACCGCGAGTACCAGAACATGCGGGACGTGGCGATCGCGGTCATCCGCGAGGTCGGCGTCGACACCGGCGGCTGCAACATCCAGTTCGCGGTGCATCCCGGCACCGGCCGGATGATCGTCATCGAGATGAACCCGCGGGTGTCGCGGTCCTCGGCGCTGGCCTCCAAGGCCACCGGCTTCCCGATCGCCAAGATCGCGGCCCGGCTGGCGATCGGCTACACGCTGGACGAGATCCCCAACGACATCACCGCCGAGACGCCCGCCTCGTTCGAGCCCACGCTCGACTACGTGGTCGTCAAGGTGCCGCGGTTCGCGTTCGAGAAGTTCCCCGGCGCCGACCCCACGCTGACCACCCACATGAAGTCGGTCGGCGAGGCGATGGCGATCGGCCGCTGCTTCACCGAGGCGCTGCAGAAGGCGCTGCGGTCGCTGGAGCAGAAAGGCTCCTCGTTCTCGTGGGCCGGCGAGCCCGGCGACGTCGCGGACTGGCTGGACAAGGCGAGCCGCCCGCACGACGGCCGGATCCGCGACGTCCAGCGCGCCCTGTGGGCCGGCGCGACCGTCCAGCAGGTGTACGACGCGACCGGCATCGACCCCTGGTTCCTGGACCAGATCGTCGCGATCAACGAGATCGCCGAGAAGATCCGTACCGCCGAGGACGCCCTGACCCGCGACAAGCTGCAGCTGGCCAAGCGGCACGGCTTCTCCGACGCCCAGATCGGCGAGCTGCGCAACCTGTCGGAGGAGGTCGTCCGCGAGGTACGGCACGCGCTCGGGCTGCGGCCCGTGTACCTCACCGTCGACACCTGCGCGGCCGAGTTCGCGGCCCAGACGCCCTACCTGTACTCGGCCTACGACGAGGAGACCGAGGTCCCGCCCGGCACCAAGCCCAAGGTGATCATCCTGGGTAGCGGGCCGAACCGGATCGGGCAGGGCGTGGAGTTCGACTACTCCTGCGTGCACGCCTCGTTCACGCTGGCCGAGGCCGGCTACGAGACCGTGATGGTCAACTGCAACCCCGAGACGGTCTCCACCGACTACGACACCTCCGACCGGCTCTACTTCGAGCCGCTCACGCTGGAGGACGTCCTGGAGGTCGTGCACGCCGAGCAGAGCACCGGCACCGTCGCGGGCGTCATCGTCCAGCTGGGCGGCCAGACCCCGCTCGGGCTGGCGCAGAAGCTCAAGGACGCCGGCGTCCCGATCGTCGGCACCTCGCCGGAGAGCATCCACCTGGCCGAGGAGCGCGGCGCGTTCGGGCGGGTCCTGCACCGCGCCGGGCTGCTGGCGCCCAAGCACGGGACCGCCTCCTCGTACGAGGAGGCCCGCGAGATCGCCGCCGAGATCGGCTACCCGGTCCTGGTCCGGCCCTCGTACGTGCTCGGCGGGCGCGGCATGGAGATCGTGTACGACGACGCCACGCTGGAGTCGTACATGACCAAGGCCACCGCGGTGAGCATGGACCACCCGGTGCTGGTCGACCGGTTCCTGGACGAGGCCATCGAGATCGACGTGGACGCGCTCTACGACGGCGAGGAGCTCTACCTCGGCGGCGTGATGGAGCACATCGAGGAGGCCGGGATCCACTCCGGCGACTCGGCCTGCGCGCTGCCGCCGATCACCCTCGGGCACGACGACATCCGGCGGATCCGCGAGTCCACCGAGGCGCTGGCCCGCGGCGTGGGCGTGCTCGGCCTCATGAACGTCCAGTACGCCCTGTCGGCCGGGGTGCTGTACGTCCTGGAGGCCAACCCGCGCGCGTCCCGTACGGTGCCGTTCGTGTCCAAGGCGACGGCGGTGCCGCTGGCCAAGGCGGCGGCCCGGGTGATGATGGGCGCCACCATCGCGCAGCTGCGCGCCGAGGGCCTGCTGCCCGAGACCGGGGACGGCGGCTCGCTGCCGCTGGACGCCCCGATCGCGGTCAAGGAGGCGGTGCTGCCGTTCGACCGGTTCCGCAACGCCCAGGGCCAGGGCGTCGACACCGTGCTCGGCCCGGAGATGCGCTCGACCGGCGAGGTGATGGGCATCGACGAGGTCTTCGGTACCGCCTACGCCAAGTCGCAGCAGGCCGCCTACGGCTCGCTGCCGACCAAGGGCCGGGCGTTCGTGTCGGTCGCGAACCGGGACAAGCGGCACATGATCTTCCCCGTCAAGCGCCTCGCTGACCTGGGCTTTGAGATTCTTGCCACGGAAGGGACCGCCGAGGTCCTGCACCGCAACGGGGTGCGTGCCAAGATCGTGCGCAAGCACAGCGCGGGACCGGGCCCTGACGGCGAACCCACCATCGTGCGGCGCGTCCTGGACGGCGAGGTGGACCTCATCGTCAATACTCCGTTCGGCGGCCCCGGTCAGGCGGGTCCGCGGCTGGACGGCTACGAGATCCGCACGGCGGCCGTGCTGCGCGGCATCCCGTGCGTCACGACCGTCCAGGGCCTCGCCGCCGCCGTCCAGGGCATCGAGGCCATCGCGGGCGGCCAGGTCGGCGTCCGCTCGCTGCAGGAGCACGCCGAGCGCCTGCGCGGCGCGCACGGCCGGGGGTAGCAGAGGCACGAGGAGAGGGAGACGGGTGTCCGACACACCGGTGCAGACGTCGGCAACCGTACTGACGGTCCGCCAGGTGCAGGACTACCACGCGCTGACGCTGGTGGCCCCGGCGATCGCCGAGCGGTTCCGGCCGGGGCAGTTCGTGGCGCTGGCGGTGGGCGGCGAGCACACCGGCCGGCTGCTGCGCCGGTGCTTCGGGGTGTACGAGGTCAAGTCCGACTACGGCGGGACGGTCGAGCTGGTGTTCGCCGACCGCGAGCCGGGCACCGCGTGGCTGGCCGGCCGCCGGTCCCGCGACCAGCTCGACCTCGTCGGCCCGCTCGGCCGCCCGTTCCGCCTCCCCAGGGACCCCGTCAGCTGCCTGCTGGTCGGCGGCGGGCCCGGGGGAGCGGCCCTGTTCGCGCTGGCCGACACGCTGCACCGCCGCGGCTGCCAGGTGCACTTCGTGCTGGGCGGCCCGTCCGGGCGCCAGGTCTTCGGCTCCCGGATGGCCCAGCGCATCGGCGACTCGGCCACCGTCACCACCGAGGACGGCACGCTGGGCGAGGAGGGCACCGTCCGCGAGGTGCTGCCCCGCGTGATCCAGGAGACCGGCGCCGACGTCCTGTACGGCTGCGGCCCCATCCCGCTGCTCCGCACGGTCACCCAGGTCGCCGGCGAGTACGGGCTGCCCTCCCAGGTCTCGGTGGAGGAGTTCCTCCAGGAGACCGGGGCGTGCGGCATCGGGCTGTGCATGACCTGCATGCTCCCCATGCACGGCGACGACGGCGCCACCCGCATGGTGCGGGCCTGCGCCGACGGGCCGGTCCTGCGCGGCGACCGCGTCCGCTGGGGCGACCTCGGCACGATCCCGTTCGACGCCCTGGGCGCCCCCCGTTCCATGACCCTCACGGAAGGCGGCGAGAGATGACCCCCAGACTGGAGACCCGTCTGGGGGCGCTGGAGCTGCCCAATCCCGTTCTGACGGCCTCCGGGTGCGGCGGGACGGGGCGGGAGCTGGCGCAGTTCTTCGATCTCGACCGGCTGGGGGCGTTCGTCACCACGTCGGTGATGGCGCAGTCGCGCGCCGGCCGGCCCACGCCGCGGATGGCCGAGGCACCCAGCGGCCTGCTCACCGCGATGGGCCTGCCGGGCCCGGGCATCGAGGGCTTCCTGGAACGCGACCTGCCCTGGCTGGCCGAGCAGGGCGTCCGTACCGTCGTGTCGGTCGCGGGCAGCAGCGTGGAGGAGTTCGGCGAGCTGGCCCGCCGGCTGCGCGGCGCGTCCGGGATCGCCGCGATCGAGGTGAACGTGGCGTGCCCCAACGTCGAGGACCGCGGCCGGATGTTCGGCTGGCACCCCGGCGCCGCCGCCTCCGTCGTCCGCGCCGTACGGGCGCACGCGCGCCCGGGGATCCCCATCCTGGCCAAGCTCGCCCCCGATGTCACCGACATCGTCACCATAGCGCTGGCCTGCGTGGACGCCGGCGCCGACGGCCTCACACTGATCAACACGATGGAGGGGATGGCGATCGACACCGGGACGCTGCGGCCCGCCCTCACGGGCGTGTCGGGCGGCCTGTCGGGCCCCGCCGTCCGTCCGATCGCCGTCCGCTGCGTCTACCAGGTGCACGCCGCGCTGCCCGACGTCCCGATCGTCGGGGTCGGCGGCGTGGCCTCCGGCCTGGACGCGCTGGAGTTCCTCCTGGCGGGTGCCTCCGCCATCGCGGTGGGCACCACCCTGTTCCACGACCCGACCGCCGTGCCCCGGATCCTGCGCGAGCTGGACGAGGCCCTCGCGGCCCGCCGGATCGGCCGGGTCTCCGACGCCGTGGGCCTGGCCCACCGGACGCCGGCCCCAGCCTCCGCCGGGTACGTACCGCAGCAGGTGCGTCCCGAGCCGCCCGCCCCCGCGCCCGAACCGGGGGAATTGAAGGAGAAACTCTCGTGAACGTCGTCCCCGCCCCCATCGCCGTCGCGCTCGACGCCCCCGACCTGGAGACGGCCGCGCGCTGGGCCACCCTGGTCACGCCGCACGTCAGCACCGTCAAGGTCGGCCTGGAGCTGTACCTGCGGTACGGGCCGGACGTGGTCGCCAGCGTGCGGGGCGCCAGCCGGGTCCAGGTGTTCCTCGACCTCAAGCTGCACGACATCCCGGCGACCGTGGCGGGCGCCGCGCGGGCCGTGGCGCGGCTCAAGCCTGAATACCTGACCGTGCACGCGGCCGGCGGCCCCGCGATGATCCGCGCCGCCGTGGAGGCCGCGCCGGCCACCCGGGTGGCGGCGGTGACGGTGCTCACGTCGCTGGACGACGCCGATCTGGCCGTGCTGGGCGTCGAGGGACCCACCTCGGACGCCGTACGGCGGCTGGCGGTGATCGGGGTGGAGGCGGGCGCGCAGGCGCTCGTGTGCTCCCCGCAGGAGGCCGCGGCGGTCCGCGCGGAGGTCGGCCCGGGCATCGCGCTCATCACCCCGGGCGTGCGCCCCGCGGGCGCCGACGCGCAGGACCAGGCGCGGGTGGCCACCCCGGAGCAGGCGCTGGCGGCGGGGGCCGACCTGCTGGTGATCGGGCGGCCCATCACCGGCGCCCCGGACCCGGGCGCCGCGGCGGCCGCCATCGCCACCGCGCTCCGCCGCACCTCGGCGGGCGCGCCGTGACCGGCCCCGTTCGATCAAGGATCGCGGCTGCGCGGTGTCCCCGCCGGGGATACGGGCCGGGCGTGACAAGGGTCACGTCGCACGGTGCGTTCCGGCGGCCCGGCGCGATGGGTGGCGGGTGACGCGAATGCGGCCCTGAAAGGCGATTTTTCACGATCATGCAAGTGTGCTGGATGTCGCGGGGATGCTCGCCGCGAGGGCCCGAGTTGGGTACACTCCGTATTCAGGACACTTCGTGGAGTGAATTTCGTGATTTTGTGGTGGGCTAAACGGCACTTCACGTTGCCTTATGGGGCGTGAACTCGCTAGTTTCCACCCTCGTCCGACTCCGTCGAGTGGAAACCTGAGGTGACCCGGCGTGGCTCTTCCGCCCCTAACCCCCGAACAGCGCGCCGCAGCCCTTGAGAAGGCTGCCAAGGCCCGCAAGGAGCGTGCCGAGGTTAAGAACCGGCTCAAGCACGGGGGACTCTCGCTTGCCGAAGTCCTCAAGGAGGGGCAGACCGACGACGTCATCGGGAAGATGAAGGTGTCGGCCCTCCTGGAATCACTGCCCAGTGTGGGCAAGGTCCGTGCCAAGCAGATCATGGAGCGTCTGGGCATCGCCGAGTCCCGCCGTGTGCGGGGCCTCGGTGCCAACCAGCGCGCCTCCCTGGAGCGTGAGTTCGGCGGCGGTGGAAACCGCTGATCCGCGATTCACGGGCGGGCGCGGCGGTGCTTCCGCCGCGGCCGGCTCTGGCGTACCCACACCGGCCGGCTCCATCCCGTCCCTCTCCGGCGCACCCATTCCTGTGCCGGACCGCTCCCCCCCGAAGGACTCGCTCATGCGGCGGCTGACGGTCCTGTCCGGACCGTCGGGCGTCGGCAAGAGCACGGTCGTCGCCGAGATCCGGCGAGCCCACCCTCAGGTGTGGCTGTCGGTCTCGGTGACCACCCGGGCCCCCCGACCGGGCGAGTCCGACGGGCTGCAGTACTTCTTCGTCGACGATGCCGGTTTCGACCGGCTCGTCGCCGAGGATGAGCTCCTGGAATGGGCGGAGTTCGCGGGGAACCGCTACGGCACCCCGCGCCGCCCGGTGGAGGACCGGGGCTCGCCGGGGGCGAGCGGGTCCTCCTGGAGATCGACCTGCAGGGCGCCCGCCAGGTGCGCGCGTCGATGCCGACCGCACTGCTGGTGTTCCTGGCCCCGCCCTCGTGGGAGGAGCTGGTCCGGCGGCTGGTCGGCCGCGGCACCGAGCCCCCCGAGGTGATCGAGCGCCGGCTGGACGCGGCGCGGGTCGAGCTGGCCGCCGAGAAGGAGTTCGACGTCACGCTCGTCAACACGGCCGTCCAGGACGTATGCCATGAGCTGCTAGCCTTGATGGTTGTCCGTTGAACACGGCGAGCAGTGGAGCGCGACCGGTATCATCGGCCGGCGCACCATAGGCGGACCGCATCACCGGCAGACCGCACCATCGGCAAAACGAGTGGAAGGCCACCGAGTGGCAGCCAGCAGCGAAGGCATCACCAACCCGTCGATCGATGAGCTTCTCGAAGTCGTCGACACCAAGTACGGCCTCGTGAGCATCGCGGCCAAGCGCGCGCGCCAGATCAACGCCTACTACGCCCAGCTGGGCGAGGGCCTGCTGGAGTACGTCGGCCCGCTCGTCGAGACGCAGGTCCAGGAGAAGCCGCTGTCGATCGCGCTGCGTGAGACGCGCGAGGGCCTCCTCAACGCCGAGCCCATCGAAGGCTGAGGAGTGACCGGGGCGGGGCCGTTCGTTCCCCGGACCCCCGAGAGGCGACCGTAACCAGATGACCCCCTCCCAGCCGCGCGTCGTGCTCGGCGTCGGCGCAGGCATCGCCGCGTACAAGGTGTGCGAGCTCCTGCGGCGGTTCACCGAGTCCGGCCATGACGTCCGCGTCGTGCCCACCGCGGACGCGCTGCGTTTCGTCGGCGAGCCCACCTGGGCGGCCCTGTCGGGCCACCCCGTCTCGCCGGAGGTGTGGACCCGCGTCGCCGAGGTCCCGCACGTCCGGCTCGGCCAGGGCGCCGATCTGGTGTTCGTCGCGCCCGCGACCGCCGACCTGCTGGCCAGGGCGGCGCACGGGCTGGCCGACGACCTGCTGACCAACACGCTGCTGACCGCCCGCTGCCCGGTGGTGTTCGCCCCCGCGATGCACACCGAGATGTGGGAGCACCCGGCCACCCGGGCGAACGTGGCGACCCTGCGCTCGCGCGGGGCCGTCGTCATCGACCCGGCCTCCGGGCGGCTCACCGGCAAGGACACCGGCCCCGGCCGGCTGCCCGACCCGGCCGAGCTGTTCGAGGTCGCCCGGCACGTCCTGGCCCGCGGCACGGCCGGGCCCGATCGGGACGGGCGCGAGCCGGTCGAGCGCGATCTGGCCGGGCGGCATCTGGTGATCTCGGCCGGCGGCACCCGCGAGCCCCTCGACCCGGTGCGCTTCATCGGCAACCGCTCGTCCGGGATGCAGGGCTACGCCCTGGCCCGTACGGCGGTGGCCCGCGGGGCCAGGGTGACGCTCGTCTCGGCCAACGTCGCGCTGCCGGATCCGGCGGGCGCCGACGTCGTACGGGTCGGGTCCACCGAGGAGATGCGCAAGGCCGTCCTGGAGGCGGTCCAGGAGTCCGGCGGAGCCGCCGACGCGGTGGTGATGGCCGCCGCGGTGGCCGACTTCCGCCCGGCGGGCTACCAGGGCTCCAAGATCAAGAAGACCCCGGGTGCGGAGCCGGAGCCGATCCGGCTGGTCAAGAACCCCGACATCCTGGCCGAGCTGGGCGCTCACCGGCACCCCGGCCAGGTGATCGTCGGGTTCGCCGCCGAGACCGACGACGTGCTGGCCAACGGCCGCGACAAGCTCGCCCGCAAGGGCTGCGACCTGCTCGTGGTCAACCAGGTCGGCGAGGACCTCGCGTTCGGCCGCCCCGACAACGCCGCCGTCGTGCTGGGGGCCGACGGCAGCTCCACCGACATCCCCCGCGGCGCCAAGGAGGCGCTGGCCGACGTGGTCTGGGACCTGGTCGTGGCGCGGCTGGCGCCCCGGCCGCCGGGCTGACCGGATCGGCCCGGAACCGTACGGGGGCCTGGAGCCGGATGAGGCACCTGCAGCCGTACCAGGGAGTAGGGCCGGACCGGCGCGAAGGGGACGCCCCGGGGCTGCGCGGGCCGCAAAGGTTCGGTATACCTGTCCTCCGGGCCATTCCCGATAGACTCGCGGGGACATCCGCCGGGTGAGCCGGGCGGGTCCGCCGCGCCAAGCGAATAAAGCGTTGAAGCCCGCGCGGGGCGCGCGTTCCCGCCGGAGGCCGACATCCACAAGTCCGTTTCTGCGACGTCAGTCAGCAGCCGCTGCAAGGAGTTCACGTACGTGTCTCGCCGCCTGTTCACCTCCGAGTCCGTCACCGAAGGACATCCGGACAAGATTGCGGACCAGATCAGCGACGCGATCCTCGATGCGATGCTCAAGGACGACCCCAAGAGCCGGGTCGCCGTCGAGACCATGATCACCACCGGCCAGGTGCATGTGGCCGGTGAGGTGACCACCGAGACCTACGTGGACATCCCCGGGGTCATTCGCGAGAAGATCCTCGAGATCGGCTACGACTCGTCCAAGAAGGGCTTCGACGGCCACTCCTGCGGCGTCTCGGTGTCGATCGGCGCGCAGTCGCCCGACATCGCGCAGGGCGTCGACGACGCCTACGAGACCCGCGAGGGCGAGGGGCTGGACGACCTCGACCGGCAGGGCGCCGGCGACCAGGGCCTGATGTTCGGGTACGCCTCGAACGAGACCCCCGAGCTGATGCCGCTGCCGATCACGCTGGCGCACAAGCTCGCGCACAAGCTTTCCGAGGTCCGCAAGACGGGCGTGGTGCCCTACCTGCGCCCCGACGGCAAGACCCAGGTCACCATCGAGTACGACGGCGACCGCGCGGTCCGCCTCGACACCGTCGTGGTGTCGACCCAGCACGCTCCCGACATCGACCTCAAGGAGCTGCTGACCCCCGACATCAAGGAGCACGTGGTCGACCCGGTGCTGGCCGAGCTCGAGATCGACACCTCCGGCTACCGGCTGCTGGTCAACCCGACCGGCCGGTTCGAGATCGGCGGCCCGATGGGCGACGCCGGCCTCACCGGCCGCAAGATCATCGTCGACACCTACGGCGGGATGGCCCGGCACGGCGGCGGCGCGTTCTCCGGCAAGGACCCGTCCAAGGTCGACCGGTCCGCCGCGTACGCGATGCGCTGGGTGGCCAAGAACATCGTCGCCGCGGGCCTCGCCGACCGCGCCGAGGTGCAGGTCGCGTACGCGATCGGCAAGGCGCACCCGGTCGGGGTGTTCATCGAGACCTTCGGCACCGAGAAGGTCCCGGTCGCCAAGATCGAGGAGGCCGTGGACGAGGTCTTCGACCTGCGCCCGGCCGCGATCGTCCGCGACCTGGACCTGCTGCGCCCGATCTACTCCCAGACCGCCGCGTACGGCCACTTCGGCCGTTCCGGGCCGGACTTCTCCTGGGAGTCCATCGACCGCGCCCCCGACCTGGCCAAGGCCGCCGGCCTCTGAGCGTGCCTGGCCTCTGAGCGCGTCCGCGTACAGCGTGAGAAGGCCCCGGGGAGCGACTCCCCGGGGCCTTTCGCGTGATTTGACGTCGCGTTCGTTCACGTCCCCGCGCGGGCGGGTTTCGTCCTCGCACGGAGCGGCGGACCGGCCGGAATCGAACCGGCGTCCTCCCGGTCTGGAGCCGGGCGCGACGACCTCTGCGCTACGGCCCGCCGGGCGGCACCCTACCGCCCGCCTCCGCCCGCCTTCACTGCCTCCGCCCCTCCGCTCGCGTTAGCCGGCTCCGCCGGGACGGCGGGCGGGAACCGGTGTCGGCCTGATCTGGTAGGACAAGGGCGTGACCAAGGACGGCGAGGACGCGGGACTGATCCCGGGGCTGGGAGACGTCCCCCGGGTGCCCGCCAAGTCCCAGGCCAAGCCCGCCGCAAAGCCCGCGGCGAAGGGCGGCGCGAAGAAGGGCGCCAGGCAGCCCGCCGAGGACCTGCCCGTGGCCCGCGTCGCCGTCGACATGTCACTGCCGCACCTCGACCGCCCCTTCGACTACCTGGTGCCGGTCGAGCTGGACGCGAAGACCGTTCCGGGGTGCCGAGTGCGGGTCCGGTTCGCCGGGCAGCTCGTGGACGGCCTGGTGCTGGAACGGGTGCCCGAGAGCGACCATGAGGGCCGCCTGTCGTACCTCGAACGCGTGACGTCCCCCGAGCCGGTCCTCAGCCCGGAGATCGCCGCTCTGGCCCGCGAGGTGGCCGACCGTTACGCCGGGACGTTCGCCGACGTGCTCCGCCTGGCCATCCCCCCGCGGCACGCCCGTGTGGAGGCCGAGGCGCCGCCTGAGAGCGTCGAGGGCGGCTTTCAGGACGGGCCGGGACCCTGGGCGGAGTATCCGGCGGGCCCGTCGTTCGTGAAGGCCCTTGAGGAAGGACGCGCGCCGCGTGCGGTGTGGACCGCCCTGCCCGGGCCCGCGTGGCGGGACGCGATCGCGAGGGCCGTGGGCGCCACGCTCAAGGGCGGGCGAGGCGCGCTGGTGGTCATGGCGGACGGCCGGGACGTCGCACGCGTGGACGAGGCGCTGACGGCCGAGCTGGGCGAGGGCAGGCATGTCGCCCTCACCGCCGGGCTGGGCCCCACCGAGCGGTACCGGCGCTGGCTCGCGATCCGCCGGGGGACGGTGCGGGTGGTCGTCGGTACGAGGGCCGCGATGTTCGCCCCTGTCCAGGACCTCGGCCTGGTCGTGCTGTGGGACGACGGTGACGACGTGCACGCCGAGCCGCACGCCCCGTACCCGCACCCCCGCGAGGTGCTGGCGCTGCGCGCGCACAGGGCCAATGCGGGGGCCCTGATCGGGGGCTTCACCCGTACGACCGACGCCACGCAGCTGGTGGAGACCGGATGGGCCCACGCGCTGGCCGCCGACCGGCTGCGCATCCGGGAGGTCATGCCGCGCGTACGGCCGGCGGGCGAGGACGCCGAACTGGCCCGCGACGGCGCCGCGCGTACGGCCCGGCTCACGCACCTGGCCTTCCAGACGGCACGGGAGGCCCTGGCGAAGGGGCCCGTGCTGGTGCAGGTGCCGCGTCGCGGATACCTGCCGGGGCTGGCTTGTGGACGCTGCCGTACGCCCGCCCGATGCGGCGAGTGCCAGGGGCCCCTGTCGATGACGTCCGCGCACGCCGCCCCCTACTGCCGCTGGTGCGGCCGTATCGCCGGTGACTGGGGCTGTCCTGAGTGTGGGAATCGCCACGTGCGCGCCGTCGTGGTGGGCGCGCGCCGTACGGCCGAAGAGCTCGGCCGGGCCTTCCCCGGCGTTCCCGTACGGACCTCTGGGCGAGAGGCCGTGCTGGACCGGATCGACGACGAGCGTGCTCTGGTGGTGGCCACCCCAGGAGCGGAGCCGGTCGCCGAGCAGGGTGGCTATGCGGCCGCGCTGTTGCTGGACGGATGGGTCCTGCTGGGCCGCGCGGACCTGAGGGCGGGGGAGGAGACGCTGCGCCGCTGGATGAACGCCGCCGCCCTGCTGCGCCCCTGCGCGCCCGTGGTCGTGTCGGCCGACGGAGGGCTCTCGCCTGTGCAGTCCCTCGTCCGCTGGGATCCCCTCACCTACGCCGAACGGGAGCTGAGCGAGCGCCGGGAAGTGGGCTTCCCCCCGGCAGCCCGGATGGCCTCGCTGACCGGTACGCCCGCGGCCATCCGGGAGTTCCTGTCCGGTGCGCGGCTGCCTGAAGGGGCCGAGGTGCTCGGTCCGGTCCCGGTGGCCGCACCCCCCGGCCCACCCAAGGGCGGCACCGACGGTGAGGCGGCCGAGAAGGAGCGCGCGCTCGTACGGGTACCCCGCGCCTCAGGGCAGGCCCTGGCGAAGGCTCTGCGGGAGGCTCAGGGCGTCCGGAGCGCCCGCAAGGCCCCCGAGACCGTACGCGTGCAGATCGACCCCCTCGAGCTGATCTGACCCGCGTTGATCCGACCCGGGCCGATCTGACCCCGAGCCGATCCGACCCCGGGCCGATCTGCGCCCTGAGCTGATCCGACCCCCTGAGCTGATCCGGGCATTAGGGTTTCCCAGGTGGCCGACAACTGGGTGGACACCATCTCCGGCGAGTTGCGGAGCTGGGCGGACGAGCACGACGCCGATGTGGACGTGCGGGACATCGGGCTGCTGCTCGATCTGGCCCGCGACGACCTGAAGCTCGCGGGTCCCGGCGCGCTGACGCCGGACCTGCTGCGCGAGCTGATGCTGGACGTCGTGCCGGAGGCCGTCGTCGCGGGTCCCGACGAGGCGCCGGCGCTTCTGGACGCGGCCCGCCACCTGCTGGCCTTCCTGCGCGACACCGGCGCGGTCAAGCCCGGTGCCGCCACCCGCCTCGAGGCGGCGCTGGACCGGCTCGTCCCGCAGTTCACCAAGGTCATCGCCACGGTGGACGAGGAGGACCGGCTGGCCGCCGCGGAGATCCTGACCGGGATGATGCTCGCCGAGGGCGTCCCGCTGGACGACGAGGACGCGGTCGCGCGCTGGATCGGCGACTTCGAGGCGCTGCCCGACGACGAGCGCTATGCCCGTACCGACGAGTACCTGCGCGAGAGCGAGGACCGCGCCGTACCGCCCGTACGGCTGGCCGCCGACGCGGAGCTCGCCGCCGCCGCGCGCGGGTCGGGGCTGACCGCGCAGGTCCGCGCGCTGACCGCGTGGGTCGGCGAGGGCCGCGCCGTGACCGAGCACGAGGATCTGCCCGTGGCGGACGCACTGGCCGCCGTGGAGGCCCTGGACCTGCCGTCCCCGCGCCGTACCGCGACCGTGGAGTCGCAGGAGGACCTGCCCGAGCTGGACCGGCTGTGGTGGGCCGCGCTCGACGCCGAGATGTTCGCCATTGCCGACGGCACCGTGAGCCCCGGCCCGGCGGCGGACCTGCTCGACGGCGCGGGTGGGGACGCGGGCGACGATGCTGCACTGGACGAGGCGGCGCTGGACGCGTGGCTGCGGCTGTTCGACGGCGTGGCGGTCCCCGAGCACGACCCCGCCGACGGGCTCGACCCCCTCCAGCTCATCCAGAACGAGCTCACCGGCGTGCTCATCCAGCTGTACGAGCAGGACGCCCCCACCTCGCTGGACGAGCTGTCCGGTGCGCTCATCGAGCACGTGACCGAGGCGTACGAGGTCACCGAACGGCACGGGCTCGCCGACGCGATCCGCGAGGCGCTGGCCCTGGAGATCGAGGACCTGGTCCGCTGGGGCGTCGTCGTACCGGGCGGCGACGGCGGCGGTCACGTCCTCACCCCCCTCGGCACCTGGGGCGTACGGGAGCTGCTGCTGGCCGACGGCTTCGTCGCGCCCGTCGTGGGCGATCTCGCGGACGCGCCCGCCGCCGCACTGGTCGCCGGGCTGACCTGGCACCGGCAGGAGACCGCCGACGAGGAGATCGACGGCTGGCTGGCCCGCCGCGACGCCCTCCCGGCCGCTCGCGAGCTGCTGGAGGTCATGCGTACGGGCGGTCCCGGCGCGCGCAACCTCGCCGCCGCCGTCCTGCAGCGCGTCGGCCCGGAGGCCGAGCCCGCCGTACGGGAGGCGAGCGGGGACCGTCCGGTACGGCCCTACGCGGTGCTGTGGCTGGACCGCCTCGAGGACGAGGACGCCGTGGCGGCGAGCCTGGACCGCGACGAGTACCTGTGGCTGTTCGTCGACACCGTCGCGGGGATGCTGGAGACCGTCGATCCGGACGAGGCGGTCGCCGCCGCCGTGACCGACGCGCCCACCGGCTCCGACCTCGCCGGGATGATCGAGCAGATGTGGCGGGTCGACCATCCCGCCGCCCACGCGGTGCTGGAGGCCCTCGGCGACCACCATCCGGACAAGGCGATCGCCAAGGCGGCGCGCACCGCCGCCTACAAGGCCCGTTCCGCCTGACCCCCGGGCGCTGCGTGAACCCGGGTGCCGACCGAACCTGGGCGCGTTCGGTGTGAGCCGATGGCCGGGAGCTTCGTACACTGGACACCTGTCGCAGTGATCGCCTGTCGCAGGAATCGTCAGGTCGCAGTGATCATCAGGAAACGGAGTCCTCGTTGGCC
This sequence comes from Actinomadura sp. 9N407, assembly GCF_044326315.1. Classification (NCBI taxonomy): domain Bacteria; kingdom Bacillati; phylum Actinomycetota; class Actinomycetes; order Streptosporangiales; family Thermomonosporaceae; genus Actinomadura; species Actinomadura sp. 9N407. The sequence continues at coordinate 414,072 of NZ_JBIRAW010000002.1, read as the reverse complement.
GTCAAGCCCATCCGCCTCTTCGGCGACCCGGTGCTGCGCACCGCGGCCGATCCCGTCAAGGACTTCGACAAGGAACTGCGCCAGCTGGTCAAGGACCTCACCGACACGATGATCGACGCGCCGGGCGCGGGCCTGGCGGCGCCGCAGCTGGGCGTGGGCCTGCGGGTGTTCACCTACTACGTGGACGACCGGCTCGGGCATGTGGTGAACCCGACGCTGGACCTGTCGGACGAGCGGGAGACCGGCGACGAGGGCTGCCTGTCGCTGCCCGGGCTGTCGTTCCCCACGCCGCGCGCCGTACGGGCGGTGGCCAAGGGCTTCAACATGCACGGGGAGCCGATCACGCTGGAGGGCACCGACCTGCTGGCGCGCTGCGTCCAGCATGAGACCGACCACCTCGACGGGATCATCTTCATCGACCGGATGGACGCCGAGCAGCGCAAGGCGGCGATGAAGGCCATCCGCGAGGCGGAGTGGTTCGGCGATCCCGTCCCGGTGGTCCGCGAGTCCCCGCACCGCACGTTCGGGAAGGCGCTCTGATGAAGCTCGTCTTCGCCGGTACGCCCGAGCCCGCGCTGCCGCCGCTGGAGGCGCTGCTGGAGTCGTCCCGGCACGAGGTGGCCGCCGTGGTGACCCGTCCGGACGCCCGGTCCGGGCGGGGCCGCCAGATGGTCGAGAGCCCGGTCGCGCAGCGCGCCCGCGAGGCGGGGATCGAGGTCCTCAAGCCCGCCAAGGCCCGCGATCCCGAGTTCCTCGACCGGCTGCGCGCGATCGCGCCCGACTGCTGCCCGGTGGTCGCGTACGGGGCGCTGCTGCCGCGCGAGGCCCTGGACATCCCCCGGCACGGCTGGGTCAACCTGCACTTCTCGCTGCTGCCCGCCTGGCGCGGCGCGGCGCCCGTCCAGCACGCCGTCCTGCACGGCGACGACGTGACCGGGGCGGCCACGTTCGAGATCGAGGAGGGCCTGGACACCGGGCCGGTGTACGGGGTCCTGACCGAGCCGATCCGGCCCACCGACACCTCCGGCGACCTGCTCGGCCGGCTCGCGATCGCGGGCGCCCGGCTGCTGGCCGACACGATGGACGGGATCGACGCCGGAGTGCTGGAGCCGCGGCCGCAGGCCGAGGAGGGCGTCTCGCACGCTCCCAAGATCACCTCCGAGACCGCCCGGATCGACTGGACGAGTCCGGCCCTGCGCGTGGACCGGCTGATCCGGGCCTGCACGCCCGCGCCGGGCGCCTGGACGACGTTCCGCGACGAGCGGGTCAAGATCGGCCCGGTCCGCCCGGCCGCCGGCGCGGGCCCGCTCGCCCCCGGCGAGCTGCGCGTCTCCAAGAAGGAAGTGCTCGTCGGCACCGCCAGCCACCCGGTCGCGCTGGATGAGGTGCAGCCTCCCGGCAAGCGCCGGATGTCCGCGCTCGACTGGGCGCGCGGCGCGGCCCTCACCGGTACGGAAGTGCTCGCCTGATGCCCCCCGCACCTCGCCGCCGCCAAGGCCACGGCCACCCGTCCCGCAACCGCAGGCCCGGCGGCCCGCGCCGTACCGGAGCCCCCGAGGACCTGGTCAGGCGCACCGCGTTCGACGTGATCCGGGCCGTGGAGACCCGCGACGCGTACGCCAACCTGCTGCTGCCGGCCCGGCTGCGCGACCGCGAGCTCACCGGCCGCGACGCGGCGCTGGCGACCGAGCTGACCTACGGCACGCTGCGCGGCCGCGGCACCTACGACGCGGTCCTCGCCCTGTGCAGCGACCGCGAGCTGCGCCGCATCGACCCGCCGCTGCTGGACGTGCTGCGCCTGGGCGCGCACCAGATCCTGGCCACCCGGATCCCGCCGCACGCGGCCGTCGGCACGACCGTCGACCTGGCCCGTACGGTCAGCGGGCCCGGCCAGGCCAAGTTCGCCAACGCGGTCCTGCGCAAGGTCGCCTCCCGCGACCTGCAGGGCTGGCTCGACATCGTCGTCCCCCGGGACGGCGGCGAGGCGGCCCGGCTCTCGGTCGCGCACAGCCACCCGGTGTGGATCGTCAGCGCGCTGCGCGACGCCCTCGGCCCCGACCGCGCCGAGATCGGGGCCCTGCTGGACGCCGACAACGAGCGTCCCCGCGTGACCCTGGTCGCCAGGCCGGGCCGGGCGGCGATCGACGAGCTGACGGAGGCGGGCGCCGAGCCCGCGCCGTACTCGCCGTACGCCGCCGTCCTGCCCGAGGGCGACCCGGCCGCGATCCTCGCCGTACGCGAGGGCCGCGCCGCCGTCCAGGACGAGGCCAGCCAGATGGTCGCGCTGGCCCTCGCCGAGACCCCGGTCGAGGGACGCGACGAGTTGTGGGCCGACCTGTGCGCCGGTCCCGGCGGCAAGGCCGGACTGCTGTCGGCACTGGCCACCGAGCGGGGCGCCCGGCTGCTGGCCGCCGACCTCCAGCCGCACCGCGCCGCCCTGGTCGGCCGGTCGGTCGACCACCGCGCCGGGGTCATCGCCGCCGACGGCACCGTTCCCGCCTGGCGGCCCGGCACGTTCGACCGGGTCCTGCTGGACGTACCGTGCACGGGCCTGGGCGCGCTGCGCCGCCGCCCGGAGGCACGCTGGCGCCGCGGCCCGGAGGCCGTGGCCGAGCTGGGCCCGCTCCAGCGCGACCTGCTGCGCGGGGCCCTCGACGCCGTACGGCCCGGGGGAGTGGTGGCCTACATCACGTGCTCGCCGCACCTGGCCGAGACGCGCGTGGTGGTCGACGACGTGCTGCGCAAGCGCGACGACATCGAACGTCTCGACTCGCCGGCCGCCCTCACCGGCATCGCGTCCGGCCTGACGGGGCTCGGGGACGGCCCGTACGCGCAGTTCTGGCCGCACCGGCACGGCACGGACGCGATGTTCCTCGCACTCCTCCGCCGAAACTGACACGGGAGCTGCGTCAACGGGAGCTGCGTCACGGGGAACCATGCCGCCGGGAGTTGTGTCGCTGGAACCTTTACGTGTTGCGCAGTCGTACACCTGGTGTCCGTCAGTAATCTCGTGGGTTCCTGCCCGCAGAACCTTCCCGGGGGAGACTCGTGCTCACCGGCGCCATGCACGTGCTGTCGTTCATCGGCAGCGCGGCCTTCTACCTGCCGCTGCTGGTCATCGTCTACTGGTGCGTGGACGCCCGGCTGGGCGCCCGCGCGGCGGTGGTGCTGTCGCTGGGCTCGGTGATCAACACCGGGCTGAAGCTGGTCTTCCACGATCCCCGGCCGTTCTGGACCGACCCGTCGATCACCGGGCACGAGGCACGCGACTCGTTCGGCATGCCCTCGGGCCACGCCCAGAACGCCGTGGTCGTCTGGGGCTTCTTCGCGAGCCTCACGCGCCGCCGCCTGCTGTGGGCCGGCGCGCTGCTGCTCATCATCGGGATCGGTGTCTCCCGGGTCGCCCTCGGCGTGCACTCGGCCGGCCAGGTCCTGGCCGGCTGGACGATCGGCGCCGCCGTGCTCGCCGCCGTCCTGTGGCTGGAGCCTCGGGTCCTGCCCTGGTGGTGCCGCTGCCGACTGCCGGTCCAGCTCCTGCTGAGCCTTGCCGTGGCCCTCGCGTTCCTCGCCGGCATGTGGGCGGCCCTGGAAGCCATGGACGGCTGGCGCTGGCCGGCGAGCTGGGCGAACGCGATCATCGAGGCGGGCGGCAGCGTCGATCCGGTCTCGCTCGGCGAGGGCGCCGCGGCCGCCGGCGGGCTCTTCGGCCTCCTCGCGGGCCTCTCGTACGCCGCGGACCGGATCCGCTTCGACGCCACCGGCGACCTCTGGCGTCGGCTGGCCCGCATCCCGGTCGGTGCCGCGGGCGCCGTCGTCCTCTACACGCTGAGCCTGTTCCTGGGTACGCAGCCCGTCCAGGCGTTCATCGCGCAGGCCCTGCTCGGGTTGTGGGCCGCCGCCGGTGCGCCCGAGACGTTCATCCGGCTCGGACTCGCGACGCGTACCCCCCGCGGCGTCACCCGGGTGGGTGAGGAGCCCGCGCGGGTACGGCAATAGACTTCTGGGCATCATGGCTCCGCAGATCTCACCCAGCATCCTGTCCGCCGACTTCGCCCGGCTCGCCGACGACGTCGCGCGCATCGCCGACGCGGCCGACTGGGTCCACGTCGACGTGATGGACAACCATTTCGTCCCGAACCTGACCCTCGGGCTCCCGATCGTGGAGGCGCTGATCAAGACCAGCGCGCTCCCCATCGACTGCCATCTGATGATCGAGGACCCCGACCGCTGGGCCCCGCAGTACGCCGAGGCGGGCGCGGGCAGCGTGACCATCCACGCCGAGGCGGCCAAGGCCCCGATCCGTACCCTGCGCACCATCCGCGCGGCCGGCGCACGGGCCGGGCTCGGCATCAACCCGGCCACCCCGATCGAGCCGTACGAGGACCTCCTGGGCGAGATCGACATGCTCCTGCTGATGACCGTGGAGCCGGGCTTCGGCGGCCAGAAGTTCCTGGACGTCGTGCTCCCCAAGGTCCGCCGCGCCCGCGCGCTGATCGGCGACAGGCCCGTCTGGCTGCAGGTCGACGGCGGCGTCAGCGCCGAGACCATCGAACGCTGCGCCGAGGCCGGCGCGGACGTCTTCGTGGCCGGCAGCGCCGTCTACGGTGCCGACGACCCCGCCGAAGCGGTCCGCAAGCTGCGCGGCCAGGCCGAGGAGGTCGCCGCCAGGTGACCACGCTGACGCTGCCGTGCCCGGCGGTCCTGTTCGACGTGGACGGGACGCTGGTCGACTCGACGCCCCTGGTGGAACGGGCGGCACGGCAGTGGGCGGCCGAGTACGACATCGACCCCGACGAGTTCCTCGCGGGCGCCCACGGCCGCCGGACCAGCGACCGCATCGCCGACTTCCTCCCACCCGAACGCGTCCGCGCGGCCACCGACCACCTGGACGCCCTGGAGGCCGCCGACACCGACGGCATCACCGCGCTGCCGGGCGCCCGCGAACTGCTGTCGGCCATGAACGGACTGCCCTGGGCCATGGTCACCTCCATGGACCCCACCCAGCTCAAGGCCCGTACCGCCGCGGCCGGGATCCCGCTCCCCGAGGTCGTCGTCACGGCCTTCGACGTCAACGTCGGCAAGCCCGACCCGTCCGGCTACCTGCTGGCCGCCCGCCGCCTGAACGCCGACCCCCGCGCCTGCGTCGTCATCGAGGACGCCCCCGCCGGAGTCGCCGCCGGCCGCGCCGCCGGTGCCACCGTCGTCGCGGTCACCACCAGCCACGACGCGTCCGAGCTGACCGAGGCCGACCTGATCGTTCCCGACCTCACCCCGATGACCGCCATCCCCGAAGGCCTCCACCTCATCATCCGCAACCGCTGACCCGTCCCGGCAAGCGCGGATCTCGACCTCCTGGTTGCCGACCCGGGACACGGAGTCCGTCTTGCTCATCGACGAGGCGCGGGGTCGCGTCACGCGGTGGCCGCTGCTTCCGGATGAGGTTCCGACCGTTCAGTACGAGCGCTGCTCGGCGGGCTCGTTCTGGATCCCGCCGGGTGGCTCACCGCCCTGACCAGAACGGGTTCCGACCGATGAAACCGAGAAGTCTGGCCTGGGTATCCGCATCGGCGGGTACCTCGACCCGGGGGCCGTACTGGCCGGAGGAGCGGAGAACCTCTTCCATCGACTCCATCCCGCTGAGGAGCCGGGCACAGAAGTCGGGGTCCAGCCGATCGTCCTGGCCGGTGGCCCTGGACAGATCCCACGTGTGCATGAACACGTCAGCGGTGTAGAACTGGTCGATCGCGGTGTCCAGCGGCACGCTGCCGATGTGCGGGTTGGTGAGTTTCCGGTGCGCGGTCTCCGGATCGTCCAGCACCGCCTGAACGCCGTCGCTATGAACCTGCCATGCGGCGACCGGGTCCTCGTCCACCGACGGCCCGCGGGGCAGGTCGATGCCGGCGCCGGCGGCGAGGAACCCGGGGAACCAGCCGGTCAGGTGTCGTACGACGTCGCGGGCGGTCCAGCCGGGGACCGGGGACGGCGCGTCCCAGGACGGGGTGCCGCGGACCCGTTCGGTGAACAGCCCGGCGACCTGACGGTGGCGCTCGGCCGGACGGTCGGACAGTGCCAGGTCAGACGGTGCCATCGGCGAGCATCCTTTCCAGCTTCGCGTAGCCCTCGTTGACGCCGACCTCCATGCCGCTCTGCAGCATCGCGTCGCGGCCCTCGAAGCTGTCGACCAGCGACTGCGCCCGCAGCCGCGTGCGGCCGTCGCCGAGGTCCTCGAACCACAACGTCTCCAGGGCGACTCCGTCGGGATCGCCCTCGAACGTGAAGGTCTGGACGATGCGGTCCGGCCGTACCTCGTGGAAGCAGCCGTGGAACGCGTACTCGGTGCCCTCGCGCTCCGCGACGTACCGCCAGCTGCCGCCGTTGCGCGCGTCCCAGTGCTCGATCCGGGTGGTCATGCCGTCGGGGCCCACCCACTGGGCGTACAGATCGGGATCGGTGTGGGCGCGCAGCAGTTGCTCGGGCGTGGCCGTGAAGTCACGAGTCATCCGGATGACCGGCAGTCTCGGGTCGGCTTCGATGGCCGTCTCCGTGATCTTGTGCATGCTCGTCTCCCTCCATCTCCGCCAGGACGGCGTCAAGGCGGCGGTAGCGCTGCTCGACGCGGCCCCGGTAGTGCTCGATCCAGGTGTCCATCAGGTCGAAGGCCTGGGCCTCCAGGCGCACCGGCCGGGGTTGCGGCCCTTGCGGCCGGCTGACGAGCCCGGCGTCCTCGAGTACCCGCAGGTGCTTGTAGACGGCCTGCAGCGTGATCCTGTACGGCTCCGCCAGCCGGCTCACGGTCGCGTCGCCCTCCGAGAGCCGGGCGACCATGTCGCGCCGGGTCGGGTCCGCGAGAGCGGCGAAGACTCGGGACAGCGTGTCCGTGGTCATGTTCCCCAGTTCCAAGGCCCCAGTTTCAACTAGATGGTTTAAAAAAACCTTAGGCCGCACGCTGCCCGCGCGTCAACCCTGTGGTTGAAAGCGCTGCATGATGGGTGGTTGAAGGTGCCGCATGCGGTACGTCAGCCGAACTGCTCGGTGACAGTGCGACCGGGCGCGTCGCGGTCAGGGGTGGTCGACCAGGCGGCGGAAGAGGTCGCGGAGCGTACGCCGGTCGGCATCGGGGAGGTCGAAGACCTCGGCGGCGACCTTGTCGGTACCGGCTCGCAGGGCGGCGCGCTTGCGCTCGCCCTCCTTGGTCAGGACCAGATGCTTGACGCGGCGGTCCTGGGGATCGGGCTGCCGCGTGACGAGCCCGCGCCGTTCCAGGCCGTCCACGATGCCGGTCACGTTGGAGGCGTCGCAGGCCATGACCTGCGCCAGCTCCCGCATGGGGGCGGGGGAGCGTAGCTGCATGAGGGCCTGGGCCTGGACGGGGGGCAGGTCCAGCTCGGCCGCGGCGCGGTCGAGGCCGGTACGGATGCGCCCGGCCACGCGGAAGGTGAGCTCCATCAGCTCGTCGGTGGGGACATCGCTCATGCCCCGAGCTTAGTTGAGTTCCTCAAGTATTCGGTCTAGGGTAATTACTTGAGGTTCTCAACAATGGAGGTAGTCGATGGTAGTCGGGGTTCAGGAAAATTCGGGCGCGGGAGTGCGGCTGCGTGGGCGGGCGATCGCGGTCGGGGTTGCCGTGCTGGCCGCGGTGGTGCTGTGGCTGATCGCGGTGCCGGTCATCGGCCAGGAACTGGCCGTCACCTATCCGGAGCGGGAGCCGATGACGGTCGGGTTCGGGCCCGTGGTGGTCTTCGCGGCCGGATCGTCGCTGGCGGGCTGGGGCCTGCTGGCACTGCTGGAGTTGGTCACCCGCGCGCGGGCTCGGATCGTGTGGACGGTCATCGCCGCCATCGTGCTGGTGCTCTCGTTCTCCCCGCTCCTCCAGATCGAGGCCGCGGGTTCGACGAAGGCGACGCTGGCACTGCTCCACCTGGTGGTGGGCGTGCCGCTGATATTCGGTTTCTGGCGTACGCGCTAGATCGTAGATCGGGCTGGGCGCCACACTTGCCGGGCTGACCCCGACGAGCGGGAACGGGCACGGCGCTGCGATCGGCGGCAGCGAATCCCGCTCTGTGGGACGCGGTTTTTCGGGCTTTGCTCACCGCTTACCACGACTTCTACGGCGATCTCGTACCGGACGAGGCCCTGGGCCTGCTGGGCGTGCTGGATGGAGTGGGCCTGCCGCCGGAGACCGAGCACCTGGACGCGCTCCGTTCCGTACCGGCGGCAGGCCACCGGAATCACTACCGGTCACCCGAGGCCTGGGACGGGTCAGAAGAGCACCGGTCAGAAGAGCACCGGTCAGAAGAGCGGCCCCACCAGGTTGAGCCCCGGGTGCGGGTCCGCCGCGTACAGGACGAACAGGGCCAGCGCGCCGCCCGCCAGTGAGAGGTCCTTGGAGAACTGCTGCTGCTCGTTCTGCTTCGCCATCGGGTCGCTCTGCTTCCAGAAGTCGTGGAACACGAACGCTGTGACCAGCAGGAACGGCACCAGGGCCAGCGCGGCGAGGTCGGGCCAGATGCCCAGGATGAGCAGCGCCGAGGCCACCAGAACGTAGACGCCGGAGATCTGCACCATCAGCGTGGGCTGGGGCAGCTTCTTGCTCGCCGCGTATCCGCTCATCGCCTGGGTGGCGGTCAGATGCCCGATGCCGGCCCCGATGAAGATCGCTGAGAACACGATGCGTGCGATCAGTGCGATGACGTCCATGACCCACCTCCAGGAGTTTCCGCGACGCGTCACCCCGATGTCCCGATCTTTACCCGGCGGGCGAGGAGGTTGAACATTAAATGAAATGGACCGTACCAATGAGACGGATCGTGCTGGTGGGATGGCCGTGCCACTGAGGCGGACCAGGTAACCTAACAAATGCTTGGTTGTTTGCTGTCCGGCTGTGTGCTGCCGACCGTGGCCTTCCTCACACGGAACGGGAATGCCCGGCATGGCACACTGGTTGGCAGCAGTGAAACGCGTGCTCCGGGGTCGGTGTAATTCCGAACCGGCGGTGACAGTCCGCGACCCGGCCGAAGCCATCGGCCGGTTGATCCGGTGGAATTCCGGGACCGACGGTGAAAGTCCGGATGGGAGGCAGCGCGCTGTACACCCCTTTGACCAGGGGTGTTGTTCGACTCGGGTTGCTCGACTCGGGTTGTTCGACCCGTCATACCCCCCCGGAGCCTCCGCACCAACGGATTCATGGAGGCCCGGGAGAGATGTTCACCGGCATCGTCGAAGAGCTCGGCGAGATCGTGGCGATCGAGTCCGCTGGCGACTCCGCCGCGGTCACGATCCGCGGCCCGATCGTCACCCAGGATGCCGTCCACGGCGCGTCGATCGCCGTCAACGGCGTCTGTCTCACCGTGGTCGACGTCAAGGACGACACGTTCACCGCGGACGTGATCAAGGAGACCCTCGACAAGTCCAGCCTGGGCGCGCTCGACGCCGGCTCCAGGGTCAATCTGGAACGTCCCGTACGGCTCCAGGACCGGCTCGGCGGCCATCTGGTCCAGGGCCATGTCGACGGCGTCGGCCGGATCCTGTCCCGCGAGCCCGGGGAGCGCTGGGAGGTCGTCACGATCTCCCTGCCCGAGGACATGAGCCGCTACCTGGTCGACAAGGGCTCGATCACCGTGGACGGCATCAGCCTCACCGTGGTCGAGGCGGGCACCGACCGCTTCAGCATCGCGCTGATCCCCACCACGCTCGCCCTGACGACCCTCGGCCACAAGCGCGCCGGTGACCCGGTCAACCTTGAGGCGGACGTGGTCGCCAAGTACGTCGAGCGCATGCTGGGCGCCCGTGCCGGAGACGCTCGTGCCGGAGACGCCCGTGCCGGAGACGCCCGCGCGGGAGACCCGGCGTGAACTGGCTGAACGCGAGCTTCTCCCTTTTCGGCGAGCACATCCTGTGGACCGATCTCATCGGCAACGTGCTCTCCCTGGCCGTCGTGTGGCTGGCCATGCGCAAGACCATCTGGACCTGGCCGGTCCAGCTCGTCGGCGCGCTGCTGCTGCTGGCGGCCTCGATGCACGCCGCCGTCCCCGGCAACGCCCTCAAGCAGGTGCTGTTCATCGGCCTGGCCGGGCTCGGCTGGTGGAGCTGGACGCGCGGCCGGCGTTCCGGCGAGGGGCTGGTCGTACGGTCCGCGACCGCCCGCGAGCGGGTGATCCTGCTGGCGGTGCTGGTGCTCGGCACCGCGCTGGTCGCGCAGCTGTTCACCCGCCTCGACTGGCTGGAGATCGCCTGGTCGCCGTGGGCGAACGCCTACATCTTCGTCGGCAGCGCGGTGGCGACGTTCGCCCAGAGCCGCGCGCTGGTCGACTTCTGGATCGTCTGGGTGCTGGTCGACCTGGTCGGTGTCCCGCTGGCGCTGAAGTCGGGACTGTACGTCTCGGCCGCGGTGTACGGCGTCTTCTTCCTGATGGTGATGATCGGGTTCCGCAACTGGCACCGGGAGTCCCGGGCACGGATTGCGAGCGACCCCCGACCCGAGGTGGTCACGGTATGAGCGAGCCTGAGGGGCGCGGCGGCGCCTGGACTGACGAGCGAGGAACGAGCGGGGAGGGAAGGCGTCGCCATCACGGCGCCCCGGAGGTGAGTGGGGAGCGCGGCATGAGCGGGCAGAACGGGATGAGTGAGCGGCGCATGAGTGAGCCCGGCGTGAGTGAGGGGATCTTCGACTCGATCGAGGCGGCGGTCGCGGACATCGCGGCCGGGCGGCCGGTCGTGGTGGTCGACGACGAGGACAGGGAGAACGAGGGCGACATCATCTTCGCCGCCGCCAAGGCGACGCCGGAGCTGCTGACGTTCACGATCCGCTACACCAGCGGGGTGATCTGCGTCCCGATGGAGGGCGCCGACCTCGACCGGCTGCAGATCCCGCTGATGACGGCGCAGAACACCGAGCGGATGCGGACCGCGTACACGATCAGCGTGGACGCCCGCGACGGTGTCAGCACCGGCATCTCGGCCGCCGACCGGGCCCGGACGATCCGTACGCTGTGCGACTCGGCGACGGAACCGTACGAGCTGGTCAGGCCGGGCCACATCTTCCCGCTGCGCTACCACCCGGGCGGCGTGCTGCGCCGCCGCGGCCACACCGAGGCCGCCGTCGACCTGGCCCGGCTGGCCGGGCTGGCGCCCGCCGGCGTGCTGGCCGAGGTGGTCAACGAGGACGGCACCATGGCGCGGCTGCCCGAGCTGCAGGTGTTCGCCAAGGAGCACGGGCTCAAGCTGATCTCGATCGAGCAGCTGGTGGAGTACCGCCGGCGCAACGAGGCGCTGGTCGAGCGGGTCGTGGAGACCCGGCTGCCGAACCGGTACGGGACATGGCGCGCGATCGGCTTCGCCAGCGCGATCGACGGCGGCGAGCACCTCGCGCTCGTGCTCGGCGACATCGGCGACGGTGCGGACGTGCTCGTACGGGCGCATTCGGAGTGCCTGACCGGCGACGTGCTGCACTCCGAGCGCTGCGACTGCGGTACCCAGCTGGACTCGGCCATGGAACGGATCGCCGAGGAGGGCCGCGGGGTCGTCCTGTACCTGCGCGGGCACGAGGGCCGCGGCATCGGCCTGCTGGCCAAGCTGCGGGCGTACGCGCTGCAGGACAACGGCTCCGACACCGTGGACGCCAACCTGGAGCTGGGCCTTCCGGCCGACGCGCGCGAGTACTCCAACGCCGCCCACATGCTGCGTGACCTGGGCGTACGCTCGATCCGGGTGCTGACCAACAACCCCGCCAAGCTGACCGGCCTGGAGGGCTTCGGGCTGGACGTGCAAGGCCGCGAGGGCATGCCCGTCATCGTCACCGAGCACAACCGCCGTTACCTGACGGTCAAGCGCGACCGTCTCGGACACCAGATCGGAGACCTCTCATGAGCGGCGCGGGGCGTCCCGAGGACACCACCGTCGAGGCCGGCGGGCTCACGCTCGGCATCGTCTGCACCCGCTGGCACGGCCAGATCACCGACCGCCTGCTGGAGCGCGCGGTGGCCGCGGCCAAGGCCTGCGGCGTCCAGGAGCCGGCCGTGATCCGGGTGGCCGGCGCGCTGGAGCTGCCGGTGATCGCCCAGCAGCTGGCCCGCGAGCTGGACGCCGTGGTGTGCCTGGGCGCCGTGATCCGGGGTGAGACCGCTCACTTCGAGTACGTGTGCGACTCGGTCACCGCCGGCATGACCCGGGTCGCGCTGGACGAGCGGACGCCCGTGGGCAATGGGGTGCTCACCTGCGAGACACAGGAGCAGGCGCTGGCGCGGAGCGGGTTCCCCGACAGCAAGGAGGACAAGGGCTGGGAGTCGGTGGTCGCCGCCCTCGACACCGCCCTGACCCTGCGCCGCCTGCGAGCCCATGCGGGGGCCTAGACAGGGGACCGGGTAAGATCTGTGCGGACCCAAGATCTGTACAGGACCGAGACCTGTGCGGAAGTAGGAACCGGGCGGAACCCGCGCCGACAGGCGCGGCGAGAGCATCGACGGGATGGGAGGCGATGGTGGCCGCACTCGACCTGGCAGTGAGCAGGGCACTGACCCTGCGAGGTCCGCGGCATCACGGTCACGCCGGGCATGGCGCGGAGCATCCGAGCTCCTGAGCACGCCCCCGGTATCCCGTACGCATCCCACCTGAAAGGCTTCACCGTGCTGTCTCTCGTCCTGCCCAAGGGTTCGCTCGAAAAGGCGACCATCCAGCTGTTCGACGCCGCCGACCTCACCGTCCAGCGGACGTCGGACCGCGACTACCGCGCCCAGATCGACGACCCGCGCGTCGACCGGGTCCGGGTGCTGCGCCCGCAGGAGATCCCGACCTACCTCGAGCAGGGCCTGTTCGACCTGGGCATCACCGGCCGCGACTGGATCTCCGAGACCGGCGCCGACGTGGTCTCGCTCGGCGAGCTGAAGTACTCCAAGGCCACCAGCAACCCGGTCCGCGTGATCATGGCGGTGCCCGAGGACGCGCCCTGGCAGCGGGTCTCGGACCTGCCCGAGGGCGTCCGGATCTCCACCGAGTTCCCGGCCATGACCAAGCGCTTCCTGGAGGAGCACGGCGTCAAGGCGAACGTCGTCCCCTCGTACGGTGCCACCGAGGCCAAGGTCCCCGACATCGTGGACGTGATCGTCGACCTGACCGAGACCGGCTCCTCGCTGCGCAAGAACGGCCTGCGCATCCTGGACACCCTGCTGACCAGCTACACCGAGCTGGTCGCCAACCGCGCGGCGTACGAGAACCCCGACAAGCGCGCGGCCATGGAGGACATCGCGCTCCTCCTGCAGGGCGCCATCCGGGCCCGCGGCAACGTGCTGCTCAAGCTGAACGTCGCCGCCGGCGACCTGAAGGGCGTGCTGGACATCATGCCGTCGATGTCCTCGCCCACCGTCACCTCGCTGGCGGGCGGCGACCACGCGGTGGAGAGCGTCGTGGCCAAGCGCGGCGTCAACACCCTGATCCCGGCCCTGAAGTCGGCCGGCGCGCACGACATCCTCGAGATCCCGATCTCCAAGATCGTTGACTGACGTACCCGCGCTGCCGGTGGTGTGGCGCCCCCGCACCACCCGCGTGGTCGCCTACACGACGGCGGGCGTGATCGTCTTCGGTCTGCTCGCGCTCGCCGTCGCGGTGGCACCCCAGTTCAAGCCGTCCGACCGGGTGATGATGGTCGGTTTCGGCCTCTTCCTGGCCTGGATCCTGCACATGCTGGCCCGCTGCCGCGTCGCCGCCGACTCCGCCGGCGTCACGGTCGTCAACGCCTTCCGGACCCGCCGGCTGGAATGGGCCGAGATCGTCGACGTGAACATGAGCGTCGGCGAGCCCTGGCCCACCCTCGACCTGGCCGACGGCACCTCGCTGGGCGCCATGGGCATCAACGGCGCCGAACGCGCCCTCTCCGCCCGCCAGCTCGAAGAGCTGAAGGCCCTCCTGGCCACCCACGGCGAGGCTCCCGACCCCTCCTGACCGGGGCCTGCTGTCATAAGCTTGTTCCACGGACCGTGAGTGCGTACATGTGCGACAGTGGGCTCATGAGCGCTCAGAGTGTCGAGGCGTCTGCGGAAAGTAGTCACATGGGTGCGGGTTCGCTGCCAGACTGGGTCTTCCCCCCGCCGGACGGATACACCGCTGACGTTTTCCTGAAGATGCGCGACCTCCCTCGGCACACGGAACTGATCGACGGGAGTCTCATCTTCGTGAGTCCGCAGCAGTTGTGGCATTCACGCGTCCTCCGGTTCCTGACCGACGAGCTCGACCGGCAGGCGCCCGACGATATGCGCGCCGACCAGGAGATGGTGGTCAAACTCGGGAAGCGGCAGGCTCCGGAACCCGATGTCCTGGTCGTGACCTCGGCGGCCGCCGAGGAAGACGACTCCAGGACGTACTACCTCCCGGAAGACGTCATCCTGGCGGTCGAAGCCATGTCGCCCAGTTCCGAGGAGCGGGACCGGGAGACGAAGCCGCCGAAGTACGCGGCCGCCGGAATCCGGCATTTCTGGCGAGTTGAGAAAGATGACGGAAGAATCGTCGTCTACGTCTACGAACGTGATCCGGCGACGCGGGAGTACGCGCTCACGGGAATCCATCACGCCAGGCTCAAGCTGACGGTGCCGTTCGACATCGATATCGATCTCACCGCGGTCGGGCAGCGACGGCACTGAGCTGGCACTGAGCCGGGACCGGGACGGCCCAGAGCCGGCCGGGGACAGACCGGCGTTGATACCGGTCAGGCCGTGCTGGAATCACGCGGTGCCGGAATCAGGGTGTGTGGACAGGGTGTCTGGATCGGTGCTCGGCTGAGTAGCCTGAGGGCGTGGCCGTGTCTCCAGGGATCGCGTCGCCGGCGGAGCTGGCGGCATTGCTCGAACGGAACTCCTACCTGTGCGACGACGGGCTGGCCACGGCCGGGTTCCTGGCGTTGCGGATGGGACGGCCGCTGTTCCTCGAGGGCGAGGCCGGGGTCGGGAAGACCGAGCTGGCCAAGACCCTCGCGGTCGTGCTGGGCGCGCCGCTGATCCGGTTGCAGTGCTACGAGGGGCTCGATGCCTCGCAGGCCCTCTACGACTGGGACTTTCCCCGCCAGCTGCTGCATCTGAGAGCGGCGGAGGCGGCGGGCATCACCGATGTGGCGCGGCTTGAGGGGGAGTTGTACGACCGGCGCTTCCTGATGGCGCGGCCGTTGCTGCAGGCGCTGGAGACCACGCCCAGCGTGCTGCTCGTGGACGAGATCGACCGGGCGGACGACGAGTTCGAGGCGTTCCTGCTGGAGGTGCTGAGCGACTTCACGATCTCGGTGCCGGAGCTGGGGACGATCCGCGCGGAGCGCCCGCCGGTGGTCGTGGTGACCTCCAACCGCACCCGCGAGGTCCATGACGCGCTCAAGCGGCGCTGCCTGTACCACTGGCTGGAGCATCCGACGTTCGACCGCGAGGTGGCGATCATCCGGCGCCGGCTGCCCGGGGCCGCCGAGCGGCTGGCCGGGCAGGTGGCCCAGGCCGCGCAGCGGCTGCGCGCGGTGGACCTGCTCAAGCCGCCCGGTGTCGCAGAGAGCCTCGACTGGACGGAGGCGCTGGTCGCCCTGGGCGTCCGCGACCTGGATCCCGAGGTCGCGGCGGTGACGCTGGGGACGGTCCTGAAGTACCGCGAGGACCAGCAGCGGGTGCTCGCCGACGGGCTCGGCGCCCTGCTCAACGGGGGATGACCGTGTCCGCGGGCCGGGATGTCACGGAGACCATCGTGGGCTTCGCCCGGACGCTGCGCGCGGCGGGCGGTGCCGCCGATCCCGAAAGGGTGCAGGCCATGCTGCGCGCGCTCGACCACCTGGACGTACTGGATGGCGCCGACGTCTACTGGGCCGGACGGCTCACGCTGTGCGCCGCCCCCGATGACCTGCCCCGCTACGACCGGTGCTTCGCCGCGTACTTCTCCGGCCTGACCGCGCGGCCCGGGCGGCGCCCGCCCGTCGTGGTCGTACGGCAGACGCCCGTCGTGGTGGCCGACCCGTCGCGGAACGCGGACGGCGACGAGCCGCAGGAGGTCCAGGCCGTCACCGCCAGCGGTGTCGAGGTGCTGCGCAATCGGGACGTGGCACGGCTCGGCGCGGAGGAACGGGCCGAGGTCAACCGGCTCATCGCCGTCCTGGACGCCACCGCCGAACGGCGCCGTTCGCGCCGGTTCAAGCCCGCGCCCCGAGGACGCCTGGATCCGGGACGTACCGTACGGGAGACCCTCAGGCGGGGTGGCGAGATGTCGCTGCTGCGCCACCGCACCCACCGCTCGCGGCCGCGGCGCGTGGTGCTGCTCGTCGACGTCAGCGGCTCGATGGGGCCGTACGCGGACGCGCTGCTGCGGTTCGCCCACGCGGCCGCCCGGTCGGGGGGACGTGCCGTCGAGGTCTTCAGCGCCGGTACGAGGCTGACCCGGATCACGCGCGAGCTGCGGCATCGCGATCCCGACGCCGCGATGACGGCCGCGTCCGCCGCGATCCCCGACTGGAGCGGCGGGACCCGGCTGGGCGAGGAGCTCAAGGAGTTCCTGGACCGCTTCGGGCAGCGCGGGCTGGCGCGCGGCGCGATCGTGGTCATCGCCTCCGACGGCTGGGAGCGCGGCGACGCCGGGCTGCTCGGCGCGCAGATGGCCCGGCTGCACCGGCTCGCGTACCGGGTCGTGTGGGCCAACCCGCACAAGGCGCGGCCCGGGTACGAGCCGCTCACCGCCGGGATGGCCGCGGCCCTCCCGTACATCGACGACTTCACCTCGGGGCACAGTCTCGGTGCCCTCGAGGACCTCGCCCGGCTGATCGGAGACCCCCATGCGTGACGTGCTCGACGACATCGCGGCCTGGTACGCAGCGGGGGAGACGTTCGGCCTGGCGACCGTGGTCAACACGTTCCGGAGCGCGCCGCGCCCGCCCGGCGCGGCGATGGCGGTCGCGCCGTCGGGCGAGGTGACGGGCAGCGTCTCGGGCGGTTGCGTCGAGGGCGCGGTGTACGACCTGGCGCAGTCGGTGCTGGCCTCCGGTGAGGCGGTCGTGCAGCGGTACGGGGTGAGCGACGACGACGCGTTCTCGGTGGGCCTGACCTGCGGCGGCATCCTGGACGTGCTGGTCGAGCCGGTCGGGCCCGCCACGTTTCCGGAGTTCGCCGAGGTGGCGGCCTCGATCGCCGCGCGCGAGCCGGTCGCCGTGGCCTCGGTCGTGGCCGGCCCCGGGACGGTCGGTGCCCGCAGGGTCATCTGGCCCGGCCGAGCGTCGGGCTCGCTGGCCCCGGGCGCCCCGTACGCGGGACGCCTGGACGCGGCCGTCGACGACGACGCGCGCGGGATGCTCGCCCAGGGCCTGACCGGGCAGCGGCACTACGGCCGCGAGGGGGAGCGGCGGCTGGACGAGCTGGCGGTCTTCGTGCACTCGTTCGCGCCGGCCCCGCGCCTGCTGGTGTTCGGTGCGATCGACTTCGCCGCGGCGGTGGCCCGGGTGGGCAAGTTCCTCGGCTACCACGTGACGGTCTGCGACGCCCGCCCGGTGTTCGCGACGCCCAAGCGGTTCCCCGACGCCGACGAGGTCGTGGTGAAGTGGCCGCACAAGTTCCTGGACGGGCTGGTGGACGGTACGGGCGTCGACGAGCGGACGGCGATCTGCGTCCTGACCCATGACCCGAAGTTCGACGTCCCGCTGCTGGAGGTCGCGCTGCGGACCCGTGCCGGATACGTCGGCGCGATGGGCTCGCGCCGTACTCACGACGACCGGATGGAGCGGCTCCGCGAGGCGGGCCTGAACGACGCCGAGCTGTCCCGGCTGCGGTCCCCGATCGGCCTCGACCTGGGCGCCCGTACGCCGGAGGAGACCGCGGTGTCGATCGCCGCCGAGCTGATCCAGCTGCGCTGGGGCGGGTCGGGACGGCCGCTGACCGACACCGGCGGCCGGATCCACGGCGCGGACGGCTGAGCGGGCTACGCTCGCGGGATGACCTTGCGCGGTGCCGATAATCCGGCCGGCCTGCTGCTGGCCGCGGGGGAGGGCAGCCGGCTCGGCCGGCCCAAGGCCCTGGTGGAACTGGACGGGGAACGGCTCGTCGACCGCGGCGTGCGGACGCTGCGCGACGGCGGCTGCGGCCCCGTGATCGTGGTCGCGGGCGCCGCTCCGGTCGAGGTCATCGGGGCGGTCGTCGTGCCCAACGCCGACTGGCGTACCGGGATGGGATCGTCGCTGCGCGCCGGGCTCTCGGCCCTGCCGCCCGCATGCCCTGCGGTGGTGGTGGCGCTGGTCGACCAGCCGCGCGTCACCGCCGAGGCCGTACGGCGCCTGATCGAGGCGTACGAGCTGGGTGCGCGCGT
The DNA here is from genome assembly GCF_044326315.1 of Actinomadura sp. 9N407. Lineage (NCBI taxonomy): Bacteria > Bacillati > Actinomycetota > Actinomycetes > Streptosporangiales > Thermomonosporaceae > Actinomadura > Actinomadura sp. 9N407. The sequence goes on along the minus strand of NZ_JBIRAW010000002.1, from coordinate 395,775 downwards.
CGCCGTCGCCACCTACCTGGGCAAGCCGCGCAACCCGGTGCTGTTCGCGCGCGAGCACTTCGCCGCCGTGGCGGAGGCGGCCGAGGGCGACGCCGGGGCCCGGTCGTTCCTGCGCGAGCACCCTGAGCTGGTGACACCGGTCCCGTGCGCCGACGTGGCATCGCCCGACGACATCGACACCCCCGCCGACCTGGAGGCGTTCACCCGCCTCCGGGACCGCCCTCCTGGATGACGGCCTGCTCGTACGCCCGCAGCGTGTCGATGAACATCCGGCGCTGCTCGGGGGTGAGCGGCTCCAGTGCCGTGCGCCACGCGCTCGCGCCCTGGGCCAGCCACTCCTTGATGGCGGGCTCGTGCGCGGGCGCGATGCTGACGATCGCCCGGCGGCGGTCGGCGGGATCCGCGCCGCGTTCCAGGATGCCCTGACGGCTCAGGCCGCCGACCCGCGCGGCTGCGCGCCGAGCTCGGCCGGCTGTCGGCCGAGCTGGACGCGCACTTCTTCTACGAGGAGGCCGAACTCGTCGCCGCGCTCGACGCGCTCGCCTTCTGAGCCGCGCTAGCCCGCTGACCTGCTAGCCCTCTGGCCCTAACCCCCTGCCTCCGCTACCGCTCGACCGGTACGGGGAGGGCGGAGGCGTCGAGGGCGCCGCAGTCGACGGCGCGCTGGAGCCGGGAGGTGAGCGACTTGATGGTCGCGGGCTCGTCGAGCACGCCGCTCCCCTTGCCGGCCGACTGCTCGTGCCAGGCCCGGACCCGCCCGATCACCTCGTCGACGCCCGACAGGTGGTAGGCGTAGACGGCGGCGTACCGGCTGGGCAGGTGCGCCGGGTGCAGGTCCCAGCCCTGGTAGATCCCGTGCGCCATGGAGTGCCGGACGTGCGCGGCGTGCACCGACCAGGCCTCGTTGACCTCGTCGGGGCCGTCGTTGCGGGGGACGACGTTGGTGGAGCCGTCGGAGATCCGGATGCCGGAGCCGGCGAACGCGACCTGCATGGCGTGCCGCGCGAAGTCGCAGGCGGGGTGGTCGAGCCGCTGCTGCTCGGGCGGCAGCCCGAGCGCGGCGGTGTAGTCGAACACGCCGAAGTGCGCGGCGGTCAGCCGGCCGCCGGCGGCGTCGATGATCGCGCGCAGCCCGATCCGGCCGTCCGGGTCGATGATCGCCTCGGTGGTCTCCACCTGGATCTCGAACCGCAGGATGCCGCCGGGCAGCCCGAGCGAGGTCTCCAGCCGGTCCAGGTACTCCACGAACAGCCCGACATGCTCGGCGGCGATCACCTTCGGGAACGTGATGGTGAAGCCGCCGGGCAGCCGGCCGAGCCGGTCGCGCAGCGCGGTCAGGAAGGCGTCCATGGTGCGCATCGAGCGCTCGTGGCCGCCGTCGGCGAACGACTTGACGCGGATGCCCCAGTAGTGGGGGAGGCCCTTGACCTGGTACGCGGCGCCCACGGCCTCCACGACCTGGGCGATATGGGCGTCCTCCTCGTCGTCGGGACGCACGCCGTAGCCGTCCTCGAAGTCGATCCGGATGTCCTCCACCGGCTCGCTGGCCAGCTTGGCCGCGACCCGCTCGCGGACCGGGCCGGCGATCTCCGGATCGAGGCCGAACGCGCTGCCGAACGAGCCGGCGCCGGGCGTGTGGGTGTTGAGCAGCCGGAGCGCCTCGGCGCCGAAGTCGGCCGGGGTGGAGCGGGAGAACCGGTCGGCGGGGACGTACACCGTGTGCACCGGCTGCCGGCCCGTGGCGGGACCCGGGAAGCGCTGGTCGTGGTCGTCCCGGACCGCGGCGATCCGGGCGGACAGGTCGTCGAACGAGGGGACGCTGAGATTCACCCCGCCATGATCCCCCAAGAACCCCCCGCCTGTGCACCCGGTTCGAGACGGATCACGTCGAATCCGGTGCCGAACGCGTTGGGCGGGCAGGTCATCGGCTCCGCGCCCAGGCCGCGCCGGCGCCGATCGCCGGGAACCTGGTCCCCGGTGTAGATCTCCAGCCACGGATGCGCCTCGTCCGCCCACAGCGAGGTGGTCCGCCCGCCGCCGCTCAGCCGTACCCAGGCCCGCCCGCCGGCGTCGCGGCGCAGAGCGGTGAAGGCGTTGTCGATGGACCGGCCCTCGAGCTCGCGGCCCTCCCTCATGTCGTACGGGGTGCCCGCGACGTCCTGCGGCGGCTCGTTCGGGATCATGCGATCGTCCACCGGCAGCCACTGGTCGGCGGTCACCGTCACCGTGCAGTCGTCGATCGGCTCGCCGACCGTCAGGTACGGATGGGCGCCGTGGCCGTAAGGCGCCGTACGCGAGCCCACGTTCACCGCCGACAGCGTGACGGTGAGCCCCTCGTCGGCGTCGAGCGCGTAGTCGGCGGTGAGGTCGAGCCGGTACGGATAGCCGGGGGCACCCAGCAGCCGGTACGCCATCCGTACCCGGCCCGGCTCGTGCCGCCCGTGTTCATTCAGCACGGCGGTCCAGGGCGAGAAGCGCACTAGGCCGTGGATCGCGCAGTCGTTCTCCGGCTCGGACAGGTCGAGCTGGTGGATGCGGCCCTCGAAGGCGTACCCGCCCCGGTCGACGCGGTTGGGCCACGGGATCAGCAGCTGCCCGAGCGCCGCCGGTACGGGCTCGTCGGCGCCGTGCGGCAGGATCAGGGGCAGCCCCTGGTGGGTCAGCTCGCGCAGCCCCGCGCCCTGCTCGGTCACCACGGCACGGTACGGCCCCGCGGCGATCTCGTACTGCCGGCCGGTGAGGTGCTCGCCGGTGAACGGATCGCCGGTGAGCGGGTCGCCGGCGGGTCCGCCGGTGATCGATTCGGTCATGGAGCCGAACGTACCCGCCGGTGACCGGGTGTCACGCGGTCCCGGCCGGCGCGGTCCCGGCCAGCGCGCGCAGGGCCGCGCCGAACACCTCGGGCGGCGGCGACACCAGCCCCGCGCCGACCTGGCCGGTGCCGGCCTCGCGGCCCGCGATCCCGGTGTCGATCACCGGCAGGATCCCGGTGCGCACCACCCGCGCCACGTCGATCCCGGCCGGGGTGCCGCGGAACGACAGCAGCGGGATCTGCAGGACCGGATGCTCGGCCAGCGTGATCTCGTACATCCGCCGGGTCGCGGCCAGCGCGTCGGGGACCTCGCCGCCGACGAACCGGACGATCGCGGGCGCCGCCGCCAGCGCGAAGCCGCCCACCCCGGCCGTCTCGGTGATGGTCGAGTCGCCGATGTCGGGATTGGCGTCGGCCGGACCGTAGCCGCCGAGGTAGAGGCCGTCGGGCACGCCCGCCGGGCCGGTGAACCAGCGGTCGCCCGTCCCCGACACCTGGATGCCGAAGTCGGTGCCGTTGCGCGCCATCGCCACGACCATGCTCGAGCCGGGCACGCCGCGCGCGGCGTCGGCGGCGACCTTGGCCGCCGCCATCGCCGGATTCAGGAAGAAGTGGTCGTTACCGGCCGCGAACCGCAGCACCTCGGCCACCCGCTCGCGCGGCGCGTCGGCCTCGGCGATGTCGGCCGACAGCTCGCGCAGCAGCAGCGAGGTCGCCGCGCGGTTGCGGTTGTGCAGCTCATCGCCCATCTGCAGGGCCTGCGCCATGATGGACAGCAGGTCGACGGGGCCGTGCCGCTGTACGGCCGACCGCAGCACGGGCCCGAGCACGGAGCCCATCCAGCGCAGCCGGTCGATGACCTCGGGACCGTACGCCCCGTACCGCAGGACCTTGCCGAGCCCCTCGTTCAGCGAGCAGTACGCGGTGCCGCCGTGCTCGGCGTCCTCCACCACGAGCATCCACATGGACGGGCTCACCACACCCGCCATCGGCCCGACCGTACGGTGGTGGTGGCACGGCTCCAGCGTCGCGGCGCCCTTCTCCAGGATCCGCTCGGCCTTCTCCGGGGAGTCGGCCAGCCCTTCCAGCAGCATCGCCCCGATGAGCGCGCCGCGCATGGGCCCGGACGCCCGTTCCCACTCCAGCGGCGGCCCCGCGTGAAGGAACGTGCCACTCTCCAGGCCGAGCACCTCGGCGGCGGGCCGTACGTCCACCAGATGGGGCCGGGCACCGAGCATCCGGCTCACCGCGCGCTCGTTGGCGGCGGCGTACCCGGGACGGCCCATCACCGCGACCAGCGCGTCCGCCATGCCGTCCGGGGGCGGCCGCCAGTCGACGCGCTCCACCGGGACCGCCTGCCCTTCGAGCGCCTCGGCCAGCACGCCGGCCCCGGCCGCCACGACGCCCGGCTCGCGGGTCAGCAGCCCGTTCAGCCGCGGCCGGGACTCATCCATCGGCACCCCTGTCATTCGGCACCTCTGCTCACTCGGTACCCCTGTCACCCGGCGTTCCGACCAGCTCCGCCGCGTGCCTGGCGGCCCGCGCGTTCGAGAGGAAGACCGCCGCGCCGGCGTCCAGGAACCCGTCCATATGCCGCTCGAAACCCTGCGGATCCTGCCGCGTACCGCACAGCGAGACGACGGCGCGCAGCTCGCGATGCTCGTCCAGCACCTCGCCCAGGAGCGGGAACAGCGGGCCGCCGGGATCGGGATCGGCCCCGTACCCGAGCACCACGTCCAGGAACAGGACCCCGCGCGGTGACGCGGCGGCCTGTTCCCGGATCGCCTCCAGCCGCAGGGTCGGATCGATCATCGGATGGGCCCGGCCCTGGGTGTACGCGTCGTCGCCGTAGTCGATCAGCGAGTGGCCGCGCGCGGCGAGGTCCTCGCCGAGCTCCGCCCGCAGGATGGCTTCGGCCTCGGCCTTCAGCGTCCCGCCCGAGAACAGCCCGCGCACGGTCCCCGGCGCGGTCGGCGGGTCCGCGCCCGGGTGGCCTTCCGGCCACTGCGGCACCTCTCGCCCGAGCCTTACCAGGGCGCGTTCGGTGGCCCGCGTCAGATCGTCCTCGGGTCCGGGGAACGCGAACTCCACCGGAGTGTCGAGCCGGCGCGCCGCCTCCCGGATCAGATCCGCCACCCGCGGCGCGGGCGGCTTGGACACCACGATGATGAGCTCGGTGGCCGGATCGGCGTCCAGCGCCGCCAGCGCGGCCAGCGCCGAGCGGCCGCTGACCTCCGGCGACAGGTCCCGCCCGCCCACGCCGAGCGCGTGGCTGACGCCCACGCCCGCCTCGTCCAGCAGGCACATCACCTGCTGCGCGCCCGTTCCGGACGCGGCGACCAGCCCGACCGGGCCCGGCCGTACGGCGTTCGCGAACCCCAGTCCCGCGCCGCCGACCACCGCCGTCCCGCAGTCGGGCCCCATCACGATCAGCCCGCGCCGCGCCGCCGCCTCCTTGAGCGCGACCTCCTGCTCCACCGGCACGTTGTCGCTGAAGACCATGACGTTCAGCCCGGCGTCCAGCGCGTCCATCGCCTCGGGGAACACGTGCGGCCCCGGTACCGACACCAGCGCGATCCCCGCCTCGGTACGGCGCGCCGCCGAACCCGTCGTCCGCGCGGGCGGCGCCGCGTCCAGGCCGGTCGCCCCGTCCGGTGCCGTACGCGAGTCCCGCAGCAGATCGTCCAGCGCCGTGCGGGCACCGTCGAGCGCCTCGTCCTCGGCCCGGATCGCCACCACCAGATCCGCCGGGCCCGCCCCGTCCGGGACCTCGAAGCCCATCCGCCCGAGCATCTCCAGGTTGAGCTCGGTCGCCATCGCGGCCATCGCCCCCGCCACCCCGGCCACCTCACCGACCCGCCGGCTGACCCGCATCAGCGTCACCGAGTCGTGGTACGCCCCGCGCCGCACCTCCACCCAGGCCCTGAGCGTGCCTTCCGTTCGTGCTTCACGTTCGTTCACGCGGTTCCCCCGATCGCGCAGTTCTCCCGATGGCGCCGTACTTCCGATGCCGCAGTACTTCTGATGGCGCCGCACTCCCGATCGCGCCGTACTCCCCGGTCATGCCGACCTGGTCATGCCGGCCCGGTCATGTCGACCCGGTCATGCCGATACCTTGCGGGAACGTCCGGCTGGGGAGCGGAGGGAGCGGAGTGCCAGGGCGGCGCGGCAGCCGGCGTGGACGCCGGCGGCCAGGTCGGCGCCCGAGGTGTGGCCGGCGGCCAGCAGGCGCCGTACGGCGGGGCCGGCGGGCTCGTGCCCGGCGACGGCGCGCAGCACCGCGGCGACCTCCGCGCCCGCGCCGCCGGACGCGGCGCAGTGCAGCAGGGTGGCGGCGAGCGAGGTGGTACGGGTGCCCGCGTCGGCGGTCACGGCCGCGCCCAGCCAGTCGGCCAGCCACACGGCCCGGTCGTCCTGGCCCGCCGCGCCGCCGATCAGGCGCAGCGAGACGAGCAGGCCCGCGAGGATGTCGTCGCCGCTGGGCGTCAGGCCGGGCCCGAGGCCCACGATCCGTTCGGCGGACTCGACCGCGCCGGCCAGGTCGCCCTCCGCGCAGCGGCCGGACAGCCGGAGCAGGTCGGGGTGGTCGGCCAGCCCGCCGCGCGCGGTGTCGCCGGCCTCGCCCAGCGCGGACTCCAGCGCGCCGACGCCGCGCGCGAGCGCGGCCGGCGTCACCGGGCCGAGCGCCGGCGCGGGGTCCCACCAGCGCCGGACCTTGGTCTCCAGTCCTTCGGCCTCGACCCGGCCGTCGCCGATCCAGGCCTCGCCGCCCTCGCGTACGGAGCGGAACGGGCGCTCGCGGCGGGTCGCCACCATCACCACGGCGTTCGGCAGCCGTACCGCGTCGGAGCTGACCACGGCCACCACCCGGGGTTCGGCCGTGCCGCGCAGCTCCAGATAGACGGCGGACGGGAAGGCGGCGAGCACCCGGGCCGGCCGGCGCGGCGGGTCGAGCACCGGGCGCAGCGCCAGGCTGGCCGCGCCGGCGGCCGGTGGCCGCCGTCCGGGCCGCGGGGCGAGCGGGATCGGGTCGCGCACGAGGGCTGTCACGGGGTCCTCCCGAGGGCCGGGTTCGTCGCCGTCCTGACCGGCGGGGCCGGGCCTCTCTAGCCGCGACCGTACGGCGGGGCCCGCAGGGTGTCGTATGGAGAAAGCTGCCAAGACTGGTTGTCTTCCTTCGTCTTTGTTGTCAGGGTTGATCGCATAGCGGTAGCGATCACGCCCGAACGGGCGATGACAGCACCAAAGAGCAGAGGTGACCGTTCCCGTGAGCCAGCGTCCATGAACGCCTCACTCGGCCACAGGCCGGACCACCGGCCCCCGCCACGCGCTCGACCAGCTCGTGCCGCACCCGACCGCGCGCACTCCGCACCAGGACGTGTACCCGGACCACGCGCCACGACCCGGGCCGAACGGGCCAGGCTCCACCAGAGCCGGGCCCGCGCCACTCGGCGTACGAAGAACTCGACGCCGGAGCCGACCCAGTTGGGAGTCATCTGATGTCGATCCCCGTTGACCCAGCCCCCGCCCACGCCCCGCATCAACACGGCCCGCCCCGGCAGACCGCGTCCCAGCACACCCCCCCACCACCCACCCCGCCTCAGCACAGCCCTCAGCCCAGCCCGCAACACGGCATGGAGCCGCCGGCGCTGCGGCTGGCCAGTACCGGCACCCTCACCTACGGGCTGCCCGTCGGCGAGGTCCTCGGCGTCTCCACGCTCAAGGGCGCGCGCCTCATCGCCGGCCGGTCCGGCCTCGGCCGCGTCGTCCAGCGGCTGAACGTGATGGAGGTCCCCGACATCCTGTCGTGGGTCAAACCGAACGAGCTGCTGCTCACCACCGGCTACCCGCTGCGCAACACCCCGCAGTCGCTGGACAACCTGGTCGCCGACCTGGACGAGCGGGGGCTGGCCGCGCTGGCCATCAAGCTGGGCCGGTACCTGGACTCGCTGCCCGCCGAGATGATCGCGCAGGCGGACCGGCGCGGGTTCCCGCTGATCCTGCTGGCCGACGACGTCGGCTTCGACGACATCCTGAACCAGGTCCTCACCGACATCCTCAACCGGCAGGCCGCCGTGCTCGCCCGTACCGAGGAGGTGCACCGGGCGCTGGTGCAGATCGTGCTGTGCGGCGGCGGGCTGCAGGAGGTCGTGGACGAGGTCGCGGCGCTGCTGAAGGTCGCGGTCGCCGCGCTGGACGGCGAGCAGCGCGTGCTGGCCGGGTCCGGCCCGCACGAGCACGTCCAGGCGATGCGCGCGCTGGGCCGGGGCCCGGCGCAGGACGGCGAGCATCTGGTGGCGCCCGTGGTCGCCGGGGGGTTCGACCACGGGAGGATCGTCGCCTACAGCCCGAACGGGACGCTGTGCGAGGCCGATCTGACGATCCTGGAGCGGGCCGCCACCGTCGCGGCGCTGGTGATCACCAAGCAGCAGGCCGTGGCGGCGGTGGAGAGCAAGTACCGCGCCGACTTCCTGCGCGACATCCTGGCCGGCCGGGCCGGCGACGACGACCGCGTCATCGCGCACTGCTCGGGCTTCGGCTGGGACCTGGACCGTCCCGTCATGGTGCTGGTCGCCGAGCTGGACGGGCGGTCGCGCGGCGACGCCCGTGGGGCGGATGGCCGGGGCACTGAGGGGCGGGGCGCTGAGTCACGGGGCTCCGAGTCACGGGGCGCCGAGACGCGCGAGTCGCGCGGTGCCGAGGAGCGCTCGTCCCAGGAACGGCTCGCCGCCGCCTGGAGCACCGCCGTGCGGCGGCACGACCCCGGCGCCGCGGTCGCCACGTTCGCGCACGAGGTGGTCGCGGTGGTGGGGGCCGACGGCGACGATCCGGTCGCGCAGTCGAGTGGACCGGTCCAGGCAATGGTGAAGGAGGCCACCGCCGTCTTCGCCGAGCACCGCCGGACCTTCTCCACCGGCATCAGCCGTACGGTCGCCTCGCCCGCCGCGCTGCCCGAGGCGTACGAGCAGGCCGGCAAGGCGGTACGGGTCGGCCGCCAGCTGCACGGCACCGGGGCCCGTGCCCACTTCGACCAGCTCGGCGTCTACCGGCTGCTCAGCCTGGTGTCGGATCCGGCGGAGCTGCACGCGTTCGTCCGCGAGACGCTGGGCGAGCTGGCCGTCGACGACGAGCCGGAGCTGGTGGACCTGCGCCGTACCCTCCAGGTGCTGCTGGAGACCAACCTCAACGTGGCCGAGACGGCACGCAGGCTGCACTTCCACTACAACACCCTGCGGTACCGGATCGGGAAGCTGGAACGGATGCTCGGCCCGTTCACCGAGGACGCGCACCTGCGCCTCAACCTCACGCTGGCCCTGCACGTGCTGCGAATGCGCGGCATCTGAGGCGTGAGACCCGCGGGTCCGGGTTATTGATCATGCGAGGGCGCCGTCCGTCTCCCAACCCGGGGGCGGTGCTTTGGCAACAGTCGCCGATGTCTGCTGTTCAGGGACGTTCTAAGTTGCGCGCAAGCCAAGTTGCGCGCATGGCCGTGAACGCCCCGTCACAGCGGGCTTCGACGTGGGACACCCGAGGGAGGGTGCGATGGCGACCGGTGGAGAGCCGCCCAGTGGTGAGCAGCCCGGTGGTGAGCAGCCCGGTGGAGAGCAGCCCGGGGGTGAGCGGCACAGCGACGAGCGGCACGGCGGGACGGAGCCTGGCCGGAAACGGCCGGGCGGCAGGCTGACCGGCTGGAGACCGCGCGGCTGGACCCTGCACGGGGACGGCAAGACGCCGCGGCCCGGTGAGGTCGTCGCCCCCGGCGAGCGGCTGTCGTGGCCGCGCACGGCCGGCATCGGGGCCCAGCACGTCGTCGCCATGTTCGGTGCGACCTTCGTGTTCCCGCTGGTCATGGGGCTCGATCCCAACCTCGCGGTGATGATGTCCGGGGTCGCCACGATCCTGTTCCTGCTGATCGTGCAGGGGAAGGTACCGAGCTACCTGGGCACCAGCGCCTCGTTCGTGGGCGGGGTCTTCGCGATCCGCGCCGGGGTCGACACCGTCCAGACCGACGCCTGGGTGACCGGCGCGATCCTGGTCGCCGGGGTGGTGCTGGCGCTGTGCGGCATCCTGATCCACGTCCTCGGCACCCGGATCATCCACCGGGTGTTCCCGCCGGTCGTCACCGGCGCGGTGGTGATGCTGATCGGGTTCGGGCTGGCCTTCGTGGTCGCCGACACGTACTGGCCGCAGGACCACTGGGTCGCGATCATCACGATGACGTTCGTGTTCGTCGTCATGGTGGCGTTCCGGGGCTTCCTCGGCCGGATCTCGATCCTGCTCGGGCTGGTCTTCGGGTTCGCGCTCTCGTGGGTGCTCGACCGGCTCGCCGGGCCGATCACGGCCGTGCTGCCCGGCCAGAACCTCATCGGGCCCGACGGGCGGGCCTGCATGCCGGAGGGCACGTACTGCGTGGCCACGGCGTTCCCGCACGACCGGGTGAGCTTCGACGCCGTCAAGGCGGCCGACTGGTTCGGGCTGCCGCAGATGCACGCGCCGGACTTCAAGATGTCGGCGGTCCTGCTGGTGCTGCCCGCCGTGATCGCGCTGATCGCCGAGAACACCGGGCACGTCAAGGCGGTCGGCGAGATGACGCGGACCGACCTCGATCCGCTGATCGGCCGCACGATCTTCGCCGACGGCGCCGCCACCGTCGTCACCAGCTCGGTGGGCGGCTCGCCGACCACCACCTACGCCGAGAACATCGGGGTGATGGCCGCCACCCGGATCTACTCCACCGCCGCCTACTACGTGGCCGCGCTGATCGCGATCCTGTTCGGCCTCTGCCCGAAGTTCGGCGCACTGGTCGCGGCCACCCCCGGCGGGGTGCTGGGCGGGGTCACGGTGATCCTGTACGGGATGATCGGGCTGCTCGGCGCCAAGATCTGGATCGAGAACCGGGTGGACTTCGCCGATCCGGTCAACATGGTCCCGATCGGCGCCGGGATCATCCTCGCGCTCGGCCCGGTCGTGCACGAGATCAGCGACGACTTCAAGCTGGAGGGCATCGCGCTCGGCACGATCGTGGTGCTGGCGGGCTACCACCTGCTGCGCTGGATCTCCCAGCGTGTTTCCAGGCAAGACGTCTCGGGTTCGGAGGCGGCGACGGCGGGAGGTGATGCGCGGCCGTGAAACCGCCTCCGTTCGACCTCCACATGCCGCGCACGCTGGACGAGGCCCTGCACGCCCTCGCCGGCGGCGCCGGCCTGAACGGCGATGGCGAGGGTGACGGCGGCACCAAGGTGCTCGCGGGCGGGCAGAGCCTCATCCCGCTGCTCAACATGCGGCTCGCGGCTCCGGCCCGGCTGGTCGACATCAACGGCCTCGCCGGGCTGGACACCGTGGAGACCACCGACGACGGGGTACGGATCGGCGCGCTCGCCCGGCACGCCCGGGTCGAGCGCGACCGCGACGCCGCCGCCGTGCAGCCGCTGATCCGGCAGGCACTGCGGCATGTCGCGCATCCGGTCATCCGCAACCGGGGCACGGTCGTGGGCAGCCTCGCGCACGCCGACCCGGCCGCCGAGCTGCCCGCCGTCCTGGCCGTGCTCGGCGGTACGGTCGAGGCCGCCTCCACCCGCGGCCGGCGCACCGTACCGGCCGCCGACTTCTTCGCCGGCCCGCTGGAGTCGTGCCTGCGCCCCGACGAGCTGGCGGTGTCGGCGTTCTTCCCCGCCGCGTCCGGGCTCACCGGTACCGCGTTCGCCGAGACCGCGCGCCGGCATGGCGACTACGCCCTGGTCGGCGTCGCCGCGACGGTCACGCTGGACGACGACCTGCGCGTGACGGCCGCGCGCGCCGGATACCTGAGCGTCGCCGCCACTCCGCAGGTCATCGACCTCACCGAGGCCGCGGCTTCCGCCGTACGGACCGACGACTGGCCTGCGGTCGCCGCGTACGCGCGCGAGCGCCTGGACCCGGACGCCGACATCCACGCGAGCGCCGAGTACCGGCGCCATCTGGCCGGGATCCTGACCGAGCGCGCGCTGCGCGCCGCGACGAGCGAGGCACTGCGACGGGAGCACTGATGGGGGAGTTGCGAGAGGAGCAGCGGGGAGAGTCGCGGGAGGAGCAGCGGGAGATCGCGCTGACCGTCAACGGCGTGCACCGTACGGCGCGCGCGCCGGGCCGCCGGCTGCTGTCGGACCTGCTCCGGCACGATCTGGGCCTGACCGGTACGCATGTCGGCTGCGAGCACGGCGTGTGCGGGTGCTGCACCGTCCTGCTGGACGGCGAGCCGGTGCGGTCGTGCCTGATGTTCGCCGCCACCGCGTCCGGCCACGAGATCACCACCGTGGAGGGGCTGGCCGCGCCGGACGGGACGATGTCGCCGGTCCAGCGGGCGTTCCAGGAGTGCCACGGGCTGCAGTGCGGGTTCTGCACGCCAGGGTTCCTCTGTACGGTCACCGCCCTGCTCCGCGAGAATCCGAGCCCGACCGAGGACGAGGTCATCGAGGGCATCTCCGGCAACCTGTGCCGCTGCACCGGTTACCAGAACATCATCAAATCGGTGCACCGGGCCGCCGAGCTGTCCTCGGAGCTGTCCTCTGGGGAGTCTTGATGGGACGGGACTTGATGGGACGAGAGTCTTGATGGGACGGGAGTCCTGATGGGGACGCGCGACTTCGGGCAGCCCGTACAGCGACGCGAGGACCCCCGGCTGCTCACCGGCCAGGGGCGGTTCCTGGACGATCTGGGGCAGCGGGCGCTGGCGGCGGCGTTCGTACGATCCCCGCACGCCCACGCCCGCATCGTCGACATCGACGTGTCCGGTGCCCTGGACGTCGACGGCCTCGTCACGATCTACACCCACGAGGACCTCCCCGGCCGCGTGGGCGAGCGACTGCCGCTGCTCATCCCGCATCCCGCGCTCACGCACGGACGTACGGGGTACCCGCTCGCACGCGACGTCGTACGGCATGTGGGCGAGCCGATCGTCATGGTCGTCGCCCGAGACCGCTACCTGGCCGAGGACGCCGTCGAGCGCATCCGGGTCGAGTACGAGCCGCTGCCCGTCGTCGTCGGGATCGAGACCGCCGAACGCGCCGAGCACCTCGTCCACGACGACGTCCCAGGGAACGTCGCCGCCGTCCTGCACCAGAACGTCGGTGACGTGGACGCGGCACTGGAGACGGCCCCGCACGTCCTGGAATTCCGGCTCGACATCGAGCGCAGTGCGTCCATGCCCTTGGAGGGCCGCGGCGTGTACGCGCGCTGGGACGCCGATGACGAATCGCTCCGCGTCTACACGTCCACCCAGGCGTCCACGAGCGTGCGCGCCGCGATCGCGGCCAAGCTGGACCTGGCGCCCGGCAAGGTCGAGGTGATCGCGCCCGATGTCGGCGGCGGCTTCGGCGTCAAGATCGTGCATCCCTGGCCGGAGGAGATCCTGGTGCCGTGGGCGGCGCGGCTGCTCGGCCGGGAGCTCAAATGGGCGGAGGACCGGCGCGAGCACTTCGTCGCGTCGGCGCACGAGCGCGGCCAGGTCCAGCGCGTACGGGCCGGCTTCGACGACGAGGGGCACCTGCTCGGCCTGGACGTGCGGATCCTGCACGACAACGGCGCCTACACCCCGTACGGCATCATCATCCCGATCGTCACCTCCACCCAGTTGCTCGGCCCGTACAAGCCGGGCGCCTACCGGGCCGAGGTGGTGAGCCTCTACACCAACACGCTGATCGTCACCCCGTACCGGGGCGCGGGCCGTCCGCAGGGCGTCTTCTGCATGGAACGCACGATGGACCGCATCGCCGACCACCTCGGCCTCGACCGCGCGCGGGTCCGCGAGGCGAACATGATCCGGCCGGACGAGTTCCCGTACGACCAGGGCCTGACGTTCCAGGACGGGCGCCCGCTCATCTACGACTCGGGCGACTATCCCGAGCTGCTGCGCAAGGTCAGGGAACTGATCGGCTGGGACGGGTTCGAGCAGGCCAGGGCGGCCGCCGCGAGCAAGGGCCGCCGGATCGGGATCGGTCTCGGCTGCTACGTGGAGGGCACCGGCGTCGGCCCGTACGAGGGCGGCCACGTCGAGATCGACTCGGCCGGACGGGTACACGTCTCGACCGGCCTTACCTCGCAGGGGCAGGGCCACCAGACGGTGTTCGCCCAGATCGCCGCGTCGGAGCTGGGCGTACCGATCGAGGACGTGCGGGTCACGACCGGCGACACCCGGCGGTTCGGGTACGCGGTCGGCACGTTCGCCTCGCGGGCCGCCGTGATGAGCGGCAACGCGATCGCGCTGGCGTGCCGCAAGGTCCGCGCCAAGGCGCTGCGGATCGCGGCCGAGGCACTGGAGGCGAGCCCGGACGACCTGGACATCACCGACGGCGTGGTGCACGTGCGCGGCGACCGTTCGGCGGCCGTCCCGCTCCGTACCGTCGCCGTCCTGTCCAACCCCCTCCGCTACGCCTTCGACGAGGAGACGGCACGCGCCACGCAGTTCGCCGTGGGCGGGGCTCCGACCGAGCCGCCCGTGCCGCGCGGCGAGGAACCGGGCCTCGAAGGGCGCGACTACTACTCGCCGATCCGCTCCACGTTCGCGGCCGGCGCGCACGCCGCGATCGTCGAGATCGACCCGGACACCGCCGAGATCGCCGTCCTGCGCTACGCGGTCGTGCACGACTGCGGCCGGCTCATCAACCCGATGGTCGTCGAGGGCCAGATCCACGGGGGAGTGGCGCAGGGCATCGGCGGCGCCCTGTACGAGCGGATGGCCTACGACGAGTCCGGCCAGCTCCTGAACGCCTCGTTCATGGACTTCCTGATGCCGTACGCGACCGAGATCCCGCGGATCGAGACCGACCACCTGGAGACGCCGTCCCCGCTGAACCCGCTCGGCATCAAGGGCGCCGGCGAGGCGGGCGTCATCCCGGTCTCCGCCGTGATCGCCTCCGCCGTCGAGGACGCCGAGGGCATCCGGATCGACGCGATGCCGCTCTCCCCGGACGCCCTCTTCCACCTGCGCCTGCGCGCCCGGACCGACCAGGACCTCCGCACCCGCCGCGCGGGCCGTACCGCCGCCCGATAGGGGTTCGTCGCGGCGGGCCCGCCCCGGCCTGCTCCGGTGTCCGGTCTACTCAGGCGTCCGGCCTGCTCGGGCGTCCGGCCTGCTCGGGCGTCCGGCCTGCTCGGGCGTCCGGCCTACTGCGGCGTCGCCGGGGGCTTGTCGGGGGCGTTGCCACCGAGGGACTTGGGCAGGTAGTTCTCCACGGCGGCGGCCTTGTAGCCCTGCTGCCGGATCCAGGTCAGGATCATCTTGAGCTGCTCCGCCAAGCCCTTGCGGTAGTGCATGAGGACGATGTCGCCCGGCTTGAAGCCCTTGCCGCCGTCGCCGCGCGCGAAGCCGTTGAAGCCGACGCCCGGCCCGTTCGTGCCGTTGTAGAACTCCGCCGACCACAGCAGGATCGACTTGATCCCGCACTCCTTGGCCATCTTGCGGGTGGTCTCGTTCATGCTGCCGAACGGCGGCCGGAGGATCTGCGGGCGCCGGCCGTACTGCTGGGCGATGGTGTCGGACGACTGGCAGATCTCCTGCTTCTGCTTCTCCGGTGTCTGCAGCGCCATGTTGAGGTGGTTGACCGTGTGGTTCTCCATCACCGACCCGGCGTTGCGCATCGCCCAGAAGTACTGGCCCTGCCCCTTGACGTACCGCGAGGTCAGGAACGTCATGATCGGCACTTGCTCCTTGCGGACCAGGTTCACGAACTCGGCGTCGTACTCGTAGCCGTCGTCGATGGTCAGGAAGACGACCTTCTCCTGGGTGGTGATGCGGCTGATGACCGGCGGCAGCCCGTCCGGCGCGGCCACCGGCGGCGTCCACGAACCCGGCTTGGGCGTGGCCCACTGCTTGTCGGCGAGCACCGAGTCGAGCTGCGCCTGTATCGACGGCCCGTCCTGGCCGCCGGACGCCTGGGCCCGTACGGTCGGCCACGTTCCCGCGGCAATGCCGATCACGCCTGCGGCCAGCGTCGCGACCACGGGCATCGTTCCTCGCATCAGCCGCGTTCTCCATTCGGTTCAGACAGCACTGCGGTTCAAGACAGCGGTTCGGTTCAGGACAGTTCTGGTGCAGAGAGCAGGGGTACCGCAACGGTTGACGCGCGGGGGCGGACGAGGGTTCGCGTCCGCCGGATGTTCCGTTCGGTCCGTGTAAGAACATTCTCCACTTATTCGGACCGAACGGGGCGTATCTGCCCAACCCTCGGCGTGTGCTCGGCACATGTTGCCGTACGGGGGAACGGCCGCATTCCTTAAGGTCGGGAGATGAGAGTCGGGACATGAGAGTCGGGACATGAAGATCACCGGTAGTGCCACCGTCGCGGCGCCGCTCCCCCGCGTGTGGGACGCGCTGCAGGATCCCGCCGTCCTGGCCCGGACCATCCCGGGCTGCCACTCCCTGGAGGAGACCGGGCGCGACGCGTACAAGATGACCGTCTCCGCCGGGATCGCCTCCATCAAGGGCACCTACGTCGGCCGGGTCGAGCTGGCCGAGCCGGATCCGCTGCGCTCGTTCGTCCTGCGCGCCCAGGGGCAGGGCGCCCCCGGAACGGTCGACGCCACCGTGCACGTCCGGCTGTCCGAGGACGAGGGCTGCACGCGGGTCGACTACGACGCGGACGCGATCGTCGGCGGGATGATCGGCGGGGTCGGCCAGCGGATGGTGGTGTCCGTGGCCAGGAAGACGGCAGGAGAGTTCTTCGCCGCCGTCGAGCGGGCGCTGGCGCGGGCCGAGCCCGCCGCGATACCCGCCCAGGCGGGGGAGCCGGAAGTGCCGGAGACGACGGCGCTTCACCCGGCCGGCTCGGTGGGTCCAGGCGGCTCAGACCATCCGGCCGGTTCCGTCCGTCCGGGCGGGTCTGTCCATCCCGGCGGGTCGCTCCATCCGGGGGGCTCTGTCCATCCGGGGAGCTCGGGCGAACCGCGGTCCGTGCCGGTGATCGCCGCGTTCTGCGCGGGTGGCGCGGTGGCGCTGGCCGGGGTCGTTGTGGGGTACGCCCTAGGACATCGCACGAAGCGATGATCCGTCTCCAGTACCAGCCTTGACCACCGGGAGATGACCATGAGGCCCTTCACGGCCGCCGCCGTACAGCTGGCGCCGGTCCCCGGCCCGCTCACGTCCGAATCCGTACGGGCCAACATCGGCAGGGCGACGGACTGGACGGCGCGCTGCGTCCGGGAGTCCGGCGCCGAGCTGGTCGTCCTGCCGGAGACGTGCACGACCGGCTTCAACCCAGGCCTGCCCGCCGAGGAGCTGTGGCAGCTGATGTCGGAGATCCCCGGCCCGGTCAGCGAGCCGTTCCAGCAGATGGCGCGTGACCTGGGCATCCACCTGTGCGTCGGTACGTACGAGCGCGGCCCCGACCCTGGAACGGTCTACAACTCGGCCGTCCTCATCGGGCCCGACGGCGCGGTGCTCGGCGTCTACCGCAAGACGCATCCGTTCCGCGTCGAGGACTCCCGGCACGGCGGCTGGGCCACGCCCGGGTCCGAGGTCTGCGTCGTACCCACCGCCCTCGGCCGCATCGGCATGGCGATCTGCTTCGACGGCGACTTCCCGGAGCTGTGGCGGATCCAGGCGGTCCGCGGCGCGGAGCTGATCTGCCGGCCGTCGGCCCTGCTGCGCTCGGCCGACATCTGGGAGCTGACCTGCCGTGCCCGGGCGTACGACGAGCACGTGTACGTGATCGGGGCCAACGCGGTCGGAGCCGATCCGGCCGGCACGCTCTACTTCGGCAACTCGATGATCGTGACGCCGATCGCGGAGGTGGTGGCGCGGGCCGCCAGCCACGAGGGCTGGGCCGCCGCCCGGCTCGACCCGGACACCGCGATGGGCTCGCTCACGCCGGGCTCGTCGGTCCCGCACGGCTTCGACCATCTGGCCGAACGCAACCTCGCCCTTTACGAGAAGCACGCCGCCGACCTGATCGCTCCCGCCGCCACCCCGTTCCAGCGCGGGCGTACGGACCGGGGCTGAGACGGCGACGGCGGGCGTCCCGGGGAAGCCCCGGATCGCCCGCCGCATGCGCGTGGGTGGCGTCAGCTGACGTCGACCAGGTCCACCACGAAGATCAGCGTCTCGCCGGGCTTGATCGCCGGGCTGGGGCTCTGGTTGCCGTACGCCAGGTGCGGCGGGATGACCAGCTTGCGGCGGCCGCCGACCTTCATGCCGGCGATGCCCATGTCCCAGCCCTTGATGACGCGGCCGGAGCCGAGCTGGAAGTCCAGCGTGCTGCCGCGGTTCCAGGAGGCGTCGAACTCCTCGCCCGTGGAGAACGAGACCCCGACGTAGTGCATCGACACCGTGTCGCCCTTGGCGGCCTCCCGGCCGTCCCCCTGGGTGATGTCGGTGATGTCGAGGTATTCCGGGGGCGTGCCCTCCGGGAAGTCGATCTCGGGCCGTTCAAGCGCCATCGGCGGGCTCCAGCAGTGTGTGATCAGCGGCTCTACAGAACCCGCCCAGCCTAGTACCCGACGCGACTCGCCAAAGAACGACCCGCGCATTGGCATATCGCGACGGTTCGCCGGGCGGCCGGCATGCGGTAGACCGAAGCCATGGGGCGAAGGCTGCGGATCGGGATCGACACCGGCGGGACGTTCACCGACGTCGTGGCGCTGGACGAGGACACCGGCGAGATCGTCACGACCAAGACCCCGTCCACACCGTCCGATCCGGCCGAGGGCTTCCTGACCGCCGTGGCCAAGGTATCGGCGGCTCCGGAGGGGGCGGACGGCGGGGACGGGCCGGCGGACCAGGAAGGGGCTACGGTCACGGGCCTGTCGCACGGGACGACGGTCGCGACCAACCGGCTGCTGGAGGACCGGATCGAGGACCTCGGGTTCATCACGACCGAGGGCTTCGGCTTCGTGCTGGAGATCGCGAGGCAGAGCGTCCCGGACGGCTACGGGAACTCCTACTTCTGGGTCAAGCCGCCGCGGATCGTCCCCGTCCACCGGGTACGGACGGTCGGCGGGCGGCTCGACCACACCGGTGCCGAGCTGTGGCCGTTCGACGAGGAGGGCGCGGCGGAGGCGGCCCGCTGGTTCCGCGACGAGGGCATCGGCGCGATCGGCGTGTGCTTCCTGCATTCCTACGCCGATCCGTCCCATGAGCTGGCGATGCGGGAGGTGCTGCGGCGCGAGCATCCCGGCGCCGTGGTGTCGCTGTCGTGCGAGGTGCTGCGCGAGTACCGGGAGTACGAGCGCTCGGTGACGACGCTGGTCGACGCCGCCGTCAAGCCGGTCATGTCCCGCTACCTCTCCCGGATCGCCGGGCAGGCGCCGGGCCGCCTCCACGTGATGAAGAGCAACGGCGGGGTGCTGTCGGCCGAGGAGGTCGCGCACCAGCCGATCACCACCGTGCTGTCCGGCCCGGCGGCCGGCGCGCTCGGCGCGGCCTTCGTGGCGGCTCGTACCGGACGCGGCTCGGCCGTCACCCTGGACGGCGGAGGTACCTCCACCGACGTGGCCGTGATCCTGGACGGCGAGCCCACCCTCACCACCGAGGGGTCGATCGGCCGCCATCCGGTCAAGATCCCGATGATCGACATCGTCACCGTGGGCGCGGGCGGCGGCTCGGTCGCGTGGGTGTCCCCGGAGGGCACGCTGAAGGTCGGCCCGCGCAGCGCCGGCGCCGACCCCGGCCCGCTCTGCTACGGACGTCCCGGCGGGGAGCCCGCCGTGACCGACGCGCACGCCGTCCTCGGCCGCATCCCGCCCCACCTGCTCGGCGGCGAGATCCCGCTGGATGTGGACGCGGCCCGTACCGGCCTCGCGGCCCTGGCGGAACGCCTCGGCCTCACCCTCGAACGCACCGCCACCGGCATCCTGGAGATCTCCGCCTGGAACCAGGCCAACGCCATCCGGCAGATCACCGTCAAGCGGGGCCTGGACGTCCGCGACTACCCGCTGGTCGCGTTCGGCGGCTCGGGTCCCCTGCTGGCGTGCCGGCTGCTGGACGTGCTCGGCCTGCCCGCCGCCGTGATCCCGGAGAACCCCGGCAACCTCTCGGCGTTCGGCCTGCTCACCGTGGACGTCAAGAACGACTACGTCCGTACCCGCGTCATGCGCGACACCGAACTCGACCTCGCCGCCGTCGCGGAGGCCTTCACCGGCCTGGAGGGCGAGGCCGCGGCGGCGCTCGAACGCGAAGGCTTCGCACCCGAGCGGCGGCGCTTCGTCCGTACGGCCGACCTGCGCTACTACGGCCAGGCGTTCGAGGTACGCGTCCCCGCCCCCACCGGCGAGGTCTCCGAGGCCTTCCGTACGGAAGTCGTCCGCCGCTTCCACGACGCCCACGAGGCCCTCTACGGCTACTGCTACCGCGACGACGCCGCCCGGCACCCGGTCGAGTGGGTCAACTACCGCGTCTCCGGCATCGGCCCCCTCGACCGTCCCCAGTTGAAGGAACGGCCACCGGGCGACAAGGACCCGGGCCGTGCCCGTACCGGCACCCGCGAGGTCCACTTCGGCGACGGCTGGGCGCCCACACCTGTGTACGAGCGCGAGCGCCTCGCCCCGGGCGACGTCATCGAGGGCCCGGCGGTCGTCCAGGAGTTCGGCTCGACCCTCCCGCTCCACCCCGGCTTCCGCGCCGAGATGGACGGCTTCGGCAACCTGGTGGTGACCCGCGCATGAGCGAGCAGTCCGTGCCGCCGAGCGGAGGCGAGGCAATGAGCAGAGACCCGATCCTGCTGGAGATCGTGGAGGGCACCCTCGCCTCGGTCGAGCGCGAGGTGGAGACGGCGATCGCGCGGACGGCGCGGTCCCCGATGATCCGGGACGCGCACGACTTCCGGGCCGGGATCCACGATCGCCGGCTGCGCAAGCTGACCGGCCGCTCGTACTCGGCGCTGGTCCAGCCGATCGCCCGCGACTTCCCGATCGAGACGATGCGGCCCGGCGATGTCTTCTTCCACAACGACGTCTACCTGTCCGAGGGCGGCATCGGGCACCTGCCGGACCTGTGCGTGACCGTGCCCGTCTTCCACGAGGACGAGGTGGTCGCGTTCGTCCAGGCGTTCGGGCACCACGACGACATCGGGGGAGCGGTCCCCGGCTCGATGCCGAGCCATGCGCGCAGCGCGTTCGAGGAGGGCCTGATGGTCCCCCCGATCAAGCTCTGGGATCGGGGCGTACCGAACGAGGCCGCGCTGCGGATCATGACCCGCAACTCGCGGATGCCCGACTCGCTGGCGGGCGACCTCGACGCCGAGTGCTCCGCCTGCCTGATGGGCGCCCGGCGGCTGGCCGAGCTGTTCGCGCGGTACGGCCGTACGGCGGTCGAGGAGTGCTTCGACGCGATCATCGGCAAGACGACCGAGACGTTCCGCCGCGAGCTGCTGTCCAAGATCCCGGACGGCGTCCATGTCTGGGAGGACTATGCCGAGCACGACGGCGTCGACCCGCCCCGGCTGCACGCGCAGCGGATCACGCTCACCGTCGACAACACCGCCGAGATCCCGCTGATCATCGACTTCACCGGGACGTCGCCGCAGGCCAAGGGGCCGATCAACCACGCGGGCGACTACGCGGACGGCGTCTTCCTCAAGAAGTGGCTCGCGCCGATCCTGCGCAACCTCGCCGACACGCCCGAACGCGCCGCCGAGCTGGACGTGAACGAAGGCGTCGTCCCCCTGATCGAGATGCGCTTCCCCGAGAAGGGGACGCTCCTCACCCCGGTCTTCCCGGCGCCGACCAACGCCCGGACGTTCGTGATCCTCCGGCTGCTCGGCGTCCTCGCGGGCGTCCTGGCCAAGGCCACCGGCGGCCGGATGCCCGCCGACCAGGAGACGATCCGCTACACCGGCGTGTACGGCGAGGACGACCGCGGCCCGTACCTCATGCGTGAGGTTCTCGGCGGCGGATCCGGTGGGCGCCACTACGCCGACGGCGAGGACACGATCCACATCGTTCCCGACTCCCGCAACATCCCGGCCGAGTTCGCCGAGGCCCGCTGGCCTTTCATCGTCGAACGGCTCGGCCTGGCCACCGACTCCGGCGGTCCCGGCGAGCATCGCGGCGGCCTCGGCTACGACAAGCATCTGCGGATGCTGCGCGACGCGAGCTACATGTCGATCGCCGACCGCTCCATCCTGTCCTGCTGGGGCGTGAACGGGGGCCGCGCGGGACGCCCGTTCCGGGTCGACATCGACGGCGAGGAGATGGAGGGCCTGGTGGACGACCGGCCCGTCCGCGCCGGCCAGGTCATCCGCATCCGGACGACCGGCGGAGGCGGCTGGGGCGATCCCCTCGACCGCGATCCGGACCGCGTCGCCGCCGACGTCCGCGACGGCAAGGTCTCGCCCGAGGGCGCCCGCGAGGACTACGGCGTCCTGCTCGCCGGCGGTGCCGTGGACGCGAGGGCCACGGCGGCCTTGCGCGAACGGCGCCGTACGGCCCGGGGCGAGCCCCCGTTCTTCGACCGCGGCCCGGGCTATCCCACCCTCTCCGGAGGCGAGACCTCCGCCGAGGTGGACTGACTCACGGCACCCGGAAGCCGTCCGCGTAGACCGCGTGCGTGTCGGCATGGACCCGCGGTCCCTCATGGGCGTGCTTGAGGAAGACCGGACGATCGGTCAGCACTACGGCGCCGCGCATCGGCCACCACCAGCCGACCTGCCGCATCGCCTCGTCCAGTGCCTCCAGGCGGGCCGACGGCGGCAGCCCGGCCGCCGCGACCACGCTCCGGCGCAGCACCAGTTCGCCCAGCCCGTGCCAGGGCTCGATGTGGCCGCCGAACTCCCGCTCGAAGTACACCTCCTCACGGCTCGCCGGCGGAACCGTGTGCCCCTCGGCGGCCCGCGGCTCCGGCTGCCGTACGTCCCCGGGCACCGGTCCCCGCCGCGCCCGCCACAGGCGCGCCTCCACCGGGATCCCGACCGAGTCCATCAGCCGCCGTACCGGCTCCTCGCGGTAGACCTCGCGTAACTCGCGCCACAGCAGCCGAGCACCCGGCTCTGCGCCGGCCTGCCGGCTCTGGCCGGAATCGACCGGGTCGAGCAGGGGACCGCCGATATGCCGTTCCACCGCCGCCCGTACCGCGGCGAAGTCGCGCATCGTGGCGGTCACCGGAGGAAGGTCGCCCGGTACGTGCCGCGCCCGCGCCATGATCTGCTCGCGCAGCCGCTCCTCCAGAGGGGTGGCCAGGGCCTTCGCCACCTTCACCGGCGGCCGGAGCTGCCGCCGCCTCCGCCGCGGATCGAAGAGCCCGTCGAGCCGGTCCTCGTACCCGTGCCGCAGGACCCAGAACGCCAGCATCCCGCCCAGCGGCGAGTCCATCCACACCACGGTCTCCGGCTCGGGCAGCCCGCACGCCTCGTACGCGGCGGCCACCGCGGCCTCGGCTCGCGGCCGGTCGCAGCGATCGGTCGACAGGCCCGCCCGGCGCCACTTGCGGCATTCCGCGGCGAAGAACTCCAGGTCGCTCGCCGAGAGCGCACCGGTGTAGGTCATGCCGCCTCCCGGTGACGAGCACGCTGATGCGTGCAGCATCCCACCGCGCTCCGCCCTGTCAATCCTGGGCCCTGTCGATACCGGGCCCTGACGCTGCCGGCCCTGTCGACGGCCGCCCTGCCGGCCGGTGCGGCACCGCCCCGGTTCAGAGTGGCGAGAACGACGCGGAGTCCTCCAGGTCGGTGCCGTCGAGCAGCAGGTCGGCGCGGGAACGGGTGGCGTCGGTGGCGAAATGGTGCCGCTCGCGCTTGGACCAGGTGTCCCAGGCCGCGGCGACGCCGGGGCCATCGCGTTCCAGGGTGCGGGCCCGGCGCAGGTCGCGGGGCGCGTCGATCCAGATCCGGTACGCGGCGGGCGAGCCGCTCCAGGCCGACCCCACGCCCTCCAGGATCAGAACGGGCGCCGGCGGGATCTCCTTTTCGGGGCCGTACGTGTCGTGATGCCAGTCGTACCGGCGCAACCGTCCCGGGTGCCCGGCGGCGATCGGGGCGAGTACGGCCTCGGTCAGGGGACGCCACCAGGTGAGGGGATCGGCGTCCCACGGAACGCGGAAGTCATCGGAACGCACGAGCGGCACCCCGCCCAGGGAAGTGCCGCCCAGGGACGTGGCGCCCAGGGAAGTGCCGCCCAGAGAACGTGAAAGACGATCGGCGAACGTGGACTTCCCTGCGCCGCTCGGCCCGTCCACGGCGACCACCCGTACGGGGCCGCAGGACGGGGGCAGGGCGAGCAGGCGTGCGGCCAGCGCCGGGTAGGTCATCCTCTGATTCGGCACGAACGGCATACTGCCGGAGGAAACGCAGTGCTCACGCCCGCCGGCCTCGCCCTGCCCTCTGCAAGCCCTGGAGAAGGAGGACTCTTTGCCCGGTCCACTCGAAGGTGTCGTCGTCATCGATCTCAGCCGCGTGGTGGCGGGGCCCCAGGCCACGATGGCGCTGGCCGATCTCGGCGCCCGCGTGATCAAGGTCGAGCAGCCCGGCACCGGCGACGAGACCCGGGGCTGGGGACCGCCGTTCGTCGACGAGGTGAGCACCTACTACCTGTCGTGCAACCGCAACAAGGAGTCGATCACCCTCGACCTCAAGTCCGACGAGGGCCGCGCGACGCTGGAACGGCTGGTCCGGCACGGCGACGTGCTGGTGGAGAACTTCCGTACCGGGGTCCTGGACCGGCTCGGCTTCCCGGTGGAGCGGCTGCACGAGGTCAACCCGCGGCTGGTGGTGCTGTCGATCACCGGCTTCGGGCATGACGGGCCCGAGGGCGGCCGGCCCGGGTACGACGCGATCGTGCAGGGCGAGGCGGGGATCATGAGCGTCACCGGCCCGCCCGGGACGCCGAGCAAGGTGGGGCTGTCGATCGCCGACATCCTGGCGGCGGGCAACGGCGTCGCCGGGGTGCTGGCCGCGCTGTACGAGCGGACCCGTACCGGCAAGGGCACCGTCGTCCGGACCTCGCTGCTCGCCTCGGTGGTCGGGGCGCACATGTTCCAGGGCACCCGGTGGACGGTGGCCAAGGACGTCCCGGAGTCGGTCGGCAACGACCATCCGTCGATCGCCCCGTATGGCACGTTCCGATGCGCGGACGGCGACATCCAGATCGGGGTGGCCAACCAGAATCTGTGGCGCAGGTTCGCGCCCCTGGTGGGGCTGGACCCCGGCCAGGCGGAGTACGCGACGATCCCGGACCGCTCGGCCCACCGGGCGCGGCTGACCGCCGACATCGAGCGGGCGCTGGCGGGCGAGGGCCGGGACGTGTGGCTGGCGCGGCTCGGGGAGGCGGGGGTGCCCGCGGGCGCGATCCGTTCCATCGACGAGGTGTACGAGTGGGAGCAGACCCGCTCGCAGGGCCTGGTCATCGAGGTCGATCACCCGGTGCTGGGCACGATCGAACTGCCCGGCCCGCCGCTGCGCTTCGACGGCGCGCCGCCGCGCGAGCACGCCGCCCCGCCGCTGCTGGGCGAGCACAATGACACCGTGATGGCCTGGCTCGACGAGAGGGACGCGTGATGGACCTGCTCGGGAACGCCGCCGAACAGACGATCAGCATCGGCGGCCGGGCGCTGCACCGCGCGGAGCTGATGGAACGGGCCGCCGGGGTGGCCGCGGAGATCGCGGGCGCCGAGGCCGTGGCCGTGCACGCCACCGCGTCGCTGGAGACCGTGATCGCCGTGGTGGGCGGGATCCTCGCCGGTGTCCCGGTGGTGCCGCTGCCGCCCGACTCGGGGCCGGACGAGCGGGCGCACATCCTGGGCGACTCCCGCGCGAGCCTCCTGCTGGCCGCGCGCGGCGCGTACGAAGGCGGTGCCTCAGGCACGGAGCCACGCCAGATCCCCGTGGACGACGTCCCGGCCGGGAAGTCCGTGAACGTCGAGACCTTCGGCGACGCCACCGCGTTCATCCTCTACACCAGCGGGACCACCGGGCCGCCCAAGGGCGTTCTCATTTCGCGTTCGGCCATCGCCGCAGGCCTGGACGCCCTGGCGGAGGCGTGGGCCTGGACGCCCGACGACGTCCTGGTGCACGGGCTGCCGCTGTTCCACGTCCACGGACTGGTGCTGGGCGTGCTCGGCGCGCTGCGGGTCGGGTCACCGCTCGTTCACACGGGGCGGCCCCGGGCCGAGGCGTACGCGGCGGCGGCGTCCGAGGGCGGCACGCTGTTCTTCGGCGTTCCGACCGTGTGGTCGCGCGTCTGCGCCGACGAGGACGCCGCCCGGGCCTTGCGCGGGGCGCGGCTGCTGGTCTCCGGCAGCGCGCCGCTGCCCGTCCCGGTGTTCGAACGGCTCGCCGCGCTGACCGGGCACGCCCCGGTCGAGCGGTACGGGATGACCGAGACTCTGATCACCGTCAGCGCCCGCGCCGACGGCGACCGGCGGCCCGGGCATGTCGGGCTGCCGCTGCCCGGCGTACGGACCAGGCTGGTCGCCGAGGACGGGACGCCCGTACCGGCGGACGGCGAGACCCCGGGGGAGTTGCACGTCCAGGCGCCGATGATGTTCGGCGGCTACCTCAACCGGCCCGAGGCGACGGCCGCGTCGTTCACGCCGGACGGGTGGTTCCGTACGGGCGACATCGCGGCCGTCGGGCCCGACGGCTGGCACCGGATCGTCGGGCGCGCGTCCACCGACCTGATCAAGAGCGGCGGCTACCGGATCGGCGCGGGCGAGGTCGAGAACGCGCTGCTGGCCCATCCGGCCGTCCGCGAGGCGGCGGTGCTCGGGACCCCGCATCCCGATCTGGGCGAGCAGGTGACCGCCTACGTGGTCGCCGACGGCGTGGACGAGCGGCGCCTGATCGAGTTCGTCGCCGAACGGCTGTCGGCGCACAAGCGGCCCCGGTCCGTCCACCTGGTCGACTCGCTGCCGCGCAACGCGATGGGCAAGGTCGTCAAGACCCGCCTGCGCTAGGCGCTCTCCCGTTGACTCGTGGCGTGTTCGCCCCTGGCGTCGCCCGTCGAGGCGAACTCGCCACGAGTCAACCTCGCTGGCTCCGGCGGGCCGCGGCGAACAGCGTGGCGCAGACATCGACGAGCGTCGCGGGTTGTTCCTGCCGCCCGCCGTGCAGCCAGTCGACGAGGAGATGGTTGACGGCTCCGACCAGCCCGACCGCGGTGAGCCGCTGCGCCCGGGAGGGCGCTTCCGCCGGGGGCTCGGCCGTCGCCGTCCAGACCGCGGTGATGAGTTCGGCGAACTCGCGCAGGACCGCGTTCCGGCGCTCCTCGAGTTCCGGTGAGACGCCCACCACCTCGATGAGCACGACCCGGGCCCGCCGGGGGTCGGCGGTCAGGTAGCCGACGAACGCCGCGAGGCCGGAATCGGCGATCGCGTCGGGGCCCGCGCCGGCCGCCCGGTCGATCGCGGCCAGGGTCGCGGTCCGCAGCTCGCCGGTCAGCTCGGCGTAGAGGCCGGCCAGGCAGTCATGGCGGTCGCGGAAGGAAGCGTAGAAGTACCGCTCGGTGAGTCCGGCCTCCTGGCAGATCCGCTTGACCGAGGTCGGCGCGTACCCGCTGGTGCCGAACAGTTCCAGCGCTGCGGCGAGGAAGCTCGCGCGTCGCTTGCGATCGCGTTCGGCCGCGTCGACCCCCGAGTAGCGCCGCCCCTCGTTCCGCGTCTGCACCGCTGTGTTCCCCCTTCCGTTGTGCCGCCCCCTTCCTGCTGGCACCCTAACCGGAGTAATCTGACATGACCGCATGTCAGAATAAGCCGGGAGGGACCGATGAGAGTGAGACCTTCGCCGGGACGCGTGATCGCGGTGACCGGCGGCGCCGCCGGGATCGGCCGGGAGACGGCCGCCCTGCTGGCCCGCGGCGGCGCCCGCGTGGCCCTCGGCGACCGTGACGCCGAGGGCGTACGGGCGACCGCCGCCGAACTGCCCGGCAGCGTGGCGGCCTTCGACCTCGACGTCACGGACTCGGCGTCCTTCGCCGCCTTCCTCGCCGGTGTCGAGGACCGCTGGGGGCCGATCGACGTGCTGATCAACAACGCGGGCGTGATGTGGGCCGGCGGCTTCGCCGACGAGCCCGAGGCGGCCACGGCACACCAGCTGGACGTCAACCTGCACGGCGTGATCAGGGGGGTGAAGCTCGCGGCGCCCGCCATGCGCGAACGCGGCCAGGGCCACATCGTCACCATCGCCTCGGCGGCCTCGAAGCTCTCACCGCCCGGCGAGTCCACCTACGCCGCGACCAAGCACGGTGTGTACGGCTACCTCAACGGCGTCCGGGCGGAGCTGCGCGGCAGCGGAGTCCGGATCTCGGTGATCATGCCGGGCGTGGTCGACACCGAACTCGCGGCGGGCACGGCCACCGGCGCGGCCAGGCTCCTCAAGCCGATCGACGTCGCCCGCGCCGTCGCCAGGGTGATCGAGCGCCCGCGGTTCGAGGTGACGATCCCCGGTTACGTCGGCCCCCTGACCCGCTGGACGAACGCCCTCCCGCAGCGCGCCCGCGACGTCCTGCACCGCCTCATGGTGCCGGACCAGGTCCGCTCGGTGGCGGGGACGTCGCTCCGGCAGGACTACCAGTCCCGCAACCTGACCGGCACCGATACCCCGGAAACGGATACCCCGGAAACCGACACCACCCCTGGAACCGATGCCCCTGGAGAGGAAGAATGACCGATTCAGCGCACACCGAGGCCCCCGACAGGATTCAGGGCGTGCGGCCGATCCCCGAGTTCGACGGGGTACACGAGATCTGGCCGCGCGGGGATCGCCTCGAGGCCGTCCGCTCGGCCGCCGAGCGGTACCGCGAGCGGTTCGCGGCCCAGGGGCGGGTCCGGGCGATCAAGAGCATCGACATCGCGGCCGCGCCGTACCCCGCGCGGTTCGCGTTCCAGGGCTACTCCGTGCAGGCCAACCCGATGATCAGCATCATCAACCGGATGTTCGTCATCCAGTTCGACGGCTTCGACGGGCGGCTGAAGACGCTGGTGTGGGAGCCGACCGTGGCCGCGGGCTCCGGGACGGCGCCGTTCTACCGCAAGCTGCAGTCGTACGCCCGCCGGGTGCGCGCCGAGCGGCTCTTCGTCAAGTACTACAACGACCCGGACCGGGTGCTGCCCGGCCTGGGCCTGCGCAACGAGGACGTCGACTACGTCAGCTTCGATCACCTGCACGT
The DNA here is from genome assembly GCF_044326315.1 of Actinomadura sp. 9N407. Classification (NCBI taxonomy): domain Bacteria; kingdom Bacillati; phylum Actinomycetota; class Actinomycetes; order Streptosporangiales; family Thermomonosporaceae; genus Actinomadura; species Actinomadura sp. 9N407. Next base: position 366,899 of record NZ_JBIRAW010000002.1, on the reverse strand, counting down.
CCAGGACGTGCGCATGATCATGGGGAGCGGCACGCCGATCGAGGGCGAGTCCGCACCGCGGCCGCCGCTCTTCCCCAACGCCAGGCTGCTGGTGCACCGCAAGGAACTCGGCACGTTCGAGTCCATCCACCCGATGCAGTGGGCGTGGTACGTCGAGCGCGGCATGGAGGGCGTCCCGGTCGAGCGGCTGGAGGTCTTCGACGGTGACGTGGAGCTCGGCGTGGGCGTCAGCCTGCTCTGGACGCCCGGGCACACCGACGGGAACCACTCGCTCGTGGTCAACACTCCGGACGGGGTCTGGGTGTCGTCGGAGAACGGCATGGCGGCCGACAACTGGCAGCCGGAACTGTCGCGGATCCCCGGGGTACGGCAGCAGGCCGCCTTCTACGGGCGCGAGGTCGTCCTGAACGCCAACACGCTGGAGGACTCGCTGGACCAGTACGACTCGATGGTCAAGGAGAAGACGATGGCCTCGCCCTCGCCGCGCGACCCCAGGTGGCTGCAGATCATCCCGTCCTCGGAATGCGCCGCCTGGAAGCGGCAGTGGCCGATCGTCCCGAGCCACAGCCACGGCGGACTCGACTACGGCACCATCGCCAGGCCCGTCCCGACCGGCACCTGACGGCTTCCGCCGGCCGGACGGCCGGACGGGGCCGGGTCTTTGGAAACACAGCCTAGAGAGGCAGCCGGAGGGTGGTGACCTGGCCGGCCGAGATGATCTCGATGCCGGGGGTGGGATGCGGGGCGCCCCGCCATCCCGAGGGGGCGTGGAACCGGCAGAACAGGCCCTCCTGCTGCCGCCACACGCGTACGTCGGCCCCGGGGTCGCGCAGCTGGGCCGCGAGGTCCCCGGCGGCGATGACCAGCAGCGCCGCGCGGTTGCCGATCACTCCATGGCGGGCCGCCTGCGCGGCCACGAACCCGCTGACCTCGGCCGGGTCGTCGCTGGACGCCATCCCAGGTGCCCCCCGCGGTGGCTCGGGTGGCTCGGGCGCGGTTTCCTGTGCCGTCATGCCTCCTGTGCCTCCAATTCGTTCCCGAGGCTACCGGCGCACGTTCCGTGGCCGGTGCATTGCCCCCCGCGCGCGCGTCGCCGTACCCCGCGAAGTCCCGCCGCAGGCGCCTGAAGAGCGGCCTGAAGAGCGCCTAGGGATCAAGGTCAAGGTGGGGAAGTAGCGGGGCGAGCAGGGGGAGCGCTTCCGACTCGGGGATGTCGGGTCCGTCCGGCCCGTCCGCGAAGTACCGCAGGAAGCCCTGCTGGAAGCAGGCGCCCATGAGGAGCGCGGCGACGGCGTCGGGATCCGCGGCGGCGCCCACCCGGCCGAGGCGCTGCTCGTCGCGCAGGTAGCCGGCCACGGCGACGGGGACGAGTTGCGGGCCCGAACCGTACTTGGCGAGCGCGTCGCGGGTGGTGGCCATGAGGCGGGGCCGGGCCGCCATCGACGCCATCATCGGGAAGGCCCGCAGGTAGAAGTTCAGCGCGCGGTGGGTGAGGACGGCCAGGTTGGCGGCCACCTCGCCCTCGCCCGCGGCCGCGCCCTGGAAGGCGGGCATCCGCTCGTGCAGCACGCGCAGGAGCAGTTCCTCCTTGTCGCGGAAGTGCTTGTAGAGCAGCGCCTCCGAGTACCCGGCGGCGCGGGCGATCTCCTTGGTGGTGGCTCCGGCGGCTCCGCGGGCCCGCATGACCTCCGCGGCCGCGTCCAGGATCCGTTCTCTCGCGCTCATCGCTCCCCAGCTTGACAGATGCCGCGACCGTACTCAGGCTAGGGGTGTGTGAACATTCACTAACCCCTGAGGAGAGACCATGCGGCTGACCGTGTTCGGAGCCACCGGCGGGACGGGCGTCGAGATCGTCCGGCAGGCGCTCGGCGCGGGGCACGAGGTGACCGCCGTCGTGCGCGATCCGTCCCGGCTACCCGCTGAGCTGCGCGAACGGGCCGACGTCGTCCAGGCCGACGTACTGGACCCCACCGCGATCGAGGCCGCGGTCAAGGGCCGGGACGCCGTGCTCAGCGCGCTCGGGCCGAGGGGCAAGGGCCCCACGACGATCTGCGCGGACGGCATCCGCAGCATCGCGGCGGCGTGCGAGGCCGCCGGTGCCCGCCGGATCCTCATGGTCAGCGCGAGCGGGCTCGCCGCCGACGCCGGGGACGGCCCGCTCACCCGGTACGTGGCCAAGCCGCTGATCGTCCAGCGGCTCCTGCGGCACGCCTTCGCCGACATGCGCGACGCCGAGGCCCGCCTCGGCGGCAGCGGGCTCGACTGGACGATCGTGCGGCCCCCGCGGCTGCTCGACAAGCCGGGCAAGGGCACCTACCGCAAGGCGACCGACCTCAACGTGCGGCGCGGCTTCCATATCCCGCGGGCCGATCTGGCGACGGCACTGCTCGATCTCGTCGGCGACCGCGCGTCCGTCCGGCACATCGTCTCGGTGGCGACATGACATCGGTGGCGGCATGACAGCTGTCATGCCCGACCGCTGACAGCGGCTTCTACCGGCGCGCGCCCCCGGCCGCGACGCTGGAGGCATGCAGACGAACCCACCCATCAAGGTCACCGACCTCCGGCGGCGGTACGGGGACTTCGAGGCCGTCGCCGGAGTCTCGTTCGAGGTCGGCGAGGGAGAGCTGTTCGCCCTGCTCGGGACGAACGGGGCCGGCAAGACCACCACGCTGGAGACCCTCGAGGGCTTCCAGCCCGCGCAGGGCGGGTCCGTCCGGGTCCTCGGGCGCGACCCGTACCGCGAGCGCCGTACCGTCCGGCCGCATCTGGGCATCATGCTCCAGGACGGCGGCCTGTTCGCCGACCTCACCGTCGCCGAGACCGTTGACCACTGGCGCGGCTTCACCCCGGGGCCGCGCCCCCGCGCCGAGGCGCTCGGCCTGGTCGCCCTGGACGACAAGGCCGGCGTACGGGTCCGGCAGCTGTCGGGCGGCCAGAAGCGCCGGCTCGACCTGGCGCTGGCCCTGCTGGGACGGCCCAGCGTGCTCTTCCTCGACGAGCCCACCACCGGGATGGACCCCGAGGCCCGCCGCGCCACCTGGCGGACCGTGAAGGACCTGGTCGCGGAGGGCACCACCGTCGTCCTCACGACCCACTACCTGGAGGAGGCCGAGCACCTCGCCGACCGGCTCGCGATCATGCACCGCGGCCGGATCGAGGTCGCCGGAACGGTCGCCGAGGTCGTCGCGGGACGGGGCGACCGGATCACCTTCGAGGTCCCCGACCGGATCCAGATCGCCGACCTGCCGGCCCTGCGGGGCACCCGTCCCGAGGTCACCGTGAACGGCGGCCGCGCCCACGCCGCGTACCAGGTCAGTCCGCTCCAGCCGCACCTGTACGAGCTGCTGCGCTGGGCGGACGCGCAGGCCATCGAGCTGGCCGGCCTGCAGGCCCGCAGCGCCTCGCTCGAAGACGTCTTCCTCCGTACCGCCGAGGACCGTACCGCCGAGAAGGAGGCGACCCGATGAACCTCATCCGCGTGGCGCGGCTGGACCTGACCCTGCTGTGGCGCAACAAGACCGGCATGTTCACGGTCGTCGGCATGCCGGTGCTGTTCGGCTCCCTGCTGCTGGCCGGCGGCGACGACGCCCTCCACCAGGGCACCGCGATCCTCGGCATCTTCCTGATCTTCGCCGTGTTCACGCACTTGACCAGCGTCTTCACCGCCCGCCGCGAGGACTACTCGCTCAAGCGGCTGCGCGGCACGGCCCTCTCGGACGTCGAGATCCTGGGCGGCAGCATCCTCGCCGCGGCCGGGATGTACGCGCTGCAGGCACTGGCGCTGCTGATCGTCATGGGCACCGCGCTCGGCGGCGGCTTCCCGGCCGATCCGCTCCTCCTGATCGCGGGCCTGGCCTGCGGCGTGGCCCTCTTCGCGCTGCTCGCGTTCGTGATCTCCGGGATCAGCCCGACGGCAGAGAGCACCCAGCTGACCGTCCTGCCCCTGATGTTCGCCTGCATGGCCGGCGTGCTGTTCCCGCTGGAGGGCATGTCCGCGCCCGTCCAGGAACTGGCGCGATGGGTGCCGCTGACCCCGGTCGTCGAGATCACCAAGACCGCCTACTTCGGGCAGGACTTCACCACGTTCGGTGCCCACCCGGAGCTGGGCTTCGCGGACGCCTGGGTGGCCTGCCTGCGCTCGTTCGCGGTCCTGGCGGTGTGGGCGCTGCTCGGCCGCGCGCTGGCGGGCCGGCTGTTCCGCTGGGAGCCCCGCCACGCCTGAACGGGCCGCGCACGTGAAGCAGATACCGTACGCCGAAAGGGGGGCCTGATGGGAACGGCGACGACGGCCGATCTGGAGGAACGCGCGGCCGGCCGGCTGGAGAGCTACCGCCGGGCGATCTACCACTCGTTCCTGTTCGCGGCCTTCGGCGTGATCGCGCCGTGCGCGGGCGCCCTGGCCGTCGCGTACGGGGACGGGACGATCGGGCTCCCGCTCACCATCGCGGCCGGAACGGGCGCGGCGGTCTTCGTCTGGTACTACGCCCGGCTGATCAGGATCGGGCTGAACGGCAGGCTGCCGGCCCTCGACATCGTCGCCAGCGGGACGCTCACGCTGCTGCTCAGCCTGATGATCCTCACCCACCCCCTCTGGTGCGTGGTGCCGGTGTTCTGGGTCTCCACGGTCGCCCTGTGGGTACGGTCCTGGCGCCGCCAGGCCGCACTGTGCCTGGGCGGCGCGGCCGTGTGCGCGGGGACCTCCTCGATGCAGGGCGGCCCACCCGAACGCTGGTACGAACCCCTCGTCCTGCTCGTCGTCTTCTTCGGGGTCTGCGGCTTCGCCCTCTACATCAACCTCTATTACCGCCGCATGTGGGACCTGCACCAGGAAGCGGACGCCGCCCGCGAAACCCAGGCCCGCCTCGCCGTCACCGAGGAACGCCTGCGCTTCTCCCGCGACCTGCACGACCTCCTCGGGCACAGCCTCTCCCTGATCGCCGTGAAGAGCGAGCTGGCCATCCGGATGGCCGAGAACGACCCCGTCCGCGCCCGCGAGGAGATGACCGACGTCCGCCGCGCCGCCCGCGACGCCCTGCGCGAGGTCCGCGCCGCCGTCCGCGGCTACCGCGCCGTCGAGCTGGACGCCGAACTGGCCGGCGTACGCGCCGTACTGGAGGCCGCCGGCGTCCGCTGCGAGATCGCCGACCCGCCCGACCTCCCGCCCGAGGTCCGTTCCGTCCTGGCCTGGGTGATCCGCGAGGGCGCCACCAACGTGATCAAGCACAGCGAGGCCCGCCGCTGCACGATCACGCTGGCGCTCTATGGTGACTCCGTGGTCCTGGAGATGAGCAACGACGGCACCCGCGCCCCGCACGACGACCCGGGCTCCGGCCTGGCCGGGCTGTCCGAGCGGGTCGAGATCCTCGGCGGCACCCTGACCGCCGGCCGCCGGGGCCGCGACGGCTTCCTGCTCCGCGCCGTCGTCCCGGCATGATCCGCATCCTGCTCGCCGACGACGAGCACCTGATCAGAGGCGCCGTCGCCGCCCTGCTCAACCTGGAACCCGACCTCCAGGTCATCGCCGAGGTCGGCCGCGGCGACGAGGTCGCCGCCGCCGTCACCGAGCACGCCCCCGACGTCGCCGTCCTCGACATCGACATGCCCGGCGCCGACGGCCTCACCGTCGCCGAACAACTGAAGGCCGCCGGCGCTCCCTGCGCCATCTGCATCCTCACGAGCTTCGGCCGCCCCGGCTACCTGCGCCGCGCGATGTCCGCGGGCGTCCGCGGCTTCGTCGCCAAGGACGCACCCACCGAGGAACTCGCCGCCGCGATCCGCAAGGTCCACACCGGCGGCCGCTACCTGGACGCCGAACTCGCCGCCAGCGCCATGGCCGCCGGCGACAACCCCCTCACCGCCCGCGAGCGCGAGATCCTCCGCCTCCTGGGCGCCGGCACCGACACGTCCCGCATCGCCACCCTCCTGCACCTGACAGAGGGAACGGTCCGCAACTACCTCTCGTCCGCAATGGCGAAACTCGGCGAATCCAACCGCATGGCCGCCGTACGAGCCGCCCGCGAAATGGGCTGGATCTAACGATCCGGTCTAACCCCTGAAGACCACTCCTGACTCCTGCAGTATGAGCGGCTGACATGACCGTTGAGGACGGGAGCAGGACGTGGACGTCTCGGAAATGCTGCGGCTCTCGCAGGAGCGCATGGAGAAACTGGCCGCCGTCCGCGAGCAGATCGCGGGCCTGTCCGGCCGCGCCGAATCGGCCGACGGACGGGTCAAGGTCGCCTGCACCGCCGAGGACCCGCTCGCCGAACTGACCGTCGACCCGCGGGCGATGCGGATGGCCGCCGACGACCTGGCCGAAACCGTCCGTACCACCGCACGCCTCGCCCGTCAGGACCTGGACGACCAGGTCAGCGAGATCACGGCCCGCGAGTACGCCGAGGCGGGCAACCCGATGGACATGCTCAAGGACCAGGACGGGCTCAAGAAGTCCCTGGGCGACATGCAGAACATGTTCCAGAAGGCCGGCCGGGACGCGGAGAACATGATGGAGCAACTCCAGCGCAACCTCGGCATGCGCCCGGATCCCAAGCGATGATCGTCGCAGGGGTGGCCCGAACATCGGAAGGGTTGGAGGCGTCGCCTTTCCAACTCGTGGTGATCGCGCTGTTCGTGCTGGTCCTGATCGGCACGGTGGTGGCCGGAGTGCTCGCCTTCACAGGCCGCTGGCGTTCCTGGTATCCCGACATGTTCAATCTCATGTACACCCCGCTGTCGGGATCATGGTTCGCGGCGGCGTTCCTGTTCATGCTGGCACCGGCGGGACTGGATGCCGTCCTGGGTTCCATCCCACCGCTCTTGTTTATCCCCTTCCTCGGGTTCGCGATGGTCTCCATACTCATGTCCCTGCTCTACACCTTCCCGCCCCGGCGCGTGCTTCCCCGCTGGATCCAAGAACTGCAGGACCCTCCGCGCCGCCGCTTGCGCCTGCGCCGCCCGCGCTGAACTCGCGGGGACGCCGGCGCGCGGCCAGAGGTCACCCAGGCGTCTGGCGAAGGTCGAGGATGAGCGCGTCGGAATAGGGCGGCTCGACGCGGAACTCGGCCACTTTCCGCCACCCGTTGCGCAGATACCAGCCGTAGGCGTCGGCCTCGATCACGGCAGCGAGTATTGCGAACGACTCCGGGCGGTCCTTCAACAGCGCGTCCAGAAGCGCATGCCCAAGCCCCTGTCCGCGTTCGGTCCCCTCGACGATCAGCTCGATCACCGCGAGCTTGGGCGCGCCCAAGATGCTCCGTGGTGGCGGGGACGCCGCGGCCCACCAGCTACCGGCCGCCATCGAGAAGCCGAACGCCAGTCCCAGAAGATTCTCTTCCCGCCGAGCGGTGACCAGGACGAAGCCCGGCGCCTGTGCCTGATCGCGCGTTCGCTGCAGGAATCGGGCCCGGGAGAACTTGGGAGCGGAGTCGTACGGGGGCTCGGCATAAACCCGCTCGTACAGGCCGGCCAGCTCTTCCAGCATTTCCAAGGCCCGGCGGCCGTCATGGAAACGCAGGTCGACGGTCATGCCCCGTCCTGCAAGCTGTGGGCACCGGGCAGCGCCAGAATCTCGCGGTACTCATGGACACTGGGCTGCTTCATCTGCGACCGGGGCACGGCGTTCAGCACCATCTGCGCGCCTCGCTGCACGGTTGTGGTGCGCTGGGGGCGGTTGAGTGACTCCATGGTTCGAGAGGCATGAGCAATGCCGGTGGCTATGTCACCGCCCTGGATCAGGCAGGTCGCGCGCAGCAGTTCGATCTGGGCTCGCTGCCGGCGCATGTCGGCCGGATACAGGGTCAGCGCGGCGCTCTGGGCACGCTCGGCCTCGGCGGCGTTGCGGGTGTAGGTGTAGGTGAAGGCCGCGGTGTGCCGAAGAGCGGTCTCCGGCCATGCGCCGGTCGACAGCCGCTCGTCGGCCGTGGTGTGCGGCAGGCGGGCGAACCGGTCCCGCATGGCGTTGATGGTGGCCTCGGCCTCAGCGGCACGGCCGAGCATGGCCAAGACCTGTGCGCGGCCGGCCATGGCCTCCAGTACGGCGCCACCCGGGGAGGCTCCGGCAATGGCGATGGCCTCGTCCGCCAACCTGAGAACCAGTGCCGGGGGACGCCCGGAGTACAGGGCGCTCATCGCCTCGTACCCTCGGACCCAGATCTTCAGGTCGCGGTCTGTCGAGGCGTCGGCGGTGTGCCGCGCGGTCTTCCACCAGTCCCGCGCCTGCCGTGCCTGCCCCAGGGTGGCCACCGCCATCGCGATCAGCGCGGCCAGCTTGCCCGCCGGGGCGCACAGGCTCTGGCGAAGCCCTTCCCCGCCTACGGTGCGGATCGTCCTCTGCAGCTTCACCAGATCGTGCGCCAGGTGGGGTAGGAGGACTTCAGGCGCCGTGGTGAGGAACGCGTGCCCATGCTCGAAGGCGACCTCTTCCCAGTCGGCGACCACATGCCCTTGCAGCCCGCCGGGCAGTGCGTTGGACAGCGCCTGCCGGATCGGCTCCAGGGCCTCGCCTGCGACGGCGGCTTCGATGCCCAGCACACCGAGGCAGGCCAGCAGTTGGCGGCGCTCGTCGTCGGTCTCATCGGCGGGCGCTGACGGCTGTCCCTCGCACAGGAATGCCTCATCGAGGCCGAGCGCGTCGGCCAAGGCCCGGCGATACCGCCTTCCAATGCCGGCCCGGCCGGCCTCCCACCTCTTGACGTAGCCCTCCAGAGTGTCGAGGTCGGGTCGCTGCACGTCCGGCAGGGCGTCGTATACGCGCTCGGCGAGCTCGCGCTGGGTCATCTGGACCGCGCCGCGCTCGGCGGCGAGTCTGCGGCCGAACGCTCGACGTTCTTCTGTCGTCATGCGGGTGCACCTCACGAGTCGGCGTGCCACCTGTTTGCTCGCAGCTGCATCCCATTTTGCCTCTGCACCTGTGACCTGCGACGCGGATTCACTGGCACTGACGGGATACGCGTCGGCGCGACGTATGACGCGGCCGCGTATCCCGGCCAGAAGACAAGGCGGCCCCGGCCCGGTGCGTGAACACCAGGAGACCCGGGGCCTTGGCCGGAAGGTGGTTCCGACCCATGACCGATTCTAGGAGCGAGCCCGTACCACTCGCCGCCTTGCGTGCGGCCCTGGCGCACCGGCCTCGGCGGTTGTACGTGTGGGACGTGCCGCCGCTGCGTACAGGCGGCGTGAGCGACGATGCGGCGCGTGCCGCGCTGGGCGTGCTGGAAGCGCTCCGCGATGCGCCCGCCGGTGCCGAGGGGACGGTACGCCGCGTGGCCCTCGGCATGCAATGCGACTACGTCGACCTCGGCGAGGTCGGCCGTGCCCGGAGGGCTGCGGACGGCCAGGTGGTCTGGTGGCCGACGGCATGAGCGACCGCCTCCACAGGCGTCGGCACGGTGGCGAGTAAGCCATCGCCCGGCATCCCGGGAAAACCCGTACGGCCGGTGCCTCGCCCCCCGTAGGCACCGGCCGTACGGCCCTTTCAGGCAAGACTGCGTTTCTGGCGCCAGGTCACTGTGGCGTAGACGGCGAGGAACGCGGCGAGGCTGATGAGGCTCAGCCATAGCTGGGAACGGGTGTCCTCGACGATGGCCATGGAGATCAGGACGAGGGTCACACAGACGAACGTGGCCCAGCTCAGCCAGGGGTGCAGCCACATCTTGAGCTTGAGTTGCCCGGGGGATTCGCGTTCCAGGCGGGAGCGCATCCGGATCTGGGAGAGGGCGATGATCCCGTACAGGAACAGGGCGACGGCGCCGGCCGAGTTGATGATGAAGTAGAAGATCCGATCCGGGGAGACGAAGCTCATGATGACGGCGATGTAGCCGAGGGCGGTGCTGAGCAGGATGCCCTTCCAGGGGACGCCGCGGCGGCTGGTGTCGCCGACCCAGTCCGGGGCCCAGCCGTGCTCGCGCATCGCGAACAGCATGCGGGAGGCGATGTAGAGGCCGGAGTTCAGGACCGAGACGACGGCGGTCAGCACCACGATGTTCATGATCGTCTCGGCGGCGGGGATGCCGAAGCGGTCGAACGCGGCGGCGAACGGGCTGGTGCCGTCGTACGGGATCTCCCGCCAGGGAGTGATCATCACGAGCAGGGTCACCGAGCCGACGAAGAAGAGCAGGACGCGCCAGATGACGGTGACGGTGGCGGTCGCGATGGCCTTGGCGGGCTCCTTGGACTCGGAGGCCGCGATGGTGACGATCTCGGCGCCGAAGTACGAGAAGACGACGATCACGACGCCGTGCACGACCGCGAAGCCGCCCTCGGCGAGGAAGCCGTCCTGGGCGATGTGGGCGACCGAGCCGGTGCTGTCGGGCCACAGGCCGATCACGTACAGGGTGCCGACGAGCAGGAACACGGTGATGCAGGCGACCTTGACCGAGGCCAGCCAGTACTCGGCCTCGCCGAACGAGCGGACCGAGACCAGGTTGGTGGCGGTCAGCACCACCATGAGGATCAGCGCGAACGTCCACTGCGGGACGGCGGGCATCCATTTCTGCAGGATCTGGGCACCGACGACGGCCTCGAACGCGACGATTCCGACCCAGTAGTACCAATAGAGCCAGCCGGTGGTGAAGCCGGCCCAGCCGCCCAGGGAGGCGCGGGCGTACTCCATGAACGAGCCGAGCGTGGGCTGGGCGGCGGCCATCTCGCCCAGCATCCGCATCACGAAGACGACCATCAGGCCGCCGATGACGTACGAGAGGACGGCGGCGGGGCCGACGGTGTGGATCACGGCGCCGCTGCCCACGAAGAGGCTGGCGCCGATGATGCCGCCGAGGGCGATCATGCGGAGGTGGCGGGGGCGCAGTTCGCGGCGGAGGCGTTCGCCGGCGGGGGGAGCGGCGGTCTGCTGCGTGTCCTTCATCGTCGGATGATCACCGCGAAGGGGCCGGACGATGCGCGCTTCACGGAGGGGACATCGATTCGAGACCCGGTAGGTTGGCGAAAATGAGGGAACCGCTGGTGCCGCGGATGCGGGAGTTCGGGGAGACGATCTTCGCGGAGATGTCCGCGCGGGCCGTCGCGACCGGGTCGATCAATCTGGGGCAGGGATTTCCGGATACCGACGGGCCGCCGGCGATGCTGGAGGCGGCCGTCGAGGCGATCCGGAACGGGGGCAACCAGTACCCGCCCGGGCCCGGCCTGCCCGAGCTGCGGGAGGCGGTGGCGGCGCAGCGGCTCGAACGGTACGGGCTGGCGTTCGATCCGGCGACCGAGGTGTACGTGACGGTCGGGGCGACCGAGGGCATCGCGGCGGCGGTGATGGCGCTGGCGGGGCCCGGCGACGAAGTGATCGTCTTCGAGCCGTACTACGACTCGTACGCCGCCACGGTGGCGCTGGCGGGGGCGTCCCGGAAGCCCGTGATGCTGCGGCCGGTGCAGGGGCGGTTCACGTTCGATCCGGACGAGCTGCGGGCGGCCGTGGGGCCGCGGACGCGGGTCGTCCTGGTCAACTCGCCACACAACCCGGCGGGGACGGTGTTCACCCGGGACGAGCTGGAGGTGATCGCCGGTGTGTGCCGCGAGCACGACCTGGTCGCGATCACCGATGAGGTGTACGAGTACCTGACGTTCGACGGAGTCGAGCACATCCCGCTGGCGACCCTGGAGGGCATGCGGGAACGGACCGTCACCGTCTCCTCGGTGGGCAAGAGCTTCTCGGTCACCGGGTGGAAGACCGGCTGGGTGACGGCACCGGAGAAGTACGTGCGGGCCGTGCAGACGGTGAAGCAGTTCCTCACGTACGCGACGGGCGGTCCCTGGCAGCGGGCGGCGGCGTACGGGCTGCGGAACGAGCTGGCGTGGGTCGAGGAGCTGCGTAAGTCCCTGGAGGGCAAGCGCGACCGGCTGGTCGGCGGACTGGAGGCGGCCGGGTTCGAGGTCTACCGGCCGCAGGGGACGTACTTCGTGCAGGCCGACATCCGGCCGCTCGGCTTCACGGACGGGGTCGAGCTGGCCAAGGCACTGCCGGGCAGGGTGGGCGTGGTGGCGATCCCGACCCAGGTGTTCTACGACCATCCCGAGGCGGGCGCCCATTTCGTGCGGTTCGCGTTCTGCAAGAAGGACGAGGTCATCGACGCGGCCGTCGAGCGGCTCAGCCGGCTGGCCTAGGACCCGCCGGTGCCGGGCTAGGGTTTCCGATCGTGGAACGGATCTTGGTCGGCGGCATCTCCGGGGCGGGGAAGACCACGATGGCCAGGCGTCTGGCGGCCCGCTTCGGCCTGCCGTGCCATGAACTGGATGCGCTTCACCATGGTCCGAACTGGCAGCCGCGGGCGGAGTTCAGGTCCGAGGTCGAGCAGATCGCGCGGGCTCCCCGCTGGGTCACTGAGGATCAGTACCACTCTCTGCTGGGTGATCTCCTGCCGGCGCGAGCCGACGTCTACATCTGGCTTGATCTTCCTCGCCGTACCGTCATGTTCCGTGTCATTCGCAGGTCGGTGAGCCGGGCGCTGACCGGACGCGTGCTGTGGAACGGCAACAGGGAGAGCTTTCGTGACTGGCTCGACCCCGAACACCCCATCCGCTGGGCTTGGTCGCGGCACGCGGTGAAACGGCGCCGAATCCATGACCGGCTGAGTGATCGTCCCGGCTTGATGGTGGTCCGCCTCACCTCGGCGCGTGCGGTCCGCACGTGGCTGCGAACGCTGGAGCCCGCGTGATCGGTACGACTGGTCCTCGCCGAAGCGGCGGACGGGCAGGCCGCTGAGGGCGGCCGCGAACACGGCGACGACCGGGCCCGGGTACGGGCGGTGCCGGGATCGTCGGTTGCACGCCGGGGATGGTAACGGGGACGAACCAGGTCAGGTCACCCACTCGCCAACGAGTGCGGTACCGGTTGGGCGGTTTTCGCCGGTGAGCGGCGTGCGATCTCCTGGGTACGGTACGGCTCGTGGGCAGGCACGCATGAACGGGCAGCGCATATGAACGAACAGCGCGCATGAACGGGCACGGGGGACCGGGGCCGATCCTGATCGCGCTCGGCGGCAACGCCATGACCGCGCCGGACGGGAGCGCGGCGCCGGAGGCGCAGGAGGCGGCGATCGAGGGCGCCATGGAGGGCGTGGCCGATCTGATCGCGGCGGGCGCGCGGGTGGTGCTGACGCACGGCAACGGCCCGCAGGTCGGCAACCTGCTCATCAAGAACCAGCTGGCGGCGCATGTGGTGCCGCCGGTACCGCTCGACTGGTGCGGCGCGCAGACCCAGGGCACCATCGGCGTACTGATCATGAACGCGCTGGGCCGGGCGCTGGCGGCGCGCGCCGCGACCCGGCCGGTGTCCACGGTGGTCACGCGCACGCTGGTGGACGCCGCCGATCCCGGGTTCGCCGATCCGGTGAAGCCGGTCGGCCGCTCCTTCCCGGAGGCGGAGGCCGAGCGGTTCATGGCCCTGGGGCAGTCGTGGCGGTCGTTCGGCGCGCGCGGCTGGCGGCGGGTGGTCGCCTCGCCGGAGCCGCTGGAGATCCTGGACGCCCCGGCCGTGGCCGTTCTGCTGGACGCCGGGCACGTTGTCGTCGCCGCCGGTGGCGGGGGAGTCCCGGTGGTACGGGGCGCGAACGGCGAGCCGCACGGAATCGAGGCCGTGGTGGACAAGGACCTGGCCTCGCAGCTGCTGGCCCGGACGCTGCGTGCGGAGACCCTGGTCATCGCCACGGACGTGGACCATGTCATGGCGGGGTACGGGACCGAGCGGGAGCGTCCGATCGGCCGTACCACCGCCGCCGAACTCCGGGCGCTCGCGGCGGCCGGGCATTTCGCGGGCGGCAGCATGGGCCCGAAGGTGGAGGCCCTGCTGCGGTTCGTCGCGGCCGGCGGGCGTCGGGCGGCCATCACCTCGCTGGGCGGCATCGTCGGCGCCGCGCAGGGAAAGGCCGGAACGGTCATCGAGCAGTAGCGGGCAACGAGCAGTAACGGGCGATGCCTGCAACACGAGCAATACGCGCAACACGATTGATACGCGCAACACGAGTAAGAGGAGTGGCGAGCGTGCCGGATCCGATCGAAGTCCGCAAGATCCCCATCGAGAGCGTGACCGATGCCGCCGGGCTGGCGCGGCTGATCGACGACGGCGTGCTGGAGGCCGACCGGGTGCTGGCCGTGGTCGGCAAGACCGAGGGCAACGGCGGCGTCAACGACTACACCCGGCTGCTGGCGGACCGGGCGTTCCGCGAGGTCCTGGTGGAACGCGGGACGCGTACCGCCGAGGAGGTACGGAACGTCCCGCTGGTGTGGTCGGGCGGTACGGACGGTGTGCTGAGCCCGCACGCGACGGTGTTCGCCACCGCCGATCCGGCGTCCGTCCCGGCGTCGGACGAGCCGCGGCTTTCGGTCGGGGTGGCGATGAGCGACATCATCCGGCCCGAGGACATCGGGCGGCCGCCGATGGTGGAGACGGTCGCGGCGGGCGTCCGGGAGGCCATGAAGATCGCCGGGATCGACGATCCGGCCGATGTCCACTACGTCCAGACCAAGACGCCGCTGCTCACCCTCGACACCATCAACGACGCCAAGTCGCGGGGGTGCGACGTCGTCACCGAGGACACGCTCAAGTCGATGGACATCTCCAACTCCACCACCGCGCTCGGCATCGCGGTGGCGCTGGGCGAGGCCGACATGCCGGAGGCCGGGCAGATCCACCGTGACCTGTCGCTCTATTCGTCGGTGGCCTCGTGCTCGTCCGGTGTGGAACTGGACCGGGCGCAGATCGTCGTGGTGGGCAACGTGCGCGGCATCGGCGGGCGCTACCGGGCCGGGCACAGCGTGATGCGGGACGCGCTGGATGCCGACGGCATCTGGGCGGCGATCCGCTCGGCCGGTCTCGAACTGCCGGAACGGCCGCGCGCGGAGGACCTGGACGGCCGGCTGGTCAACGCGTTCATCAAGTGCGAGGCCGACCCGTCCGGCTCGGTCCGGGGCCGCCGCAACATCATGCTGGACGACTCCGACGTGCACTGGCACCGCCAGATCAAGGCGTGCGTCGGTGGTGTCGCGGCCTCGGTCACCGGCGATCCCGCGGTGTTCGTCTCCGTCGCAGCCGTCCACCAGGGGCCTTCCGGAGGCGGAACGGTCGCCGCCATCGTCGCCCCCTGACCTCCGTTCCGCCACCGAACGTCACAGGATCGTTGCGAAGAGTATCCGGAGTCGCGCGGTAAGCGGCGACGGGAGGTTATAGCCTCATTGCCGTGTCCGGACTGACCATTCCCGAACCTCAGTACCCCGAGGACGACGGCGCCGCCGACCCGCGGCTGCGCGAGGCGCTCGCCGGGTACGCGGCGGGGCGCGTCGGCGCCCACCGCGTGCTCGGCCGGCTGCACGACGCGCGCCTGCTGGTGCCCGTCGTCGCCGTCCTCACCGAAGAGGAAGAGGTAGAACCAGGCGAGCTGCGCCGCGAGAAGTCGAGCGACATGGCGCTGCCCACCCTCATCGGCGAGGACGGCCGCCGCGGCGTGCTCGGCTTCACCTCGGTCGAGACGATGCACGCGTGGCGGCCCGACGCGCGCCCGGTGGCGGTGCACGCCAGGGAGGCGTGCCTGGCCGCGCTGGACGAGGGCGCGCAGGCCCTGGTCGTGGACGTGGCGGGCCCGGTGCCGTTCGCGGTGGACGGGCTGCGGCTGCACCTGCTGGCCGAGGGCCGTACGGTCCCGCCGCCGCACGAGGACCCGGAGGTGCTGGCGGCCGTCGAGGCCGCGATCGGCCCGGAGGAGGCGGTCACCGGCGTGCGCGTCACCGAGGGCACGGCCGCCGAGCTGGCGATCCGGTTCGCGATCGCGCCCGGCCATGACGAGCGCGGCGTCGTCCAGCGCGTCTCCGACCGGCTCGCCGAGGTGCTGCGTGGCCGGGTGGTCGGCGGCGTCGAGCTCAACATCGTCCGCCGCTAGGGCTTCTTCGGTTGACTCGTGGCGTGTTCGCCCTATCCAGCGGTACGGAATGGCGAACACACCACGAGTCAACGCGGGTGTGGGTGGCGGCGGGCGGAAATCGTTCGACCTGGCGGCTCTCGATCGGCAGGGTGGGGGGATGACCGACACCGACCTCTCCATCGACACCGGCGCCTTCATCGAGAACGGCTTCGTCCACCTTGAGGAGGCCTTTCCCCGCGAGCTCGCCGACGAGTGCCGGGCGATCCTGTGGCGCGACACCGGGTGCGACCCGGACGATCCGGCGACCTGGACGCAGCCGGTCGTACGGCTCGGCAACTACGCGCAGGAGCCGTTCCGGGCCGCCGCCAACACGCCTCGCCTGCACGCGGCGTTCGACGACCTGGTCGGCGCCGGCGGATGGCTGCCCCAGGGCGGGCTCGGTACCGTTCCCGTACGGTTCCCGAGCCCGGACGAGCCCGGCGACGACGGCTGGCACGTCGAGGCGAGCCTGCCGGGCGATGATCCGATGAACTTCATGACCTACCGGACGAACGTGTCGTCCAAGGGGCGGGCGCTGCTGATGCTGTTCCTGTTCTCCGACGTGGGCGAGGAGGACGCGCCGACCAGGATCCGGGTGGGGTCCCACCTGGACGTACCGCCGATCCTGGAGCCGGCCGGTGACAAGGGCATGGCCTTCATGGACCTGGCGGGCCAGGCGGCGGCCGCCAGCGAGGAAAGGCCCGTCGCGTACGCGGCCGGGCGCGCCGGGGACGTCTACCTGTGCCATCCGTTCCTGGTGCACGCCGCGCAGCCGCACCACGGGACCCGGCCGCGCTTCATGGCGCAGCCGCCGCTCCTGCCGTCCGGGAAGGGGCCGGCGGACGACTCTCCGGTACGGGTCGCGATCCGGCGCGGTCTGGGGTCGTGACCGCCGTAGGCTGGGCACCCGACCCGTACCGATAGGAAGAACACCCGTGCTGACGATGCAGGACGCCCTGATCCGGCTCACCGACTACTGGGCGGGGCATGGCTGCCTCATCACCCAGCCGATGAACACGGAGGTCGGTGCGGGGACGCTCAACCCGGCCACCGCGCTCCGCGTGCTCGGTCCCGAGCCGTGGCGGGTGGCCTATGTCGAGCCGAGCGTGCGGCCCGACGACGCGCGGTACGGCGACAACCCCAACCGGCTGCAGACCCACACGCAGTTCCAGGTGATCCTCAAGCCCGAGCCCGGCGACGCCCAGGAGCTCTACCTGGGCAGCCTGGAGGCGCTGGGCATCGACCTGCGCGCGCACGACGTGCGGTTCGTCGAGGACGACTGGGCCTCGCCCGCGCTGGGCGCCTGGGGGCTGGGCTGGGAGGTGTGGCTGGACGGGCTGGAGATCACCCAGTTCACCTACTTCCAGCAGTCCGGCGGGCTCACCCTCGACCCGGTCGCGGTGGAGATCACGTACGGGATGGAGCGCATCATCATGGCGCTCCAGGGCGTCGCGCACTTCAAGGACATCGCGTACGCCCCGGGCATCACCTACGGCGAGGCGTTCGGCCAGGCCGAGTACGAGATGAGCCGGTACTACCTCGACGACGCCGACATCGGCACGGTCCGGGAGCTGTTCGAGTCGTACGCGGGCGAGGCGCGGCGGATGCTGGACGCCCGGCTGCCCGTGCCCGCGCACTCCTACGTGCTCAAGTGCTCCCAGGCGTTCAACGTGCTCGACGCGCGCGGCGCGATCGGCACCACCGAGCGGGCCAGGGCGTTCGCCCGGATGCGCCGCCTCGCGCACGATGTGGCCGGGCTGTGGGTGGAGCGCCGCGCCGAGCTGGGCCATCCGCTCGGCGACGCCTCCACCCGGCCCGCCGAAGCGGGCGCGGCCGGGGAGGTACCCGACTTCGTGCCCGCCCTGCCGGAGATCGTCGCGCCCGCCACCCTCGTCCTGGAGATCGGGGTGGAGGAGCTGCCGCCGCACGCGGTCTCCCGTACCGCCGACGACGTGGCCGAGCGGCTGACGAAGGGCCTGGAGGAGACCGGGCTGTTCACCGACGCGTGCGAGGTGCACACCTACGCCACGCCGCGCCGCGTGATCGTGATGATCACCGACCTGGAGCCGCGCGAGCCCGACACCGAGCAGGTCGTCAAGGGCCCCCGGCTGGCGGCGGCCTACGACGGCGACGGCAACGCCACCAAGGCGCTGCAGGGCTTCGCCCGCGGCCAGAAGATCGACGTCGCCGACGTCCGCACGGTCACCGTGGGCGGCGGCGAGTACGCCGGATACGTCCGGCAGATCACCGGCCGTCCCGCCGCCGCCGTCCTGGCCGGGCTGCTGCCCGGGATCGTCGAGGGGCTGCGCGCCGAGAAGAACATGCGGTGGAACGCGCCGGGCCTGTCGTTCGCCCGTCCCATCCGCTGGCTGCTGGCGCTGCTGGACGAGCACGAGGTGCCGTTCGAGGTCGCCGGCATGACCGCGGGCCGCATCACCCAGGTCCACCGCACCGCCACCACGTCCGCCGTGTCGATCCCCGACGCCGGCGCGCTGGTGCCCGCGCTGCGCGCGCACGGCATCGAGCCCCTGGTGGAACGGCGCCGCTCGCAGATCGTCGAGACCGCCGGGCCGCTGGCCGTGGGGATGGGCGGCGCGATCGACTTCGGCGGCGAGCGCGCGCTGGTCGAGGAGATCGTCAACCTGGTGGAGGAGCCGGTCGCGATCCTCGGCTCGTTCGACTCCTCCTACCTGGAGCTGCCCGAGGAGATCCTCACCACGGTCATGAAGAAGCACCAGCGCTACCTGCCCGTCCGCGCCGCGGCGGGCACCGGCGGGCTGCTGCCGTACTTCGTCACCGTGGCCAACGGCGAGTGCGACCACGAGGCCGTCCGCGCGGGCAACGAGGCCGTGCTGCGCGCCCGGTACGAGGACGCGGCGTTCTTCTTCCAGCAGGACCTGCGCAGCACGCCGGAGCAGATCAGGGAAGGGCTCGGCAAGCTGACCTTCACCGAGGCGCTCGGCTCGATGGCCGACCGCGCCGGGCGGATCCGCTCGATCGCGGCCGAGCTGGCCGGGCGGCTCGACCTGACCGCCGAGGAGTCGGCCGTGCTGGGACGGGCCGGCGAGCTGGCCAAGTTCGACCTCGCCTCGTCCATGGTGATCGAGCTGTCCGGGCTGGCCGGGACGATGGCCCGCGAGTACGCGCGCCGCGCGGGCGAGGACGAGGCCGTCGCGGTGGCCCTGTACGAGATGGAGCTGCCGAAGTCGGCCGGTGACAGGCTGCCGGCGGGGATCGCCGGTTCGCTGCTCGCCCTCGCCGACCGGCTGGACCTGCTGGCCGGGCTGTTCGCCGTGGGCTCGGTGCCCAGCGGCAGCTCCGACCCGTTCGGGCTCCGCCGCGCCGCCCTGGCGGTCACCGCGATCCTGCGTTCCAACGTGAGGCTCGCGCCGCTGACCGTGGACGAGGGGCTGGCGATCGCGGCCCGGCACCAGCCGGCCGGGGCGGTCCCCAAGGGCGAGCAGGACGCCTCGCGGGACGCCGTGGCCGAGGCCTCGCGCTTCGTCGCCCGGCGGCTCGAGCAGTCGCTGCTGGACGACGGTCACGCGGTGGCGGTCGTCCGGGCCGTCCTGCCGCACGCAGGTTCGCCCGCGTACGCCGAGCGGTCCGCCGCCGACCTGGCCAAGCTGGTCACCGACGACCGCTTCCTGCGGCTCACGGCGGCCCTGCAGCGGGTGCTGCGGATCGTCCCCGAGGGCACCGCGGCCGGGTACGACCCCGCGCTGTTCCAGGAGCCGGCCGAGCACCGCCTGAACGAGGCGTTCAGCGAGGTCAGGGAGGTCCTGCCGGAACGCGCCCCGCTGCCGGAGTTCACCACGGCCGCGTTCCCGCTCGCCCATCCCATCGACCTGTACTTCGACGACGTCATGGTGATGGCCGACGACCCCGCCGTCCGCGCCAACCGGCTCGGCCTGCTGGCGTCGATCCGCGACCTGGTGGCGGGGGTCCTGGACTGGCCGCAGATCGCCTGAACGGCCCCGTGCGCGGGACGGGGGTGGCGGGCGGCGGGGTCCTCCGCCGGTGGAAAGGCGAGTGTCGGCATCCCCGGCAACGTGATCAAGGCCGCCACGCGAGCCTTGGTGAAGGACTTCGTCACAGGAGCAGCCGCCCGATGTGGAGGGCGAACGCGCCGATCGCCTCGTCGAGGCGGGACGGGACGTTCGGATCGAGCCGGACGAGCCAGCTGCGCGTGCCCGCGCGGAGGGTGACGACCTCGCGACCTTCGGTGTCGGTCACGGTGATCCTGCTGTGGAGGCGGTTCGCCCGCGCCTCGCCCAGCGGTTCGCCGTCCGCGGAGACGAACCGGAAGCGGGCGGGATGCCGGGCGGACCGCTGGACGACGGCCCGCGTCGTTCCTGCCAGATCGAGGACGTGCAACTCCGGTTCGTGGTCCTCGTCGTCGAAGAGCGACAGGTGGAACCGCGGCCGCTCGTCGGGGCCGTGGGCGGTGCCGAACTCCCCCCGCCCGGTGCCGATCCCCGCCGGCGACCGGAACGGCGTCGGCCGGTCCGTCCTGGGCAGCGGCGCCGGACCGCCTCGTGCGGGACGCGGGCCCTCGGATCGGCGCAGCGTCAGGTGCGGGCCGCCGTCGAGCGTCGTCACCCGTGCGGGCCGCGCCCGCAGGAACGTCCCGCCCGGGACGGCCAGGAACCTCGCCTCGGCCGCCTTCCGCCGCGCGCGCCCGCGCCACAGCAGCAGGCCCGTTCCCCCGTACACGACCGTGAACCAGCCGACACCGATCACGAACCCGGGCGTCGCCGCCGGGTTCCCGGCGCGGGCCCCGAGCAGCCCGACGCGCACGGGCACCTCGCGGGAGACGTCATCGTCGTCGACACCCGAGATGTGGCCGCGGCGCGGCTCACCGCCGGGTGCCGTCCACGTGCCGTCGCACCTGGTGGTGCCGCTGCTGGTCCGGCTGCCCGAGGAGGGCCGATAGTGGCACTCGGTCACCCGCGCGCCGGCCGAATAGCCGAAGGCGTGGCTGGAGATGAGAAGCGCGGGATAGGCGAGCGATGCCAGTGCGAACGCGACCAGCATGCCGATGGCGATGATCCGAACTCGCGTCATGGTCGACCACTCATCTACCTGTCCTCCTCGAGGCCGGGCGGATGCGCGCGCGGGCGAGTCGCCCAAGGGGGTGTCGATGGGATGAGACGTGCCGCCCGGGTGTCACGTTCCCGCCGTTCGGCCGAGATCCGTGCCCGGCTCCGAGGCGCTGACCGGCCCGGCCCGTCTCACAGGCTGAACGGCCCCGTGCGCGGGAGGGGTACGGGAGATGGGAGGATTGGCCCCATGCTGCGCTGGTTGACCGCGGGGGAGTCCCATGGCCAGGCCCTCACCGCCATTGTGGAGGGCCTGCCGGCAGGCGTGCGCGTGACCTCGGACGATATCGCCGAGGCCCTGCGCCGCCGCCGGCTCGGGCATGGGCGGGGCGCCCGGATGAAGTTCGAGCAGGACAAGGTCACGATCCTCGGCGGCGTCCGCCACGGCGTGACGCAGGGCGGGCCGATCGCGATCGAGGTCGGCAACAGCGAGTGGCCCAAGTGGGAGACGGTGATGTCGGCCGATCCGGTCGACGCCGACGTACTCGCCGCACAAGCCCGCAATGCCCCGCTGTCGCAGCCGCGGCCCGGCCATGCCGATCTGGTCGGCATGCAGAAGTACGGCTTCGACGACGCGCGTCCCGTCCTCGAACGGGCCAGCGCTCGCGAGACCGCCGCCCGGGTCGCGCTCGGCGAGGTCGCCAGGCAGTTCCTGCGGCAGGCGCTCGGCGTCGAGGTGCTCAGCCACGTGATCTCGCTCGGCGAGATCGCCGCACCGGACGGCGTGCTGCCCGAGCCGGACGAGCTCGCCGCCGTCGACGCCGACCCGGTGCGCTGCTTCGACCCGGAGACGGCCGCCGCGATGGTCGCGCACATCGACGACCTCAAGCGGTCCGGCGACACGCTCGGCGGCGTCGTCGAGGTCCTGGCGTACGGGCTCCCGCCCGGCCTCGGCAGCCACGTGCACTGGGACCGGCGCCTGGACTCCCGGCTCGCCGGGGCCCTGATGGGCATCCAGGCGATCAAGGGCGTGGAGCTGGGCGACGGCTTCACCACCGCCCGCCGGCCCGGCTCCCGGGCCCATGACGAGATCGACGGCACCGCCGAGGGCATCCGCCGCCGGACCAACCGCGCGGGCGGCGTCGAGGGCGGCATGACCACCGGCGAGGTGCTGCGGGTCCGCGCCGCGATGAAGCCGATCTCCACCGTGCCGCGCCGGCTCGACACCATCGACGTGCTCACCGGCGAGCCCGCCAAAGCGATCAACCAGCGCAGCGACGTGACCGCCGTGCCCGCGGCCGGGGTGGTCGCCGAGGCCATGGTGGCGCTGGTGCTGGCGGACGCGGCGCTGGAGAAGTTCGGTGGCGACTCGGCCGAGGAGACCGCCCGCAACCTGAGCGGGTTCGTATCGGCCCTGACCATCAAGTAGAGCAGCCCTCGATCAGAGCGGCCTCAGGTAGAGCGGCTCGAGCAGAGCGGCCCCAAGCAGAGCGATCAGCTGGAAGCGGAGACATGGTGCGACCCAAGGCGGTCCTGATCGGGCCGCCCGGCTCGGGCAAGAGCACGATCGGCGCGGCGCTGGCGGAACGGCTCGGGCTGCCGCTGCGCGACACCGACGCCGACGCCGAGGCGGCGGCGGGCAAGCCGATCGGCGAGATCTTCATCGACGACGGCGAGGACGCCTTCCGGGAGCTGGAGCACCGGGCCGTCCGCGCGGCGCTGGCCGAGCACGAGGGCGTGCTGGCGCTCGGCGGCGGCGCGGTGCTGCACGCTGAGACACAGGAGCTGCTGGCCGGGCACACGGTCGTCTACCTGCGGGTGGGGCTGGCCGAGGCGATCAAGCGGGTCGGGCTGGCCTCGGCCCGGCCGCTGCTGGTCCTCAACCCGCGCAGCCAGCTGCGCAAGCTGCTGGAGGAACGGCTCCCGGTCTACGAGCGGCTCGGCACCCTGCACGTCGACACCGACGGCCGCGAGCCCGGGGAGATCGTCGAAGAGATCCTCAAGGAGCTCTCGTGAGCACGCCGGGGGACGCCCCGTCCCGGGTGCACGTGGGCGGGGCCGACCCGTACGACGTGGTGATCGGCACCGGCGTCCTCGGCGAGCTGCCCGGCCTGGTCGGCCAGGGCGTCCGTACGGTCGCGCTCGTCCATGACCGCAGCCTCCCCGAGATCGCCCGCCCGGCCGCCGAGGCCCTGGAGCAGGCCGGATACCGCGTCGAGGCGCTGCCCGTACCGGCCGGCGAGGCGGCCAAGGAGGCCGGCGTGCTCGCCGGGCTCTGGTCGCGCTTCGCCGAGCTGGGCATGACCCGCTCGGACGCGATCGTCGGCGTGGGCGGCGGCGCCACCACCGACCTGGCGGGCTTCGCCGCCGCGTCCTGGCTGCGCGGCGTACGGAGCGTGCTCGTCCCCACCACGCTGCTGGGCATGGTGGACGCGGCCGTGGGCGGCAAGACCGGCATCAACATCCCCGAGGGCAAGAACCTCGTCGGCGCGTTCCATCCCCCGGCCGGTGTCCTGTGCGACCTCGGCACGCTGCGGACGATGCCGCACGAGGACTACATCAGCGGGCTCGCCGAGATCGTCAAGGCCGGCTTCATCGCCGACCCCGCGATCCTCGACCTCGTCGAGGACGACCCGCGGGGCGCCGCGTCCCCGGCCGGCCCGCACACCCGCGAGCTGGTCGAGCGCGCCGTACGGGTCAAGGCCGAGGTGGTCTCCGCCGACCTCAAGGAGGCCGGCCTGCGCGAGATCCTCAACTACGGGCACACGCTCGCGCACGCGATCGAGAAGGCCGAGGACTACCGGTTCCGGCACGGCCACGCCGTCGCCATCGGCATGGTGTACGCCGCCGAGCTGGCCGCGCTCACCGGACGGCTGGGCGCCGACGTGGTGGAACGGCACCGTTCCGTGCTGGCCTCCACGGGCCTGCCCACCTCGTACGGCGCGCGGGACTGGCCCGCGCTGCGCGCCACGATGACCATCGACAAGAAGTCGCGCGGTTCCCTCCTGCGGTTCGTCGTCCTGGACGGGCTGGCCGAGCCCGGCCGCCTGGAGGGTCCCGGCGAGGACCTCCTGGAGGCCGCGTACCGGAAGGTGGCCGGATGAACCGCGGGCGAGCACGGGAGCGAGGGCGAGCATGAGCCGGGTACTGGTGCTGAACGGTCCCAACCTGCGGCGCCTCGGCGTCCGCGAGCCCGACGTGTACGGGGCGCGGTCGTTCGAGGACCTGACCGCCGTGTGCCGCGACGCGGGCCGCCGCCTGGACCTCCAGGTGGACGTCCGGCAGACCGACGACGAAGCCGAGATGATCGCCTGGGTGCACGAGGCGGCCGACGCGCGGCTGCCGATCGTGCTCAACCCGGCGGCGTTCACGCACTACTCGTACGCGCTCAAGGACGCACTGGCCCAGCGCACGGCCCCGCTGATCGAGGTGCACATCTCCAACCCGGCGGGCCGCGAGGAGTTCCGGCACAACTCCGTGGTCGCGAGCGTGGCGACCGGCACGATCGCCGGGTTCGGCTTCATGTCGTACGTGCTGGCCCTGCAGGCCATCGCCGAACTCCTCGCCGAGCAGTAGCCCCTAAGGGCTCGCCTCAGGCGGCTGACACAGGCGGCTGACACGGGCGGCCCGCCCCTCAGCGATCGGTCGCGGCGGCGCGGGCCATCTCCTTCAGCTCGAAGACGACCTCGTCCAGCGGCTGAACGTCCCGCTTGGCGCGGCACATGATGGTGGCGCCCTCCACGGCGGCGACGATCAGGGTCGCCAGCCGGTTCGCGCGCTCGTCGGGGACGCCGGCGTTGCCCAGCCCGGTGGCGAGCGTGTCCTGCCAGCGGTCGAACGCCGCCGCCGCCGCGGTGGCCAGTTGCGGTGCCTCCTCGTGCGACTCGACCGTGACCGCGACCACCGGGCAGCCGGCCCGGAACTCGCTCTTGATCAGCACCTGCCGCCACCAGCCGACGAACGCGTCCACGGCCGAAGCGGCGTCGCCGCCCTCGACGGCGGCCTGGATGCCGGAGTTGAGGAACTCCCCGGCGTAGCGCACGGCCTCCTCCGCCAGCTGCACCTTGCCGCCGGGGAAATGATGGTAGATCGACCCGCGCGGGGCGCCGCTGTGCGTGATCACGTCGCGGAATCCCGTCCCGCTGAAGCCCCGCTCGCGGAAGAGATAGGCGGCGCTGCGCACCATGCGTTCCCGGCTGTCCGTCCCCATGGCACCGATTATGACATTCATCATACAGTTCTGGCGCTGACCATGACGGACGTCATAGTATGTCCGAAAGTTGTATGACGACCGTCATAGAACGTCCCATCGCAGGAGGGCATCGTATGGAGCCGGCGGGGCTTGTCCAGCTCAGAGAGCTGATCGATCAGGGGGCCGAGCAGGGGATCGGGGTCGGCGGCCTGCTCGGGATGACCGCCGAGAGTCTGGAGCCGGGACTGGTGGTCTTCGGGATGCAGCCGAAGGCCGCGTTCAGCAACCCGCTCGGCACCGTGCACGGCGGCATCCTGTCCACCCTGCTGGACTCGGCGATGGGCTGCGCGGTGCACACCTCGCTCCCGGACGGTGCCGGCTACACCACCCTCGAACTCAAGGTGAACTTCGTCCGGCCGGTGCCCCTGGACGGCGGCCGCTTGCGCTGCGAGGGCCGTACCGTCCACATGGGCCGCAAGGTGGCCACCTGCGAGGGGCGGATCACCGCCGCGGACGGCAGACTGGTGGCGCACGGAACCGCGACCTGCATGGTCTTCCCGCCGGCTACCGACCAGTAAGGTGCGGTCCGATCAACCCACACGAATTTGATCGGCCCACACGAATCCGATCAACCCATACGAAGGGCAGGGGTCCGGCGTGATCGACCTCAAGCGCGACGGCGACGTGTTCGTCCTGCGGTTCGACAACGGTGAGAACCGGTTCAGCCCGGACTTCCTGGACGCCGTGGACGGTGCCCTCGACGAGGTGGAGAAGGCGGCCTCGCCCCGCGCGCTGATCACCGTGGGAACGGGCAAGTTCTACTCCAACGGCCTCGACCTCGACTGGCTGGGCGCCAACAGCGACAAGTTCGAGGAGTACCTGGGGCGCGTGCACGCGATGTTCGCGCGCGTGCTGGAGTTCCCGGCCCCCACGATCGCGGCCGTCAACGGCCACGCGTTCGCGGGCGGCGGCATGCTGTCGCTGGCGCACGACTTCACCGTGATGCGCTCGGACCGGGGCTACTTCTGCCTGCCCGAGGTCGATCTCGGGATGAACTTCACGCCCGGCATGTTCGCCCTGATCCAGTCCCGGCTGACCCCGGCGACCGCGCACGAGGCCATGGTCACCGGGCGCCGCTACACGGCGGAGCAGGCGCTGGACGCCGGGATCGCGCACCGGGCGGCGCCCGAGGACGAGGTGCTGCCGGCCGCTGTCGAACTCGCCGCGTCGCTGGCGGGCAAGGACGGCGCGACGGTGGGCAAGATCCGTACCGGGATGTACGGCCCGGCTCTGGCCGCGCTGCACGGGCCCGCATTGGGCTGACCCCTGGGCGGACGGCCGCCCGGGGACTAGGTTACGTTCGACTGGAATCAGATTCGGTTTCGTACGGTTCATCGTCCAGCACGACGATCAGCAGAGCACGAGGAGAGGACGCCGGATGCGCATCGGGATGGGGCTCAGCTACGCGGGCGGTTTCAAGGAGACCGTCGGGGAACTGGCCGACTACGAGAAGGCCGGCCTCGACATCGTCTTCGTCGCCGAGGCCTACAGCTTCGACGCGGTGAGCCAGATGGGCTACATCGCCGCCAAGACCGAGCGGCTGGAGATCGCCTCCGGCATCCTGCCGATCTACTCGCGGACCCCCGCCCTGATGGCGATGACCGCGGCCGGCCTGGACTTCGTCTCCGACGGCCGCTTCACCCTCGGCCTGGGCGCCTCCGGCCCGCAGGTGATCGAGGGCTTCCACGGCGTGCCGTACCACGCCCCGCTCGGCCGGACCCGCGAGGTCATCGAGATCTGCCGCAAGGTCTGGAAGCGCGAGCGCCTCCAGCACGAGGGCAAGTACTACAACGCGCCGCTGCCGGCAGGTGAGGGCACCGGGCTGGGCAAGCCGCTCAAGCTGATCAACCATCCGGTACGGTCCGACATCCCGGTGCTGGTGGCCGCGATCGGTCCCAAGAACGTCGAGCTGACCGCCGAGATCGCCAACGGCTGGGAGCCGATCTTCTACATGCCGGAGAAGGCCGCCGACGTCTGGGGCGACGCCCTGGCCGCGGGCAAGGCCAAGCGCGACCCCGCCCTCGGTGAGCTGGACGTGGTCGGCCAGGCCACGCTGGCGATCGGCGACGACGTCCAGGGCTTCCTGGAGTTCGGCCGCCCGATGGCCGCGCTGTACATCGGCGGCATGGGCGCCAAGGGCAAGAACTTCTACAACGACCTCTGCCGCCGGTACGGCTTCGAGAAGGAGGCCGAGGAGATCCAGGACCTCTACCTGGACGGCAAGAAGGACGAGGCCGCGGCCAAGGTCCCGGCCGAGTTGCTGGAGAAGATGTCGCTGATCGGCTCCGAGGGCCATGTCCGCGAGCGGCTGGCCGCCATGAAGGAGTCCGGCATCACCACCCTCAACGTCACCCCGATCGCCGGCGACCACAAGGGCCGCCTGGCGCTGATCGAGAAGGTCAAGGACATGGCCCAATAGTCTCTGATCAGGGGTCTGGGGGCGTCTTCCCCCGAGGGAGACGTCTCTGACCCGCCCCGGTCACAGGGCGGCGTGGACCTCTTTGGCGACGCGTTCGCCGGAGCGGATCGCGCCGTCCATGTAGCCGGTCCAGAATCCGGACGTCTCGGTGCCGGCCCAGTGGACGGGCCCGCACGGGGCGCGCAGGGCGGCGCCGAAGTCGGTGAGCACCCCGGGCGCCGCGATCCCGACCGGGCCGCCGCCGCTCCACACCTCGTTGTCCCAGCGCTGGTACGCCGTGCGGGCCGGGTTCGCCGCCTTCTCCCCGAAGAGCAGGGTGAACGAGTCGAGCCCGGCCTTGCGGATCGCGGCGGGGGAGGCGTCGTCCAGCGCGCGGATGTTGCTCTGGTTGATGAAGCCCATCAGGATGCCGCGCGAGCCGTCCGGCGGGCTGTTGTCGAACGTCGTGTCGACCGCCCCGCTGTCGGCGACCGACTGGCCGGTGAGCCCGTCGGCCCGCCAGAACGGCGTGTCGTACACGCCGACGAACTTGGCCACCGAGCCCATCGGGTAGCGCTGCATGAGCTGCATCCGGTTCGCGGTCAGTGCCGGCGAGAAGTCGATCTTCGCGGCGATCGCGGGGGACATCGCCACCACGACCCGCTGCGCGGCGACCGTGATCCCGTCGGCGGTCACCGTGACCCCGCCCTCGCCGGTGACGACGCTCCGTACGGGCGCGTTGTAGCGCACCCGGTCGCCGAGCCTGGCCGCGAGCCGTACCGGGATCTCCTGGGAGCCCCCCACGAAGCGGGTCTCCTGGGCGCCGTTCTTGGTGTTGATCAGCCGGTCGACGTTGCCCGGAGTGCTCTCGTTGCCCGCGGCGGCGATGTAGTGCAGGACGTACAGCAGCGACACGTCCCGCGAGCGCACCGACAGCGTCGCGCTGATGAACGCGTCCAGCAGGAAGCGCGCGCCCGAGCTGAGCGAGCTGGACCGCGACCAGGTGTGGAACGTCTGGCTGTCCCATTCCTCGGCCTTGGCGGCCTTCCAGGGCTCGCCCACCGGGACGGTCTTGGCCATGTTGCCGAGCGCGAGCATCGCGAACTGCAGGTCGATCACGCCCCAGTCGGGCGGTACGGACCCGAGCAGCCCGTCGGTGGCGTACAGCGACCGCTTGCCGTTGCGGTAGTAGACGTTCTTGCCGGTGTTGTACGTGGTGAACGTCGCGACACCGAGCTCCTGGGCCAGCGCCGCGATCCTGTCCTGGGTGGGGCCGATGAACTCGGCGCCGCCCTCGCTGGTGGTGCCGTCGCCGAGGGGCAGGCCGTAGACCCGGCCGCCGGGCCGTTCCCTGGCCTCCAGGACGATCACCGACCGGCCGGCGGCGATCAGGTCCCGGGCCGCGGTCAGGCCCGACAGCCCGGCGCCGATGACCACCACGTCGGCGGACACGGACGCGTTGCCCGCCGGTTCCGTACGGGCGGCGGCGGGCGCGGCGGGCAGGGCCGCGAGGGCGGCGCCCGTGGCGGCGGTCAGCGCGCCCGTGCCGAGCATCCTGCGGCGGCTGATTCCGGTGGTTCCGGGCAAGGGATCTCTCCTCGGGGGAAGGGCCGCCGCGTCGGCGGCCGCGGAATCGATCACCAGCGCCGCCACGCTAGGCCACTTCCGTACCGAAATCGAGATTTATTCATGTTCTGAGACGGCACCGAGATGATCCGCGCGGGGCACCGGGCGGGGTGAAATACAGTTCGCCCATGGGAGACCAGTACCAGCGGCGGCGCGGCGCGCTCGCCGCGCGCATCGCCGCCGACGCCGACGCCGTTCTGATCACCAAGCTGGTCAACGTCCGCTACCTGACCGGCCTGGCCAGCTCCAACGCCGCGCTGCTGGTACGGGCCGGCGGCGAGGCCGTGCTGGCCACCGACTCGCGCTACGCGGGGACGGCCGGCCGGGTCTGCCCCGAGCTGGACCTGATCGTCGAGCGGCCCACCGCCGAGGCCCTCACCACCCGGGCGGCCGAGACCGGCGTCCGGCGGCTGGCCTTCGAGGCGCACGCGATGACCGTCGAGAAGCACGCCGCGCTGACCGCGCTCGACGGCCGGCTCGCGTTCGCGCCCGCCGGGCACCAGGTCGAGGACCTGCGCCGGGTCAAGGACGAGGACGAGATCGCGCTGCTGCGCGAGGCGTGCGCGATCTCCGACCGCGCGCTGGCCGAGGTCCTGCCCACCCTCGGGGCCGGGCTGACCGAGCGCGAGGTGGCCATCGCGCTGGACCGCCGGATGATCGACCTCGGCGCCGACGCCATCGCGTTCGACACGATCGTCGCCTCCGGGCCCAACGGCGCGATCCCGCACCACCGTCCCGGTGACCGGGTGCTGGAACGCGGCGATCTGGTCACGATCGACTTCGGCGCGCTCAAGGGCGGCTACCACGCCGACATGACCAGGACGGTCGCGATCGGCGCGCCCGGCGGCTGGCAGCGCGACCTCTATGACCTGGTGCTGCGCGCCCAGCTGGCCGGGATCGCCGCGGCCGTACCGGACGCCGACACCAAGGACGTCGACGCCGCCGCGCGCGACCTGATCGTGGCGGCCGGGCACGGCGAGGACTTCCCGCACGGGCTGGGGCACGGCGTCGGCCTGGAGATCCACGAGGCACCGCTCATGGGGTACGACAAGACCGGTAAACTGACGGACCGAGTTCCGATCACCGCCGAGCCCGGCGTCTACCTCGCGGGCCGGGGCGGGATCCGTATCGAGGACACCCTGGTCGTCCGGGCGGACGGGCCGGAACTCCTGACCGAGACGACCAAGGACCTGCTCGTTCTGTGACGCCCGCCCTCCGCACCGGAGGACGGGGCGGCGAGCACCGGAACGACCGAGGCGGGCGGGTCCCGCCAGGAGAGGACGCTGTGGCGACGACGAACGACCTGAAGAACGGCATGACGCTGAACCTCGACGGCCAGCTGTGGACCGTGACGGAGTTCCAGCACGTCAAGCCCGGCAAGGGCGGCGCGTTCGTCCGTACCAAGCTGAAGAACGTGCGGTCGGGCAAGGTCGTCGACAAGACCTTCAACGCCGGCACCAAGGTCGACGTGGCCAGCGTGGACAAGCGGGAGATGCAGTACCTCTACCGCGAGGGCGAGGACTTCGTCTTCATGGACACCGAGACCTACGAGCAGCCGCACATCCCCGGCGCCATCGTCGGCTCGGCCGCCGACTACCTGCTGCCCGAGCAGAACGCGGTGATCGCGTTCAACGACGAGGACCCGCTATACGTCGAGCTGCCCGCGGCCGTCGTGCTGCAGGTGACCGAGACCGAGCCCGGCCTGCAGGGCGACCGCTCCACCGGCGGCACCAAGCCGGCCACGCTGGAGACCGGCGCGCAGATCAGCGTGCCGCTGTTCATCACCACCGGCGAGAAGGTCAAGGTCGACACCCGCTCCGGCGACTACCTCGGCCGGGGCTGATGAGCGCTAGGACCAAGGCCCGCAGGCTGGCGCTCGACATCCTGTTCGCCGCCGAGCTCCGCGAGGAGCGGCCGAGCGAGGTGCTGGCCCAGCGCGGCCGGCCCAACCAGGACGAGCTGTCGGAGTTCGGGCACGCGGTCCGGCTGATCGAGGGCGTCCAGGAGCACGGCGAGCGGATCGACGAGCTGCTCTCCACCTACGCCACCGGCTGGACCCTGGACCGGATGCCGGTCGTCGACCGCAACATCCTGCGGATGGGCACGTTCGAGCTGCTGTGGGTCGACGACGTCCCGGACGGGGTCGCGGTCAGCGAGGCGGTGGCGCTGGCCACCGACCTGTCCACCGACGAGTCTCCGCGCTTCGTCAACGGGCTGCTGTCCAGACTCCAGCAGCTCAAGCCCTCCCTCACCCTGGAGACCTGACTAGGGTGGGAGTGGATCAGGTTCCGGCACGACAGTAGTTCCGGCACGACAGTAGGGGGACGGCCGTGGCGACCCGGCAGGGAAAACGTACCTGGGGCGGCGGCGGCCGGGTGCGCAGCGCCGTCCTCTGGGACGCGCTGCGCAAGGTCCTCGACCGCATCGACCCCGATTCGGGTCCCCGGGACATCGTCGACGTCGGCGGTGGCACCGGCGGTTTCGCGGTGCCGCTGGCCGAGCTCGGGCACCGGGTCACCGTGGTGGACGCCAGCCTGGACGCGCTGGCCGCCCTCGAGCGGCGCGCCGACGAGTCGGGCGTCACCGTACGCGCCGTCCAGGGCGACGCGGCCGACCTGCCCGACCTGCTCGGCCGGGACGCCGCCGACCTGGTGCTGTGCCACAGCGTGCTGGAGTACGTCGACGACCCGGCCGCGGTCATGGCCACGCTCACCACGGTGGTGCGGCCGGGCGGCTCGGTCAGCGTGCTGGTCCCCGGCCAGGTGGCCGCGGCGCTGGCCCGCGCCGTCGCCGGGCACTTCGACGACGCGCGCCGGGCCCTGACCGACCCGTCCGGACGGTGGGGCGAGCACGACCACACCCCGCGCCGGTTCACCCGCCAGTCGCTGTCGGCACTGGTGGAGAACGCCGGCCTGCGGGTCGGCGCGCTGCACGGCGTGCGGATCTTCGCCGACCTGGTGCCGGCCGGGCTGCTGGACGCCGAGCAGGACGCGGCCGAGGCCCTGATCGCCCTGGAGTCGGTCGCCGCCGTCCACCCCGTCCTGCGCGAACTCGCGACCCAACTCCACGTCGTCGCAGATCGTGTTTAGCGCCAGGGCAAGGCCATGAAATGAGCCGAAAGCAGCAGCTGCACCGGCCGGGGCCGCAGCCGGGGCCGCCTGGGGATGACACCGGCTGCCCGATCCTGCACGTCGACATGGACGCCTTCTTCGTCAGCGTGGAGCTGCTGGACCGGCCCGAGCTGCGCGGACGTCCGGTGGTCGTCGGCGGGGCGGGCGGGCGCGGGGTGGTCGCGGCCGCCTCGTACGAGGCCCGCGAGTACGGCGTGCACTCGGCGATGCCGATGAGCCGCGCGCTGCGGCTGTGCCCGCAGGCCGTGGTGCTGCCGCCCCGGCACGAGAAGTACTCCCGGGTCTCGGCCGCGGTCTTCGAGCTGTTCCGTACCGTGACCCCGCTGGTGGAGCCGCTCTCGCTGGACGAGGCGTTCCTGGACGTGGCCGGTGCCGGCCGCCGGATGGGGCCGCCCGCCACGGTGGCCCGGCAGATCCGCGAGCAGGTACGCGAGCAGCAGGGCATCACGTGCTCGGTCGGCGTGGCCAGCACCAAGTTCGTCGCCAAGCTGGCCTCCACCCGGTGCAAGCCTGACGGGCTGCTGGTGGTGCCCGCCGACGGCGTCGAGGAGTTCCTGCATCCGCTCCCGGTCGCCGCGCTGTGGGGGGTCGGGGAGCGCACGGAGGAGTCCCTGAAGCGCCTGGGGCTGCGAACCGTGGGCCAGATCGCCCAGGTGTCCCTGGCGACGCTCCAGCGCGAGCTGGGGAACGCGCTGGGCAATCACCTGCACGAGCTGTCGTGGGGCCGCGACCCCCGGGCCGTCGTCACGCACACCCCCGAAAAGAGCATCGGTGCCGAGGAGACGTTCGACACCGACATCGACGATCCGGAGACGATCCGGCGCGAGCTGCTGCGGCTGTCGGAGAAGGTGGGCGCCCGGCTGCGGGGCAGTGGGAACGCCGGGCGTACGGTAAGCGTCAAACTGAGGATGGCGAACTTCAAAACGATCACACGGGCGCGCACCCTCCGCGAGCCCACCGATCTTTCGCGTGTGATCTATATCACAGCCTGCGAGCTCTACGAGGCCGCGGGCCTGGAACGGGTACGACTTCGGTTGGTGGGCGTCCGGGTGGAGAACCTGGGCCCCGCCGATCAGGCCCCCCGCCAGCTGGCACTCGGCGAACCCGAGACCGGCTGGAGAGAGGCCGAACGCGCGATGGACCAGGTCGCGCACCGGTTCGGCAGCGGTGCCGTCCGGCCGGCCGCACTGGTCCGCCGCGCGGACCACGGTGACGGCAGTGACGACGGGGACACAAGATGACGGCAGCGGACGTGGACATGACCTTCTTGTGGTCTCCGGTTGGCCGTTTGCTTTCGTCCCCTCGTTCCGCCTCGTATTCTGGGCATATCACCGTTGAGGTTCCTGTCCTGCATCGGATACCCCGTCGCGGGGCTGTCGTTGGGAGGCGCTGTGCCGCTCTCTGAGCACGAGCAGCGCATGCTCGAGCAGATCGAGCAGGCGTTGTACGCCGAGGATCCGAAGTTCGCTCACGCGGTCCGCTCGACCAACCCCCAGGTCCATTACAAGCGCCGGATCGTCAAGGCCGCCCTCGGTTTCGTGCTGGGTGTGTGCGCCTTGATGACCGGTCTCGTCATGAACGCTGGCACGGTCACGATCGTGGTGAGCGTGACCGGATTCCTGCTCATGGTCATCTGCTGTGTCTGGGCACTGACCAGCTGGAAACGCATGACCGGGGTCGGCACCGAGGCCGCCGCCCCACCGGGCGCCGCGCCCCCTGCCGGTGGCCACCAGGGCCGCCGCCGCGAGCGGTCGCGCCCGGGTTTCATGGAGCGCATGGAGGAGCGTTGGCGCCGCCGCTCCGAAGGGGAATGACCCGAGGGCGCACGACCCGAAGGTCGGCCCCTCGGGGGCGCGTCCTCTCCCCGCCCTAGCGGCGGGCGCGGGCCTGGGTGATCCGGGCGGAGAGGCGTTCGCGCAGGCCGTACAGCCGGGCCCTGGCCCGGTCGAGCCGCACGGTCGCCTCCATCGCCCGGGTACCCGCCGACCGGAATGCCGCCAGGCTGGTCGGCGGCAGGTACCGGGCCTGCAGGCGTGCCCTGCGGCTCACGGCGGCGGCGAACGCCTCCCGTACGGTCCGCACGTCCGCCCGGAGCGACTCGGCCGGCGGAACGGGATGCGACCGCGAGTACCGGGCCAGCTCCTCGGCCTGGGCGATCCGTCCCAGCGCCCCGCTGCTGTCGGCGTCGAGCTCCAGCAGCTCGCCCAGCCGCCGCGCCGCCGCGCGGGGCGTGTCGCTGGGCTTCCAGACGAGGCCATGATCCACGGCGTCCGCCCGCAGCTCCCGCCATGCCGCATGCGCGACGTGCCCGGGATCGAGCTCGGCCGCGGCGCCGTCCGTACCGGCGAGACCGTCCGCCTCGCGTGCGGCGTCGGCCTTGCCGCGCTTGGGCAGGGCGTCTTCCAGATCGCCGAGACCGTCCCGGCGGGGCGAGGACCGCCTGCGCCGCGGGACGGCCGCCGCCCAGCGCCGGCGCCGGGACACCGCCCGTACGGTCACGGGGGCGGCCAGGAGCATCAGTACCAGCAGGGCCGCGGCGAACAGGCCGGTCATCAGCCCCGGCCCGCCGTCGTCCTCCAGCTCCGGGGCCGCGCCCATGGGGCCCTGGTCCTGGGGCCGCTGGGGCCCTGCCTCCGTCGGCCCGGCGGTCGGCCCCTCGGCCGGTGAGTCGTCGGCGTTCGGTGCCTCGGCATCGCCCGGCTCCGAGCCGGCGCCGATGGTCACCGGGTCGGTGTAGGAGGGCATCGTCGCGGTGCCCTGCCCGGCCGCCCCGGCGGGCGTGGGCTCGAACCGCACCCAGCCGCTCCCAGGGAAGTAGAGCTCCGGCCACGCGTGCGCG
This sequence comes from Actinomadura sp. 9N407, assembly GCF_044326315.1. NCBI lineage: Bacteria > Bacillati > Actinomycetota > Actinomycetes > Streptosporangiales > Thermomonosporaceae > Actinomadura > Actinomadura sp. 9N407. Next base: position 331,712 of record NZ_JBIRAW010000002.1, on the reverse strand, counting down.
TCGCGCGAGCGCACCACCCACTGGCCGGGCGCGGTCTGGGTACCGGGGGTGTACCCCATGGCGACCCGGGCCGGGATACCCAGGATGCGGGCCATCAGCGCCATCGCGGCCGCGTACTGCTCGCAGTAGCCGCGCTTGGTGTGCAGCAGGAACCCGGTCAGGTCGTTGCCGTGCTGGGGCGCGGGCGCGGACAGGTCGTACTGGAAGCCGCCGTCGTTGGTGAACCACTTCTGCAGCCGTACGGCCTGGCCGTGGGCGGTGGTGGAGCCCTTGGTGACATCCTGTGCCAGCTGCCGGATCTGCGCCGGGACGTTGCGCGGCACCACGGTGTACGGCGTCACGATGTCGCTGGGATAGGAGCCCCCGCTCGACAGCTGTTCCGGTGTCGGCTCGGCCTTGACGCTACTGACCTCGTACGAGCGGCCGCCCGCCGAGTCGCGCAGCGAGTAGACCATCAGCGACGGTGCGTGCACCCGCCAGTCGCCGTCGATGGACAGCCGGGACGGCGCGTACGGCACCGGCAGGAACGTCATGTTCCTGACCTGGCGGCGCACGTCGACCTTGGTGGTCACCCGCCGGCTGTCGGCCTCGCTCAGCCCCGGCGGCTTCGGCAGGTCCCGGGACGAGATGCGGTCCCGCGCGGTGCTCTCCAGCGGGCTGTAGGTCCACCGGTCGCCGTCGAACCGGTCCAGCGAGTACAGCCGCAGGTAGTCGGGCTCCTCGTCGGTCGTCCGGTACGTGAGGACGACCGAGTCGTCGGCCCGGGTCAGCTCCCGCTTCAGGCTGACCAGCGGGTCGGGGGTGGTCACGTTCTGGGTGCTGCCGCCGCCACCGCCGCCGCCCAGCCCGAAGAAGCCGCGCGGGTTGAGGCCCGGCACGGCGATCGGGACCAGCACGGCCAGCGCGACGGCGGCGAAGCCGATCCGGCGGCCGCTGGCCGCCAGCGAGCTGGAGTCGGGCCGCCGCCGGCCGTCGTCGGCGGGCCCCCGGTCGCCGGACCCGGCCAGCGGGACCTCCTCGGTCCAGCGCCGGCCGAGCACCACCCGCCCCCAGCCGCCGACGCGCTCCCGCGAGTCGGTGACCAGCAGCGCGAGGTAGCCCATGGCGCCGATGCCGAACGCGAACCAGCCGATGCTCTCCTCGCGGACGGCGGCGGGCACGCTGTACATCGCCAGCAGCGGCAGCCCGGCGGGCGCGGCGCGCCGCATCCGTACCGCCAGCAGGTCGACGGCGGCGGCCACCAGCCCGATGCCGGTGGCCGCCAGCAGCGCGATCCCGGGGACCAGCGGCACCGGGGCCGCGTACCGGTTGACCGCGTCCCAGCCCTCGCCGTACAGCTCGCCCAGCCGGCCCAGCGAGGACGGCGTGGGCACGATGCCCAGCCAGGCCTCACCGGCCGCGAAGTGCGCGGTCAGGTAGAGGTGCAGGAGCGCCAGCCCGCCCAGCGCGCTGACGATCGCGGGTGCGCGGAACCGGCGGACCAGCAGCCCGCCCGCGGCGACCGCGAGCACGGCCCCGAACCCCGACCAGAACCAGGTACTGCGGGCGAACAGCGGGTACAGCCCCGCCGTACCGGCCAGCGTGGCCAGCCCCGCCATGATCGTCATACGGATCCTCATGAGGCACCCCTGGCGAACTCCTCGCCCGACTGGTCGGCGGCCGCCCAGGCCCCCGCCAGCTCGGCCGCCGACCGGACGACCACCACCCGCCATCCCCCGGCGCGCAGCAGCCTGGCCGGCCCCGCGGCGTATCCCGATCCCGGTCCGCTGGCCGGCTTCGGCGCGTGTACGGGCGGCCCGGCGTGTTCCGGAGGAACGGCGTCGATCAGGACCGCGACGTGGCTGGCGTTGCCGGGACGCGCCGCCGCCACCGCGCCGGCCTCCTCGACGCTCAGGATGCCGAACACGGCGATGACGAGGCCGTCGCCGTCGCGGCCCTGGCCGCCCGACCCGCGCAGCGCGGCCATCCCGGTCGTCAGGGAGCGGTTCCTGGAGGTACGGGCCACCGCGAGCGCGTCCAGCAGCGCTCCCTCGAAGGCGCCCTCGTACGCCACCGAGCGCGGCAGCACCTCGCCCGCGTCGGTCACCAGCCGCAGGCCCATCCCGGCCCGGCCCAGATGCGACCCCACCGAGGCGGTGACCGAAACCGCCTGCTCGAACGACGACGCCTGCCCCTCACCCCAGTACGCCGTGCGGCGGGTGTCCAGGAAGAGCGTGCCGCTGCTCTGCCAGTGCTGCTCCTCGCGCCGTACCATCAGCTCTCCATGCCGGGCCGTCGAGCGCCAGTGCACCCGCCGCAGATCGTCGCCGTGCCGGTACTCGCGCGGGGCGATGTCGTCCTCGCCGGCCAGCGCGACCGTACGGGCCAGGCTGTCGCCGCCGCCCGTCCAGGCGCCGCCGAGCCGGTCCGGCGGCAGCGCCACGATCGCGGGCGTGACCGTGAGCGTGTCGGACAGGCTGAACGAGCGGATCAGTTCCACCATCCCGAACGGGTCCGCCAGCCGTACGGTCAGCGGCCCCACCCGGTAGCGCCCGCGCACATCGGACCGGATCCGGTAGCTCAGCTCGCGGCACCCGCGCGGCTCGATCCGCTCCAGCACGAACCTGGCCCGCCCGCCGAGGGTGAACGGGACCTGGTCCTCCACCATCAGCAGCCCGCTGGGCAGCCGGGAGACGTTCTCCAGCCGCAGGTCCACCCGCGACTCGTGGCCGACGGGCAGCCGCGAGGGGTTCAGCCGGCGCGCGCACGCCAGCCGGTAGCGGGTCCGCGACACCGCCAGCGTGGACAGCAGCGGCAGGACCAGGACGAGCACCCCGGCCCGCAGCAGGTCGCGCTCGCCCAGGACGAAGGCGCACACGATCGCGGTCGCCCCGGCGGCCACGAAGGACCTTCCCCGAGTGGTCAGGCCGGCCAGCGCTCTTCTCAACGGTCACTTCCCGGAGGCGGTCGATTCATCTGGGGACCAAAGGTGTTCATCTGGGACCAACAGTGTCTGGGACCAGCGGTGTCTTGGGGATCAACGGTGTTCTGCGGAGGACGTCACGCCCTGGGCGAGGGCACCGGAAGGCGGCCGACCAGCTCGGTGACGACGTGCTCGGGGCGCCGCCGTTCGACCTGGGCCTCGGCCGTGGGCAGCAGCCGGTGGGCCAGCACGGGCACCGCCAGCTCCTGCAGGTCGTCGGGCCGCACGTAGTCGCGCTCGTCGAGCGCCGCGTACGCGCGGGCGGCGCGGATCAGGTGCAGGGTGGCGCGGGGGGAGGCGCCCAGCCGCAGGTCGGGATGGCTGCGGGTGGCGGTGACCAGGTCGACGGCGTACTGCTTGACCTGGGTCGCCACATGCTGCCGCCGGACCACCTCGATCAGCCGGCGCACGTCGCCGGCGTGCGCCACCGGGCTCAGCCGGTCGAGCGGCGAGGACTGCCCGTGCACGTCCAGCATCTCCAGCTCGGCGACCGGGTCGGGATAGCCCATCGAGATCCGGGCGGTGAACCGGTCGCGCTGCGCCTCCGGCAGGGGATAGGTGCCCTCCATCTCCACCGGGTTCTGGGTGGAGATCACCATGAACGGCCGCTCCAGCGGGTAGGTGGTGCCGTCCACCGTGACCTGCCGCTCCTCCATGCACTCCAGCAGCGCCGACTGGGTCTTGGGGGACGCGCGGTTGATCTCGTCGCCGACCACGATGTTGGCGAACACCGGGCCCGGCTTGAACTCGAACTCGCGCAGCTCCTGGTTGTAGGCGCTGACCCCGGTGATGTCGCTGGGCAGCAGGTCGGGGGTGAACTGGACGCGCCGTACCGAGCAGTCGACGGACCGGGCGAGCGCCTTGGCCAGCATCGTCTTGCCGACCCCGGGCACGTCCTCGATCAGCAGGTGCCCCTCGGCCAGCAGCACCGTCAGCGCCAGCCGCACCACCGAGGGCTTGCCCTCGATCACGGACTCGACCGCGTCCCGGATCTTGCCCGCGACCTGGACCAGCCCGTCGAGCCCCGCTGGACGGGCCGGGGGCGCCCCGGGTCCGGCGGGCGCCTCCATGAACGACTCGCCGTGCGTGCCTACTGCCACCAGCAACCCTCCTCAGCCGAACGGCCGCGCGTCTCGGCACCGGCCGCGCCGGGGACCGGTGCCACCGGCGGCGCGGGACTCCCTGGCGAGACCCGGTACGGCATGGCTCCCGCCCTGGTTCACATGCCCCGGCCGTGTGCCCTGTTCCAATGACGGGCCTGATGCTTGTTTCCCACGACAACGTGTTTCCCACGACAGTACGTCGTCGGGCACTGTGTCGCGATGTTCATGTCGAACGGGAGCCCATTGTGCTCCAAAGCCGTACCGGACAGCACCGGCCGCCCCGAAACGGCGCCCGTGGTGTGGCCCGTGGCGCGCACCGCCCTGACCGTTTGTTGACAGAGCGTCCAGGGATGCGCCCGCGCGGCGCGTCCCGAACCGGGCACGCGCGGTGGGCCTCCGCGCGCCCCACTCCGCACCACCGCCTCTGACCTGCGGCTTTCCGGCGCGTTACCGCGCGAGCGAGATGTTTTCGTAGTTGACGGTGGGGAAGAGTGGAGTAGAGTGGGGCGCCGTGGGGGAGCAGTGGCGCCCACCGCGGCGTGGGAGGTGGGGCGGTGTTTCTCGGCACCCACTCACCGCGTCTCGACGACAAGGGACGACTGTTCCTGCCGGCGAAATACCGCGAGGAGCTGTCGGGGGGATTGGTGATCACGAAGGGCCAGGAACGCTGCCTGTACGTCTTCCCCATGGCGGAGTTCCAGCGCATCACCGAGGCGCTGCGGTCCGCGCCGGTCACCGAGAAGGCGGTGCGGGCCTACAGCCGGGTCTTCTTCGCCAGCGCCTCCGACGAGGTCCCCGACAAGCAGGGACGCATCACGATCCCGCCACCGCTGCGCGCGTACGCGGGGCTGACCCGGGACTGCACCGTCATCGGGGCCAACACGCGCCTGGAGATCTGGGACGGCGCGGCCTGGGAGGCCTATCTCGAGCAGGAGGAGCAGGCCTTCGCCGATGTCTCGGAGGAGGTGTTGCCCGGGATCCTCTGAGCATTCACTCGTCGGTCCGATGACCGGCACTGGCCCACGTTCGGCCAGGTCTCCAGCCGCTCTCCGGCCAGCTGGCGCAGCTTCCCCGGCGCCAGACGGCGACCCCCCGCGGACACGCGGTGATCTTCCTCACGGGCAGCGGATGGGGACCTGGCCGGGCGAGGCCGCCGGAGGGGGCCCCGCGCCGAGCAGGACACGGCCGGGCGGGACACATCGGACGGGCGATGCCACGCAGTCCGCGAGCGTAGTGGCAGCACGAGGGGGTGGAACATGGACGGGGGCGACCCTGTGACCGGGGCCGGTCACGTACCGGTCATGCTCGATCGCGTACGGGAACTCCTGGGCCCGGCCGTTCTGCGGGTGTCCGGCCGCGCGCCGGTCTATCTCGACGGCACCCTCGGGCTCGGCGGCCACGCCGAGGCCATGCTCGACGCCCATCCCGGGCTGCGCCTGATCGGGCTCGACCGCGACACCACGGCCCTGGACCGCTCCGCCCGCCGGCTGGCGCGCTTCGGCGACCGGGTCACGCTCGAGCACGCCGTCTACGACGAGCTGCCCGAGATCCTCGACCGGCTGGGCGTCCCGCACGTCGACGCCGCGCTGTTCGACCTCGGGGTGTCCTCCCCGCAGCTGGACGAGGCCGAGCGCGGCTTCGCCTACGCGCAGGACGCCCCGCTCGACATGCGGATGGACCGTACCCAGAGCCTGACGGCGGCCGAGGTGGTCAACGGCTACCCGCCCGCCGAGCTCGCCCGCATCCTGCGCGAGTACGGCGAGGAGCGGTTCGCCCAGCGGATCGCCGCCGCCATCGCCCGCGAGCGCGAGCGCGCCCCACTCGACTCCACCAGCCGGCTCGCCGACCTGGTGCGCACCTCGATCCCCGCCGCCACCCGCCGTACCGGGGGCAACCCCGCCAAGCGGACCTTCCAGGCGCTGCGCATCGAGGTGAACGGGGAGCTGGACACCTGGCGGCGGGCACTGCCCGCCGCGCTCGGCGCACTGCCGGTCGGCGGCCGGATCGTCGTGCTGGCCTACCACTCCCTCGAAGACCGCATCACCAAGCGGACCCTGGTCGCGCAGGCGGCCGACACCACACCGCCGGGGCTGCCCGTTCCACTGCCCGCGCACGAGCCGCGATTCCGGCTGCTCACCCGCGGTGCCGAGGTGCCCTCCGAGACGGAGACCACGACCAATCCACGGGCCGGATCGGTGCGGCTGCGCGCCGCCGAGCGGCTCCGGGAGGCGACATGACGACGACGACCGGCCGGCCGGCCACGGGGCGTCCGCCGGGCAAGGCCCCGGCACGCAAGCGCACCGGATCCGCCGCAGCGCCCGCCAAGCCCGCCGCGACCGGCACCAGGGGGGCGCCGGTCAAGCCGGCCAAGCCCGCACCGCCGGCCGCTCCGGCCAAGAAGACGAAGGCCGCGGGCCCGGCCAAGAGCACGGCCCCGGCCAAGAGCACCAAGGCCACGAGCGCGACCAAGGCCACGAGCTCGGCCAAGACGGCCAAGGCGGTCAAGAGCGCTCCGTCCCGGGCGGCGCAGCCGTCGGGGCGCCGCTCCGGCCGCGTCGCGGCGCCGCCGCGCACCCCCTTCGTGCTGCTCATCTGCGGGCTCATGGGCGGCGCGCTGGTGAGCCTGCTGCTGCTCAACACCGTGCTCGCCGAGGACGCGTTCACGATGAGCCGGCTCCAGCAGGACAACAAGCTCCTCGGCCAGCAGGAGCAGGCGCTGCAGGAGCACATCGCCCGCGAGGAGTCGCCCGAGAGCCTGGCCGACAAGGCCGAGGCGCTCGACATGCAGCGGCCGGTCCGGCTGGCGTACGTCGATCCCAACACCAGCCGGGTGGTGGACGGCTCGGGGCGGCCGATCCCGCATTCCACGGCGGCGGCCGCCGCAGCGGCGGGCGTGCTCGGCTTCCCCGGTGCGATCGTGCCCCTGGAGGGCGTGACCGCCCCGGCGACCGGGACGCCGTGACGGGCGCCGGGCGCGAGATGGAGCGGGGGACCGGGTGACGGCGGGGCCGGGACGCGGAGCGGCGGGCCCGCCGCCTGGCCGCAAGCGCGGTACCCAGGGACGGACGTCCCGGGGCCCGGCCGGTGGCTCCAAAGGCGGGGACGACAAGAGCGGCCCGGGCGCGGCGCGCGCGTCCGGGCGCCCTACGGGCAACCCATCCCGGTCGCCGGGCGGCTCGAGTGCCTCGGGTGCCCGGCGACCGGCCCGTAACGGCATGGTGCCGCCGCAGCGCAAGAGCGGCGGCAGCGGTACGAAGGGCGCCGGCAAGCCGGAAGCCGGCAAGAAGGCGGACCCCGGTAAGAAGGACACGCGGAAGCAGGAAGCGCGGAAGCAGGACGCCGGTACCAAGCGTCCGGGCGCCAGGAAGCCCGCTCCCGAGCGCGCGCCCAAGAAGGCGGCGCCGGCACGGAGCAGCGCGAAGAGGGGCGAGGCCAAGAAGACCGCCCCCGGCAAGCGCCCCGCGGGCAAGGCGGCACCGCCGAAGACCGCACCCCCCAAGACCCCGAAGATCCCCAGGACCCCGAGGACCGGCCCCCGGCTGCGCCGTCCCGGCCAGGCCGCCTCCGGCCGCGGCACGTCCAGCCGCCAGGAGCCGCCGGTCCCGCGCCGGCCCAGGCCCGGCGGGGGCGGTTCCGGTGGCGGGCCGCCGAGGCGCAGGCCGCCGCGCCCGCGCGTCCCGTTCCACCGCCGCGATCCGGTCAAGCGGCTGAACGTGGGGCTGCTGGTCGTGGCGTTCGTGCTGTCGCTGTTCGCCGGGCGGCTGGTCCAGCTGCAGACGATCGAGTCCGGGACCTACAGCCGGCTGGCGATGCAGCAGCGGATGCAGAAGATCGACCTGCCCGCGGGCCGCGGCGACATCACCGACGCGCAGGGCAACCCGCTGGCGATCACGATGGAGGCGAAGGCGATCTTCGCCGACCCGTACATCATCAAGCCGGACAAGCGGCAGAAGATCGTGGACGCGCTGGCCCCGGTGCTCGGGCTCGACCCCGCGTACGTGCTGAAGGTCATCAGCAGGCCCGACACCCGGTTCGAGTACCTGGCGCACGGCGTCCGCCCCGACCAGGCGCGGCTGGTGACCGGCTTCGAGTTCCCCGGCATCGGCACGCTGCCGGAGTACCGCCGGCAGTATCCGAACGACTCGCTGGCGGCCAGCGTCGTAGGGTTCGTGAACGCGGAGGGCAAGGGCGCGGCCGGCCTCGAGTACTCGATGAACGACCGGCTCGCGGGGCGCGACGGCTGGCACCGGGTCGAGATCGGCCTGAACGGCCAGCACATCCCGATGGGCGAGGACCAGAAGCAGCCGCCGGTGCCCGGCCAGGGGCTGCGGCTCACGCTGATGCGCGATGTCCAGTTCCATGCGCAGCGGGCGATCGAGAAGCAGGTCAAGGCGACCGGCGCGCGCAGCGGCAGCGTCATCGTGATGGACCCGCGCGACGGCCGGCTGGTGGCGATGGCCTCCGCGCCCGGCTTCGATCCCAACGACTACGGCGACTCCGACCCCGACCGGTGGGGCAGCCCCATCGTCCAGGAGGCGTACGAGCCGGGCTCCACCGGCAAGGTCGTCACCGCCGCCGCCGTGCTGGAGAAGGGCGGGGTACGTCCCGACACCCCGTTCACGGTGCCCGACAGCATCAAGAAGTACGACCGCACCTTCAGCGACTCGCATCCGCACCCGACCGAGCGGCTCACGTTCGCCGGGGTGCTGGCCACGTCCAGCAACGTCGGCACGATCCTGGCCAGTGAGCGGATCTCGCCGCAGACGCTCTACCAGTTCCTGCGCGACTTCGGCTTCGGCGAGAAGACCGGGATCGGGCTGCCCGCCGAGACCGCGGGAAACCTGCAGCCGCCCGCCAAATGGTCGGGCACCGACCGCTACCCGATCGCGTTCGGCCAGTCCATGTCGGTGAACGCGCTGCAGATGGCCAGCGTGTACGCCACCATCGCCAACGACGGCGTACGGGTGAAGCCCAGCCTGATCGCCGGGACCACCGGCGAGGACGGGGCGTTCACCGCGGCGCCGCGGCCGGAGAGCAAGCAGGTGATCAGCGCCGAGACCGCCAAGCAGATCCGGGACATGCTGGAGGGCGTCATCTCCAAGGAGGGCACCGCCCCGAAGGCGCGGATCCCCGGCTACCGGGTGGCGGGCAAGACCGGTACCGCCGAGATGGTCAACCCGGGCAACGGCCAGTACGACGGCACCCGCTACACCGCCTCGTTCACCGGGTTCGCGCCGGCCGACGATCCCCAGCTGGTCGTCCAGGTCGTCCTGCAGGAGCCCAGGAAGGGGAACCACTATGGTGGCGATGCGGCGGCTCCGGTCTTCAAGGACGTGATGGGCTTCGCGCTGCAGAGCCGCAAGATCCCGCCGACCGGGAGCGAACCGCCGACTGTCAAGATCCGCGCCCGCGACTGAGCGCAGCGAGTACTCTCTCTCGCCGTGAGCCCAGCATCCGTGTCCAGGCCGGCAACGTCGCCGGCCCCCTCGACCCGTACCGAAAGAAACGCCATGCGCCCGACGACCAACCCGGCCCGTCCGCTCTCCGGGCTCGTGGCGCTGCTCGGCGCCGCGAGCCGTGGCGGCGACCCGGACGGCGTCGCGGTCACCGGCATCACGCACGACTCGCGCGCGGTGCGGGCGGGCGACCTGTACGCGGCGCTGCCCGGCGCCCGCGCGCACGGCGCCCAGTTCGCCGCCCAGGCCGCCAAGGCGGGTGCGGCGGCGATCCTGACCGACCCGGCGGGCCGCGACCGCGCCGCCGCGACCGGGCTGCCGGTGCTGGTCACCGGCGACCCGCGGGCCTGCCTGGGCGCCGCCGCGGCCTGGGTGTACGGGGAGCCCGCCCGCGATCTGACGCTGATCGGGGTGACCGGCACCAGCGGCAAGACCACGACGGTGTACCTGCTGGAGGCGGGGCTGCGCGCGGCCGGGGTGGAGACCGCCGTGGTCGGCACCGTGGAGATGCGGATCCAGGACGCCCGGCTGCCCAGCTCGCTGACCACGCCGGAGGCCACCGACCTGCACGCGATCTTCGCGATGATGCGCGAGCGCGGGGTCGGCGCCGCCGCCATGGAGGTCTCCAGCCACGCGCTGGAGCAGGGCCGCGTGGGCGGCGCGCACTACGACGTCGCGATCTTCACCAACCTGTCCCAGGACCACCTGGACTACCACCCGACCATGCGCGACTACTTCGCGGCCAAGGCCCGGCTGTTCACGCCGGAGTACTCCCGCGTCGGCGTGGTCAACCTCGACGACCACTACGGCCGCGAGCTGATCGCGATCGCCGGGATACCGCTGACCACGTTCTCGGCGGGCGGTGACCCGGCCGCCGACTGGCGCGCCGAGGACGTGCGGGTGGGCGCCGACGGCAGCGTGTTCCGGGTGGTCGGTCCCGGCGGGATCGAGGCCGACGCGGCCGTCCAGCTGACCGGGCCGTTCAACGTGGCCAACGCGCTGTCGGCGATCGTGGCGCTGGTGGAGGCGGGCATCCCGCTGCAGACGGCGGTGCACGGTGTGGCCGCGCCCGCCGGGGTGCCGGGGCGATTGGAACGGGTGGACGAGGGCCAGGAGTTCGTCACGCTCGTCGACTACTCGCACAAGCCGGGCGCGGTGGAGGCCGTGCTCACGGCGCTGCGCCCGGTCACCGAGGGCCGGCTGTCGATCGTGCTCGGCTGCGGCGGCGACCGCGACCGCGGCAAGCGGCCGCTGATGGGCGAGGCCGCGGCGCGGCTGGCCGACCTGGCCTACTTCACCGACGACAATCCCCGGTCCGAGGATCCGCTGGCGATCCTCGCCGCTATGGTCGAGGGCGGGCTCAAGGTGCCGCAGCCGCACCGGGCCCGCCTGGTGATCGAGCCCGACCGGGCCGCCGCGATCGGGCTGGCGATCGAACGGGCCCGCCGCGGCGACGTGATCGTCGTCGCCGGCAAGGGGCACGAGCAGGGTCAGTACGTGGCGGGCGAGGTGTTCCCCTTCGACGACCGCGAGGTCGTCCGGGAGGCGCTGCGGCGCCGCGCCGCGGCCACCGCGCACGACGCGGGCGGGCCGGAGGGCCGGCAAGGTCAGGGCCGGCAGGGTCCGGGCGGGCAGGACGTGAGAGGGGACGGGACGCAGGCGTGATCCCACTTCCGCTGTCGGAGGTCGCGAAGCTGACGGGCGGCACCCTGGCGGGTGCCACCGCCGCGAGCGCTCCCGGCGATCCACCGATCACAGTGACGGGGCCGGTGGTCATCGACTCCCGGCTCGCCGGGCCCGGCGCGCTGTTCGCGGCGTTCCGGGGTGAGCGCGTCGACGGGCACGACTTCGCCGCCGCCGCGTTCGCGGCCGGTGCCGCCGGGGTGCTGGCCGAACGGCCGCTGAACGGGCCCACCGTCGTCGTCGACGACGTGCAGCGCGCGCTCGGGCTGCTCGCCCGGGGCGTTCTGGAACGGCTGCCCGACGTCACCGTCATCGCGGTCACCGGCTCGGCCGGCAAGACCTCCACCAAGGACCTCATCGCCCAGATCGTGGAGCACGCCGGGCCCACGATCGCGCCGCCGGGCTCGTTCAACAACGAGATCGGGCTGCCGCTGACCGTGCTGCGCGCCGACGAGTCGACCCGGTACCTCGTCCTGGAGATGGGCGCGCGTGGGGTCGGTCACATCTCCTACCTCACCGGCATCGCCCCGCCCGGTGTCGGCGTGGTGCTGAACGTGGGCTCCGCGCACATCGGCGAGTTCGGCAGCCGGGAGGGCATCGCGGCCGCCAAGGGCGAGATGGCCGAGGCCGTGCCCGCCGGCGGCACCGCGATCCTCAACGCCGACGACCCGCTCGTGCACGCGATGGCGGCCCGTACCGAGGCCGGCGTCGTGACGTTCGGCCGCGCCGCCGAGGCCACCGTACGGGCCGAGGACGAGTGGCTGGACGAGGCGGGCCGGCCCAGGTTCTCGCTGGTCACGCCCGAGGGAACGGCCCCGGTCGAGCTGTGCCTGCACGGCTCGCACGCGGTCGCCAACGCGCTGGCCGCGGCCGCCGCGGGACGCGCCGCGGGCCTGCCCGCCGACGTGGTGGCGGGGGCGCTGTCGCGGGCCCGGCCGGCCAGCCGGTGGCGGATGGAGGTCACCGAGCGGGCCGACGGCGTCACGATCGTCAACGACGCCTACAACGCCAATCCGGAGTCGACCCGGGCCGCCGTCGACGTGCTGACGCACATGGCCAAGGGCCGCCGCGCGTTCGCGGTGCTCGGCGAGATGGCCGAACTCGGGTCCGGTTCTGTGGCGGAACATGCCAAGATCGGGCAGCATGTCGCGCGCAGCGGCATCGCCGGCCTCGTGGTCGTCGGCGCGAACGCCGCGCCGATGGCCCAGGGGGCCGGCCAGGTGGCGTCATGGACGGGAGAGTGCGTACAGGTGGATGACGTCGGCGCGGCGGTGACCGCGCTCAGCGGGCGGCTCAGGCCGCGGGACGTCGTACTGGTGAAGGGCTCTCGCGTCGCCGGGATGGAACGGATCGCAGAGCGGCTGCTGCACGGCGGCCCCGCCGAAGGGGACCGCACGTGACCAACATCATCATCGCGGCCGGGGTCGCGCTGATCATCGGCATGGTCGGCACCCCGGTGTGGATCCGGATCGTCAACCGGCTGGGCTACGGCCAGATGATCCGCGAGGAGGGGCCCTCCGGGCACCACGGCAAGCGCGGCACGCCCACCATGGGCGGCACGGTGTTCATCGTCGGGTCGCTGGCCGGCTACGCCGCCGCGCACCTGTTCACCGGGACCGCGCCGACCGTGTCGGGCCTGCTGGTGCTGTTCCTGATGACCGGGCTCGGCCTGGTCGGCTTCGTGGACGACTACATCAAGGTGTTCAAGCAGCGCAGCCTCGGCCTGCGCAGCAGCGCCAAGATGATCGGCATCATCCTGGTCGGCGTGATCTTCGCGATCGCGTCGCTGAACTTCCCCAACGGGTACGACATCACCCCCGCCTCCCCGCACCTGTCGTTCCTGCGCGACTTCGGCCCCTCGATCGGCCCGTACCTGTTCGTGGTGTGGGCGCTGCTGCTGATCGCGGCGATGTCCAACGGCGTCAACCTGACCGACGGGCTGGACGGCCTGGCCGCCGGCCCGGCCGGCATGGTGCTGGCCGCCTACGTGATCATCGGGAACTGGCAGCTGCGCAACAGCTGCTACGACTTCGCGCTGGCGCCCAACTGCTACAGCGTGCGCGACCCGCTCGACCTGGCGGTGGTCGCGGCGGCGGTGCTCGGCGGCGTGTTCGGCTTCCTGTGGTGGAACGCCCCGCCGGCCAAGATCTTCATGGGCGACACCGGCTCGCTGGCCCTGGGCGGCGTGCTGGTGGGCCTGGCGATCCTGACCCGGACCCAGTTCCTGCTGGCCATCCTGTGCGGCCTGATCGTGATGATCACGCTGTCGGTGATCATCCAGGTCGGCGGGTTCAAGATGACCAGGAAACGGGTCTTCAAGATGGCGCCGCTGCAGCACCACTTCGAGCTGTCGGGCTGGGCCGAGACCACCATCGTCGTCCGCTTCTGGCTGATGTCGGCGCTGTTCACCGCGGTCGGCCTCGGCCTGTTCTACCTGGAATGGATGCCCAAGAATTGATCGCGAAGTCGGGGGACGGCACGTCGGGGGAGTGGGCGGGCCGCAGGGTCTGCGTCGCCGGCGCGGGGGTGTCGGGACGGGCCGCGGCCCGCGTCCTGGCCGACCGCGGCGCCCTGGTGACCGTGGTCGAGGGCCGTGACGGCGACGAGCAGCGCGCGCACGCCGCCGAGCTGGAGGCCCGCGGCGTCACCGTACGGCTGGGCGACGGCGACACGCTGCCCGAGGGCACCGAGCTGGTCGTCATCTCCCCGGGCTGGCGCCCCGACGCACCGCTGGCCGTGGCCGCGGCCGCCGCCGGGACCGAGATCTACGGCGAGGTCGAGCTGGCCTGGCGGCTGCGTCCCGAGGGTGCGGCGCCCTGGCTGGCGATCACCGGCACCGACGGCAAGACGACCGTGGTGCGGATGCTGGCCCGCATGCTGGAGGCCGCCGGGCACGACGCGCTCGCCGTCGGCAACGTCGGCACGCCCATCGTCGAGGCGGTCCTGGAGAAGCACGACGTGCTCGCCGTCGAACTGTCCAGCTACCAGCTCTACTGGTCGAGCTCGCTCGCGCCGCTGGCGGCGAGCGTGCTCAACCTCGCGCCCGACCATCTCGACTGGCACGGCTCCATGGAGGCGTACGCCGCCGCCAAGGCCAAGATCTTCGCCCCCGGCACCATCGCCGTGTGCAACGACGGCGATCCCGGGGCGGCGGCGCTGGCCGGGAGCGCGGCGCGGCGCGTCGGTTTCACCCTGGACGTGCCACGGCCCGGGCAGCTGGGCGTGGTCGAGGAGCTGCTGGTCGACCGCGCGTTCACCGCGGACACCCAGCGCGAGGCCGCCGAACTGGCCGCGCTCGCCGACGTACGCCCGTACGCGCCGCACAACGTCGCCAACGCGCTCGCGGCCGCGGGGCTCGCCCGCGCCTTCGGCGTCCCGCCCGAGGCCGTACGGGACGGCCTGCGCGCGTTCGTCCCCGACCCGCACCGCATCCAGCATGTCGCGGCGGTCGGCGGCGTCACGTACATCAACGACTCCAAGGCCACCCAGCCGCACGCCGCCGCGGCCTCGCTCGCCGCGTACGAGCCCATCGTGTGGATCGCGGGCGGGCTGCTGAAGGGCCTGGACGTCGACGACCTCGTCCGGTCCTGCGCCGGCCGGCTGCGCGGTGCGGTGCTGATGGGCCGTGACCGGGCCCGGATCGCGCAGGCACTCGCGCGACACGCGCCGGATGTGCCGGTCGTGGACGTTCCGGACACCGACACTGGGGCGATGGACCGCGTCGTGAACCAAGCCGCCGCCCTGGCCCGCCCCGGCGACACCGTGCTGCTCGCCCCGGTCGGGGCCTCCTTCGACATGTTCGCCAACTACCCGGCGCGCGGCGACGCGTTCATCGCGGCGGTACGCCGCCTGGAGGGCGACACCCGCGACCCTGGCGACGCGGGCACGGGCGCGGGTACGGGCAACGGCGAGCCCGGCTGACGGGGTGAGCACCGCGCTACCGGCCGAGGAGCGGTCGCCGCGGCGCTCGGGGCCGCGCGAGCAGGCCGCGGCCGTGCTGGGCCTGCTCGACCGCCCGCTGACCTCGTACTACCTCGTCCTGGGCTGCACGTTCATGCTGCTGGCGCTGGGCCTGGTCATGGTGCTGTCGGCGTCCACGGTCGACCAGATCCAGGCGACCGGCTCGGCCTACACGCTGCTCCAGAAGCAGGCGCTCTGGGTCGCGATCGGCCTGCCCGGCATGTGGCTGGCCTCGCGGCTGCCGGTCAAGACGTTCCGGGCCATGGCGTACCCGCTGCTGCTGCTGTCGGCCGTGGCGCTGGCGATGGTGCTGGTGCCGGGCCTGGGCCAGTCGGCGAACGGCGCCACCCGGTGGATCGCGCTGGGCCCGTTCCAGTTGCAGCCGTCCGAGCCCGCCAAGCTGGCCCTCGTCCTGTGGGGCGCCGACCTGCTGGCTCGCAAGGAACGGCTCGGCCGGCTCACCGAGTGGCGGCCGCTGCTGGTCCCGCTGCTGCCGGGCGCCGGCGTGCTGGTGCTGCTGGTGATGCTGGGCAGCGACCTCGGCACCACGCTGGTGCTGCTGACGATCTTCCTGGCGCTGCTGTGGGTGGTCGGGGCCCCCGGCCGGCTGTTCGTCGGCATGGCGGGGCTGGTGGGCATGCTGGTCTCCATCCTCATCGTGGTCGAGCCGTACCGGATGCAGCGCCTCACCGGCTTCCTCGACCAGTCCGCCGACACCTCGGGCATCCGCTACCAGGGCACCCAGGGCGTGTACGCGCTGGCGTCCGGCGGCTGGTTCGGGACGGGGCTGGGCGAGGGACGGGCGAAATGGGACTTCCTTCCCCATGCCGAGACCGACTTCATCTTCGCGATCGTCGGGGAGGAGTTCGGCCTCGTCGGTACGCTCGTGGTGCTCGGCCTCTTCGGGCTGCTGGCCTACGCGGGCCTGCGGATCGCCCGGCGGGTCAAGGACCCGTTCACCCGGCTGGCCGCGGCCGGCGCCACCGCCTGGCTGGTGGTCCAGGCGATCGTGAACATCGGGGCGGTGATCGGCGTGCTCCCCATCACGGGGATCCCGCTGCCGCTGGTCTCCTACGGGGGGTCGGCGCTGATCCCGACCCTGATCGCGCTCGGAATGCTGCTGGCGTTCGCCAAGCGGGAGCCCGGCGCGCGGCAGGCACTGGCCGCACGGGGTCCCGGACCGGTCCTGCGGGCCCTAAGCTGGCTGGGCCTGGCACGGCGCTGAATCCCCCGACCGGGGGTGCCGGGCGGCCCGGCTACGGTTGGGACCGCGGACACGCGGCGCGAGGCGGATCCCTTTCCGCCTCGACCCACCCTGGGGCCCGCGGCACCGCCACGACGAACATGCTGAGGAGTTGTCAACGAGCATGAGGGTTGTCCTGGCCGGCGGTGGCACCGCCGGACACATCGAGCCCGCCCTGGCCCTTGCCGACGCGCTGCGACGCAACGATCCCCAAGTGGGCATCACCTGCCTCGGCACCGAGCGGGGGCTGGAGACCCGGCTGGTCCCGCAGCGGGGCTACGAACTCGCCCTGATCCCGCCCGTGCCGCTGCCCCGTACGCTGACCCCCCAGCTGCTGACGGTGCCCGGCCGGCTGCGCGGCGCCATCAACGCCGCCGCGAACGTCCTCGACCAGGCCCAGGCCGACATCCTGGTCGGCTTCGGCGGGTACGTCGCGACCCCCGGCTACCTGGCCGCGCGCAAGCGCAAGGTGCCGATCATCGTGCACGAGGCCAACCCCAAGCCGGGGCTGGCCAACAAGCTCGGCGCCCGGTTCACCGAGCACGTCGCGGTCTCGCACAACGACTCGCCGCTGCCCGGTGCCCGGTACGTCGGCATCCCGCTGCGCCGCGAGATCGCCACCCTGGACCGGCTGGCGATGGGCGACAAGGCCCGGTCCTACTTCGGGCTGCTGCCCGACCTGCCCACGCTGCTGATCTTCGGCGGCTCGCAGGGCGCCCGCTCGCTCAACCGCGCCTCGGTGGCGGCGGCCCCCGCGTTCCGGCAGGCCGGCATCCAGGTGCTGCACATCGTCGGCCCCAAGAACACCGAGGAGCCCGAGCCGATCTCCGGCGGGCCGCAGTACGTCACGATCCCGTACTGCGACAGGATGGACCTGGCCTACGCGGCGGCCGACATGGCCATGTGCCGGGCCGGGGCGATGACCTGCGCCGAGCTGGCGGCGGTGGCGCTGCCCGCGGCGTACGTCCCGCTCCCGATCGGCAACGGCGAGCAGCGGCTCAACGCCGAGCCGATCGTGGCGGCCGGCGGCGGCCTGCTGGTCGACGACGCCGAGCTGACGCCGGAGTGGATCGCGGCCAACCTGCTGCCGGTGCTGGGCGATCCGGCACGGGTGGCGCACATGTCGGAGGCGGCCGGGCGGATGGGCCGCCGGGACGCCGACGCGGCGCTGGCGCAGATGGTGTACGAGGTGGTCCGAGGGGCGGGGCGCGCGTGAACGAGGGGACGGCGATCAGCCGATGGGCCTGATCAGTCAGGGCGAGGTCGTGCCGGCCGAGGCGCTGGGCCGGGTGCACTTCATCGCGATCGGCGGGGCCGGCATGTCCGGCATCGCGCGGATCATGCTGAAGCGCGGCATCGCGGTGTCCGGCAGCGACGCCAGGGACTCCGAGCTGCTGGCGCAGCTCGGCGATCTGGGCGCCAAGGTGTTCGTCGGCCATGACGCGGCCTACCTCGGCGACGCCGACACGGTGGTGGTCTCCACCGCGATCCGGGAGGCGAACCCGGAGCTGGTCGCGGCCCGCGAGCGGGGCCTTCGGGTGCTGCACAGGTCGGCGGCGCTGGCCGCGCTGATGGCCGGCCGCCGGGCGGTCGCGGTGGCCGGTACGCACGGCAAGACCACCACGACATCGATGCTGACGGTGGCGCTGCAGCACGCCGGGGCCGACCCGTCGTACTGCATCGGCGGCCAGCTGGTCACGACCGGGCTGGGCGCCGACGAGGGCCGCAGCGACATCTTCGTCGCCGAGGCCGACGAGAGCGACGGCTCGTTCCTGATGTACGCGCCGCGGATCGCGGTGGTGACCAACGTCGAGGCCGACCATCTCGACAACTACGGCGGCTTCGACGAGGTCAAGGAGAACTTCGCCCGGTTCGTCGACCGCGTCGAGCCGGGCGGGACGCTGGTGCTCGGCGCCGACGACCCGATGGCGATGGAGCTGGCCGCGCCGGCCCGCGAGCGCGGCCTGACCGTCCTCACGTACGGCGTGGCGGCGGGCGCCGACCTGCGGGTGAGCGGGTTCGCTCCGCGCGGCCTGGGGTCCCGGTTCGAGGTCGAGGGCGTCGGGGAGGTGCGGCTGGGCGTTCCCGGCCGGCACAACGCGCTCAACGCCGCGGCGGTGCTCGCGGTCGGGCGCGCGCTCGGCGTCGACCTGGGCGCCGTACGGGACGGGCTGGCCGAGTTCGGCGGGGCGATGCGCCGGCTGGAGCCCAAGGGCGAGGCGGCGGGCGTCGAGGTGTTCGACAGCTACGCGCACCACCCCACCGAGCTGACGGCCGACCTGTCGGCCACCCGCGACTACGTCCAGCAGAAGGCCGAGGCCTCCGGCGGGCCCGGCGGCCGGATCGTGGCGGTCTTCCAGCCGCACCTCTACAGCCGGACCCGCTTCTTCGCCGCCGAGTTCGGGGCGGCGCTCGGCCTCGCCGACGTCGCCGTGGTGCTGGACGTGTACGGGGCGCGCGAGGACCCCGAGCCGGGTGTGACCGGTCTCATGGTCGCCGAGCACGTCCCCGAGGGCACCGTGTGGGAGTACGTCCCGGACGATGCCGAGGTGACCGCCGCGGTGGTCCGGCTGGCCGAGCCCGGTGATGTCGTCATCACGCTCGGGGCGGGCGACGTCACCCGCCTCGGCCCCGAGATCCTCGCCCGGCTGGCGGCCCCGGCCGGCTGACCGTACCGGCCGGCGGACCGTACGGGCGCGAGTGATCTCGGCGGCGTGGGCGTGGGCTCCCGGGTCCTGGACCCGAACACTGTCAAGCTTGGGTCATGAACGAGGCCCGGACGTCCCGGCGCGGGACCGCGCCCGGACGGCCCGACCCCCGACCGCGGGAACCCGAGCCCGGCGGTGCCGCCGCCGGGCGGCGGCCGCATCGCTGGAAGGCGGTGTGCGTCGCGCTGCTGGTGATCGGTGTGCTCGGCACCGTGGCGTGGGTGCTGCTCGGTTCCCGCCTGCTCGTGGTGCGCAGCGTCGAGGTCACCGGCACCGAGCTGGCGCCGCGCGACCGGATCGTGGCCACCGCCGGGATCCGGCTCGGCCTGCCCATGGTCCGGCTGGGCACCGGTTCGGTCGAGGCCCGGCTGGAACGGCTCCGCGAGGTCGAGTCGGCCACGGTGGAGCGGCAGTGGCCGGCCACGGTACGGATCGTCGTCCGCGAGCGGGTCCCGGTCGTCGCCGTGGAGCGCGCCGGACGCTACCACCAGCTCGACCGGTACGGCGTCACGGTCACCGACGGCCCGTCCAGGCCACCGGCCCTGCCCACGCTGTCGGCGGCCTCGCCCGGGCCCACGGACGCGTCCACGCTGGCGGCGCTCAAGGTGATCGGGGAACTGCCGGGCGGCCTCAGGACGAGGCTGCACGGGGTGGAGGCCTCCTCGCCCGACACCGTCACGCTGCGGCTGCGCGACGGGCTGACCGTGGTCTGGGGGGCGGCCGGGCGGTCGGCGGAGAAGGTCCGGCTGATCGACGCGCTGCGCGCGTCGCCGGCGGGGCGCGACGCCCGCACCATCGACGTCAGCTCGCCCGAATTCGTCACCACGCGGTGACGGCCGGCCCGGCCGCGCCACCGCCCGCGCCCGGTGATCAAACCGAGACACGGGGGACGTGTGCGGCACTTGAGGCCGGGTAATGGGCAGTGACTCGCATCCGGTGCGTGTGTCGCGGCGATTCCGGACGCGCGATGCGGCACGCTGGAACGGTGGCACCGCGGTTATCGAATGCGAGAATCATGAGGGGCGGAGGGGAGTGATGAGGCTGATGTGGCGACGCACTTCGCCAACCAGGGCATCCGGCGCGTCCCGCGACACGCCGGTTCACTTGGGGGGAGGTTAGTTGACCCTGACGGTAAGCCCGCCCTACTGTCCGTATCAGTCCTCAGGTTGACATAACTGTAAGCCTCAAGTTGAGGGTGAGGGTTCAGGGTGGAAATATCGCCCGGATCCCTGCCAACCAAGACACAGGTCAGGAACACCGCGACGGGGACGGCCGGCAGGCCGGCCCGGCGGGTTGGATAGAGCGAGCGGAAAGGCCCCTCGTCGTGGCAGCACCGCAGAATTACCTCGCGGTCATCAAGGTCGTCGGCATCGGCGGCGGCGGCGTCAACGCCGTCAACCGGATGATCGAAGAGGGTCTCAAGGGCGTCGAATTCATCGCGATCAACACGGACGCCCAGGCGCTGCTGATGAGTGACGCCGATGTGAAACTCGATGTGGGCCGCGAGCTCACCCGGGGACTCGGCGCCGGAGCGAACCCGGACGTGGGCCGCAAGGCCGCCGAGGATCACCGGGAGGAGATCGAGGAGGTCCTCAAGGGCGCCGACATGGTCTTCGTCACCGCGGGCGAAGGAGGTGGCACGGGCACCGGCGGGGCCCCGGTGGTCGCCAATGTCGCGCGCTCCCTCGGAGCTTTGACCATAGGAGTCGTCACCCGCCCGTTCAGTTTCGAGGGCAAGCGCAGGGCGATGCAGGCCGAGGCCGGCATCGAGACGCTCCGCGACGAGGTCGACACCCTCATCGTGATCCCCAACGACCGGCTGCTGTCGATCTCCGACCGCCAGGTCAGCGTGCTGGACGCGTTCAAGGCGGCCGACCAGGTGCTGCTGTCCGGTGTGCAGGGCATCACCGACCTGATCACCACGCCCGGCCTGATCAACCTGGACTTCGCCGACGTGAAGTCGGTCATGTCCGGGGCCGGCTCGGCGCTGATGGGGATCGGCTCGGCGCGCGGCGACGACCGCTCGGTCGCGGCGGCCGAGATGGCGATCTCCAGCCCGCTGCTGGAGGCCAGCATCGACGGCGCGCACGGCGTGCTGCTGTCCATCTCGGGCGGCTCCGACCTGGGGCTGTTCGAGATCAACGAGGCGGCCCAGCTGGTCTCCAACGCGGCGGCGCCGGACGCCAACATCATCTTCGGCGCGGTCATCGACGACGCGCTCGGCGACGAGGTCAGGGTGACCGTGATAGCGGCGGGTTTTGACGAGGGCCGGCCGGTCAAGCCGACGCCTGAACCGGAGGCCAAGCGGCTCCCGCCGCCGCCCCGGCCCGCGCCGCCCGCGGCCCCGGCCAACCCGATTCCGAGCCGCGTCGGCCGCTCGGATGCCTTCGGCTCGGCGCAGGCCGCGCCGCAGCCGCAGCAGTCGGTGGCCCAGGCCGCCGCCGCGCCGGCCCAGCCCGCCCCGCCGCCGCCCGGCCCGCCGCAGCGGCCGGCCGAGCCCGAGCGCGCGCAGCCCGTGGCGCAGGCCGCCGCCGAGGACCGGTCCGCCGGAGGCACCGCCCCGGCCGGAGCCGCCGACGAGCAGCAGTCCTCGCGTACGGCCGAGCCGGCGTCCGGCCGCCCGGCCGGCGGCTCCGCCTCGGCGCAGGAGCGCGAGGCCGAGCAGGAGGCGGCCCGCCCGCCCGCGCCGCGGCCGAGCGAGTCGTCGGCGACCCGGGTGCACGCGGGCGAGGCCGACAGCGGCTCGGCCGCGACCGGCCCGCGCCGCCGCCCGGTCGTGTTCGACGAGGACGACGATCTCGACGTTCCCGACTTCCTCAAGTGATCCGCGCGTGCCCGGCGGGACCGGCCGAGGCCGGCCGTCCGGGGACGCCTGAAATGCCGGAGCCGCTCGCAATGATCGCCCCCCTCGCGCTGGCGGACGGCGTCGGCGCCGCGTTCACCACCCGGGCCGGCGGTTCCAGCGCGGCCCCGTACGACTCCCTCAATCTCGGTGGCGCGGTCGGCGACGACCCCGCCACCGTTCGCGCCAACCGGGACCGCGCCGCGACCGCGCTCGGGCTCGTCCCGGACCGCGTCGTCTGGATGCGCCAGGTGCACGGCGCCGAGGTCGAGGTCATCACCGCCCCCCGGTCCCGGAGCACCTCCGTACCCGCGGGCGATGTTCCCCAGGCCGATGTTCCCCAGGCCGATGTGCCTGAGGTCGACGCGATGGTGACCACGGTGCCGGGGCTCGCCCTGGCCGTCCTGGTCGCCGACTGCGCCCCGGTGCTGATGGCCGATCCGGTGGCCCGCGTGGTGGGCGCCGCGCACTCCGGACGTCCCGGCACGCTGGCGGGCGTGGTGCCCGCGCTGGTGAAACGGATGATCGAGCACGGCGCCGAACCGTCCCGGATCTCCGCGGCGATCGGCCCCGCGGCCTGCGGTGCCTGCTACGAGGTCCCCGAGGCGATGCGGGCGGAGGTCGCCGCCGTGGTGCCCGCCGCGCACGCCACCACCCGCGGCGGCACGCCCGGCCTGGACATCCGCGCCGGGATCGTCGCCCAGCTGGCGGCAGAGGGCGTGACCTCCGTCCAGGTCGATCCCCGGTGCACGATCGAGACGCCCGAGCTGTTCTCCTACCGCCGCGACCGCCTGACCGGCCGGTTCGCGGGCTATGTCTGGCTCAGCGACGACGGCCGGGCCAGTGACGACGGCCGGGTCAGCGACGACGGCGCCGGCGGGCGGCCCGGCCGTGGCTGATTCGCCCGGCGGGACGATGCCCGACGAGGAGCGGCGCGCGGAGCTGGCCGCCAACCTCGCCGACGTCCGCAAGCGGATCGCGTCCGCCTGCGCCGCCGCCGGACGGGACCCGGCCGGGGTGACGCTGGTCGCGGTGACCAAGACCTTCCCGGCCTCGGACGTACGGCTGCTGGCCGGGCTCGGCATCACCGACGTCGCCGAGAACCGCGACCAGGAGGGCGCGCCGAAGGCGGCGCAGCTCACGGATCTCCCGCTGACCTGGCATTTCGTCGGTCAGTTGCAGAGCAACAAGGCCCGGTCGGTGGCCGGTTACGCCGATGTCGTGCAGTCCGTCGACCGGCCCCGGCTGGTGACCGCGCTGTCGGCGGCCGCGGTACGGGCCGGGCGCCTGCTGTGCTGCCTGGTGCAGGTCTCCCTGGAGGAGTCCGGGGGACGCGGCGGGGTCGCGCCCGCCGAGGCGCCGGCGCTGGCCGACGCGATCGCCGGCGCCGAGGCGCTGGTGCTCGGCGGTGTGATGGCGGTCGCGCCGCTGGGAGCCGACCCGGTCCCGGCCTTCGAGCGACTCGCGGCGGCGGCCGCGGCGGTACGGGGCTCGCATCCGGCGGCCGGGGTCGTATCGGCGGGAATGAGCGGGGATCTGGAGGCCGCGATCGCGTGTGGCGCGACACACGTCCGTGTCGGTACGGCGTTGCTCGGCGGCCGACGGGCAATCGTCAGGTAATGTCCCCCCAGTGGGTACCTGCCGAAACGGCGGGCCACGCCGGAACGGCAGGCCACTCGGAACGGCAGGCCGCACAGACGTAGCGGTCGTACGGCGGCGCAGGGCGCCGCGGCCACAGGACGACGGAGGGGCATATGGCCAGCGCGATGCGCAAGATGGCGGTCTACCTCGGCCTTGTGGAGGACGACCGCTACGACGACAAGTACGACTACGACGAGTACGACGTGTACGACGATGAGGCCGACCCCGCCCAGGGACGGTCCGCTCGGCTCCGCGAGGACGAATCCGGCGGTCAGCTTACCCGAGCGGACGAGACCGCGGAGCGGGATCGCGATCATCACACCGCGTCTGCGGCGGAGCGGCGCTCCGTCGCGCTCTACGAGTCCGGTACCACCGACCTCGCTCGTATCACTACGCTGCACCCGAGGACCTACAACGAGGCCAGGACCATCGGGGAGCACTTCCGTGAGGGCACCCCGGTGATCATGAACCTGACCGAGATGGTCGACAGCGACGCCAAGCGTCTGGTCGACTTCGCGGCAGGTCTCGTGTTCGGCCTGCACGGGAGCATCGAGCGTGTTACGAACAAGGTGTTCCTGCTGTCGCCCGCCAACGTCGAGGTGACGGCGGAGGACAAGGCCCGGATGGCAGAACGAGGGTTCTTCAACCAAAGCTGACCGCCACATGTGAGAGTGTGTCCGTGACCTACGTTGGAACCGTGCTGGTGATCGTCCTCTACCTCTTCCTCCTGTTCCTGATCGGGAGGCTGATCCTGGAGGTACTGCAGTCGTTCGCACGGTCTTGGAAGCCCACGGGGCCGGTGCTGGTGATCGCTGAGATCACCTACACCATCACCGATCCGCCACTGAAACTCCTGAGGCGTTTCATCCCGCCCATCCGTCTGGGTAACGTGGCCTTGGACCTCAGCTTCACTGTCCTCATCCTTGTGGTCTGGGTCATGATCATCTTCGTGCAGAGGCTCTGATCGGATACCGTCCTTTGGGACAGACTCCAAGCGCGCCAAGGAGACGAACATGCCGCTGACACCCGCCGATGTGCGGAACAAGCAGTTCAGTACCACCAGGCTGAGGCCGGGGTACGACGAGGAGGAGGTGGACGCCTTCCTCGACGAGGTCGAGGCGGAACTCGACCGACTCATCCAGGAGAACGAGGAGCTCCGGGCCAAGCTGGCCGAATGCCTGCGCGGCAAGGTTCCGGCGATGGCGGCCCCGATCGTCGAGCCCAAGCCCGACGTGGCCAAGATGCCCGAGCCCCCCCGGCAGCCCGAGCCGCAGCAGCACCAGCCCGAGCCCGAGCCGGCCCTCGGCGGCGGCCTCGGCATGGCGCCCGCGCCGTCCGGTGAGGACAACATGGACACCGCGGCCCGCGTGCTGGCGCTGGCGCAGCAGACCGCCGACCAGGCGATCGCCGACGCCCGCCGCGAGGCCGACGAGACGCTGGGCCGCGCCCGCCGCGAGGCCGAGGAGATCCTCGGCAAGGCCCGCCGGCAGGCCGACCAGATCGTCAGCGAGGCCCGGTCCCGCGCCGAGGCCCTCGACCGCGACGCCCAGGAGCGGCACCGCCAGGTCATGGGCTCGCTCGTGCAGCAGCGCGAGGAGCTCGAGCGCGAGGTCGACAACCTGCGCGCGTTCGAGCGCGAGTACCGCAGCCGGCTGAAGGTCTACCTGGAGGGCCAGCTGCGCGACCTCGAGGCCGGCAGCACCGAGACCGGTGGTTTCCCCGCCGTGACCGGTGGCGGCGGTTCCGCGCAGCAGTCCGGCGGCCAGCAGACCGGCCCGCAGAGCGCGATCCAGCACGACAACCGCAACGGTGCCTCCGGCGGCGGTTCCGGTCAGACCGGGCCCGGGTCCTTCCCGCCGCCCGCCGAGCAGCAGCACGCCCAGCAGGTTCAGCACTCGGCCACCGGCGCGTTCCACGCCGGCGGTGACAACCCGCCGCACGAGAGGCGCTGACCGGCCGAGCGCAGGCGATAGTGTCTTCCCGTTCGCCCGTCACGGATGGCATCGTGGCCATCCAGGCGGCGCATCGGAGCCTCGGCGGCGGCCTCCGGCCTTAGCACGGTCCGGGGCATGCGGCCCGTGAAGGGGGAGAGACCCTGTGATCATCCTGAGTGGCGTTCTCGTGATCGTCGCGATCGCCCTGCTCGTCGCCGGCATCGTGGCCGGCAACGCGGAGAGCGCGCAGGTCCTTGGACTGGACGCGCTGGTGGTGATCTACATTTCGATCGCCGTCAGTGTGGTGTCCGCGCTCTGCCTGGCCGTCGGGGTGTTCCTGCGGCGCGATGAGCTCCGCGGAACGGGAGCGACCGCCCCTTCCGCACGCAAGGGCGGGCGCAAGGCCAAGGCCGACAAGGCCAAGAGCGGCAAGGGCGGCAAGACTGCGACCCCCGTGCCCGCGACCGGGCGGGCCAAGCCTCCCGTTCCGGCCGACCCGGCCGTCAAGGACGGCGACGCCGACGGCGAGATGGAGATCCCGCCACCGCCGGCCGATGTCCCCGAAGACGCCGTGGTCTTCGTCGTACGCGGGCGCAAGCGCTACCACCTCGACACGTGCCGGCAGCTGGCCGGCCGTGACCGGGAAGAACTGACCTACGCCGAAGCCAGGGAAGAGGGCTTCAGCTCCTGCACCGCCTGCATGCCCGACACCGCACTGGCGGCGCGCGCCGCGGTGTCGGTCCCCGCAGGCTCGGCGGAGCGGGCGGGCGCCTCGGGTGCCCCCGCTGCCCTGGCCACTCCGGGCAAGGGCGCGAGCGAGCTGGGCAAGGGTGAGCCGGGAACGGGCCAGCAGGGCAAGGGCGGGCCCCGTCCCGCTACGCCCGAGGCCGCCGTGACCACCGAGCTCCCCGTCACCGGTGCCCCCTCGTCCGACCTTCCCGGTCCTGGCGCCCCGAGTTCCGGTACGCCGAGTTCCGGTGCCCCGGGCGCGTCCGAGAGCGCGCCCTCCGGGTTCCTGTCCAAGCGGAAGGCGTCCAAGGCGGCGCCCGATCCCGTACCGGCGGGCACGCCCGAGCCGTACAAGGCAGACCCGTACAAGCCTGAGCCGTACGAGAGCGGCCCGGCCGCCGACGAGGCCAAGGCCGAGCCGGTCGCCGAGCCCGAGGTCCCGCAGTCCCGCGGCCCGCTGCCGTCCGCGTGGCCGGCCCCCGGGGCCGCCACCGTGACCGACATTCCGGTGGGTACCCCTGCGGACCCGAGCGACTCCGCGCCGGAGGCCGAACCCGCCGCCTCGGACGCGAGCCCGTCCGGCGAGGGAGCGCCCGCCGCCGACGACGCCCCGGTGCGCATCCTCAGCGGGACCAAGCGCTACCACCGCGCCGACTGCTCGCTGATCGAGGACATCGGCGACGAGGCCGACGACCTGGAGACGATCAGCCGGGCCGACGCCGCGGCGCGGGGCTGCACGCCCTGCCTGGTCTGCCGGCCCGACGGCGGCTGACGCCGGGCGGTACCGGAACCTCAGCGATCCAGTGGCGTCGATCCAGTGGCGTCGGGTCAGTGGCGTCGGGTCAGTGGCGTCGGCGGGACTCGCGCATTTCGCGCAGGTGCTCCCGCCGCTCGTCGCGCAGCTCGCGGTGCTGGTCGCGGACGTCGCGGTGCATCTCGTGCAGCGCGCGATGGTGGTCGTGCCGCTCGCGCTCGCGGTCGCTCCGGGTCGCGCCGGCCTCCTTCCTGGACGCCGACACCCCGCCGAACAGCACCAGCCCGGTGATCCGGATGACCGGGGCGTCCGGGTCGGTGGTGTCGTCCTCGGGTATGTCGACGCCGCCGAACACGGCCGAGACCGAGTTGACCACCCGTACGCCCGGCGGGATCTTGATGTCGACGCCGCCGAAGACGCAGGTCACGTTGAGGGTGACCTCGCGCTGCGACAGGACGGCCTGGCGGAAGTCCAGCTCGGCCCCGCCGAACATGCACGACACGGTGGTGGACGGCTCGACCAGCCAGCGGCCCCGGCGCTCGGCCCCCGAGAAGACGGCCAGGATCGAGGTGGAGTGCCGCTGGGGCGCGGGTAGCCGCGGCTCCTTGTCCAGCCGTACGCGCGGCGGCAGGGCTTCGGCGCCGGGTACGGGCGACGGCTCGCCGGGCAGGTCGCTGAGCACGGGCTCGAGTTCGGCGTAGGTCCGGGCCTCGTAGACCACGTCGATGCGCTCGGCGTGCTCCTCCGGCGTGATGCGTCCTTCGGCGAGGGCCTCGCGGAGGCGGTCGGCGACCCGGTCGCGGTCGGCGTCCGAAGCGCGCATCGCCGACGGTGCCGGCGCGGCGGGCGCGGCGGGCGCGGACGGCGCGGCGGGTGCGGACGGGACGGGGGCCGGGCTCGGTCGGGCGGGTTCAGACGGGTTCACGCGACTCATCATCGCAAACGCGATAGGTCGCGAGAAGGCCCTTTGCCGGGTTTCCTCGGCGGGACGGGCCGCCCGATGCCGGAGCGGCCCGTCCCACCTGCGATTTCATGCCTTCTGTCGATTCATGCCTGACGGGTTTTCATGCCCACCGGGTGTTCAATCCCACAGGGTGGTCGGCATGACGGGTGTTCTGGCCATCTGGGTGTTCAGGCCTTGCGGAGCCAGAAGGTCAGGCCCAGCTCGTCGTCCTGCTGGGCGGGCAGCCCGTGGTCGGCGCCGCCCTCGGCGGGGCGGCCCTCCCGTACCGCCTCGGCCAGGACCTCGGCGCCGAGCTCGCTCTCGTGCGCGCGCAGTGCCTCGGCCAGGTCGTCGTTGGTGGCCCGCCACCACAGCTCGATCCGGTCGGTGACCTGGAGCCCGGTGGACTTGCGGGCGTCCTGGACGAGCCGTACGGCCTCGCGGACCAGGCCCGCGCGGCGCAGCTCGGGCGTCACGGTGAGGTCCAGCGCGACGCTCTCGCCCCCGGCGCTCTCCACCGCCCAGCCGCTGCGCGGCCGCTCGGTGACGATCACCTCGGCGGGGGCGAGGGCCACCGCGCCGACGCCCTCGGCCTCGACCGTGACGGTCCCCTCGGCCCGCAGCGCGGCCACCAGCCCGGCGGCGCCGGCCCCGGTGACCGCCTTGGCGACCTTGGGGGTGTCCTTGCCGAAGCGCTTGCCGAGCTCGCGGAAGTTCGGCTTCACCTCGTACTCGACCAGGTCGCCGCCGATCGAGGACAGTTCCTCGAACGCCAGCACGTTGAGCTCCTCGGAGATCTGCGCGCGCAGCTCCGCCGGAAGGCCGGCCCATCCCTGCGCGCCCACCAGAGCGCGTCCCAGGGGCTGGCGGGTCCGTACCCCACTTGTCGCCCTCGCGGACCGCCCCAGCTCCACCAGGCGCCGAACCAGCGCCATCTGGGACGACAGTTCGGCGTCGAGCAGGTCCTCCCGTACGGACGGGAACTCGGTCAGATGGACCGACTCGGGCGCGTCGGCGGGACGGATCACGTCCCAGACGTAGTCGCTGAGGAAGGGCGTCAGGGGCGCCATGAGCCGGGTCAGGCCCTCCAGGCACTCGTAGAGCGTCGCGAAGGCCGCGGCGCCGCCGGGCGTCTGCGGGCCCTCCCAGAAGCGCCGCCGCGAACGCCGGACGTACCAGTTGGACAGGTCGTCGACGAACTCGGCCAGCCGGCGGCCGGCCGCGGCGGTGTCGAAGCCGTCCAGCGCCGCGTCCACCTCGCGGATCGTGCGGTGCAACTCGGCCAGGGCCCAGCGGTCCAGCATCGGCCGGTCGGCCGGTGCGGGTGCCTCGGCCAGGCGGTCCGGTGTCCACGCCTCGCCCTGGCCTCCCGGGAGGTCGGTCGGGGCGGACTGGTCGGGGGTGAACGCCGCCGCGTTCGCGTACAGGACGAGGAACGAGGCGGTGTTCCAGTACGTGAGGAGCACCTTGCGGACGATCTCTTCCAGCGCGCCGTGCCCGACCCGCCGGGACGCCCAGGGCAGCCCGCTGGCGAGCATGAACCAGCGCAGCGCGTCGGCGCCGTGCTCGTCCATCAGCGGGATGGGCCGCAGCACGTTGCCCAGGTGCTTGCTCATCTTGCGGCCGTCCTCGGCCAGGATGAGCCCCAGGCACAGGACGTTCTCGTACGACGACCGGTCGAACACGAGCGTGCCGACGGCCATCAGGGAGTAGAACCATCCGCGCGTCTGGTCCTGGGCCTCGCAGATGTACTGCGCCGGGTAGGAGGCCTCGAAGACCTCCTTGTTGCGGTGCGGTGCGCCCCACTGGGCGAACGGCATCGACCCCGAGTCGTACCAGGCGTCGATGACGTCGGGTACGCGCCGCGCCTCGCCACCACACTGCGCGCAGGGCAGGGTCACGTCGTCCACGAAGGGACGGTGCGGGTCGAGGTTGGAGAGGTCCTGACCGGCCAGCTCGCCCAGCTCCTGGAGCGAACCCACGCAGGTGATGTGGCTCTCGTCCTCACCGCACACCCACAGCGGCAGCGGCGTGCCCCAGTACCGGCTGCGGGACAGCGACCAGTCGACGTTGTTGCGCAGCCACTCCCCGTACCGGCCCTCCTTGACGTTCTCGGGGAACCAGTTGGTCTTGGCGTTCTCCTCCAGCAGCCGGTCCTTGACGGCCGTGGTGCGGATGTACCAGGCGGGGAGTGCGTAGTAGAGCAGCGGCGTGTGGCAGCGCCAGCAGTGCGGGTAGCTGTGGTCGAAGTGGCCGCCGCGGTAGAGCAGCCCGCGCGCGCGCAGGTCGTCGGTCAGCGACTCGTCGGCGTCCTTGAAGAACTTGCCGCCGACCATGGGCACGCCGGCCAGGAAACGGCCGTCGGGGCCGATCGGGTTGACGACCGGCATGCCGTAGTTCTTGCACACGGTCAGGTCGTCGCCGCCGAACGCGGGGGCCTGGTGGACCAGCCCGGTGCCGTCCTCGACGGTGACGTAGTCGCCCAGCACCACGTAATGCGCGTCGGGGATGTCCACCAGGTCGAACGGGCGCGTGTAGGTCGTGCGTTCCAGTTCGGTGCCCTGGAACGTGGCCAGCCGCTCGGCCCCCTCACCGAGGACCTCGTCCACCAGTGGCTCGGCCACCACGAGCACTTCGTCGGAGCCCGCCGGGCGCGCCGCGACGTAGGTGACCTCGGGGTGGACGGCGACCGCGGTGTTGGAGACCAGGGTCCAGGGCGTGGTCGTCCAGATGAGCAGGGACGCGCCCAGCTCGGCCAGCGGCCCGGAGGTCGCCGGCATCCGCACGTACACCGAAGGGCTGGTGACCGTCTCGTACCCGCCGGGCTGGCCCAGCTCATGGTCGGACAGGCCGGTACCGCAGCGCGGGCAGTACGGGGTGATGCGGAAGTCGCGGAACAGCAGGCCCTTGTCGAAGATGACCTTCAGGGACCACCAGACCGCCTCGACGTACTCGGGGTCCATGGTGCGGTACGCCTGGGCGGTGTCCACCCAGAAGCCCATCCGCTCGGACATCTCCTCGAAGGCGTCCACGTGCCGCAGCACCGACTCGCGGCAGCGGTCGTTGAACTCGGCGATGCCGTAGGCCTCGATGTCCTTCTTGCCGGTCAGGCCGAGTTCCTTCTCCACCGCCACCTCGACGGGCAGCCCGTGGCAGTCCCAGCCGGCCTTGCGGGGGACGTGGTAGCCCTTCATGGTCCGGTAGCGGGGGAAGACGTCCTTGAAGGCCCGGGCCTCGACGTGGTGCACGCCGGGCATGCCGTTGGCGGTGGGCGGGCCTTCGTAGAACAGCCAGCGGGGACCGGACGCGGTGCGCTCGAGCGACCGCTCGAACACCTTGCCCTCCCGCCAGCGGTCCAGCATCTCCCGCTCCAGGGCGGGCAGATCGACCTGCGACGGCAGGGGCCGGAAATTGCGGGTCACGTGGGCGGACCTCCGGATCGACGTGAGTACTGCACGTGGACCGGAGGGACGAGACGCCCGCCCAGATCTGCCGGGCCGGATCCCGCGGTACCACCCTCCTTGACCGCGCTCGTGCGTACGTTCACGCGCGGCGCGACCCGCTTCGTTCGAGTCTCGGCGGCCGGGTCTACTGAGCCGGGCCCGGATCGTGGAGATCGGGTCCGGCGGTTCCTCCGGCGGCTCCGGGGTGATCGGACCGCCGGGCTCGCCCCCGGGCTCGCACCGTCCCCGGGTCGCTCATGGCTGCGTACGGCGGCAGGTGTCCCCATCACGGCCTGCCCTATGACTGCTCGCTGTGAGAGTAACGCACGCGGCCGCAAAACTCTTTCCATTTCCCCTGCTCCGGGGGCGCCCGTGGCCGGTGTGGCGGAACTCTCTTTCGCAGATTGTGCGGGCGTCCGGGTTCTCGGCGCACCGTCACCGGGCATATGCGGCCTGTAACGGAGCCAGGTTGTTTGCCGTCTCGCCGAAAGGGAACCTATGCTGCCCGCACTGCCCGTCGACAAGATCAGCGCGAGGGGGGCCGACATGGCCGCGGGGAGGGGCGCGACGCCCACCGCCGACACCCCGGCCAAGAGCACGGGGACCAGAAGCACAGGGACCAAGAGCACGGCGCCCAAGAGCACGGCGCCCAAGAGCACGGGGCCCAACAGCACGGCGCCCAACAACACCGGGCCCGCGGCGAAGGGCACGGGCAAGGGCGCGGCCCGCCCGGCCTCCAAGGCCGCGGCCGGGAAGAGCCCTGCCAAGCGGGGCACGGCCAAGCGCGCCGCTCCGGCGGCCAAGCCCAGCACCAAGCCCACTGCCAAGCCCAGCGCCAAGCCCGCCGCCAAGGCGGCTCCGGCCAAGCGGTCCGCCCGTTCCGACCGGTCGGAGGTGGCGGCCCGGGCCGCCACCCTGCCGGTACGCGAGGGCGAGGACCGCTGGACCGGTACGGAGCTGGCCGAGGTGCGCGCGGCGCTGGTGGAGCAGATCGCCGGGCTGGAGGCCGAGATCGCCGCCTCCACCACGCAGATCGCCGAGGGCGACACCGCCGACGGCGCCGGCGACGACCAGGCCGACACCGGGGCCAAGACCTACGAGCGCGAGCATGAGCTCTCGCTGGCCTACAATTCGCGTGACCTGCTCACACAGAACGAGCGGGCCGTACAGCGGATCGACGCCGGCACCTACGGGACGTGCGAGTCCTGTGCCAGGCCGGTGGGGAAGGCGCGCCTTCAGGCCTTTCCACGTGCGACGCTGTGCGTGTCATGCAAACAACGCGAGGAACGTCGCTGAACGACGCAACAGAATCCGAGAGCGCCGCCGGGGGATCGACGGGATCCCCCCGGCCGCGCCGTGTCGGCGTGCTGATCATGATCGCGCTGACCGCACTGGCCCTGGACGTGGTCACCAAGAGCATCGTGGTGGCCACGCTGCAGGACCGCGAACCGATCCGGCTGCTGGGCGGCCTGCTGACGCTGCGCGAGACGCGCAACAGCGGCGCCGCGTTCTCGATCGGGACCGGCTACACCGTGGTCCTCACCGTGATCGCCTGCGGAGTGGTGATCGCCATCCTGCGCACCGCCCGCGACCTGCGCAGCTTCCCCTGGGCGGTCTGCCTGGGGCTGATGCTGGGCGGCGCGCTCGGCAACCTGGCCGACCGGTTCCTGCGCGCGCCCGCGCCGCTGAAGGGCCACGTGGTCGACTGGATCGAGGTCCCGAACTGGCCGGTGTTCAACCTGGCCGACTCGGCGATCGTCTGCGGCGGCGTCCTGGCCGTCGTCCTGGCGGCGCGCGGCCTGCAGCTGGACGGCACCCGGATCAGCGGCAAGAAGTCCGCGAAGGACCCGGAGAAGGCCGAGCCCGTACCCACGGAGAAGGCCGAGCCCGCCGACGCCT
This sequence comes from Actinomadura sp. 9N407, assembly GCF_044326315.1. NCBI lineage: Bacteria > Bacillati > Actinomycetota > Actinomycetes > Streptosporangiales > Thermomonosporaceae > Actinomadura > Actinomadura sp. 9N407. The sequence continues at coordinate 298,412 of NZ_JBIRAW010000002.1, read as the reverse complement.
CTGCGGCACCCGAGGCCCCTGGAACGGCCGAGGTCTCCGAAGCCCCCGAGACACCCGAGCCCCCTCAAACATCCGAGGCCCCCGAGAAGGCGTCGGGGGAGAAGGCCTGATGGCGGACGTACGCAGCCTCCCGGTCCCCGACGGCCTGGAGGGAGAGCGGGTCGACGCCGCGCTGGCGCGGCTGTTCGGCCTGTCCCGCGCGCGGGCCGCCGACATCATCGCGGCGGGCGACGTCCTGCTCGACGGCGGCGAGGTGGCCAAGTCCGACCGCGTGCACGGCGGCGCCTGGCTCGAGGTCACCCTGCCGCCGCCGCCCTCGGCCCCCGCGCCGGTCGCCGAGGCGGTCCCCGGCATGGGGATCCTGTACGAGGACGACGACATCGTCGTGGTCGACAAGCCGATCGGCGTCGCGGCCCACCCGACCACCGGCTGGAACGGCCCCACCATCCTGGGCGGCCTGCTGGGGGCCGGGCACACCGTCGCCACCAGCGGCGCGGCCGAGCGGCAGGGCATCGTGCACCGGCTGGACGCCAACACCACGGGCGCGATGGTCGTCGCCAAGAGCGAGGTCGCGTACTCGCGGCTGAAGCGGGCCTTCAAGGAACGCACCGTCGACAAGCGCTACCAGGCGCTGGTGCAGGGGCATCCCGACCCGTTCCGGGGTACGGTCGACGCCCCCATCGACCGGCATCCCGCCGGCGACGGCCGGTTCGCCGTCGTGGCGGGCGGCAAGCCCTCGGTGACCCACTACGACACGGTGGAGGCCTTCCGGGCGGCCACGCTCCTGGACATCGACCTGGAGACGGGCCGTACCCACCAGATCCGGGTGCACATGAACGCCATCCGCCATCCCTGCGTGGGCGACCTGGCGTACGGCGCCGATCCCACGCTCTCGGCGCGGCTCGGGCTGAAGCGGCAGTGGCTGCACGCGGCGCGGCTGGGGTTCGAGCACCCGACGCGGGGCGAGCGGGTGGAGTTCGAGAGCCCGTACCCGGACGACCTGGCCAGGGCCCTGGAGATCGTCCAGTCGGAGTCCTGACCCGGCTCCGGCCGGCTAGATGATCAGGCGCAGGCCCGCGGCGACTCCGGCCGCGACGGCCAGCACCACCAGGAACGGCGCCCGGAGCAGCAGTGCCGCCACGGCCGCCGCGAGCCCGGCCAGCCGGGGCCCGTCGAGCTCCAGCGTCCGGCCCTCCGGGGCCAGCGCCTGGACGGCGATCAGCGCGCTCAGCAGCGCGATCGGGACCAGATCGGTGAACCGGCGCACCCGGGCGTCGTCCAGGACCCGCTGCGGGGTGACCAGGCCGCCCAGCTTGAGCAGGTAGCAGCCGACTCCGGTGGCGATCACCGCGATCCATACGGTCATGACGTGCCCTTCCCCTCGGAACGGTTCCGGGGACGGGCCCGGTTACGGAACGGGACGAGCGCGACCAGCGCCGCGACCGCGGCGACCATCACGGGGATCCCGGCCGGCAGGAACGGTGTGGTCGCGATCGCGATCACTCCGGCGCCCGCCGCCACCCGCGTCTCGGTCCGCCCGGCGGTGAGCCGGGGCCACAGCAGCGCCAGGAAGACCGCGGGGCCGAGGACGTCCAGCCCGAACGCCTCCGGATCGCCCAGCCGGGCCGCGCCGGCCGCGCCCAGCAGCGTGCCGAGGTTCCAGGTGATGTAGAGGCTGATCGCGGTGGTGTAGAAGCCGATCCTGGCCGTGGCCCGGTCGGGCTGCGCGGTCGCCACGGCCGTGGTCTCGTCGATCACCCCGTGCGCGGTGAGGAGCCGCCGGGCGCCCCGGACCCGCAGCAGATCGGCCAGCCGCAGCCCGTACAGCGCGTTGCGGCCGCCGAGCAGCACCGCGCCCAGCACGCCCGTCACCAGGCCGCCGCCCGCGCCGATCACGCCGACCAGGGCGAACTGCGAGGCCCCGGTGAAGGCGATCAGGCTGAGCACGCACGCCTGCGCCACCGAGACCCCGGCCGTGATCGCGGCCGCCCCGAAGGCCAGCCCGGAGACCCCGACCGCCAGGCCCACGCCCAGCCCGTCCCGTACCGCCGCGGAACGGTCCGGGGCCGGGCCCGGCGGTTCCTGCTCGTCCGGCGGCACTGTCGATTCCGTCGCCTTCATGCCGCCGACGCTATTCGGCCGGGTCCGGGTGGTCTTGTACGTTCTTGCGCTCGGCCGCGTCCAGGCCGGCCTCGATGACCGCGTTCACGATGCGGGCGAGGTGGCCGGGCGCGAGCGAGGGGGCGTGCTCGGCCATGGCGGCCACGATCAGGCGCTCGCGTTCCGGGTCGCGCCCGGCGAAGCCGCCCACCGGCTTGAGGCGCTGGACCACTCCGGCGACCGCGGCGCGGCGTTCCAGCAGGGCGGCGATCGCGGTGTCGATGCCGTCGATCGCCGCGCGGGCGTCGGCCAGGGTGGCGAGGCTCGCGGTACGGGGCAGCGCCAGCGTCAGCTCGTCGATCCCCGTGGTCGAGGCACCCGTGGTCGAGGCGCCCGTGGTGGAGCGGCTCGTGGCGGCGGCAGCGGCGGTCTCGGCGGTGGTGGTCCGGTCGGTCATGTCGAGGTCCCTCTCTGGTGGCGCTTCCGGGCAGCGGTGGGTGATCACGGCGTCGCGCCGGAGGGGTATCGCCAGGTGCCCGGTGTCATCGGAATCAAAAAGGCAGAGTCCGCGGGGGACTCTGCCTCGGCCGGCTCCGGGGGTCGTCGCTCAGGTGGCGCCGACCGGCTCGACCGGGGCCGGCCGCATAAACCCGAAATGACGACGATCCATGTCCGCAATGGTACGGGACCCGGATCCGGTGGCGCCAATCCCTGGACGTGACGTCTCATGGCATGAGACGGGCGCGAGCCGCCGGAGAGGGCTAGCATGTCAGGTATGAAGAGTGAGATGGCTCATTACTGGAACCATCCCGGGCTGCCCGGCGTCGACCTGCTGCGCGCCCGCTTCGTGACCCACCGCTACGGCCGGCACACCCACGACGAGTACGCCATCGCCCTGATCGAGGACGGGGTGGAGGAGTTCGAGTACGCGGACCGGATCGAGCGCGCCGGGCCCGGCTCGGTCCTGGCGGTCGACCCGGGCGTCGTGCACACCGGCTACGCGGGCGTCCCCGAGGGCTGGGCCTACCGCGTGCTGTACCCGACCGTCGAGGTGATGAGCGGCATCGCCGCCGATCTCGGCGCCCCGCCCGGTACGCCGCACTTCCGCGAGCCCATCATCGCGGACCCGGAGGCGGCCGTGCTGCTGCGCGCCGTCCACCGCTCCGGCGAGCGCGGCGACGCCCTGGCGACCTCCTCGCTGTTCCGCGCGGCGGCCGCGCGCCTGCTGCGGCACGCCGGGCACGTCCCCGAGCCCCAGGGCGAGGTCCGGGTGCCCAGGGCCGTACGAGCCGCACGTGAGATCCTTCACGAAAGCCTGCAGGATCCGCCCTCCCTGGACGACCTGGCCGGGGCCGTGGGAGCCGGTACGTTCCAGCTGGTCCGGGCGTTCCGGGCGGCGACCGGGCTGCCGCCGCACGCCTACCTGAACCAGGTCCGGGTGCGTCGGGCCCGCGCCCTGCTGGAGGAGGGGCTGCGGCCCGCCGAGGTCGCGGCCCGTACCGGATTCGCCGACCAGGCCCACCTGACCCGCCACTTCAAGCGCACCGTCGGTGTGCCTCCCGGCGCGTACCGCGACGGCCGCGCCGCCGCCTCTCCCGGACGACCCCCCGCCTCTCCCGGAGAACGGAGTGTCGGGGTCCGGGCGGCCGCCGGGGAGGGTTAGGCTCTCAGCACCGCGTCATCCCGGGTCCGTCCCGAGGTGGCGATCTTCCCCCGGATCCGACTCTCGCGCCACGTGCGGGCCGCACGTGGGCGGTCGCATGCGACGACTAGGAGGCGCACGAGGCATGGCCGACTCGTACGTACATCTGCATGTCCACACCGAGTACTCCATGCTGGACGGCGCCGCCCGGCTGAAGCAGATGTTCGAAGAGGTCGGCCGGCAGGGCATGCCGGCGATCGCGATGACCGACCACGGCAACATGCACGGCGCCTACGACTTCCACAAGCAGGCGATGGCCGCCGGGGTCACCCCGATCATCGGCATCGAGGCCTACATGGCGCCCGAGTCGCGCTACCACAAGAAGAAGGTCCAGTGGGGCGAGCCGAGCCAGAAGCGGGACGACGTCTCCGGCGGCGGGCTGATCAACCACAAGACGCTGTGGGCGCGTAACCGGACCGGGCTGCACAACCTGTTCAAGCTCTCCAGCCGGGCGTTCACCGAGGGCTTCGTCTTCAAGTACGCGCGGATGGACGAGGAGCTGCTGGCCGAACACGCCGACGGCCTGATGGCCACCACCGGCTGCCCGTCCGGCAAGGTCCAGACCCGGCTGCGGCTGGGCCAGTTCGACGAGGCGCTCAAGGCCGCCGCCACGTTCCAGGACATCCTCGGCAAGGACAACTACTTCCTCGAGCTGATGGACCACGGCCTGGACATCGAGAAGCGGGTCCGGCAGGGCCTGATCGACATCGGCAAGAAGCTGGACATCCCGCCGGTGGTGACCAACGACTCGCACTACACGCACGAGAGCGAGGCCACCGCGCACGACGCGCTGCTGTGCGTCCAGGTGGGCAAGCAGCTGGCCGACCCCGACCGGTTCCGCTTCAACGGCAGCGGCTACTACCTCAAGACCGCCGACGAGATGCGGTCGATCGACTCCTCCGACATCTGGGCCGAGGGCTGCCGCAACACCCTGATGATCGCCGAGCGGGTCGATCCGTCGGGCATGTTCGAGTACCAGGACCTCAGCCCCCGGTTCCCCGTCCCCGAGGGCGAGACCGAGGAGAGCTGGTTCCGCAAGGAGGTCTGGAAGGGCCTGCACCGCCGCTTCCCGCAGGGCCTGCCCGACGGGTACGAGCGGCAGGCCGAGTACGAGATGGGCGTCATCCTCGGCAAGGGCTACCCGTCCTACTTCCTCGTCGTGGCCGACTTCATCATGTGGGCCAAGGAGAACGGGATCCTGGTCGGGCCGGGCCGCGGCAGCGCCGCCGGCTCGCTGGTCGCGTACGCGATGGGCATCACCGACCTGGACCCGATTCCGCACGGGCTGTTCTTCGAGCGCTTCCTCAACCCCGAGCGCGCGTCGATGCCCGACATCGACATCGACTTCCCTGAAGACCGGCGGGCCGAGGTGATCCGCTACACCACCGAGAAGTGGGGTGCGGACAAGGTCTCGTTCATCGCCACGTTCGGCACCATCAAGGCCAAGGCGGCCATCAAGGACGCCGGCCGCGTGCTGGGCTTCCCGTACGCGCTGGGCGACCGCATCTCCAAGGCGTTCCCGCCCGCCGTCATGGGCAAGGACATCCCGCTGTCGGGGATCTTCGACGACAAGCATCCCCGCCACGGCGAGGCGGGCGAGCTGCGCAAGCTGTACGAGGAAGAGACCGACGTCAAGCAGATCATGGATCTGGCGCAGGGCCTGGAGGGCCTGATCCGGCAGACCGGGGTGCACGCCGCCGGGATCATCATGTCCGGCGAGTCGATCACCGACCATGTGCCGATCATGCGCCGGGACGCCGACGGCGCGATCATCACGCAGTTCGACTACCCGACCTGCGAGACGCTCGGCCTGCTCAAGATGGACTTCCTGGGCCTGCGCAACCTGACGATCATCGACGACGCGCTGCACGGCATCAAGAAGAACCGGGGCATCGACGTCGACCTGCTCGCCCTGACGCTGGACGACCCGAAGACCTACGAGCTGCTGGGCCGCGGCGACACCCTCGGGGTGTTCCAGTTCGACGGCGGCCCGATGCGCTCGCTGCTGCGGCTGATGAAGCCCGACAACTTCGAGGACATCTCCGCCGTCGGCGCCCTGTACCGGCCCGGCCCGATGGGCGCCAACTCGCACACCAACTACGCGCTCCGCAAGAACGGCCAGCAGGAGATCACCCCGATCCACCCCGAGCTGGAGGAGCCGCTCAAGGAGATCCTCGGCACCACCCACGGCCTGATCGTCTATCAGGAGCAGGTCATGGCGATCGCGCAGAAGGTCGCGGGCTACACGCTCGGCAAGGCCGACCTGCTCCGCCGGGTCATGGGCAAGAAGAAGAAGGCCGAGCTGGACGCCCAGTTCGTCGGCTTCGAGCAGGGCATGGTCGACAACGGCTTCTCCAAGGAGGCCGTCAAGACCCTGTGGGAGATCCTGGTCCCGTTCTCCGACTACGCGTTCAACAAGGCGCACAGCGCCGCCTACGGGCTGGTGTCGTACTGGACCGCCTACCTCAAGGCCAACTACCCGGCCGAGTACATGGCGGCGCTGCTCACCTCGGTCGGCGACGACAAGGACAAGAGCGCGCTCTACCTCAACGAGTGCCGCCGGATGAAGCTGACGGTGCTGCCGCCGGACGTCAACACCTCCGAGGCCGACTTCACCCCGCTGGGCGACTCCGAGATCCGCTTCGGCCTTTCGGCGGTCCGCAACGTCGGCACCAACGTGGTCGACGGCGTCGTCGCCGCCCGCAAGGAGAAGGGCGCCTACGCCGACTTCAACGACTTCCTGGCCAAGGTCCCGCCGATCGTGTGCAACAAGCGCGTGGTGGAGTCGCTGATCAAGGCCGGCGCCTTCGACGACCTCGGGCACCAGCGCAAGGCGCTGCTGATGGTGCACGAGCCGGCCATCGACTCGGTGATCGACATCAAGCGCAAGGAGGCCATCGGGCAGGACTCGCTGTTCGGCGCGATGGAGAACGACGGCGGCGAGGACGCGTTCTCGGTGGCCATCCCCGAGGACGAGGAGTGGGACAAGACCACCCTGCTGGCCTTCGAGCGGGAGATGCTCGGCCTGTACGTGTCCGACCACCCGCTGCTGGGCGTGGAGCACATCCTGGAGCGCGAGGCCGACTGCACGATCGCCTCGCTCAACCAGGGCGAGCGGCCCGACGGCCAGGTGGTCATCGTGGCCGGCCTGCTGGGCGGGCTGCAGCGCAAGGTCACCAAGCAGGGCAACTCCTGGGCCATGTTCCAGCTGGAGGACCTGGCCGGGGCGATCGAGGTGATGTGCTTCCCCTCGTCCTACCAGCTGTGCTCCACGCTGCTGGCCGAGGACGCGGTCCTGGTGGTCAAGGGCCGGCTGGACCGCCGCGAGGACGTCGCCAAGATCATCGCGATGGAGGTGACCCAGCCCGACCTCACCGTCACCGACGCGTCCGGCCCGCTCTCGGTCACCCTCCAGATCGGCCGCTGCACCCCGCCCCTGGTGTCACGCCTCAAGGAGGTCCTGGTCACCCACCCGGGCAGCGCCGAGGTCCACCTGCACCTCCAGAACGGCCCCAGGACGACGGTCGTCCGCCTCGACGACAAACTCCGCGTAGCCCCGTCCCCCGCCCTCATGGGCGACCTGAAGCAACTACTAGGCCCATCCTGCCTGAGCTAGCCGCGGCTATAGGGCCGCACTGACCTCGACCGGCTGCTCAACCACCAACGGGCCCAACCGTTGCGATCGCGTGCGAAGCCAGTTCCGAGCCTGCGAGGAACTGATCGCGCAGCGAGCCGTCAGGCGAGTTCGGAGCGATGCCAGCGATCGCCGCGACGCCCGCCGAAGGAGGGCGTTCAGCGCCCGACGCCAAGGGCGTCGACAGAAAGCTCGGCCCAGTCGATGAATCGGCCCAGTCCGTCGAACTGGGCGCGGGCGGTGCCGCCGCCGGGGAGGGCGACCTCGGTGAAGCCGTCGTCCTCGCGGTAGCCGATCCGGTGCCGGCTGAGCAGCCGGGCCAGGGTCAGCCGGGGATCGCGCGGGAAGAGGCTGACGGCGTTCATCAGGAGCCGGGGGACCGGAACGGGGTCCCAGACCGCGGGCGGAGCCTGCGGGTCGTCCACGTGGAGATAGGCCGAGCCGCCGTCGTACCCGGCGCCGATGTAGCCGCCGCCGCCCAGCACGCCGCCGGCGGCCATGGCGATCAGCTCGCCGCCGTGCCCGGCCGGGCCGTCGTACCAGCTCAGGTCGACCTCGGGGGTGGTGAACTCGGGGATGCCGAGCCGGCGGCCGAGGCCGCGGATGGCCAGGATGGGCTCGACCGCCGGATGGCCGTCGCCGAACTGCGGGTTGGCCCACCCCCACAGCCAGGTGCGCTCGCGGGCCGCGTAGCTGCCCAGCAGCGACACCTGGACCGTGACCCCGCCGCTGGAGTAGCTGCGGGCGGTCAGGTCGGCGCTCCAGTCCTCGCGGGGCAGGAATTCGGCCAGCGTCTCCTGCTGCTGGAGGACGACCGCGGCCAGGGCGGCGCCGAGGCGTTCGAACGCGGGGCTGAATCCGGACATGTCGGGCACATTATCTCAGTAGTCGGGCCGCTCGGCGGCGTGAACCGGGCACCATCCATTGTCGGTCGGCTGACCGGGCCAGGCTAGGCTTTCGCTGTTCCGGCCAACCGTCAAAGGGAGCGTACGAGGTGCGGCGACCGACCGTGAGGACCTTACGGACCTGGGCGGTCACCACTCTGATCATCGCACTACTCGGGATCCCCGCCGGGCTGCTGTGGGCGGAGATCTCCCCGAAGGTGACCTACATCGTGGTCCAGGGCCGCGCGCTGCTCGCCGAACCCGAAGGTCAGGGACCGATCGGCGTGGACGGCCGGTACGCGGTGATCACCGCGGTCGCGGGCCTGGTCTGCGGCGTGGCGGCGTACCTGGCCGGCGGCCGGCGCAACGACCTGGCGCTGCTGTTCGCGCTGACCGTGGGCGGCCTCGCGGGCTCCCTGCTGGCCTGGCGGCTCGGCCACCAGATCGGCCTGGGCGGCTTCCAGGACGCCGTACGGCGCGCGCCCGACGGCCGTACCGTCACCGGCGCCGCCCAGTTGCGGGCGACCGGGCTGCTGTTCGCCTGGCCGCTGGTGGCGGTGGCCGTGTACGGGGCGCTGGAGGCGGTGCTGAAGCGGCTACCCGCGGGCGATTCCCGCGACCGCGGCGCCGGTGAGGCGGACGAGGTCGGCGGGAGCGAGCTCGATCTGCAGTCCGCGCCGGCCGGCGGAGACGTAGACGGTCGCGAAGACTGAGGCCGACGCGTCCACCACGGTGGGCAGCCGGCGGCGCTGGCCGAGCGGGCTGATCCCGCCCACCACGTACCCGGTGGCGCGCTCGGCGTCGCGCGGCTCGGCCATCCGGGCCTTCTTGCCGCCCGTGGCCGCGGCCAGGGCCTTCAGGTCGAGCGTGGCCGAGACCGGGACGACCGCCACGGTGAGGCTCCCGTCGACCTCGGCCAGCAGCGTCTTGAACAGCCGCTCGTGCGGGACGCCCAGCGCGTCGGCCGCGGCCTGGCCGTACGACTCGGCGGCGGGGTCGGCCTCGTACGGGTGCAGGGCGCAGTCGATCCCCGCCTCGGCCGCCGCGACCGTCGCCGGCGTCCCCTTGCCGGCCCCGTTCTTACCGGGCTTGTCCTTGCCGGCTCTGTCCTTACCGGGCTTGGACTTCGCGGCCTTGGACTTGGCTGAACTCATGGCCTCAGTCTGCCGTGATGATCACCAGGTGGCCACGCGGTTCCGGCGGCCGGAAGGCTCGGCCGGTCAGTTCGGGTGGAACGAGGTGTCCAGGAACTGGCCGGCCGGTACGGTCGCCAGCGCGCTCAGCAGCCGGTTCTCGCGGGCCAGCAGGTCCTGGACGGCCCGCAGCCGGATCGTGGCGTCCTCGGCCTCCAGCAGCCGCTGCTTGTCGTGGCCGTCCAGCACGACGGCGGCGGCGACCAGGTAGGACAGCCGCACCGGATCGTCGGGCAGTTCGACCGGCTCGGCCACCTCCGCGCCCACGGCGGCCAGCCGCCGCCGGTACAGCTGGAACAGCGCCTTGACCCGGAGTACGGCCGGGCCCGGCTTGGCGCCGGGATCCTCGGGGAGGAACTCGACCTCGCCGCGCAGGTACGGCAGCGCGCGGTCCAGCTCCTTGATCCGGAACCGGGCGGCCCCGATGGTGACGATGTCGTACCGCCCGTCGGGATGCCCGTTGACGTCGTGGATCTCGGCCACGCAGCCGACCTCGGCCAGCCGCAGCCCGGCGGTGTCGCCGACCTCGTGGCCCAGTTCGATGCCCACGATGCCCAGGCGCCGCGGCTCGGGGCGTTCGAGCAGGTCGCGCACCAGCAGCCGGTAGCGCTCCTCGAACAGGTGCAGCGGGAGCACCAGGCCCGGGAACAGGACCGTGCCCAGCGGGAACAGCGGAAGCCGCTCAGTCACCGCACATCCCTCCACACGCCCGCCTCAGGCGTGCGTCATCGAAAGAGCGCCTCAACGGCCCAGCGTACGTCGTGTTCGATGATCATGAAATATCGGAATTCTCATAATCTGAAGCGGTAGGTCCGGTCTTGACGTCGGTAGGCCCGGCCGGTGGCCGGTGGCCGGTGGCCGGTGGGCCACTCGTGCCGATTGGCCATGTCCCCGCGCCGGGGTGCCGGTTAACGTCGAGGCATGCGGATGTTCGTCGTCGACGCCTTCACCGATCGCCCCTTCACCGGCAATCCCGCGAGCGTGTGCCTGCTGGACGCTCCGGCCGACCCCTCGTGGATGCAGCTGGTCGCCGCCGAGATGCGGCACTCCGAGACCGCCTTCGTACGGCCCGTGGACGAGGCGGACGCCGATTTCGAGCTGCGCTGGTTCACCCCCACGGTCGAGATCGGCCTGTGCGGTCACGCCACGCTCGCCAGCGGTCACGCCCTCTACGAGTCGGGCATCGTCCCGGCCGGCCGGCCGATCCGGTTCCGGACGATGCGCAGCGGGATCCTGACCGTACGGCCCGGGAACGGGGGCGCCGCCGGACGGCTGGATATGGACTTCCCCGCCTGCCCGGCCGAACCCGTCGCCGTTCCGGACGGCCTGGCCGAGGCCCTCGGCGCGCCGTTCGCCTGGGTCGGCCGCAACGACCAGCCCGACCTGCTGGTGGAGCTGTCGGACGAGGACGCGGTGCGCAAGCTCGTCCCCGATCACCGGGCGCTCGGCGCGTTCGGGGTCCGCTGCGTGATCGTCACCGCGCCGGCGGACCCGGGGAGCCCGTACGACTTCGTCTCCCGGGTGTTCGGCCCGGGAGCCGGCGTCGATGAGGACCCGGTCACCGGCTCCGCGCACTGCGCGCTCGCCCCGTACTGGACGGGGAAGCTCGGCCGCGACACGCTGACCGGCTACCAGGCGTCCGAGCGCGGCGGCGAGGTCGGGACCACGACACGCGGGGGCCGGGTCGTCCTGTCCGGTACGGCGGTGACCGTACTGGACGGCGGCTGGACGGCGTGAGAGCGGTGTGAGACTGGTCGCATGGGCCATCTCGCCACGTGAGACGATGCGCGGGGGACCGGTGGTGGTTCGTAGACTGGGCGGGTGATTTCCCGTATCGACCTGCGCGGCTCGCTTCCCGGCGACCTGCGCTCCGTGCTGCCCCGCGCCGAGCTCGACGTCGAGGCCGCCCTTGAGAAGGTGCGGCCGATCTGCGACGACGTGCGCCATCGGGGCTCGGCGGCGGTCCGGGAGTACACCAGGAGCTTCGACGGCGTGGAGCTGGACAGCGTCCGCGTCCCCGTCCAGGAGATCCAGCGGGCGCTGGCCGCGCTCGACCCGGCGCTGCGGGACGCGCTGGAGGAGGCGATCCGCCGCACCCGGCTGGTCCACCGCGACCAGCGCCGGACCGACGTCACCACCCAGGTCGTGCCCGGCGGCACGGTCACCGAGCGGTGGGTGCCGGTACGCCGGGTGGGCCTGTACGTGCCGGGCGGCCAGGCCGTCTACCCGTCCAGCGTGATCATGAACGTGGTGCCGGCGCAGGAGGCCGGGGTCGAGTCCCTGGCCGTGACCTCGCCGGCGCAGGCCGGGTTCGGCGGGCTTCCGCACCCGGCGATCCTGGCGGCCTGCGCGCTGCTGGGCGTCGACGAGGTGTACGCGGCGGGCGGCGCCCAGGCGGTCGCGATGTTCGCCTACGGCACCGAGGACTGCCCGCGCACCGATCTGGTGACCGGGCCCGGCAACGTCTACGTGGCCGCCGCCAAGCGGCTGCTCAAGGGCGTGATCGGGATCGACTCCGAGGCCGGCCCGACCGAGATCATGGTGCTGGCCGACGCGACCGCCGACCCGGTGCACGTGGCCGCCGACCTGATCAGCCAGGCCGAGCACGACACGCTCGCCGCCGCCGTGCTGGTGACCGACTCCGAGTCGCTGGCCGACGCGGTCGAGACCGAGCTGAAGGCCCAGGTCGAGCGGACCAAGCACACCGAGCGGATCACCGCCGCGCTGGCCGGGCGGCAGTCGGGCATCGTGCTCGTCGCCGGCATGGAGGACGGACTCAAGGTCGCCGACGCCTACGCCGCCGAGCACCTGGAGATCCAGGCCGCAGGCGCGCGCGAGCTGGCCGCCCGGGTCCGCAACGCCGGCGCGATCTTCATCGGCCCGCACGCCCCGGTGTCGCTCGGCGACTACCTGGCGGGCTCCAACCACGTCCTGCCGACCGGCGGCTGCGCCTGCCACTCCTCGGGGCTGTCGGTGCAGTCGTTCCTGCGCGGCGTGCACGTCGTGGAGTACGACCAGGCCGCGCTCGCCGAGGCCACCGCGCGCGTCGTGACGCTGGCCGACGCCGAGGACCTGCCCGCGCACGGCGCCGCCCTCAGGGCCCGCTTCGACTGGACGGTCCCGGGCGCCGAGGGAGGCGACCTGTCATGACGTCGCTCGACGATCTGCCGATCCGCGACGACCTGCGCGGCCTCACCCCGTACGGGGCGCCCCAGCTGGACGTCCCGTACGCGCTCAACACCAACGAGAACCCGTACCCGCCGTCCGAGCGCCTGGTGAAGGCCCTCGGCGAGGCGGTCGCGGACGTGGCGGGGCGGCTCAACCGCTATCCCGACCGCGACGCCGTCGCGCTGCGCGAGGACCTGGCCGCGTTCCTGAACGCCGACACGCCGGGCGCCGGGCTGACCGCCGCGCGGGTGTGGGCGGCCAACGGCTCCAACGAGATCATCCAGCAGATCCTGCAGGCGTTCGGCGGCCCCGGCCGCAGCGCCGTCGGGTTCGAGCCGTCGTACTCGATGCACCCGATCATCACCCGGGTGTCGGGTACCCGCTGGATCGACGCGCACCGCGACGAGGACTTCGGCCTGGAGCCCGAGCGGGCCATCGCGGCGATCGCCGAGCACCGGCCCGACGTCGTCTTCCTGACCTCGCCCAACAACCCGACCGGCACCGCGCTGCCGCTGGAGTCGATCCGGGCGGTGCTGGAGGCCGCGCCGGGGATGGTCGTGGTCGACGAGGCGTACGCCGAGTTCCGCCGCACCGGTACCCCGTCCGCGCTGACGCTGCTGCCCGGCAACCCCCGGCTGATCGTCACCCGGACGATGTCCAAGGCGTTCGCGATGGCCGGGACCCGGCTGGGCTACCTGGCCGCCGACCCGGCCGTGCTGGAGGCCCTGCTGCTGGTACGGCTGCCGTACCACCTGTCGGCCGTCACCCAGGCCGTCGCCCGGACCGCGCTCGCGCACGGCGAGGAGCTGCTCGGCTCCGTCGACCGGCTCCGGCACGAGCGCGACGGCCTGGTGTCCTGGCTGCGCGCCGAAGGCCTCACCGTGGCCGACTCCGACGCCAACTTCGTCCTGTTCGGGCGCTTCCCCGACCGCAGGCGGGTCTGGGAGGCCATGCTCGGCGAGGGCGTGCTGATCCGGGAGGTGGGGCCGCCCGAGTGGCTGCGGGTCAGCGTCGGGACCCCGGGGGAGATGGCCGCGTTCCGTGCCGCCCTCGCCACCGCACTCCTCCCAACCGCATCGAAGGAGATTTCGTGAGTCGTACCGGCCGCATCGAGCGGGGGACCAAGGAGACGCGGGTCCTGGTCGAGATCGACCTGGACGGGACCGGCGAGGTGGAGGTGGCCACCGGCGTCGGGTTCTTCGACCACATGCTGGCCCAGCTGGGCAAGCACGGGTCGTTCGACCTGACCGTCAAGACCTCCGGCGACCTGTACATCGACAGCCACCACACGATCGAGGACACCTCGATCGCGCTCGGCCAGGCGTTCCGGCAGGCGCTCGGCGACAAGTCGGGCATCCGGCGGTTCGCCGACGCCTCCATCCCGCTGGACGAGGCGCTCGCGCAGGTGACCGTGGACGTGTCCGGCCGCCCCTACCTGGTGCACCGCGAGCCCGAGGGCATGGCCCCGATGATCGGGCCCGAGTACGACACCACGATGACCCGGCACATCTTCGAGTCGTTCGTGTCCAACGCCCAGGTCGCCCTGCACGTGCACGTCCCGTACGGGCGCAACGCCCACCACATCGTCGAGGCCCAGTTCAAGGCCCTGGCCCGGGCGCTGCGCGACGCCGTCGCGTTCGACCCGAAGGTGCACGGAATCCCCTCCACCAAGGGAGCGCTGTAACGGTGACCATCGGCGGCCTGGAGTTCACCTACGGCAACGTCCTGATCTTCGCCCTGGCGGTCTTCCTGCTGATGGGCGTGATCAGCTTCATCAAGCAGGGCCTCAAGATCGCCGCCGCGGTGGTGCTCGTCCTGACCGCGCTGGCCTTCGCCGCGGGCGTGATGCTGCTGTGAGCGCGAGCGCGGCGGGCAAGAAGATCGTCATCCTCGACTACGGCTCGGGCAACCTGCGTTCGGCCGAACGCGCCGTCGCCCGGCACGGCGCGGACGTCACCGTCACCTCCGACTGGGACACCGCGGTCGAGGCCGACGGCCTGATCGTCCCGGGCGTCGGCGCGTTCTCGGCCTGCATGGAGGGGCTGCGCGCGGTCCGCGGCGAGCAGATCATCGGCCGCAGGCTGGCCGGCGGCCGTCCCGTGCTGGGCATCTGCGTGGGCATGCAGATCCTGTTCGCCAAGGGCATCGAGCACGGCGTCACCACCGAGGGCTGCGGCGAGTGGCCCGGCACCGTCGACCGCCTGGAGGCGCCCGTGGTGCCCCACATGGGCTGGAACACCATCGACGCGCCCGCCGGGACCGAGCTGTTCGACGGCATCGACCCCGGCACCCGGTTCTACTTCGTGCACTCCTACGCCGCCCGGCGCTGGGAGCTGGAGCCCGACCCGACCGGCCTGATCAGGCCGCCGCTGGTCACATGGGCCGAGCACGGCGACCGGTTCGTCGCCGCCGTCGAGAACGGGCCGCTGTGCGCGACCCAGTTCCACCCGGAGAAGTCCGGCGACGCCGGCGCCCACGTCCTGCGGAACTGGCTCGCCACCGTCGCCTGAGCCGCCGTCCCGCCGTCCGGTCCACCGCCGTTCGAGCCACCCGCCGATCCCGATCACGCCGTCGATAAGGTCTCCTTCATGACTCTCACGCTCCTTCCCGCAGTCGACGTCGCCGATGGCCAGGCCGTGCGCCTGGTGCAGGGCGAGGCCGGTACCGAGACCTCCTACGGTGCCCCCCTGGACGCCGCTCTGGCCTGGCAGAGCGCGGGAGCGGAGTGGATCCATCTGGTCGACCTGGACGCCGCGTTCGGGCGCGGCTCCAACCGGGAGTTGCTGGCCGAGGTGACCGGGCGGCTGGACGTGCAGGTGGAGCTGTCGGGCGGCATCCGCGACGACGCGTCGCTGGAGGCCGCGCTGGCCACCGGCTGCGCCCGGGTCAACATCGGTACCGCCGCGCTGGAGGACCCCGAGTGGTGCCGCAAGATCATCGCCTCCCATGGCGACAAGATCGCGGTCGGTCTCGACGTGCGCGGCACCACGCTGGCCGCACGCGGCTGGACCCGCGAGGGCGGCGACCTGTGGGACGTCCTGGCCCGCCTGGAGGACGACGGCTGCCCCCGCTACGTGGTCACCGACGTGACCAAGGACGGCACCCTGCGCGGCCCCAACGTCGAGCTGCTGCGCGAGGTCTGCACCCGTACCGACAAGCCCGTGATCGCCTCCGGCGGCGTCTCGTCCCTGGACGACCTGCGCGCCCTGGCCACCCTGGTGTCCGACGGTCCGGGAGGTCGGTCGGGGTCGGTTGGTCGGGGCGGACTCGAGGGTGCCATCGTCGGCAAGGCGCTGTACGCGCAGGCGTTCAGTCTCGAAGAGGCGCTCGAGGCCGTTAAGTGATCGAGCGCATCTCGTCCGGCGGCCCCTGGGAGGACGAGTTCGGCTACTCCCGGGCCGTCATGGCCGGGAACCTCGCGCTGGTCGCCGGCTGCACCGCCACCGTGGACGGCAAGGTCGTGCACGTCGGCGACCCGTACGAGCAGACCCGTACAGCGTTCCAGATCGCGCTGTGGTCGCTGGAACGCCTCGGCCTGACCCGCAACGACGTCGTCCGCACCCGGATGTTCATCACCCGCGCCAGCGACGCCGCCGATGTCGGCCGGGCGCACGGCAGCCTGTTCAAGCACGTCCGCCCGGCGGCGACCATGCTCGTGGTGGCGGGGCTGATCGACTCGCGGATGCTGGTCGAGGTCGAGGTCGAGGCGTACCGGGGGGACTCATGAGTATTGGATGGACGGGCGTTGCGGTACGGGTGATCCCGTGTCTGGATGTGGACGCCGGGCGCGTGGTCAAGGGGGTCAACTTCCAGAACCTGCGGGACGCGGGCGATCCGGTCGAGCTGGCGCGCCGGTACGACGCCGAGGGTGCCGACGAGCTGACGTTCCTGGACATCACGGCGTCCAGCGGTGACCGTTCCACGACCTACGACGTGGTGCGCCGGACGGCCGAGCAGGTGTTCATCCCGCTCACGGTCGGCGGCGGCGTCCGTACCGTCGAGGACGTCGACCGGTTGCTGCGCGCGGGCGCGGACAAGGTCTCGATCAACACCGCGGCGATCTCCCGGCCGGAGTTCCTGCGGGAGGCGGCGCACCGGTACGGGTCGCAGTGCGTGGTGCTGTCGGTGGACGCGCGGCGTGCGGCGGGTACGGAGTCGGGCTTCGAGGTCACCACCCACGGGGGCCGCAAGGGCACCGGGATCGACGCGATCGAGTGGGCGCGGCGCGGTGCGGAGCTGGGCGTGGGGGAGATCCTGCTCAACTCCATGGACGCCGACGGCACCAAGGCCGGGTTCGACCTGGAGATGCTCCGGCTGGTCCGGGAGGCCGTCTCGGTGCCGGTGATCGCCAGCGGCGGCGCGGGCGCCCTGGAGCACTTCCCTCCGGCGGTCGAGGCGGGCGCGGACGCGGTGCTGGCGGCCAGCGTCTTCCACTTCGGCGAGCTGAAGATCTCCGAGGTGAAGGACGCCCTGCGCGCCACCGGTACCTCCGTCCGCTGAACGGGCGGCTCAGCCGGCGGTCCGCTTGGTCATGCCGTGTCCGCTGCCGTCCAGGCCCCAGGCGAACACCGTGTGCGGGTGGATGCGGATCACCTCGGGGCTGGTGTAGTCGGTCGCCTTCGGCTGGCCGGTCAGGGCCTCGGCGCGGCCCCTGATCTCGATGCCGCGGACCTGCCAGGGCTGGACCGACTTCAGGTCGTCGATGACCAGGGAGACCTGGCCGTTGCCCTGGACGTTGCGGAACTTGCGGGTGGCGCCCAGGTCGTAGCCGTGGATGTCGATGGTGCCGAGCTCGTCGTTGATGGCGTAGCCGACGGGGTTGTTCTGCGGGTCGCCCTTGGGGCCGACGGTGGCCAGCCGGCCCAGGCGCTGGGTGGACAGGTACGCGCGTTCGGTCTCGGTGAAGATCATGCCTTCAGGTTGCGACATCAACCTCGGTTGAGGTCAAGCCGCCCGGTCGAGGCCGGACCGCCCGGTCGAGATCAAGCCGCTCGATCGACTTCAGGCCGGGATGTCCCAGGCCTGCTCCTCGCCGGGGTCGGGCATCGATACCTCGGGGGAGCGCTCCACGACCGGGAGCAGGATCGCCGACGGGTGGTCGGGGTCGTGGAAGACCTCCTGCGCGGCCGGTACGGACGTGCGGGCGGTGGCGAGCGGCTCTCCGGTGCCCGGGTTGGCGGCCACCTTCGGGTACGCGCCGCTGGTCACGTGCACCCGGACGCGGTGGCCGCGCCGGAACCGGTGCCCGGTGGGCCACAGGTCGATCGCCACCCGCCGCACGCCCTCGGTGCCGACGGGCTTGTCGGCGACGGGACGGTCGGGGTCGAGGCGCAGGCCGCCCTCGCAGACGTTGCGGGACGTACCGTCGGGTGCCACATCGCACAGCCGGACGATGAAGTCGGTGTGCTCGCGGTCCGACCGTACGAAGAGGTCCGCGACCACCGGGCCGATGACGTCCAGGTCCTTCTTCAGTACGGGCGATGAGAAGACCAGGACGTCCGGGCGCTTTTCCAAGGGCCTGTTGTCCACGGGCTTGGAACTGCCCAGAAGGGTGGGGCCGCCCAGGGCGGGCGTGGGGCGCTTGGGCTCGAAACGGTACCTGCTGGGGAGGGTGTCCTGCGGGCCGTCCTCGCCAAGGCCGCCCCCCGCGTGCAGGTGCCAGCGGTCCTGCCGCATGCCGGGCGGTGGCCAGTCCTGGTAGTCGCGCCACTCGCGGGCGCCCGTCACGTACACCCGCACAGGGTCGGCCCGCAGTCCGGAGGGGTCGCCGCGCAGGTGCGCGCGGAACCACGCCAGTGACTCGCGGAACGCCACCAGGCTGTGCCGGGCGTCGGCGTGCCACCACGGGCCGATGGTCAGGTACGGGCGGTGCCCGGCTGCCCGGAGCGCGAGGTAGTCCCTGATCTCCCACGGCAGGAACACGTCGTACCAGCCGCCGAGCAGGGACACGGGTGCGGAGACCTGGCCGACCGTCCCGCTGAAGTCGCGCTTGAGCCAGTAGGCCGAGCCCGGGTCGTGGTGGGCGGCGAGCAGGTCCTGGTAGAAGCGCATGGGGGCGCCGCCGGTGAGCACGTCCAGCTCCGACAGGGGCCGTCCGGTACGGGCCGCGCGGATCGCGCGGCGCCGCGACATCAGCGGCGCGGTGAGCATGCCGAGCGGCTGCTGCTGCCGGTGGGTGAGGTCGGTCCAGGTCAGTGTGGACTCCAGGGCGAACGAGCCGCCGACGTACGCCGCGTCCCGGAACGAGGAGGCCGTGATCTGCAGGGCCATCGCCTTGAGCTCGGGACCGGCCTCGGCCGCCAGGGCCCAGGCCGAGTATCCGAGGTAGCTGGCGCCGTACGTACCGAACGACCCGTCGAACCACGGCTGGTTGCGCAGCCACTCGACCGTGGCCAGCCCGTCGTCGTGCTCGCTGCCGAGAGGATCGAACTCGCCCTCCGAGCCGAACGTCCCGCGCGCGCTCTGCACGACCAGCTGGAAGCCGAACGGCACGAACGGCAGGCCGTTGAGGACGGCGGCCGGCCCGCGCCGCCCGTACGGCGTCCGTACCAGGATCGTGGGCGGCGGCCGTCGCACACCGGCCGGAACGTACCGGTCGGCGAGCAGCGTCACGCCGTCGTGCATGCTGACCGGCAGGTCGCGCTCGACATGGAAGCGCCGCAGCGGGCGGGCGCGCGGCATCTGCAGCGGGGCGGACGGCAAACGGTCCCTGAGGGGCATGGAGCCTCCACTCGGCCGTGTCTCCGCTTCGCCGTACGACCCCGCCGAGGGCGGGTGTCGTCGGCGGGATCGCGGACTACTACCTAGTAACGTAGCCGTTCGCGCGTTCCGCGACACCCTTTTATCGCGGTCGTCCTGGCGTACGGGAGCCGTCCGTCAGCGGGCCGCCGGCCTGGCGTCAGCCGCCTTCGCCGCCGCCCTCGCCACCGCCGCCCTCGCCGTTGGAGATCTTGACGACGACGTTGTCCTTGGTGACGGACTGGACCGAGACGGTGAAGCCGTCGGCCTGCTCGCCCTCGCCCACCGGCACGGTGATCTGCTGCCCGGCGATCTTCATCGTGACGTTCTGTCCCTGCACGCTCACCAGCTCGGCCTTCACGCCGAGGATGGAGGCGCTGGCGTCGACGCCGCGGTCGAACGTCACGGTGCAGGAGTTGAGCGTGCAGTTGGTCTCGGCGCCTTCGCTGCTGCAGGCGGCGGCCGCCCCCAGCGGAAGCAGGATGAGGGGGAGTACGGCCAGTTTCCGTCGCAGGGAGATCATGGCTGTGAGTGTAGACGGCGGCCCGCATTCCGCCCCCCTCCCGTGGAGGGAACCCCGGGGACCGAAAAGTAGTACCCGGCGGTGATGTCCTCCCCGCGGAGGTGGCGCCGCCCCAGTGGTGGCCGCGGTGGCCGACTCAGTGGTGGTCGCCGTTGATGATCTTGCCGCCGACCTTGGTGCGCAGCGACTCCAGGATCGGCGGGGTGGCGACGGCGACCCACTTCGGCCCGACCAGGTACGAGCCGCCCCAGGGTTTGGCCTCGGTGAGCCAGGAGTCCCGGCCCTTGTCGGTGGTGAAGCTCACCAGCACGTACCGGCCCTTGTCGGTCTTGCACTGGCCCTGCTTGAACTCGGCGGACTTGCGGCTGCCGATCAGCGTGCAGCCGGTCTGCTGCGCCAGCTGCTCGATGGTGGCGACCTTGGCGACCGGGCCGCCGCCGTGCTCGCCGTGCCCGCCCGCGCCGCCGGAGCAGCCGACCGCCAGCGGGAGTACGAGGGCGGCACCGCACAGCAGCACGGTCTTGACCGGGGCGTGGAACGTGACCGGGGTGTGGAACAGGGAGCCCATGGGCTGTCCTCCCGCGAAGAGATGCGCGATTCGACGGGAGGTACGCATGCCCGGGGGCGAAGGTTCAGTGGGGCGAAGGTTCAGTCCGTACGGGACGGGCCTACATCAGGCGGCTCGCGGCGACGGCCCGGACGGCGGGCTCCTCGGCGATGTCGTGGTCCAGGCGCTGCAGCCGGATGCGCGTCTCCGCGGTGATCGGGGCGGTCTGGGCGGCGACCTGCCGGACGCCTTCCTCGCAGTCCCACAGTCCCTCGACGGTGTAGGACTCGGCGGTGTGGGGAGCGGTACGGGTCAGCGCGGTCAGCACACGTGGTCGCAGATAGGCGTAGGTCGACTCGGTCCAAGCGGTTTTCAGCAGCGGGACGGCCTCGCCCGCGCGGAGCCTGCCGAGGCCCTCGATGGGGCCGGCGGCATCGCCCCAGTCGCGGCGGTCGAGAGCGGCGTGCAGCTCGTTCATCAACAGGGGGATGTCCTGGCGGGTGCCGTGGCGGGCCAGGATGTCCAGGCCCATGTCCGTACAGCGGCCGCCCGCCGCCGCCCACGCACGCGCGCGGGGGAGCGCCTCGGGACCGTACTCGCGCAGCGCGCGGCAGACGGCCCCGCCCCATCTGCTGGGACGCTGGGGAAGCAGCTCCTCCGCCAGGTCGAGCAACCCGGGGGCGCGCCGCCGGCCCAGCTCGAAAATGGCCGCGACCGCGCCGTCGTCGCGCCGCCGGGCCAGGCCGAGCAGCTCGTCGTCGGTCCGTTCGGTACGGGCCGCCGGCCCGCCGCCGCCGGGCCGCCGGGGCCGGCCATTTTCCCGTGAACGGGCAAGACCAGCCTCCCGTGACCGGGCGAGAGCGGCCGCGATGCGCGGCTGCCGGGCGGCCCAGCTCTCGATCACCGCGGTGCGCGGGCCCGCGTACCCGGAGACCAGGCCGTCGAGCGTGGGCTCGTCGCAGCGGGCGGCGACCAGCGAGTCCAGGCCGCCGGCCAGCACCGGGTCGCCGAGCCCCGCCAGGGCCTCCAGCGCGTCGTACCAGTGCATGCCCTCCTCGGCGTACCGCCGGAGCGGGATCGCCGCCTCCCGCCGGCTCAGCCGCACCAGCTCGGTGAGCACGTCCAGGGCCAGCTGGACCCGCCAGTCGTCGCCCTCACTCTGGTCGGCGGGGTCGAACAGGTGCTCGGCGACCGGGCCGACCGGTAGCTCCAAATCCACCATCAGGCGGGCGTAGTAGAGGCCGCGCGACTCGCACTGCGCGTCCCAGCGCGGATCGCGGCGTATGCAGTCGTAGACGTACTCGCCCGCCCCCGGCTTGTCGGCGGCGCGCCGCGCCGCCCGGCCCAGACCACGCTGGAGCTGCCCGTGCAGGGTGCTCGCTGTTTGCATCACGACCTCGTTGTTCACCACAGCAGAATGCGCACCAGACCAGATATCGGGCAAGTCCTTTAGCTCGGTCCCGTGCGATCGGACCTCGCGGATCCTCCTGAAATCACCCGGAACCTCCCCGGATCACAGGGCGCGCTGGGCGATCCAGGAGGCGTGCAGGTCGGCGTAGACCCCCGGCTCGGCCACCAGGTCGGCGTGCGCGCCGCGCTGGACGATCCGGCCCGCGTCGAAGACGATCACCTCGTCGGCCGACTCCGCCGTCGACAGCCGGTGCGCGATCGAGATCGCGGTACGGCCCCGGGTCAGCCCCTCCAGGGCCCGCTGGATCCGGACCTCGGTGGCCGGGTCGACCGCCGAGGTCGCCTCGTCCAGGACGAGCAGGTCCGGGTCGGCGATGTAGGCCCGGGCCAGCGCGACAAGCTGGCGCTCGCCGGCCGACATCGACTCGCCGCGCTGGCCCACCGGCGTCTCCAGGCCCCTGGGCAGCCCGTCCAGCCAGTCGGCCAGCCCCAGCTCGGTCAGGGCCAGGGCGAGGTCCTCGTCGGTGGCGTCCAGCCTGCCGTACCGGATGTTGTCGGCGAGCGAGGCGTCGAACAGGAACCCGTCCTGCGGCACCATCACGATCCGCTCCCGCAGCGAGGAGAACCGCACGTCCTTCAGCGGTACCCCGTCCACGAGGACCTGGCCCGAGGCCGGGTCCATCAGGCGGGTGAGCAGCTTGGCGAACGTCGTCTTGCCCGACCCGGTCTCGCCCACCACGGCGACCCTGCTGCGCGGCGCGATGGCCGCGTTCACCTCGTGCAGTACGGGCGGCCCGCCCGGGTAGGCGAACCCCACGTCCTCGAACCGGACCTCGATCGGGCCGCGCGGCAGCACCTCGCCCTTGTCTCCCGGGTCGGCCACGTCGGGATCGGTGTCCAGGACGCCCAGGACCCGCCGCCAGCCGGCGATGGCGTTCTGGGCCTCGTTCAGGACCTCGGTCGCCGTCTGCATGGGGCTGACGAACAGCGTGACCAGGAAGAGGAAGGCGATCAGCTTCCCGGCCGACAGGTGGCCGCCGATGCCCAGCAGCGTCCCGACCACCACCACGCCGGCCGTGGCCGTGGCCGCCGCCAGCTCGCTGGAGGGGAACGTGAGCGCCACCAGGCCCTGCGCCTTGGTCTGCGCACGCCTGGTCGCGTCCACGGTCTCGTCCACCCGCCGCGCGGTGCGGTCCTCCGACCCGTACGCGCGGATCACGGCGGCGCCCACCACCGACTCGCTCACCGCCGCCAGCAGATCGCCCATCCGCTCGCGCACCTTCATGTACGCGGCGGAGACCAGCCGCTGGAACCAGCGCAGCGCCAGCGCCAGCGGCAGGAACGTCAGCCAGACCAGCAGCGTCAGCTGCCAGGAGTAGACCGCCATCAGCACGCTGGCCACCACCAGCTGCCCCAGCGAGACGACCATCATCAGGCCGCCCCACTGCATGAACTGGCTGATCTGGTCCACGTCCCCGGTCACCCGCGACACCAGCGCGCCGCGCCGCTCCCCGCTCTGGGTGAGCATCGACAGGTCGTGCACATGCCGGAACGCCTTGACCCGCAGCGTGGCCAGGCCCGTCTCGGTGGTCTTGTAGAGCCGGACGTTCATCGCGTACGCGCTGATCGCCGTTATCCCCACGGCCACGGCGCACAGCAGCACCGCGTTCCGGATGAAACCGATGTCGGCCGAGCCCGTGGCCCCGATGCCCTTGTCTATGGTCTGCTGAACGGCGATCGGAACCACTATCCGGCCCGCGGTCGCCACCAGGGCGAGCAGCAGCGTTCCGGCCAGCCCGACCTTGAACTCCGGGCTCAGCCGCAGGCCGCGGCGGAGCGTACTGATGGCGCCCTCGCCAACGGCCACCTCATTGAGCGTGGTCACACGTCCTCCTCGTGGAGGGACGACCCCCCACACCCCCCGGCCAAGACCGCTGACATGTCCTCGCTTCGCTCCGTCATGTCAGCGCATCCTCTTCTTCGTCACTGCCCGGCCGCTCATCGTCGGCCGCGCTCAGCGCTTCCAGCTCCAGGGCGTCCTTCTCGGCCTCGGCACGCTCGTAGGCGTTGACGAGGTTGCGGTAGCCCTCGGAACGCTTCAGCAACTCGTTGTGGGGGCCGCGATCCAGGACGCGGCCGTGCTCCATGTAGACGACCTCGTCCGCCAGGGAGATCGTGGCCTTGCGGTAGGCGACCACGACGACCGTGGCGGCGCCCTCACCGGTCGCTTGGCTGTCGCGGATGCCCTGCAGGATCCGGGCCTCGACCTGCGGGTCGACGCTGGACGTCGCGTCGTCCAGCACCAGGAGGCGCGGCCTGCGCACCAGGGCGCGTGCCAACGCAAGGCGTTGCCGCTGGCCACCCGAGAGGGTCGCGCCGCGTTCGCCCACCTTGGTGTCCAGGCCGTCGCCCAGTGCGGCCACGAAACCGTCCGCCTGGGCCAGCCGCAGGGCCTCCCATACGCGCTCGTCCGGTACGTCCAGGCCGAGGACCACGTTGCCCCGCACGTCGTCGTCGAAGAGGAACGTCTGCTGCGGAACGAGCGCGGCGGTGGCGGCCATGCCGCCCCGCTTGAAGTCCCGTACGTCCAGGCCGTCCAGCAGCACCGAGCCGTCGGCCGGGTCGACCAGCCGTACCAGCAGGGAGGTGAGCGTGGACTTGCCCGAGCCGGTCGGGCCCACGATCGCGACCGTACTGCCGGGAGCGGTCGAGAAGCTCACGTCGTGCAGGACGGGGGAGACCGTGGCCTCGGCCGTCTCGGTCGCGACCGTCTCGTAGGCGAAGCGGACCTCGCGCACTTCCAGGCCGGCGGCCTTGGCGCCTTCCGGAGTGCCCTCGCCGTACGGCATGGAGCCCCCGGCGTCCAGGACGCTCCGTACGCGCCGCCAGCCCACCACGCTGCGCGGTACCTCCGCCAGGACCCAGCCGAGCGCCCTGATCGGCCACGCCAGCAGCGTGAACAGGTAGGCCACGTTCACCAGGTCGCCCGCCGTCATGGCACCGGCCTGGAGCTGCATGGAGCCCACCAGGAGCACGGCCAGCACGCCGAGGCTGGGCAGCGCCTCCAGGATCGGGTCGAACAGCCCGCGCACCCGTCCCACCGCGATGTTGGCGTCGCGCAGCGCGTGCGTGGCGGCGGCGAAGCGGTCGGTCTCGGACTGCTCGCGGCCGAGCGTCTTGATCACCAGGCCGCCCTCGAAGCTCTCGTGCGCCACCTCGCTGACCTCGGCGCGCAGCTGCTGGGCGCGGGTGGCGACCGGGGCGAGCTTGCGCTGGTACACGATGTTGAGCAGCGCGATCGCGGGGAACACCAGGAACCCGACGATCGCCACCGTGACATCGGTCAGCACGATGGACACCGCCGCGATCAGCAGCATGAACACCACGCCGACCGCCATCGGCAGCGGCGCGATCGGCGCCCAGGTCGCCTCGACGTCGGCGTTGGCGTTCGACAGCAGCTGCCCGGTGGGGTGGCGGTGGTGCCAGGCCAGCGGGAGGCGCAGGTACTGGCGGGTGACCGCGCGCCGGTAGCGCGCCTGCATGCGGTACTGCATGAGCCCCGCGTAGAACCGGCGGCCGGCCACGCCCAGGGCCTTGAAGAACGCCACGCCCAGGATCGCCGCGGCGGCGCCGGCGAGCGCGCCCGCGGTCGTGTCCCCCGAACGGAACGCCGGCAGCATCACGTCCTCGGTCACCCAGCCCAGCACCTGGGCGGTCCCGACGGTCATCGCCGCGAAGAGGCCGCTGGCGATCACCGAGACGGCGAACACCCGGGGCTCGGCCCGGATCGCGACCCCCAGGACCCGCAGCCCTTCTCTGAGTATGTGCGGATCGACGCGCGGCGCCCCAGCTGGCACGGCCACTCCTCCTCGTTCGGCGATGCCCAGGGTTTGCCCCGGTACGCCGGGGTTGCGGGCCTGCACATGCCTACCATCCGCGGGGGTCGCTTATTCCCGGAGCGCCGGGCGCGGCCTACCATCGCCGGATGAACCCGCAGCCCTTGAGCCCGGTCCGGGAGGAGCGCGCCCTGCTGTGCGACGCCCTGCTGGCCGCCGGCCCGGACGCGCGTACCGAGTGCGAGGGCTGGACGGCCGCCGACCTGGCCGCCCATCTCGTGGTCAGGGAACGGCGGCCGGACACGCTGCCGGGAATAGTGCTGCGCCCGCTGGCCTTCCACACCGAGCGTGTACGCCGCCGTACCGTCCGGAACGTTCCGTTCGAGAGGCTGGTGGACCGGATTCGGCAGGGGCCGCCGAAGTGGTCCCTGTACGCGCTTCCCGGCATGGACGAAAGGGCCAACGGCGTCGAGTTCTTTGTGCATCATGAGGATGTCCGCCGGGCGCAACCCGACAGCGTCCCCAGGTCACTGACCCCGGCCCTGGAGGACCTTCTGTGGCGGCGCATAAGAATTGCCCGCTTTGCCCTAAGAAAAGTGCCGGTTGAGGTCACCTTGATCCGGCCCGATGGAAGAAGCGCGCGGGTCTCGGGAGAACGCCCTTCAAGGGCTGTCCGTAATACCCGTTCCGGATCGGTTTCGTCGCGGGGCCCCAGTGGTACGGGGCGGGCGGCGCACGCCAGTACGGCCTCCGGCGGTGTACGGGTGCACGGCACGGTCGGAGAACTGCTGCTGTGGGCGCTCGGCCGTACCGAAGTCGCACAGGTCCGCATCACCGGTTCGCGGGAGTCTGTCAAGGCCCTCACCGAGTCGGGTCGAGGCCTTTAACAGGGCGGTAACGACGGGGTTCGCCGAGAGGTGAATCGCGTGGGTTGCGGCTCCTCCGCTTTACGGGGAACCGGTGATACGGTGGTGCCGTCGGTTGCAGTCGTGGTTCTCGATCGTTTGTCCAGACGCCCGCGGACTGATGGCAGCGGGCGTTTTGGCTTTTCCGGGACCGTACCGGGGGGCGAGAGCGTTCCGCAGTGACCGCACCGGGCTCGCGAGGTGTGGGCCCATGTTTTGCCGCAAGGAGAAAGACATGCCCCAGCAGGGCACCGTGAAGTGGTTCAACGCCGAGAAGGGCTTCGGTTTCATCGCCGTGGACGGCGGAGGACCGGACGTGTTCGTGCACTACTCGGCGATTCAGTCCTCCGGGTACCGCACACTGGACGAGAACCAGCGCGTCCAGTTCGAGGTGACGCAGGGTAACCGGGGACCGCAGGCCGACCAGGTCGTCCCCCTGTAACACCAGTTACACCCTAGTCGTGCAGCAAGGCCCGTACCCCTCTCCGGGGTGCGGGCCTTGCCGTGTCCGAGGCCACGGCGAGCGGCACGTGTCCCCGGCAGTCCCATGAAGACGGAGCGGGCACAATGGATGCCATGTCCGTACCCGCGTCCAATCTGGACCCCAAGATCGCCGACCGCCTCAAGCGCACCGAGGACGGCCTCGTCCCGGCCATCGCCCAGCAGTACGACACCGGTGAGGTGCTCATGCTGGCCTGGATGAACGACGAGGCCCTGCACCGCACCCTGACCACCGGCCGCTGCACCTACTGGTCGCGCAGCCGGCAGGAGTACTGGGTGAAGGGCGAGAGCTCCGGCCACCAGCAGTGGGTCAAGTCGGTCGCGCTGGACTGCGACGGCGACGCGATCCTGGTGAAGGTCGACCAGGTCGGCGCCGCCTGCCACACCGGCGACCGCACCTGCTGGGACGCGGACGCGCTCGACCCCGTGATCGGCGAGCGGCCCCAGGAGGGGCCGGGCGAAAAGGGGTCTGAGGGCTCGTGACCGCGAGCCGTGAGCGCGGCCTGGCCGCGCTGCTGTGCGCCGCCGGCGCCGGGCTCGCGCTGCTGGCCGCCGGCCGCGCGTGGGCGACCGTCAGCGCCCGCGACGCCATCACCCCGTTCGCCCAGGACCTGACCGGACGCGACCTGAGCACCACCTCGGGCGCTTTTGGCTGGGCCGCGCTGGCCGGGCTGGCGGCGCTGTTCGCCACCCGCGGCCGTGTGCGGGCGGGCGTGGGGGTGCTCCTGGCGCTGTTCGGGGTGGCCATCGGCTATGCCTCGGTCGCGGCCGTCCAGCGCTCGGACGTGCTGGCGGCGGCGGGCGACAAGAGCGCCCTGCTGCGCCTGGAGGGCAACCTCGCGGTCGATGTCGCTCCCTGGTGGATCGTCTCCCTGGCGGGAGGCGTGCTGCTGGTGGGCGCCGGGCTGGTCACGCTGCTGCGCGGCGCGCGCTGGCCCGGGATGTCGGCACGCTACGAGCGGAACACCGGCCCGTCGGCCGAGGGCAAGGGCACCGACCGGCCGAAGACCGCCGCGGCGGCGGCCGGTACTGCGACCGGCTCTGGTGCCGGTTCTCAGGACGACGACCCCTCCGCGCTCTGGAAGTCGCTCGATCGAGGCGAGGACCCCACGGCGGCCGAAGAACGCCGCGCATGACGGCCGAGGGCGGTGGCGGCCTCGTCCTGGTGGTCGAGCACGAGGACGCCGTTGCGGAGTTGCAGCGCCGCTATCTCGTCCGGGAGGGGTACGAGGTGAGGATCGAGCCCGATCCCGCCCGTGCCCCCTCGGAGACCGCCCGGCTGCGGCCGGATGTGGTCGTCCTGGACCTGTCCACCGCCGCGCTGCCCGCCGATCTGTTCCGGCGCGTGGCCGAGGCCGCGGGGGCCGCCCCGGTCGTGGCCGTGGCCGGGCCGCTCGACCCGGCGGTGGAACGCGCACTGGGCGAGCACTGGGTGACCCGGCCGTTCAGTCCCCGCGTGCTCGTGGGGGCCGTGGGCGAGGCCCTGCGCGGTGCCGGCCCGGGCGCCCTTCCGGGAGAGCTGAGGGCCGGTCCCGTGACGCTGGAGCCGCGCGCCCGTGCGGTCGTGATCGGAGAGCGTCCCATCGCCCTCACCGTCACCGAGTTCGACCTGCTGGCGTTCCTCATGGGGAACCCTGGGCGCGTGTTCACCCGCGAGCAGCTCCTGGACGCCGCCTGGGGACCGGGAGCCGGCGCGGGCAGCCGTACGGTCGACGTGCACATCGCCCAGCTGCGGGCCAAGCTCGGCGAGGGCAGCCCCATCCGGACCGTACGAGGCGTCGGATACGTCCTGGACGCCTGATGCGTTCTAGGCTGAGACCGTGACGGACGCACCCGTACAGGGCCCGCCTGCCGCTTCCCGGCCGGGCGGACGTGCCCCCAAGCGTGGACACGCACTGCTGGCGCCCATGAGCGTGCTGGCCGGCGGGTCCGTGGCGGCGATCGTGGTCGCGTTCGTGAACCCGCACGAGCCCGGCCACTATCCGGTCTGCCCGTCCCTGTTCCTGACGAACATGTACTGCCCCGGCTGCGGCGGTCTCCGCATGGCCAATTCGCTCCTGCACGGGGACGTGGCCCAGGCGTTCTCGATGAATCCCTTGGTCCTGGTGCTCCTGCCGCTGTTCGCCTACCTCTGGGCACGGTGGGCGGTCAGCGCGGCGCGCGGCGTACCGATGAAGTCCGTCCTGCTCAGGCCCCTGGTGCTCTACGCCTTCCTGGGAATCCTGGGTTTGTACTGGATTGCGCGAAATCTGCCATTTGCCGAGGTGCTCGCGCCCTAGCGGTACGGGCCGCCCCCGCGACCGCGGGGCGGGCCGGCGGCGCGGGCCGCAGGGGCGGGTCGCGAGGCTGTCGGCGGGTGCGGCTACGATCGGGCCACGGAACGACCGGACCGAGGGGGCCTACAGCGTGAGCGGGCAGACCGGCAGCGTGCTCGACGAGATCATCGAAGGCGTCAGGGCCGATCTCGCCGACCGGCAGCGTGAGGTGCCGCTCGACGACCTCAAGCGCAAGGCGGCGGCCGCCCCGGCCCCGCGCGACGCCCTGGGCGCCCTGCGCGGCCCCGGCGTCTCGGTCATCGCCGAGGTGAAGCGCAGCAGCCCGTCCAAGGGCGCGCTGGCCGCGATCGCCGACCCGGCGGCGCTGGCCCGCGACTACGAGGCCGGCGGCGCCAAGGTGATCAGCGTGCTGACCGAGCGCCGCCGCTTCGGCGGCAGCCTCGAGGACCTCGCCGAGGTGCGCGCCAACGTCGACATCGCGGTGCTGCGCAAGGACTTCATCGTCAGCTCCTACCAGCTGTGGGAGGCGCGCGCCCACGGCGCCGACATGGCGCTGCTGATCGTCGCCGCGCTGGAGCAGGACGCGCTGGTCTCGCTGGTCGAGCGGGCCGAGTCGATCGGCCTGCTCCCGCTGGTCGAGGTGCACACCGAGGAGGAGGTGGCCCGCGCCGTCGAGGCGGGCGCCAAGGTCATCGGCGTCAACGCCCGCGACCTGCGCACCCTCAAGGTCGACCGGGACGTCTTCGCCCGGGTGGCGCCGCTGGTCCCCAAGAACATCCTGCGGATCGCCGAGTCCGGCGTGCGCGGCCCGCACGACCTGCTGGCCTACGCCTCCAGCGGCGCCGACGCCGTCCTGGTCGGCGAGAGCCTGGTGATCGGCAAGGACCCGCGCGCCGCCGTCGCCGACCTGGTGGCCGCCGGCGCCCATCCGGCCCTGCGCCAGAGCGGCTGACCGAGCGGCTGAATGGCCGAATGGCTGAACAGAGCGGCGGGCCAGAGCCCGGCGGGCGTGCGCGCCCAGCCGGGGCGACCACGGAGAACGAGTAGGGTACGGGCATGCGGATGGAGTCATCGGAAGGGGCCGGCCCCTCCATGGGACGAGCGATGTCACTGCGCGAACGATGGCGGGCCGATTCGACGTCTCACTGAACGAATCGACCCACCGGCCGCACGACAGGACAGATCTCTGATGACCACCGACACCGGTACCCCTGGTACGGATTCCACAGGCACGAGTTCTTCAAGCACGGGTTCTCCGAGCACGGGGGCACCGCGGACCGTGCCCGACGCCTCCGGGCATTTCGGCCTCTACGGCGGGCGGTTCGCCCCCGAGGCCCTGATGGCGGCGCTGGACGAGCTCGAGCGCGCGTTCGAGGAGGCCCGGCGCGACCCGGTCTTCACCGCCGAGTTGGACGGACTGCTCAAGGACTACGCCGGCCGGCCGAGCCTGCTGACCGAGGCCAAGCGCTTCGGCGAGCGGGCGGGCGGCGCCCGGATCCTGCTCAAGCGCGAGGACCTCAACCACACCGGCTCGCACAAGATCAACAATGTGCTCGGCCAGGCCCTGCTGGCCCGCCGGATGGGCAAGACCCGCGTGATCGCCGAGACCGGGGCGGGCCAGCACGGCGTCGCCACCGCCACCGCGGCCGCGCTGCTCGGCCTGGAGTGCACGGTCTTCATGGGCGAGGTCGACACCGAGCGGCAGGCCCTCAACGTCGCCCGGATGCGGATGCTCGGCGCCGAGGTCGTCCCGGTCGGGACCGGCAGCCGGACCCTCAAGGACGCCTGCAACGAGGCGTTCCGCGACTGGGTCGCCACGGTCGAGCGGACCCACTACTGCGTCGGCTCCACCATGGGCCCGCACCCGTTCCCGATGATCGTCCGCGAGCTGCAGCGGATCATCGGCGTCGAGGCCCGCGCCCAGGTGCTCGAGCTGGCCGGCCGGCTGCCGGACGCGGTCGTGGCCTGCGTCGGCGGCGGCTCCAACTCCATCGGCGCGTTCCACGCGTTCATCGGCGACGCGGCCGTCCGGCTGTGCGGCTTCGAGGCCGCCGGCGACGGCATCGAGACCGGCCGGCACGCCGCCACGATCTCGGCCGGCCGGGTCGGCGTGATCCACGGCATGCGCACCTACCTGCTGCAGGATGAGGACGGCCAGACGATCGAGTCGCACTCGATCTCGGCCGGGCTCGACTATCCCGGGGTCGGCCCCGAGCACTCCTGGCTGCACGACACCGGCCGCGCCGAGTACCGGCCGATCACCGACGCCGAGGCCATGGAGGCCTTCGCGCTGCTGTGCCGCACGGAGGGCATCATCCCGGCCATCGAGTCGGCGCACGCCCTGGCCGGCGCGCTCAAGGTGGGGCGGGAGCTGGGCCCGGACGGGCTCATCCTGGTCTGCCTGTCCGGCCGCGGCGACAAGGACATGCACACGGCCGCCGAGTTCTTCGGGCTGATGCCGGAACCCGAGAGCGAGGCCACGTGACCGCCAGGAGCGCCTACGACAAGGCCAGGGCCGAGGGGCGCTCGGCCCTCGTCGGCTACCTGCCCGCCGGCTTCCCCAGCTACGAGGGCGCCATCGAGGCCGCCAAGGTCATGGTGGACGCCGGCTGCGACGTCATCGAGCTCGGCCTGCCCTACACCGATCCGATGATGGACGGCCCCGTCATCCAGGACGCCGTCCACCAGGCCCTGCTGGGCGGCATCCGCGTCGCCGACGTTCTCCGTACGGTCGAGGCGGTGGCCGCCACCGGCGTGCCCACCCTCGTCATGACCTACTGGAACCCGATCGACCGGTACGGCGTCGACGCGTTCGCCCGCGACCTGAAGTCGGCCGGCGGCGCGGGCCTGATCACGCCCGACCTCACCCCCGAGGAGGCCGGCCCCTGGCTGGAGGCCTCCGACGCGCACGACCTCGACCGGGTCTTCCTGGTCGCGCTCAGCTCCACCGACGAGCGGATCGACACGATCACCCGTGCCTGCAAGGGATTCGTCTACGCCGCCTCGCTGATGGGCGTGACCGGTGCGCGCGGCGCGGTCGACACCGGTGCGCCCCGCCTGGTCGAACGCACCCGTACGGTCATGGAACGCCACGGGGCCACCGTCCCGGTGGGGCTCGGGCTGGGCGTGAGCAACGGGGCCCAGGCCGCCGAGGTCGCGGCCTTCGCCGACGGCGTCATCGTCGGCTCGGCGTTCGTCCGCCGCCTGCTGGACGCCCCCGACCTGCCCACCGGCCTGAAGGACCTGCGCGTCCTGACGACCGAGCTGGCCACCGGGGTCCGGCACCCGGCCGGCTGACCGTTCCGCCCGCCCGGCGGCCCGGTGATCGGTACGTGCCGCCCGGCGGGATGGCGGGACCGCCGTGTTCCGAACGCGGAACTTATACGGCGTCCCTTAGGGTGGGGCCCGCCGGGGGCGGTGCCTCCGCACCGGCACCCCTGGACGGCTTCCCGGTGATGTGCGCGCACGGAAGGATCAGCGATGGTGCAGCACGCCGAGGCGCGGGACGAGACGACCCCCGCGCCGCCCGCCCGCCCGCGATGGTTCCTCATCACGGCGTGGGTGCTCACGCTGGCCGGTCTGGGCGTCTCCGTGTACCTGACGGTGGCGCACTACCAGGAGGGCGCGCTGGTCTGCTCCAGCACCGGGACGGTGGACTGCCACTCGGTCACCACCAGCAAGTACTCCGAGCTGCTGGGCATTCCACTGCCCCTGCTCGGACTGGCGTTCTTCGTGGGCTTCGCGGCCCTGATCACGCCGCCCGTGCTGCGCTCGGAGCACCCGGTGTTCCGCTGGGGCCGGCTGGTGAGCGTGTGCGTGGGTCTGCTGTTCGTGGTCTACCTGGTCACGGCGGAGCTGGCCATCCTGCACAAGATCTGCCTGTGGTGCACCGGGGTGCATGTCATCACTATCCTGCTGTTCGTCCTTGTCCTGTTCGATGAGTTCCGGCGGATCGGCGATGTCGACTAGAGAGGTCGATCCGTCCGCGCGGCGTCCCCATAGGAGTTCCACATGAGCAAGGCCGCACGAGAGCGATCCGCCAGGGAGCGGCTCGCCGCCGAGCGCAAGCGCCAGGAGGCGCGCGCGAAGCAACGGCGGCTGCTGGGCATCGTCGTCGGCGCGGTGGTCGCGGTGGCACTGGTCGTGGTGGTCACCGTGATCGTCCTGGACCAGCGCGGCAAGCGGGACCAGCAGGCCACCGCCTACACCGGTCCCCAGGCGCCGGTGTCCCGGGCGGCCGACGGGTCGATCGAGATGGCCAAGGCGGGCGTCACCGCACCGCTGCTGGAGGTCTTCGAGGACTTCCAGTGCCCGGCCTGCAAGCAGTTCGAGGAAGCCACCGGCAAGACGATCAAGGAGCTGGCGGCCGAGGGCAAGGTCAAGGTCGTCTACCGGCCGTTCCACCTGTTCGGCGAGCAGCGCGACCCGATCAAGGGCAACTCGATGCGCTCGGCGGCCGCCGCCCTGTGCGTCCCGGCCGACAAGTGGTTGTCGTACCACGACGCGCTGTTCAAGTTCCAGCCGGCCGAGGGCTCGGAGGGCTTCGCGCCCAAGGACCTGGTCGCCTGGGGCAAGGACGTCGGGGTGACCGACCCCGGCTTCGAGAAGTGCGTCACCGACCAGCAGAAGAAGCCGCAGGTCGAGCAGATGACCAAGTACGCGCTGGAGACCCGGAAGGTCACCGGTACCCCGAGCGTCTTCCTGGACGGCCGCAAGCTGGAGAACGAGATCGGCGACCCCGACTCGCTACGCAAGGCCGTCACCGAGGCCGCCAAGAACAAGAAGTAGGGCCATCGGGCCGCGGAACGCCGCGGCCACCGCGAGCGCCGCGAACCCCGGCAACGGGTTCGCGGCGCTCGACTTGACGGAGTCTTCACCGCCGCCTTTCTCCCGTGCCCCACCGGTTTCGTTAGCCTCGTTCGTGCGGGCACGCAACGGGAGGGCGATGAGCACGTCGCGGTGGGAGCGCCGGCATCCGGCCGGGGAGGCGGGGCACCGCCTCCTCGCGGTCCTCGGCGCCGTCGCCGTGTTCAGCGTCACCCTGGCCGGCTTCACCGCGCTGCGCGGGCCCTCCGATACCGGCGCGGCCGTCACGGTGGGCTCGTACGACGCGCCCGTCTCGACCGTGTGGCGGACCGAGGACGGCGCGGTCGCGGTCGCGGGCGACGTGCGGTCGCCCGTGCTGGAGATCTTCACCGACTACCGTTGCCCCTCCTGCGCGGAACTCCAGGACACCGCCGCGGCCACGATCAAGCGGCTGGCGTCCCAGAACCGCGTCCGCGTCGTCTACCGCCCGATCGTGCTGCCGCAGGGCGAGCCCGCGGACTCGCAGAGCCGCCGCGCCGCCAACGCCTCCCTCTGCGCCCCCGCGGGCCACTGGCTCGCGTACCACGACGCCCTCTTCACCCGCGGGCCGATGGAGGGCACCGGCGCCTTCACCGAGGCCGACCTGATCGCCCTCGCCCGGTACGCCGGCATCAGGGACGCGGCGTTCGCGGACTGCGTGTCCGGCGGCCTGCAGAACGCCCGGCTCGACCGGCTGACCCGGGACGCGGTCGAGGCCCGCGGCGTCCGCGAGGTCCCCACGGCCTTCCTGAACGGAACGCGGCTCGACCTGCGGACCCACCTGCTCGAGCCGGCGCGGCTGGAGCGCGCGATCCACACCGCCGCCCGCGGCTAGCGCTGATCTTGGCCGCGCGGACCACGGGCCCCGCCAAAGGCGGTAACGTCATCGCCCATGCAGCCGGTGGCCTTCATTCCCAGTCCATCCCAGGGCGTCTGGCACCTGGGTTTCGTCCCGATCCGCGCCTATGCCCTGATGATCATCATCGGCATCGTCGTCGCGGTCTGGCTGGGCGAACGGCGCTGGGCCGCCAAGGGCGGTACCCCCGGTGTGATCATCGACATCGCCGTCTGGGCCGTCCCGTTCGGGCTGGTCGGCGGCCGGCTCTACCACGTGATCACCGACTACCAGCGCTACTTCGGCGCCGGCCGTGACCCGGTGGACGCGCTGAAGATCTGGGAGGGCGGCCTCGGTATCTGGGGCGCGGTCCTGCTGGGCGGTGTCGGCGCCCTGATCGGCTGCCGCCGGCGGGGCATCTCGGTGGCCGCGCTCGGCGACGCGGTCGCCCCGGGCATCGCGCTCGCCCAGGGCATCGGCCGCTGGGGCAACTACTGGAACCAGGAACTGTACGGGCGCCCGCTGGACGCGTTCTGGGGCCTGGAGATCGACCAGGCGCACCGGCCGCGGCTCGAGGACGGCACCCCCGACCCCCAGTTCGCCGACATCGCCACGTACCACCCCACGTTCCTGTACGAGTCGCTGTGGTGCATCGGCGTGGCGATCCTGGTCATCTGGGCCGACCGCCGCTGGAAGCTCACCCACGGCCGCGCGTTCGCGCTCTACATCGCGGGCTACACCGCCGGCCGGTTCTGGATCGAACTGCTGCGCATCGACGACGCCCATCAGATCCTCGGCATGCGCCTCAACGCCTGGACGTCCCTGATCGTCTTCATCGGTGCCGTCGGCTACATCTACTGGGCCCGTACGAAGACCGGCCCCGAAAGCGTCGGCACCCCGCCCCCCGCCGAGCCCGGCGGAGACCCCGTACCGCAGGAGGCCGGCGAGGAGTCGGCACCCACGGCCGAAGCCGAGCCCGCGACCGAGGCCCCGGAGAAGGACCCGGAAGCCGCCGCCGAGGAGCCGGGCGACAAGGGCTCCACCGGCGACGAGTCCCAGGGCGAGAAGCCCGCAGAGGCCGAGAAGCCCGAGGCCGAGAAGTCCGCAGAGGCCGAGAACCCCGCGGAGGCCGAGAAGCCCGAGGCGAGCGAAACGTCCGGGGACGAGAAGTCCGGGGACGAGAGCGCGGAGCCCGAGGAGAAGCCGGAGCCGAAGGACGAGGCGGACCAGGACCAGGAGCCGGCCACGGACCCCGAGGCCGACGCCGATCCCGCGACCGGCGACAATGACACCGGCGGTGACACTGGTAGTGACACCGGCAGTGACAGTGACACCGGCGGGGCCGCCGAGGCGGACAAGGGAGAGCCCGTCAAGGACCGCAAGTAGCCGGGCGAGGGGGCCGCTGTGACGGCGGAGAACCACCACCAGCACCGTGACGTCACCGGCGGCTGGCTGCGGCCCGCGGTGTTCGGCGCGATGGACGGGCTGGTCTCCAACTTCGCGCTGATCGCCGGTGTGGCGGGTGGCCGGGCACCGCAGGAGGTCGTGCTGCTGGCCGGTCTGGCCGGCCTGGCGGCGGGCGCGTTCTCGATGGCCGCCGGGGAGTACATCTCGGTCGCCTCGCAGTCCGAGCTGGCCGAGGCCGAGATCGAGGTGGAACGGCTCGAGCTGGCCCGCCATCCCGGAGCCGAGCTGCGGGAGCTGACCGAGGTCTTCGAGGGCCGCGGGGTCGAGCCCGATCTGGCCGCCGAGGTCGCGCGGCAGATGTCGCGCGACCCTGAGGACGCGCTGGAGGTGCACGCCAGGGAGGAGCTCGGCGTCGCGCCCGGCGAGCTGCCCTCGCCACTGCTGGCGGCGGGTTCCTCGTTCCTGTCGTTCGCGGCCGGAGCCGTGCTGCCGGTGCTGCCCTACCTGTTCGGGGCCGGCTCGCTGTGGCCGGCCGCGGTGATCGCCGCGCTCGGGCTGTTCCTCGCCGGCGCGTTGGTGGCGCGGGTGACCGCCAGGAAATGGTGGTTCAGCGGGCTGCGCCAGCTGGGCTTCGGCGCGGCCGCCGCGGCGATCACCTACGGGGTCGGCGCGCTGATCGGCGCCAACGGGCTGTGACGCCGGTTCAATCGGGGCGAATGGGCCTTTTGGGCGCGCGAAGACCATCCGGAACGCTAAGCTCCCGGACTGTGATCGAGGCTCGTGGCACAGACCCATCCCCCAAGGACGGCGGTCCGGACTTCTGGCCGGCGGACGATTCCGGCCACCGCGCCAAGGCACCCAGGTCGCGGCTGCCGCTGATCATCGCGGCGATCGTGGTGGCGGTCGTGGCCGTGGCCGGCGCCGTCGCGTTCTTCGTCCTGGGCGACGAGGAGAAGGCGGCCTCCGCGCCGGGTAACGGCGCCAGAATCTCGCCGGTCGCGTACACGCCCCAGATGGCCGACAAGGACATGGCCAAGCTCGCGCAGCGCAGCGCCGACCAGCGGCCGATCACGCAGGGCGAGGCGTTCCCGGCGGACGTCAAGAACGTCTCGTTCCAGAAGTACTCCCTGGCCCTCGCCGCGTCCCAGGTCTCGAACGACTGCAAGACCGCCGCCTGGGGCACGCGCCTGCAGGCCGAGCTGGCGAAGTACCAGTGCTCGCAGATCGTGCGCGGCGCCTACGTCAGCCAGGACAAGAAGTACGTCGGCCAGTTCAGCGCGATCAACATGGCGAACCAGCAGGGCGCCGAGCAGATCGTGCGCACCCTGGACCCGCGGACCGGCGCCGGCTTCGTGCTGCCGCTCACCGCGCCCGGCAGCCCCGCGTTCGCCAAGGGCTTCAGCGCCGCGTACGCCCAGGCGTACGGCCACTACGTGATCATCACCTGGGTCCAGCGCGCCGGCGGTGTCCAGCCCGGCTCGCTCAACGAGATGATCGACGTGAGCCTGGCCGTCGAGAAGCCCGCCGACTTCGTCTGGGGCCGCGCGGAGCTGGCCGACGGAGCGCAGCGTTGACCCCCGCCCCGACGAGCGGCCGTTAGCCGCGCCATCGTGGACCGGAACGAACCCCGCCGACGCGGCCCACAGGACGACCGGGGCCGCCCTGCCCGCAGGCCGCGCCCCCAGCCGGGCCGCCCGGCACCCCGCAGGCGCCCCGCCGAGCAGGAGCCGGGCCCCCGCGGACGAGTGCCCCGCCCGCGCTCTCCCGAAGCGCGCTCTCCCGAAGCGCGCCCGGCCGACGAGCCCGCCCAGAGGCGGCCGGCCCAGGGAGACCGCAGACGCGGCCCGGATCCGGACGGCATGATCCCCCCGCCCCGCGCCGCGGCCGCGCCCGATCGCACCCGGAACCGCTCCGGCAGGGGCGACGGACGGCGCGGCCCAGGCCCGGAGGGCATGCCTCCGCCCCGCATCACGGACCCGTCGGACAGCGGCTCGAACGGCCGTGGCAGGGGTGGCATGCGACGCGGGCGGGGCCAGGAGGGCGCGGCCCCGCCGGCCCGTGCCCCTGGCCCGCCGGACAGTGGCTCGGAACGCCCTGGCAGGAGCGACGGACGGCGCATGCGGCGCTCTGAGGGAATGCCTCCGCCTCGCGCTGCGGATCTGCCGGATGGCGGCTCGAACGGCCGTGGCAGGGGTGGCGCGCGACGCGGGCAGAGCCCGGAGGGCATGCCCCCGGCTCGTGCTGCGGGCCCGTCCGATGGCGGCTCCCGGCGTACGGCGCGGGGGGACGGTGGACGGGGCCGGCGTGGTCGTGCCCCGGCCAAGCGCGACGGTGGTCCGGGTCCGCAGGGCCCGGCCGACATGCAGGACGGCGGCTCTGGCCGGGGGGCGGCGCGCGGCCGTTCGGCGGGGCGGCGGGATGGAACGTACCAGCGGAAGCAGGGACGATCGGCGCGGATCTACTTCTTCCTCGCCGGGGGACTGGGGCTGGTCATCGTCGTGGTGCTGCTGGCCGTACTCGTCATGGGCGGTGGCGAGAAGCCGCCGGCGGGCAAGGCGGCCGGAGCGGCCATGGGGCCGGTGGCCGAGAGCGGGCTGTCGCCGTCGTCGTACTCCAGCTCCGCGTCGACCGGCGCGTACGCGAAGATCGAGCAGCGGTCGGCCGATCCGGCGCCGCTGACGGCGGGGGAGGCGTTCCCCGACGAGAAGCTGGCGGTACCGGACGCCGGCGCGGAACTCTCCCTGAAGGGCAAGCGGCTCGACGGTGACTGCGCCGCGGCGGTCTGGGGCTCGGGCGTGGGGGACGAGCTGCGGCGGGGGTCCTGCACGCAGGCCGTACGGGGCGTTTACGCCGATGGGGATCACGCGCTGACCGTCGCGGTGTTCAACCTGGCGGGCAAGGAGAACGCCGACCGGCTGGTGGGCAGGCTCGAGTCCGGGGGCGGGTTCGTACGGCCGCTGCCGGCGGGGGAGCCGCTGGACCGGTTCGGGCAGGGGTTCTCGATGGCGCGCGGGCTGGCCGTGGGGCATTACGCGGTGGTGGCCTGGGCCCAGCGGCTGGACGGCAAGGGCGATGTCCAAGACGAGGCGCTGCTGTCCCTGCTGATCGAGGGCGGGAAGGCTCCGGGGCCGCTCGGCCGGGCCGCGCGGGCGTCCTGACCGTTCAAACCTCAGCGGTGCCGTGAGGATGATCACGGATGGTCACCGAGGTCAGCACGATTTGCGCAAAAAACCGGCCGCTATCCTGGTCTGAACCAGTCAGGGATCCCCGTGGAAGTGATCGACGCGAGGAAGTTTCGCGATCCGGTCGTCTCGGGCATGATCCCGGCAGTGAGGTAATGTCTTCACACCGCAGCAGGGCCAACGTCGTCCCGGACTGCACTGACATCGAAGCAGTGACATGACGACGACGGGAGGGTTGATGGCTGCTGCTGCCCTCGGACCCGGAACGCCCCCTAACCAGGGGCTGTACGACCGGGCCAACGAGCATGACGCGTGCGGTGTCGGCATGGTCGCCGACCTGCACGGACGTAAGAGCCACGACATCGTTCAGAACGCCCTGACCGTCCTGAGGAACCTGGACCACCGCGGTGCCGTGGGCGCCGAGCCGGACGACGGCGACGGGGTCGGCATCCTCGTCCAGATCCCGGACGCGTTCTTCCGCGAGGTCTGCGGTTTCCCCCTGCCCGAGGCCGGCGGGTACGCGGCGGGCATCGGTTTCCTGCCGGCGGACGGCGACGAGCGGTCCGCCGCCGTCGACCACATCGCCAAGCTGTGCGAGGAAGAGGGCCTGGCGGTCCTCGGCTGGCGCGAGCTGCCGTACGACCCCGACTTCACGGGTCCGGCGGCGCGCAAGGCCATGCCGCACTTCGCGCAGCTGTTCATCGCCCCCGCCGACGGCGGCCCGCACGCGGGCAAGAGCGGGCTCGAGCTCGACCGGGCCGTGTTCTGCATGCGCGAGCGCGCCGAGCAGGACGTCCGGGTCTACTTCCCGAGCCTGTCCAGCCGCACCATGGTCTACAAGGGGATGCTCACCACCCCCCAGCTGGAGCCGTTCTTCCCCGACCTGTCGGACCGCCGCTTCACCAGCGCGATCGCGCTGGTGCACTCGCGGTTCTCGACCAACACGTTCCCGGCCTGGGAGCTGGCGCACCCGTACCGGTTCATCGCGCACAACGGTGAGATCAACACGGTCAAGGGCAACCGGAACTGGATGCGCGCCCGCGAGGCGCTGCTGAAGACGGACCTGCTGCCCGGCGACCTGTCCCGGATCTACCCGGTGATCGACATCGAGGCCAGCGACACCGCCTCGTTCGACGAGTGCCTGGAGCTGCTGCACCTGGGCGGCCGGTCGCTGCCGCACGCGGTGCTGATGATGATCCCCGAGGCGTGGGAGAACCACACCGAGATGGACCCGGCCCGCCGGGCCTTCTACGAGTTCCACTCGACGCTGATGGAGGCCTGGGACGGCCCCGCGAGCGTCACGTTCACCGACGGTACGGTCGTCGGCGCCGTGCTGGACCGCAACGGGCTGCGGCCCGGCCGGTACTGGGTGACCGACGACGGCTTCGTCGTGCTGGCCAGCGAGGCCGGCGTACTGGACATCCCGTCCGACAAGGTGGTCCGCAAGGGCCGGCTGCAGCCCGGGAAGATCTTCCTGGTCGACACCGAGGCCGGCCGGATCGTCGAGGACGACGAGGTCAAGGCCGAGCTGGCCGCCGCGCACCCGTACGGGGAGTGGCTGCACGAGGGCCTGGTCCGGTTCGAGGAGCTGCCGCACCGCGACCGCGAGATCCCGACGCACGAGACGCTGGTCAAGCGGCAGCAGACGTTCGGGTACACGCTCGAAGAGCAGCGGATCATCATGACCCCGATGGCCAGGACCGGCGCGGAGCCGATCGGGTCGATGGGCACCGACACCCCGATCGCGGTGCTGTCGGAGCGGCCGCGGCTGCTGTTCGACTACTTCAAGCAGCTGTTCGCGCAGGTCACGAACCCGCCGCTGGACGCGATCCGCGAGGAGCTGGTCACCTCCCTGCAGTCCACCCTCGGTCCCGAGGGCAACCTGCTGGAGCCGGGCCCCGAATCCTGCCGGCGGCTGGTGCTGCCGACCCCGATCCTGGACAACGACGAGCTGTCCAAGATCATCCATATCGACGACGAGGGCGACCTGCCGCACCTGCGGGCCCATGTCGTGCACGGCCTGTACGACGTCACCGGCGGCGGCGAGTCGCTGGAGCACCGGCTCGAGGAGATCTGCGCCGAGGTGTCGGACGCGATCGCGGCCGGCGCCCGGATCATCGTGCTGTCGGACCGCGGCTCGGACCCGTCCCGCGCGGCGATCCCGTCGCTGCTGCTCACCGGCGCGGTGCACCACCACCTGATCAGGGAGAAGACCCGCACCCAGGTCGGCCTGGTGATCGAGACGGCCGAGGCCCGCGAGTGCCACCACATGGCGCTGCTCATCGGGTACGGCGCGTCCGCGATCAACCCGTACCTGGCCGTGGAGACCATCGAGGACCTGATCGCCACCGGCGCCATCGAGGGCCTGGACGCGGCCACCGGGGTACGCAACCTGATCAAGGCGTACGGCAAGGGCGTGCTGAAGGTGATGTCCAAGATGGGCGTCTCCACCGTCGCCTCCTACACCGGCGCGCAGATCTTCGAGGCGATCGGCCTGGGCGCCGACGTCATCGACCGCTGCTTCACCGGGACCACGTCCCGGCTGGGCGGCGTCGGCTTCGGGGTGCTGGCCCGCGAGGTCGCCGAGCGGCACCGCCGCGCCTACCCGGCGGGCGGGAACGACGCCGCGCACCGCACGCTGGAGATCGGCGGCGAGTACCAGTGGCGGCGCGAGGGTGAGAAGCACCTGTTCAACCCCGAGACGGTGTTCAAGCTCCAGCACGCCACCCGGACCCGCAAGTACGAGATCTTCAAGGAGTACACCTCCTCGGTGGACTCGCAGGCCGAGGCGCTGATGACGCTGCGCGGGCTGTTCGGCCTGAAGGAGGGCGACCGCCCGGCGGTGCCCCTCGCCGAAGTCGAGGCGGCCACGGAGATCGTCAAGCGGTTCTCCACCGGCGCGATGTCGTACGGCTCCATCTCGGCCGAGGCGCACGAGACGCTCGCGATCGCGATGAACCGGCTGGGCGGCAAGTCCAACACCGGCGAGGGCGGCGAGGACCCGCGCCGGTTCACCGCCGACGCCAACGGCGACCTGCGGCGCAGCGCGATCAAGCAGGTGGCCTCCGGCCGGTTCGGGGTCACCTCCGAGTACCTGTCCAACGCCGACGACATCCAGATCAAGATGGCGCAGGGCGCCAAGCCCGGCGAGGGCGGGCAGCTGCCCGGCCACAAGGTCTACCCGTGGATCGCCAAGACCCGGCACTCCACGCCCGGGGTGGGCCTGATCTCGCCGCCGCCGCACCACGACATCTACTCGATCGAGGACCTGGCGCAGCTGATCCACGACCTGAAGAACTCCAACCCGGCGGCGCGCGTGCACGTCAAGCTGGTCGCCGAGGTCGGGGTCGGTACGGTCGCGGCGGGCGTGTCCAAGGCGCACGCCGACGTGGTGCTGATCTCCGGGCATGACGGCGGCACCGGCGCCTCGCCGCTCACCTCGCTCAAGCACGCCGGCGCGCCCTGGGAGCTCGGCCTGGCCGAGACCCAGCAGACGCTGCTGCTGAACGGGCTGCGCGACCGGATCGTCGTGCAGACCGACGGGCAGATGAAGACCGGCCGCGACGTGATCATCGCGGCGCTGCTGGGCGCCGAGGAGTACGGTTTCGCGACCGCGCCCCTCGTCGTGGCGGGCTGCGTGATGATGCGGGTCTGCCATCTGGACACCTGCCCGGTGGGCGTGGCCACCCAGAACCCGGTGCTGCGGCAGCGGTTCAACGGCAAGGCCGAGCACGTGGTCAACTTCTTCGAGTTCATCGCCGAGGAGGTCCGCGAGTACCTGGCCGCGCTGGGGTTCCGGACGCTGGACGAGGCGATCGGGCATGTCGAGATGATCGACACCCGCCGCGCGGTCGACCACTGGAAGGCCGAGGGCCTGGACCTGAGCCCGATCCTGCACCGGCCGGAGCTGCGCGAGGGCGCGTCCCTGCGGCGCACCACCGTCCAGGACCACGGACTGGAGAAGGCGCTCGACAACACGCTGATGCAGCTGGCCGAGGGCGCCATCGCGTTCGGCGACAAGGTCACCCTGGACCTGCCGATCCGCAACGTCAACCGCACGGTCGGCACGATGCTGGGCCACGAGGTGACCAAGAAGTGGGGTGGCGAGGGGCTGCCCGACGACACCATCGACGTCACCTTCACCGGCTCGGCGGGCAACTCGTTCGGCGCGTTCGTGCCGCGCGGGATCACGCTGCGGCTGACCGGCGACGCCAACGACTACGTGGGCAAGGGTCTGTCGGGCGGGCGCATCACGGTGCGGCCGCAGCCGGACGCGGTGTTCGCTGCCGAGGAGCAGATCATCGGCGGCAACGTCATCCTGTACGGCGCCACCTCGGGCGAGCTGTTCGCGCGCGGCGTCGTGGGGGAGCGGTTCTGCGTCCGCAACTCCGGGGCCACCGCCGTCGTCGAGGGCGTCGGCGACCACGCCTGCGAGTACATGACCGGGGGCCGCGCGGTGATCCTCGGCCGGACCGGCCGCAACCTGGCGGCCGGCATGTCCGGCGGCATCGCCTACGTGCTCGACCTGGTCGCCGAACGGGTCAATCCCGGGATGGTCGACCTGGAACCGATCACCGGGGAGGACGCCGAGTACGTCCGTACCCTGGTGGAACGGCACCTGGCCGAGACCGGTTCCACGGTCGCCGGCAAGCTGCTGGCCGACTGGGAGAGCGCGGCCACGCGCTTCACCAAGATCATGCCGCGGGACTACCGCCGCGTCCTGGAGGCCATGGCCAAGGCCGAGGCCGAGGGCCGGGACGTCGACG
Source organism: Actinomadura sp. 9N407 (assembly GCF_044326315.1). Lineage (NCBI taxonomy): Bacteria > Bacillati > Actinomycetota > Actinomycetes > Streptosporangiales > Thermomonosporaceae > Actinomadura > Actinomadura sp. 9N407. Next base: position 253,960 of record NZ_JBIRAW010000002.1, on the reverse strand, counting down.
AGGCCGTCATGGCCGCCGCGCAGAGCTGAGAGGGGGACTCCGAGAGATGGCGGACCCGAAGGGTTTCCTGACCGTACAGCGAGAGCTCCCGAAGCGCCGCCCGGTCGACGTGCGGATCAAGAGCTGGACGGAGGTGTACGAGAGCTTCGGCGAGGACAGGCTGGAGAAGCAGGCGAGCCGCTGCATGGACTGCGGCATCCCGTTCTGCCACCAGGGCTGCCCGCTCGGCAACCTCATCCCCGAGTGGAACGACCTGGTCTACCGCAAGGACTGGCAGGAGGCGATCGAGCGCCTGCACGCCACCAACAACTTCCCGGAGTTCACCGGCCGGCTGTGCCCGGCGCCGTGCGAGAGCGCGTGCGTGCTGGGCATCAACCAGGACCCGGTGGCGATCAAGCGGGTCGAGGTCGAGATCATCGACCGCGCCTGGGACGAGGGCTGGGTCGGCCCGAAGCCGCCGTCGGTCCGTACCGGCAAGCGGGTCGCGGTCGTCGGCTCCGGCCCCGCCGGGCTGGCCGCCGCGCAGCAGCTGACCCGCGCCGGGCACGACGTGCGGGTGTACGAGCGGGCCGACCGGATCGGCGGCCTGCTGCGGTACGGCATCCCCGAGTTCAAGATGGAGAAGCGGCACATCGACCGGCGGATCGGGCAGATGCGCGCCGAGGGCACCGACTTCAAGACCTCGGTCAACGTCGGCGCCGACCTGACCGGCGGCGAGCTGCGGGAGAAGTACGACGCCGTCGTGCTGGCCGGGGGCGCCACCGTGTGGCGCGACCTGCCGGTGCCCGGGCGCGAGCTCAAGGGCATCTACCAGGCGATGGAGTACCTGCCCCCGGCCAACCGGGTCCAGGAGGGCGACTTCGAGCGGTCGCCGATCTCCGCCGAGGGCAGGCACGTGGTGGTGATCGGCGGCGGTGACACCGGCGCCGACTGCGTCGGTACCGCGATCCGGCAGGGGGCCGCGTCGGTCACCCAGCTGGAGATCATGCCGATGCCGCCGCAGGCGCGGCCGGACTCCCAGCCGTGGCCCACGTACCCGATGCTGTTCAAGATGGAGAGCGCCCACGAGGAGCTCGCCGACCTGGGCGGCGACCGGGTGTACGCGGTGTCGACCACCGAGTTCGCCGGCGACGCGGACGGCAACGTCCGGGCGCTGCGGCTGGTGGAGGTCGGCGGGCCCGAGACCGGGTTCAAGGCGATCGAGGGCTCGGAGCGGGAGATCCCGGCCGAGCTGGTCACCCTGGCGATGGGCTTCCTCGGCCCGCAGCGGGAAGGGCTGCTGGACCAGCTCGGCGTCGAGCTGGACCAGCGCGGCAACGTCGTCCGCGACGGCGACTACGCCACCTCGGTCGAGGGCGTCTTCGCGGCCGGCGACATGGGCCGCGGCCAGTCGCTGATCGTCTGGGCGATCGCCGAGGGCCGCGCGGCCGCGCACGGCGTCGACAAGTTCCTGGCCGGGGACACGGCGCTGCCCTACCCGATCCCGCCGACGGCGCGTCCTATAGCCTGACGACCCGAGCCTGACCGCTCAGCACGACCACTGAGCGAGCCGGCCCGTCCGTCCTCGCCGTCGCCGTCCGCCGACTGGGGCGGACGGGACCGGCCAGGCTCGATCCGATCACCCCGCCGCGTCCCCGCGCGCCCTTTTCCGGGCGCCGGGGGCGCGGCGGCTTCGCTGTGTGAGGGACCGCGTGCCGATCAGACATGTCGATGTGACCACCTGGTATCTGGAACAGCGCGACCGGGCCGAGCTGTGCCCGCGCGAGCCCCGCCCGGCCGACCCGGCCGTGGAGATCGTCCGGGCGGAGGAGGCCGGGCCCGAGCTGGGCCGCTTCCTCTACACGGCGGTCGGGGGCGACTGGTACTGGCTCGACCGCCTGGGCTGGACGTACGACCAGTGGCGCAACTGGCTCGACCGCCCCGGCGTCGAGATGTGGGTCGCCTACGTCCGCGGGACGCCGGCGGGCTACGCCGAGCTGGACCCGCAGGCCGACGGCGAGGTCGAGATCGTCCACTTCGGCCTGCTGCCGGGATTCCACGGCCGCGGCCTCGGCGGCCGCCTGCTGTCGGTGGCCGCCGAGCGCGCCTGGGATCTGGCCGACCGCTGGCCGGGCCGGCAGCCGACCAGCCGCGTCTGGCTGCACACCTGCTCCAACGACGGTCCCGCCGCGCTGGCCAACTACCAGGCGCGCGGGTTCCGGGTGTACGACACCAAGGTCGAGACCGCGGCCGTCGAGCACTCGCCGCCGGGCCCCTGGCCGGGAGCCCGCTGAAGCCTTCGGCTACATTGTGAAGTCAATCGGATCCCCAGAGTGACTTCACGGTGGTGGGCATGTTCGTCCTGGCGCGGATCATCGTTCCGGCCGTCCTGGCGGCGGCCGTCGCGGGCGTGTTCGGAGCGGCGGCGGCCGGCCCGGTCTCCAGCCCCCTGGCCCCCGCGCACTGCGCTCTGTATGTCCAAGGGCAGGCTGTCCAAGGGCAGGCTGTCCAAGGGCAGGCCGTCCAGGGGCTGTATGTCCAAGGGACGGATGTCCGGGAGCCGGTCGTGAGCTGCGGGCGTGGGGCCGTCCGAGCCGTGTGACGGCCTACGGGCCCGCGAGCCGGTCTCCCAGCTCGCGGAGCACCTCCACCAGCGCCTCCACGTCCGCGTCCGTCGTGCGCCAGTTGAGCGCCGCAGGACGGAACACGGTCATGCCCCGGTAGGTGGAGGTGCCCGCGTACACGCGCCCGTCGGCCAGCAGCGCCGCGCCCAGGCGCGCGTTCAGGTCGTCCAGCAGCTCCTCGGGTACGCCGGGCGGGCGGTAGCGGAAGCACGTGATGCACAGCTGTACGGGGGCCAGCAGTTCCAGGTCCGGGGCCTGCTCGACGAGCTCGCCCAGATGGGCCGCGACATCCAGGTGCCGTTCGACCATCTCGCGGTGGCCGTCGCGCCCGTACGCGCGCAGCGTCGCCCAGATCGGGAACGCGCGGGCCCGCCGCGACGACTCCGGGCCCATCGAGTTGTAGTTGACCTGCCCTGCGCCCGCGTCCGGGAGGAAGGCGGCGCCCCATGACCCGAACGTGCGGCTCAGCATGGCCGGGTCTCGTACGAAGGAGAAACCGCTCTCGTACGGGACGTTCAGCCACTTGTGCCCATCGGCGGTGACCGAATCGGCCCGTTCGACGCCGCGCGCCAGGTGCGCCGTACGGGGGGACAAGGCGGCGAACAGGCCGAACGCGCCGTCGACGTGCAGCCACGCCCCGTACCGTTCGGCCAGGTCCGCGAGGTCGGCGATCGGGTCCGAGTCGCCGGTGTTGACCTCGCCCAGGTTGGCCACGATGACCGCGGGCCGCCCTTCCAGGGCGACGAGCGCGGCCTCCACGGCGGGCAGGTCGACGCGGCCCCGGTCGTCGCGCTCGAACGTCCGCAGCGTGTCGCGGCCACAGCCGAGGATCTGCAGGGCCTTGCGGGTGCTGACGTGGACGAGCCCGCTGGTGAGCACGGGCATCCGGGGGAGCCCGGCGAGTCCCTGTGAGGCGACGTCCACGCCGTGCCGGTCCGCCCACCAGTGCCGGGCGCAGGCCAGGCCCGTCACGTGCGCGAGCGTGGCGCTGGGAGTGAGGACGCCCCCGTACGAGGCGGGCAGCCCGAACAGCTCCTTGAGCCAGCGCAGCACGATCGTCTCCACGCGCGCGGCCAGCGGCGAGGTCAGCCACAGCCCGGCGGCCTGGTCGAGCAGCGAGGCCGTCCAGTCCCCGGCCATGGCCGCCGGGGTGGAGCCGCCCACCACGAAATGGAAGAACCGGGGCCCGGACGAGTGCGTCGCCGCCTCCGTGCCGACGCGCAGCAGGCGCTCGACCGCGGCCGTCGCGCCCTCTCCCTCGGCCGGCAGCGGGCCGTCCAGCTCGTCGATCAGAGCGTCGCGGGACCGGTCGTGTACGGGCCGCTCCGCGAGACCGCGCAGGTACGGGCCCGCCGCGCGGGACACCGGTTCGAGGGCCGCCGCGGCCCGGCCCGCCTCGTGCAGGGGATCGCTCATACCGCCAGTGAAGCAAAGCCGATCATGGTTCGTACAGGCTCGGCCCTGGGCCGTGTCCGTGGGCCGCGTCCATTGCCGTGGCCGTTTCCTGCAATACCGCCCGGCGGCGGCGGCCTAGGGTCGGCGATATGAAGACCTTGCAGGCCAAGGACCTGGACACGGCCGAGGAGTTCCTGCGGCTCAACGCCCGGCTCATCGACCGCCGCCGGTTCGCCTTCCATTTCCGCGGTGGCACGCCTGAGGCCGTCCTGGCCGCGCTGCGCCCGTACGAGAACCCCGACGGCGGCTACGGCCACGCGTTCGAGCCCGATCTGAGGGGCGAGGCCAGCCAGCCGGTCCCCGCCCAGCACGCCCTGGAGACCCTGCACGAGGTGGGGGCGGACGACGACCCGGCCGTGCGGCGGATCGGAGACTTCCTGGCGTCAATCACCCGTCCGGGCGGGGGAGTGCCGTTCGTGCTGCCGACCGTACGGGACGCCCCGCGCGCCCCCTGGTGGCAGACGCCCGACGACCCGCCCGCCAACATCAACCCCACCGCGTCCCTTGCCGGGCTGCTGCACCTGATGGGCGCCGACCACCCGTGGCTTGGTCCCGCGACCGACTTCTGCTGGGGCTACCTGGAGGAGGAGGGGAACGAGCCGGGCCCGTACGACACGCTGGCGATCCTGGCGTTCCTGGACCATGTCCCTGACCGGAAGCGCGCCGAGGCCGTGTTCGACCGGATCCGGGACGCTCTCCTGGCCAACGTCGCCCTCGACCCGTACGCGGAGGGCACGCACCACTCACCGCTCGATTTCGCGCCGTCGCCCGGCGGGATCGCCCACCGGCTCTTCGACGCCACCGTCCTGGACGCCCACCTCGACGCCCTCGTGGACACCCGTCTGGACGATGGGGGCTGGACGGTGAACTTCCCCTTCTGGACGCCCATCGTCGAGCCCGAATGGCGCGGATACATCACGGTCGAACGCCTCAGGACGCTCCGCGCCTACGGAAGACTCGAATCATGAGGCCCGGCGTGTCATGAGGCGCGTGTCATGAGGCTCGGGGGGCTCAGAGCAGCGCGCGGATAGGCGTGCCGGCCAGGTCCCGTACCTCATTGGCCATATGGGCTTGATCGGCATAGCCCACGGCGTACGCGACGTCCGCCAGCGGCTCCCCGGCCCGCGCGAGCCTCAGCGCGCGCTGGAAACGCAGCACACGCTGCAGTGTCTTGGGCCCGTAGCCGAACGCGGCGTGAGCACGCCTGCGCAGCTGCCGCTCGCTCAGCCCCAGGGTGCCGGCGACCTCCCGTACCGGATGGCTCTCCAGGGCCGCCACCAGCGCCGGTACGAGCGGATCGGGCGCCGCCGAGGTCCGGGCCCGGACGGCATCGACCAGGGGCGTGTGCGGGTCGCTGGAGGCCGCCATGGCCTCGGCCAGCCGGTCGGCCTCCGTTCCCCACAACTCCCGCAAAGGGACCCGCACGTCCCTGATGGCATCGGCGGGCACCCCGAGGGCGGGCGGCGCCGTACCGGGACGGAACCGTACGGCGACGAGCCGTTCACCCGGCTCGAGCCTGCCGGGGGGCGAAGGGCCGGTGTCCGGGCCCGCCACCATGAGCTCGGCGCGGTCTTTCCACCAGATCAGGTCGATGCACCCGTCCGGGACCACCTGCTGGACGTGCGGTGCCCGCGCGCTGCCCGACTGCTCATGGCTCCACAGGCAGGCGAAGCCCAGTCCCGGCGGCGCCGGGGACTCGCGGTAGCTCGTGACCTCCACCCTTCCTGCATACCACCCTTCCTGCATACCACCCTTCGTGCAGAGCACCCTGCCTAGATAGCACGCTGCCTGCATACCGCCCGTTCTGGTGGGCAGGCCGTTCGGGTGGGCAGTCCCACACGCATCGTTCGTTCACCACTGACGAGGAGGTCACCGAGCACATGGGCACCGAACTGCAGGGTAAGACCATCGCCTTCCTGGCCGCGCCCGAAGGGACCGAGCAGGTCGAGCTGACCGAGCCCTGGCAGGCCGTGGAGCAGGCGGGCGGCAGCCCGCGCCTGGTCTCCACCCAGTCCGGCCGGATCCAGGGGTTCAACCACCTCGACAAGGCCGACCACTTCGACGTGGACACCACCGTGGACGTCTCCGACCAGGGGGAGTTCGACGGCCTGGTGCTGCCTGGCGGCGTGGCCAACCCCGACTTCCTGCGGACCCAGCCCAAGGCGGTCGCGTTCGTCAAGGGGTTCTTCGACGCGGGCAAGCCCGTCGCGGCCATCTGCCACGCGCCCTGGACCATGATCGAGGCCGATGTCGTCCGCGGCCGCAGGGTCACCTCGTGGCCAAGCCTGCGGACCGATCTGCGTAACGCCGGCGCCGACTGGGTCGACGAGGAGGTCGTGACCTGCGAAGGTGGACCCAACGTCCTGGTCACCAGCCGCAAGCCGGACGACCTCAAGGCGTTCTGCCGGACGGCCGTCCAGAAGCTCGCCGGCTGACCGCGCCCACCGCGGATCGTGACCACGGGGACCCATCGCGTGCCTTACCGCGAGCCCTCACCCCGATCCTCACCACGGGGCCACTGGTCTAGACCCTTGAGCTAGACCAGTGGATGAATCTCCGGCGACCGTATCCTGCATGAATATCCGTACTGGCTGGTAACTAAGTAGCGTTGTGCATGTGACCCGTCGAGCGAAGATCGTCAGTACCATCGGCCCCGCCTGCTCCTCCGCCGAGCAGATCCACGCCCTCGTCGAGGCCGGCGTGGACGTCGCCCGGCTCAATATGAGCCATGGCGAGCATGCCGTCCACGAGGAGGTCTACCACCGGATCCGGGCCGCCTCCACGGCCACCGGCCGCGGCGTCGGCATCCTGGCCGACCTGCAGGGACCCAAGATCCGAATCGGCCGGTTCCCGGACGGGCCCGTCCGGCTCACCCTCGGCGACGAGTTCACCATCACCACCGAGGACGTCACGGGCACCCGCAAGGAGGTGTCCACCACCTACGCCGGCCTGCCGGGCGACGTCGGCCCCGGCGACGCGGTCCTGATCGACGACGGCCGGGTCGCGCTGCGGGTGACCGAGGTCGACGGGCCCCGGGTGCGCACCACCGTCGAGGTCGGCGGCATGGTCTCCGACAACAAGGGCCTCAACCTGCCCGGCGTGCCGGTCAGCGTGCCCGCCCTCACCGGCAAGGACGAGACCGACCTGCGCTGGGCGCTGCGCCTGGGCGTGGACATGGTCGCCCTGTCCTTCGTCCGTACCCCCGAGGACGCCGAGATCTGCTACCGGATCATGGAGGAGGAGGGCGTCCGCGTCCCCCTGATCGGCAAGATCGAGAAGCCGCAGGCCGTCGATCTGCTGCCCGAGATCGTCGCCGCCTTCGACGGCATCATGGTCGCCCGCGGCGACCTCGGCGTCGAGCTCCCGCTCGAAGAGGTGCCGATCGTCCAGAAGCGCGCCATCGAGCTGTGCCGCGAGAAGGCCCGCCCGGTCATCGTCGCCACCCAGATGCTGGAATCGATGATCTCCGCGCCGCGTCCCACCCGCGCCGAGACCTCCGACGTCGCCAACGCCGTCTTCGAGGGCGCCGACGCGGTGATGCTCTCCGGCGAGACCAGCGTCGGCCAGTACCCCATCGAGTCGGTCCGGACGATGGGGCGGATCGTCTCCACCGCCGAGAAGGCCGCGCTGCACGCCACCCACACCCTCGACCGCATGCCCGAGACCATCGGCGGCGCCATCGCCCGCGCCGCCGCGGAGGTCGGCGCCATCATCGAGGCCGAGGCCCTCGTCGCGTTCACCATGTCCGGCGAGACCGCGCGCCGGCTGTCCCGCTACCGCTCGCCGATCCCGCTGCTCGCGTTCACCTCGGTCCCCGCCGTCCGGGGCCGGCTCGCCCACGTCTGGGGCGTGGAGACGCACATCGTCCCGTTCGCGAACCACACCGACGAGATGGTCAACCAGGTCGAGCAGGGCCTGCTGGAGTCCGGCCGCTGCCAGAAGGGCGACCGCGTCGTCATCGTGGCCGGCTCGCCCCCCGGCACCCCTGGCTCCACCAACGCGCTGCGCGTCCACCGCATCGGCGACGCCATCGCCACGGCCACCTCCCCCTGACGGCCGCCTCCCCTTGACGGCCGCCTCCTCCTGACGGACTCCGGGCCCGTCGTACGCACCCGGCGTACGCACCCGCCGGCACCCTGCCGCGGGTGCGCCGCAGGGTGCGCCACGTCACTGCGCGGTCTCGATCCGGCGACGCTACGGACACCCTGGACGGCGCCCTGGCGCCCGGAGCCGGGACACCCCGACTCGGCCATGGCGCGCACGCCGCGGGTCAAGGGGTGAGAAAGCGGCAAAGACGATCTCGTAACGGCTGGTCGCAGAGGGTGGTCAAAAGCCTCGTACTTGTCTACGGTCCGGGGGTCGCTCCTGCTGCTACCTGACCGGTGGTGTTATGAAACCCGTTGACGATTTCCTGACCGATGCCAGTGGCTTCATCTGGGGCCCCTGGCTGCTGATCCCCCTGCTCCTGCTCACCGGCCTGTACCTGACCGTCCTGCTGCGCGGGATCCAGGTCCGCCGCTTCCGGCTGGCCTTCTGGCTGGCGTTCATCAAGCGCTCGGACGCCGACAAGGCCGACGTGGCCGGTGACATCTCCCACTACCAGGCCCTCGCCACGGCCCTGGCCGCCACCGTCGGCGTCGGTAACATCGCGGGTGTCGCCACCGCGATCGCCCTGGGCGGTCCCGGCGCGGTCGTGTGGATGTGGTTCACCGGCATGGTCGGCATGGCCACCAAGTACAGCGAGGCCTTCCTCGGTGTACGGTTCCGCCGCACCGACGCCGCCGGCGAGCAGAGCGGCGGCCCGATGCACTACCTCCGCAGGGGCATCAAGGGTCCGCTGGGCATCTTCCTCGGCGGGTTCTTCGCCATCGCCGGAGCCTTCGCCGCGTTCGGCATCGGCAACATGACGCAGGCCAACGCCGTCGCCGCCAACGTCAAGGACGAGTGGGGCCTGGACCCCGCGATCACCGGCGTGATCATCACCGTGCTGACCGCCGTGGTGATCCTCGGCGGCATCAAGAGCATCGGCCGCGTCACCAGCGCCTTCGTCCCGATGATGATCGTCCTGTACATCCTCGGCGCGGCCGCCGTGCTGGCCCTCAACATCGGCGAGGTGCCCGCCGCGATCGGCCTGATCTTCGCCGACGCCTTCACCGGCACCGCCGCCACCGGCGGTTTCGCCGGTGCCGGGGTCGCCGCTGCCATCCAGTACGGCGTGGCGCGCGGCATCTTCTCCAACGAGTCCGGCCTGGGCACCGGCGGCATCGCGGCCGCCGCCGCCAAGACCACCCACCCGGTCCGCCAGGCCCTGGTCTCGATGACGCAGACCTTCATCGACACCCTGATCGTCGTCAGCTTCACCGCGCTGACCATCGTCGTCACCGGCGTGTGGAAGGAGGGCGGCAAGGACGAGGCGGCCACCTTCACCGGCCGCGCGTTCGACGCGGGGCTGCCCGGCGAATGGGGCAGCGTCATCGTCACGGTGAGCGTGATCTTCTTCGCGTTCTCCACCCTGCTCGGCTGGTCCTACTACGGCGAGCGCTGCATGGAGTACCTGTTCGGGCGAAGGGCGGTGCTGCCGTACCGCCTGATCTTCATCCTGGTCGCCTACGTCGGCGCCACCACCACGCTCACCACGGTGTGGACCTTCTCCGACGTCATGAACGGCCTGATGGCGCTGCCCAACCTGATCGGCCTGCTGATCCTGTCGCCGCTGGTCTACCGCGAGACCCGCGAGTACTTCCGGAACCGGCCGGTCGAGGACGAGCGCGTCAGGACCACGAAGGAGTAGCGGAGCCCATCGCCGTCGCGCCGTCCGTCATCCGGGCGGCGCGGCGGCTTCGGCTCCACGGCGCCGGCCTCAGTGCTTCGGCCCCACGAACTCGTCCAGCCGTGCCACGCCCTCCTTGCGGGCGACCGAGATGTTCTTCTTGTTCGCCTGGGTCCATGGGATGCCGATGCGGTCCAGCGCGTCTGTGAAGAGCCGCTGGATGTCCGTCGACACGTTGCTGAAGAAATAGCGCGGGTACTCGTACCAGCGATCACCCTCCTTGCCCGGACGCCGTACGCGGTTCGTACTCCGGCACCCGTCGGAGTGGAGCAGCCCGCGAATGAATTCCTCGGTGAACCCGTCCACGACCTTCTGTTGCCAGGCCACCAATTCGATCTTGCGCGTGTGGTTCCTGCCTGGCCCATGCTGGGTCTCCAGGCGGTGGACGCCTTTGTCGCCCGATGTCTTGACGATGTGCCCGTCTCCCAGGTAGAGGCCGAGGAGGTAGGAATAGGACGACGGGTCGAGATCGCGGCCGTGGCAGCGTGGACATGTGGCGAGGTCACGGAATCGCGTCTCTCCGGTTGTGAGCCGCCAGCGGCTCAGCGTGGAGAGAGGGATTCCGGTTTGCCGGTGCACCTCGGCGAGGGTGAAGCCTGAGGTGAGCAGCCGTAACGCATGGCGCCGTGGGTTGGTGTCCTGCATGACGCCATGGTCGGGGCGACCACTGACAGTTCAGGCGCGATTACCTTCGGTACCGGGAGCGGGATTCGAACCCGCACGCCCTTTCGGACAAATCCTTTTGAGGGATTCGTGTCTACCATTCCACCATCCCGGCATTCATCCTGACATCGAGCTAGATGTCCGGATTGGTGGCGGTCCTCGGGGCCACCGGGGACCAGGGTACAGCGTCCCGGTAGTCTCGTGCGCGTGACGGATAGCGCTCGGCGAGTTGTGATCGCAGAAGATGAAGCCCTGATCCGCCTGGACCTGAAGGAGATGCTGCAGGAGGACGGCTACGACGTCGTCGGCGAGGCCGGCGACGGCGAGACGGCCGTGCGGCTGGCCGTCGAGCACCGCCCGGATCTGGTGATCCTGGACGTCAAGATGCCCGTGCTGGACGGCATCTCGGCGGCCGAGCGGATCTCCGCGGAACGGATCGCACCGGTGGTCATCCTCACCGCGTTCTCGCAGCGCGAGCTGGTGCAGCGGGCCACCGACGCCGGGGCGATGGCCTACCTGGTCAAGCCGTTCACCAAGACCGACCTCGCGCCCGCGATCGAGATGGCGGTCAGCCGCTACACCGAGCTGCGCGCGCTGGAGGCCGAGGTCGGCAACCTGCAGGACCGGCTGGAGACCCGCAAGGTGGTGGATCGCGCCAAGGGGCTGCTGCAGGAGGCCAACGGCTGGACCGAGCCGGAGGCGTTCCGCTGGATCCAGAAGACCTCGATGGACCGGCGGCTCACCATGCGCGCCGTGGCCGACGCCGTGGTCGCCGGGGCGCTGGGCGAGCCCGGTAAGGACGGCGCGGCCTCCGACGGCTGACCCGCCCGCCGCCGCATTCGCCGTTCCCGGCTCCGTGCTTCCGGCTCCGTACTTCCGGTGTCCGTGCTTTCGGACGTCACCGGCGTCTCGGGGCCCTGTTCTCACCCGTCCGTCGGCGATCGTGACGCTGCGTGATCGTCGCTGGCCGGGACGTGGTTCGATGAGCACGGAGCCGTAACGAACGAGTAACCCTTCTGCCCGGGGGTCCTGCTCTGGGGTGGCCGATCGGTGTACGACTGACCTGCTCCCTGACTGACCGATTCCTCCCAAGAGGTATCGGTGTCGGGGCATGACTCGTACCCGATCCCCTCCCGGATCCGGATGGAAAGGTTGGGCACCTTGCGGCGCAACATGTTGAGAGTCACCGGCGCGGTGGCGGTGAGCGCGATGCTGACGTTCGGCCTCGCCGCGTGCGGCGACGGCGGCGACGGCTCTGGTGGTGGCAACGAGGTCACGATCGGGTTCATGGGTGACCTGACCGGTGAGAACTCGGGCCTGGTGATCCCGCCGAGGAACGGCGCGCAGCTGGCGATCGAGCAGTACAACGCGACCAACCCCAAGGTCAAGATCAAGTTCAAGGAGTACGACAGCCAGGGCAAGCCGGAGCAGGCGACCACCCTGGTCCAGGGCGCCATCAAGCAGGACAAGATCGTCGGCCTGATCGGCCCGGCCTTCTCCGGTGAGTCGCAGAGCACCGGCCCGATCCTCGAAGAGGGCAAGATCCCGAGCGTGTCGCCGTCGGCGACGCAGATCACGCTGGGCGAGAAGGGCTGGAAGTTCTGGCACCGGGTGGTGGCCGACGACGCGGTGCAGAGCGCCGGTGCCGGCGACTTCATCACCAACCAGCTCAAGGCCAAGAAGGTCGCCACGATCCACGACAACCAGGATTACGGCAAGGGCCTGGCCGACAGCATCGCCAAGGTCGTCAAGGAGAAGGGCGGCGAGGTCCAGACCGACCCGGTCGACGACAAGGCGACCGACTACTCCTCGACGGTCAACAAGATCAAGCAGTTCAACCCCGACGTCGTCTACTTCGGCGGCTACTACGCGGTGGCCGGCCGGCTGTTCAAGCAGCTGCGCGAGGGCGGCGTCAAGGCCCGCCTGATGTCGGGCGACGGCTCACTGGCCACCGGGCTGATCGAGGGCGCGGGCCAGGAGAACGCCCAGGGCGCCATGCTCAGCTGCGGCTGCCTGATCGACGAGGCCGGTACCAGCAACGCCAAGGCCAAGAAGTTCGCGACGGACTACCAGGCGAAGTTCACCACGCCGGTCGCGATCTACTCGGGTGAGGGCTTCGACGCGGCCAGCTCGTTCATCGAGGCCATCAAGGCCGGCAACACCGAGCCCGAGAAGATCAACCAGTTCCTGTCGACGGTGAGCTTCGAGGGTGTCGGCAAGCCGATCAAGTTCGACGCCAAGGGCGAACTGGCCTCGCAGGACATCTACATGTACGAGGTCGAGGGCAACAAGATGCCGCTGCTCGGCAACACCAAGGACGCCAAGGTCGAGTAGGGCGGTCCGGACACGCCCGCTTTCCATCGCGCCCCTCTGAGTGGCGCCCGCAGGCGCGGGAGCGGGAGCGCCGTGCGCGCTCCCGCTCCGTTCACAAAGGCGACCACTTTTTCACAAAGGCGACCAAAGGTGTTCGACGACTTCACCAGAGTGTTCGACAATTTCACTGATACTTTCTGGCTGTACACCATCGACGGCCTGTCGCTAGGGGCGATCTACGCCCTGGTGGCACTCGGGTACACGATGGTCTACGGCGTGCTCCGGCTCATCAACTTCGCCCATGCCGAGATCTGGATGGTCGGAACCTTCGCCGCGCTCGGCACCGTGCAACTGCTGGGCGTCTCCGGCGTCGGCGGCATGGCCCTGGTCGGCCTGGTGGCGCTCATGGCGCTGGTGGCGGGCCTGGTCTCCGGTGGCAGCGCGATGCTGCTGGAGGTGGTGGCCTACCGGCCGCTGCGGAAGAAGGGCGCGTCCCGGCTGGCGGCGCTGATCTCCGCGATCGGCGCCTCCATCTTCCTGCAGCAGCTCTTCGCCACCGTGATCGTCCCGCGGGTCTTCGGCAAGACCGAGGCCGAGGGCAAGCTGCCGGTGAACGAGCACTTCGTGGAGCGCACGAACGTCATCGACATCGGCCCGATCGTGATCAGCAACGACAAGCTGATCGTGTTCCTGGGCGCGGTGCTGATGATGATCGCGCTCGACCAGTTCGTGAACCGCACCAGGCTCGGCCGCGGCATCCGTGCGACGGCGCAGGATCCGCAGGCCGCGGTGCTGATGGGTGTCAACATCGACCGGGTGGTGTCGGCGACGTTCCTGGTCGGCGGCGCGATGGCGGGCGTCGCCGCCGCGCTGTACTTCGTGCGCTTCGAGCAGGCCTGGTACTTCGCCGGCTTCCTGCTCGGGATCAAGGCGTTCACGGCGGCGGTGCTCGGCGGGATCGGCAACATCCGCGGTGCGCTGGTCGGCGGGTTCGCGCTGGGCTTGTTCGAGATGTACGGATCCAGCATCTTCGGCTCGGAATGGCGCGACGTCGTGGCGTTCACCGTCCTGATCCTGGTCCTCATGTTCCGTCCCACCGGCATCCTCGGTGAGTCCCTTCAGCAGGCGCGCGCATGAACATGACAAAGAACCTCAAGAACGGCCGGAACAACCTCAAGAACGGCCGGAGCGGTCTGAGCGGCGGCCTGGACACGGTCCGCGACCGATGGGCCGTGGCGCCCGGGTACGCGCGCTGGTCGGTCTACATCCTCCTGATCATCGGCGCGCTGCTGCTGCCGAGCGAGGCGATCGGCTCCTTCATGGCGCCGGGCGCCGACTGGGGGGCCATGCTGAGCGACCAGATCGGGATCTACATCCTGCTGGCGCTCGGACTCAACGTGGTGGTCGGCATGGCCGGCCTGCTCGACCTCGGCTACGTGGCCTTCTACGCCGTCGGCGGCTACACCATCGGCATCTTCGGCGTCAGGTACGGGTGGAGCTTCTGGGAGATCCTGGTCCTGGCCATCCTGCTGTCGGCGCTGTCCGGGGTCGTCCTGGGCGGGCCGACGCTGCGGCTGCGCGGCGACTACCTGGCGATCGTGACGCTCGGCTTCGGTGAGATCGTCAAGAAGACCGCCAACAACAGCGACTTCGTCAACGGCCCCCGCGGGATCCAGGGCATTCCGCGGCCGCCGGACCTGTCGGACTTCGAGATCTTCGGCGTACAGCCGCTGAAGTACGAGTTCCTGGATTCGCGCCCGTACTACTACCTGCTGGTCTTCTTCATCGTGGTGACGATCATCTTCGTCAAGCGGCTGGAGCACAGCCGGGTCGGCCGGTCGTGGGCGGCGATCCGCGAGGACGAGGACGCGGCCGAGTTGATGGGCGTGCCGACGTTCCGGTTCAAGCTGGCCGCGTTCGCGATCGGCGCGGCGATCGGCGGCAGCGGCGGCGTGGTGTTCGCGACCAAGCAGACGTCGATCAACCCGGAGAACTTCGTGTTCCTGCTGTCGGCGCTGATCCTGGCGTCGGTGGTGCTGGGCGGTTCGGGCAACATGCCCGGAGTGATGCTCGGCGCGTTCGTCGTCGCCTGGCTGCCGGAACGGCTGCGGCTGTCGGACGACTACCGGATGCTGCTGTTCGGCGCCGCGCTGGTGGCGATGATGGTGTTCCGTCCCGAGGGCCTGTGGCCGTCCCGGCAGCGCAAGGCCGAACTGGCCGAAGGCACCGGGGGTATGGGCAGTTTGGGCGCGGAGGTGGCCGGTCCAGGTACGGCCGGTCCCGGTGCGTCCGGTCGGGCCGATGGCGATTCGGCCACGGAGGTGAGCAAGTGAGCGGCGACGAGAAGCCGGTATCGAAGGCGAACGCGGACGGGGCCGTGGACTCCGTCCCGGTGCCCGAGCCGGTACTGGAGCTGCGGAAGGCCACGATGCGCTTCGGTGGCGTGGTCGCGCTCAACCAGGTCGAGCTGACGATCGGGAAGGGCGAGATCTTCGCGCTGATCGGCCCGAACGGCGCGGGCAAGACCACGGTGTTCAACGTGACCACCGGGGTCTACCGGCCGACGGAGGGGCAGATCCTCTTCAACGGCAAGCGCATCGACGGCCAGAAGCGGTTCGCGGTCACCAAGCTCGGTGTCGCCCGTACGTTCCAGAACGTGCGCCTGTTCCACAACATGACGGCGCTGGAGAACGTCATGGTGGGGGCGGACGCGCATCACCGTACGGGATTCGTCGGGGCGGGCCTCGGGCTGCCCTGGCACCGGCGCGAGGAGCGCGACGGCCGCCGCAAGGCGCGGGAGCTGCTGGAGTTCGTGGGCATCCCGCACCGGCTGGACGAGGCGGCGAAGAACCTGCCGTACGGCGACCAGCGGCGGCTGGAGATCGCCCGCGCGCTGGCCACCGATCCCAAGCTGCTGCTGCTGGACGAGCCGGCCGCCGGGATGAACCCGGCGGAGAAGCTGTCGCTGCAGGATCTGATCCGCAGGATCCGCGACTCGGGCCGTACCGTGCTGCTGATCGAGCACGACATGAGCCTGGTGATGGGGATCAGCGACCGGATCGCGGTGCTGGACTTCGGGCAGAAGATCGCCGAGGGCCGGCCCGCGGACATCCAGAACGACCCGCGGGTCATCGAGGCGTACCTGGGGGCTCCCGCCGATGCTTCTTGAGATCAAGGACATCCACGTCCACTACGGCAAGATCGCGGCCCTCAAGGGGATCTCGGCCGAGGTCGGCGAGGGCGAGATCGTCACGCTGATCGGCGCCAACGGAGCGGGCAAGACCACGACGCTGGGCACGATCTCGGGGCTGCGGCCGCTGTCCTCGGGCTCCATCGTCTTCGACGGCCAGGACATCAGCAAGATGCCCGGGCACAAGCGGGTCATGGCGGGGATCGGGCAGGCCCCGGAGGGGCGCCGGATCTTCCCCGGCATGACGGTCGAGGAGAACCTCCTGATGGGCGCCTACGCCCGCAAGGGGGACTCCTCGCCGGAGCTCAAGGAGGCCTACGAGCTGTTCCCGCGGCTGGCCGAGCGCAAGCAGCAGGCGGGCGGCACGATGTCCGGCGGCGAGCAGCAGATGCTCGCGATCGGGCGGGCGCTGATGGCCAAGCCCAAGGTGCTGCTGCTGGACGAGCCGTCGATGGGCCTCGCGCCGATGCTGGTGCAGCAGATCTTCACGATCATCCAGGAGATCAACCGGCGCGGCACCACGGTGCTGCTGGTCGAGCAGAACGCCCAGCAGGCGCTGCAGATCGCGGACCGGGCGTACGTGCTGGAGACGGGACGGGTGGTCAAGACGGCGCCCGCCTCGGAGCTGCTGGACGACCCGCAGGTGCGCGCGGCCTACCTCGGCGGCGACCTCGGCGACGCGGCGCCCGCGGGCGCCGCGGTGTCGAAGGATGCCGCGGTGCCGAAGGCAGACGCCGTATCCGCCGATGCCGCACCGGCCGATGAGCCGGAGGACGATGCCTCCGGCTCCGGGAGCGGCAAGTCCCTGTAACCGCTCACCGCTACGACGTCTCCGCCCCCGTCCAGGTCCACTGGCCGGGGGCGGAGACGTCGTACGGCCCGGTGGACACGTACGGCCCGGTGGACACGTACGGCCCGGTGGACACGTGCAGCCCGGTTGCTCAGGGCAGCTTGATCTCGGCGGGGGGCGGGTCGGAGACCGCGCCGACCTTGGGCCACCCGACCAGCCTGAGCGCGCGTACCTTCGCCTCGTCCGGCAGGTCGTACCAGAGGTCGAACTCCGCGCGCATCGCCGCGCCGACCGACAGGCGTTCGGGCTGCCGCTTGACCATGGTGGCGTTCACGTCCGGTACGTGGGTGCGCTCGCCGCTGGTCGCGCCTGTGGTGGCGAGGCCGGTGGTGACGAGCAGCTGCTTCCAGGTGTCGAAGACCTGGATGTCGCGTCCCCGGTTGACCGTGAGCAGCCGGATCCGCACGTACCGTCCCTTGGGCTTCATGCCGGCGTGGGTGCCGAGGATCTCGCGGATGCCGTCCTGGTAGCCGAGCACGGTGAACTCCAGGTCGCTGCTGCGCGCCGTCTTGCCGCGGACGACCCGTTCGCCGTCGCGGGCGCGTTCGGCGGGCGGTTCGTACGTGGCGGCAGGCTCGTCGCCGCCGCCGGAGCACGCGGTCACGGCGACCGGCACGAGCAGCAGAGCGAGCGCGAGGACCGGGAGGGCACGGCGCATACCGAAACGCTACCGGGCAGGGAAAAGCCCAGGATCACCTTTGGGGCCGTGCTGGCCTTCCCCGGACACGCACGTTGTCTACTCGGTGATCCCGGGCGTTCCGATCCACGCTACCGACCGTTCGCCGTCCCTCGCAAAGGAAGTCCGGAACGGGCCGGTGCAAAACACCACAAAACCCTGGAACGTTCCTGTCAGTTCGCGGTCTTGCCAGTGGCCTCGCCGGTGGGCTTGTCACGGAGCATGCAGGTGAGCCTGGCGGTGCACACGCGGCGATCCTGGTCATCGGTGAGCACGATGTCGTACGTGGCGAGCGTGCGCCCGCCGTGCATCCGGGTGGCCACACCGGTGATCCAGCCCTCGGCCGCCGACCGGTGGTGGGTGGCACTGATCTCGATGCCCACCGCGATCCGGTCCCGGCCGGCGTGCAGCGCGGAGCCGACCGAGCCCAGCGACTCGGCCAGCACGCAGGAGGCGCCGCCGTGCAGCAGCCCGTACGGCTGGGTGTTGCCCTTGACCGGCATCCGGCCGACCACCCGCTCCGGCGAGGCCTCCAGGTACTCGATCCCCATGGTCCGCGCCAGATCGCCGTAGACCTCGCCGGCGACGTCCCCCAGCACCGCGGCGGCGGGGTCCTGCCGCTCCTCGCTCATCGAGCCTCCCTCGAACTGTCGTACGCGCAGACTAGAGTCCTGGTGTGGCGACGACAGCTCCGACCCCTGACAAGCGAGACCGGCTTCTCCTGCTGGATGGGCATTCCCTGGCCTACCGGGCGTTCTTCGCGCTCCCGGTGGAGAACTTCTCGACGACCGACGGCCAGCCCACCAACGCGGTGTACGGCTTCACCTCGATGCTCATCAACGTGCTGCGCGACGAGGAGCCCACGCACATCGCGGTGGCCTTCGACCGCTCGGAGCCCACGTTCCGGCACGAGCAGTACGTGGAATACAAGGCCGGGCGGCAGAAGACCCCCGACGAGTTCCGCAGCCAGGTCAGCCTGATCTTCGAGGTGCTGGACGCGCTGCGGATCCCGCGGTTGTCGGTGGCCGGCTTCGAGGCCGACGACATCATCGCCACGCTGTCGGTCCAGGCGACCGAGTCCGGCATGCAGACGCTGATCGTGACCGGTGACCGCGACGCGTTCCAGCTGGTGAACGAGCACGTCACGATCCTGTACCCGATCCGCGGGGTCTCCGAGCTGGCCCGGATGGACCCGGCGGCGGTGCAGGCCAAGTACGGCGTGCCGCCCGAGCGCTACCGCGAGCTGGCCGCGCTGGTCGGCGAGACCAGCGACAACCTGCCCGGCGTGCCCGGCGTCGGCCCCAAGACCGCCGCCAAGTGGATCACTCAGTACGGCGACCTGGACACGCTGGTCGCCCGGGTGGACGAGATCAAGGGCAAGGCCGGCGAGAACCTGCGCGAGCACCTGGGCCAGGTGCTGCGCAACCAGCAGCTCAACAAGCTCGACTGCGAGATGGGCCTCGACATGCGGCCGCCGCAGCTGTCGATGGGGCAGTGGGACCGCGACGAGATCCACACCCTGTTCGACTCGCTGCAGTTCAAGGTGCTGCGCGAGCGGCTGTACGCCTCGATCTCGGCCGCCGAGCCCGAGGCCGACGAGGGCTTCGAGGTCGAGGTGCAGAGCCTGGAGCCCGGCGCTCTGGGCGCCTGGCTCGACGAGCACGCCGGGCCCGCGCACCGCACCGGCGTCGCCGTGACCGGCTCCTGGGGGCGCGGCACGGGCGACCTGACCGGCATCGCCCTGGCCTCCACCGTGGCCGCCGAGGGCGGGGCCACCCCGGCCGTCCACCTCGACCCGGCCGCGCTGAACGACGACGACGAGCGCGCCCTGGCCGCCTGGCTGGCCGACCCGTCCAGACCCAAGGCGCTGCACGAGGCCAAGGGCCCGATGCTGGCCCTGGCCGCCCGCGGCCTGGAGCTGCGCGGCCTCACCAGCGACACCGCGCTGGCCGCCTACCTCGCGCTGCCCGGCCAGCGCACCTTCGACCTGGCCGATCTCGCGCTGCGCTACCTGCACCGCGAACTGCGCGCCGAGGCCGACGACTCCGGGCAGCTCACCCTCGACGGCTCGGGCGAGCAGGAGGCCGCAGAGGACCTGGCCGTACGCGCCCGCGCCGTCGCCGAGCTGGCGCACGTGCTCGACCGTGACCTGGACCAGCGGGGTGCCACCCGGCTTCTGCACGAGGTGGAGCTGCCCCTGGTCGGCGTGCTGGCCGCGATGGAGCGCGCCGGCATCGCCGTCGACGCCGAGCGGCTGGCCGCGATGGAGTCGGCACTGGGCGGCCAGGAGAAGGAGCAGGAGCAGCTCGCCCACGACGCCGTCGGGCACGAGTTCAAGCTCGGCTCGCCCAAGCAGGTCCAGCAGGTGCTGTTCGACGAGCTGGGGCTGCCCAAGACCAAGCGCACCAAGACCGGCTTCACCACCGACTCCGAGGCCCTGACCAACCTGCAGATCAAGAACGAGCACCCGGTGCTGGGATACATCCTGCGCTGGCGCGAGGTCTCCAAGCTCAAGAGCATCGTCGCCTCGCTGATCCCGATGGCCGACGACTCCGGCCGCATCCACACCACGTTCAACCAGATGGTGGCGGCGACCGGCCGGCTCTCCTCGACCGACCCCAACCTGCAGAACATCCCGATCCGCACCGCCGAGGGCCGGCAGATCCGCGAGGCCTTCGTCGTCGGCGACGGCTACGAGTCGCTGCTCACCGCCGATTACAGCCAGATCGAGCTGCGGATCATGGCCCACCTCTCCGAGGACAAGGCGCTGCTGGAGGCCTTCCACGCCAAGGCCGACTTCCACACCATCACGGCCTCGCGCGTGTTCGGCCTGCCGCCCGACAAGATCGACGCCGAGCTGCGCGCCCGCATCAAGGCGATGAACTACGGCCTGGCCTACGGGCTGTCGGCCTACGGGCTCTCCCAGCAGCTGCGCATCCCGCCCGACGAGGCCCGCGCCCTGATGGAGGAGTACTTCCAGCAGTTCGGCGGCGTCCGCGACTACCTGCAGGACGTCGTCGCCAGGGCCCGCCAGGAGGGCTACACCGAGACCATCCTCGGCCGCCGCCGCTACCTGCCCGACCTCACCTCCGACAACCGCCAGCGCCGCGAGATGGCCGAGCGGATGGCCCTCAACGCCCCCGTCCAGGGCTCGGCCGCCGACATCGTCAAGGTCGCCGGCCTCAACGTCGACCGGGCCCTGCGCGAGCACGGCCTGACCTCCCGGATGCTCCTGCAGGTCCACGACGAGCTGGTCTTCGAGGTCGCCCCGGGCGAGCACGACGAGCTGACGGCCCTGGTCCGCGAGCAGATGGCCGGAGCCTACGAACTGCGCGCCCCGCTGGAGGTCAGCATGGGCACCGGCCTCACCTGGCAGGACGCGGCTCATTAACTGAAGTCCCGGCTCACGGCGGCTCGCCTGGCGGCTCGCCGCCGTGCCCGTGCCTTGTGCGAGCGCGGCATCGCTTCGCGCTGTGTTTCCAAAGTCCCGGCCTACGG
The DNA here is from genome assembly GCF_044326315.1 of Actinomadura sp. 9N407. NCBI lineage: Bacteria > Bacillati > Actinomycetota > Actinomycetes > Streptosporangiales > Thermomonosporaceae > Actinomadura > Actinomadura sp. 9N407. Next base: position 232,882 of record NZ_JBIRAW010000002.1, on the reverse strand, counting down.
CGCTCGCCTGGCGGCTCGCGCCTAACCGGCCCTTGTGCGAGCGCGGCATCGCTCCGCGATCTGCCCGGTGAGGCTCGCCTTCGGCGTCGCCTCCCCGGGCAGGTAGCGCGCTCGCGGGTCGCCTCCCCGGGTCTCCCGTTGACTCGTGGCGTGTTCGCCTACACCCAGCCCTGAAATGCCGAACTCGCCACGAGTCAACCACCGGCCCGCACGGTGGGAAGTGGGGGTTTGGGGCGGCTTGGTCAACAAGTGGATTCTTGATGGTCATCGGGTGGTTCGGGTGGGCGGGATACCGGGTTGTACGAGATCATGTCCGGGTACGTGGAGGGCTGTCCGCTTGGGGGTGAGGCGCCCGATGCCGAACCCGGCCCTGGTGGCCCCGCCGCGCTGATCGAGGAGAAGATCCGTGCCACTCCTTCACAAGATCGCCGCCGTTGTCGTGATCTTCGCCGTGGCCCTGGGGTTGTGGCTGCCGGGCGATCCGGGCGGCGGGGATTCGTCGGACACGGCCCGTACGAGCGCCGGCGAGCGGGAGCCCGGCACGCGCGGGCCGGCGGGGGAGCCGGCGGCCGCGGCGGCGAGCGCGGGGCCGTCCAAGCAGGCCGCGCCGGCGCCGGTGGCGACCGTCCAGGCGGCGGCGCCCGCGGCGGCGGCCGCCAAGGCCAACGAGCTGGGGCAGGTCCCGGTGCTGATGTACCACCGGATCATCGCCAAGCCCGAGCTGTCCCTGGACCGGTCGACGACCGAGTTCCGCGAGGAGCTCGTCCGGCTGGCCAAGGAGGGGTACGTCCCGATCACGGCCGGGGAGTTCGTGACCGGGAACATCAACGTCCCGGCGGGCCGGCATCCGGTGGTGCTGACGTTCGACGACAGCACGCCGGGGCACTTCGCGCTGGATCCGCAGGGGCGGCCCAAGGCCGACACGGCGGTGGCGATCCTGCAGGACGTGGCGCGGCAGTACCCCGGGTTCCGGGCGACCGCGACGTTCTACCTGAACGAGGAGCTCTTCCAGCTGGCCGGGCAGGAGTCGGCCGGGCTGAAATGGCTGCTCCAGAACGGGTTCGAGCTGGGCAACCACACGCTGACCCACAAGGACCTGTCGACGCTGTCCAAGGGCGAGGTGCAGAAGGAGATCGGCGCGATCGAGAGCAAGGTCGTTTCGCTGACCGGAACGCACACCGCGACGCTGGCCTACCCCTTCGGGTCCGCGCCCGACAAGAAGTCGTGGGCGGAGAAGAAGGACGGCGCGTACGGGTTCCAGGGGATCTTCCTCGCCGGGTGGCGGCCCTCGATCTCCCCGCACGACGCGGACTTCGACCGGTTCGCGATCGCCCGGGTGCGCTCCGAGGGCAAGATCAAGGAAAATGATTGCAAGGAATTCTGCTCGACCGCGTGGCTGGACAAGCTGAAGGCCCAGCCGGCGACGCGGTACACCTCCGACGGGGACCCGCGGACGATCACGTTCCCGCGGCCGGAGGAGGACCGGCTGGCCAAGGATCTGCGCGGCCGGGGGCGGGTCTACTGAGGCCGTCCGGGCGGGTGGCCGGGGGCCTGGATTGACCCCACGCGGATGGTCCCATATGCTGATCGCTGCGCTGTGGGCTTGCGCGGCTTCGGACGGAGCAGGCTCGCGCTCGGTCAGGTCGACATCGGTTTCTCTGCCGTGGTTTCAACTCCACGCTCCTTTTCCGGTCAATCGGCAGGGCGGATAACGGCCCTCCGCGCAGTTCAGGCAACTACGCATGTCCGTATCCGGAGCCAGCCGACACATGACGAGCAGCACCGAGGCAACCTCGACCACCCCGCAGGTAGCGGTCAATGACATCGGGTCCGAGGAAGCCTTCCTCGCAGCGATCGATGAGACCATCAAGTATTTCAACGACGGCGACATTGTTGAAGGAACTGTCGTCAAGGTCGATCGTGACGAGGTCCTCCTCGACATCGGCTACAAGACCGAGGGCGTCATCCCCTCGCGTGAGCTGTCCATCAAGCACGACGTGGACCCGAACGAGGTGGTCACCGTCGGTGACCACGTCGAGGCCCTCGTCCTCCAGAAGGAGGACAAGGAAGGCCGTCTGATCCTGTCCAAGAAGCGCGCGCAGTACGAGCGCGCCTGGGGCACGATCGAGAAGATCAAGGACGAGGACGGCATCGTCACCGGCACGGTCATCGAGGTCGTCAAGGGCGGCCTCATCCTCGACATCGGGCTGCGCGGCTTCCTGCCGGCGTCGCTGGTCGAGATGCGCCGGGTGCGCGACCTGCAGCCGTACGTCGGGCGCGAGCTCGAAGCCAAGATCATCGAGCTGGACAAGAACCGCAACAACGTGGTCCTGTCCCGCCGTGCCTGGCTGGAGCAGACCCAGAGCGAGGTCCGCCAGACCTTCCTCAACACCCTCCAGAAGGGCCAGGTCCGCAAGGGCGTGGTCTCCTCGATCGTCAACTTCGGCGCATTCGTGGACCTGGGCGGCGTGGACGGGCTGGTGCACGTCTCCGAGCTGTCCTGGAAGCACATCGACCACCCCTCCGAGGTCGTCGAGGTGGGCCAGGAGGTCACGGTCGAGGTCCTGGACGTCGACATGGAGCGCGAGCGGGTCTCGCTGTCGCTCAAGGCGACGCAGGAGGACCCCTGGCAGCAGTTCGCCCGGACCCACCAGATCGGCCAGGTCGTTCCCGGCCGGGTCACCAAGCTGGTGCCGTTCGGTGCGTTCGTCCGGGTCGAGGAGGGCATCGAGGGCCTGGTCCACATCTCCGAGCTGGCCGAGCGCCACGTGGAGATCCCCGAGCAGGTCGTCCAGGTCGGCGACGAGATCTTCGTGAAGATCATCGACATCGACCTCGACCGGCGGCGGATCAGCCTGTCGCTCAAGCAGGCCAACGAGAGCGCCGCGGGCATCGAGGACGAGGACTTCGACCCGACGCTCTACGGCATGCCGGCGGAGTACGACGAGCAGGGGAACTACAAGTACCCCGAGGGCTTCGACTCCGACACCGGCGAGTGGCTCGAGGGCTACGACGCCCAGCGCGAGACCTGGGAGCGGCAGTACGCCGAGGCCAGGACCCGTTTCGACGCCCACCGCAAGCAGATCGAGGAGGCCCGCAAGGCCGAGGCGGAGGCCGACACGGCCGCCCCCGCGGCCGAGACGTCCTATTCCGGTGGCGGCGAGACCGAGGAAGAGGCCGCGGCCTCTGGCGGCGCGCTGGCGACCGACGAGGCACTGGCCGCGCTGCGGGAGAAGCTGTCCGGCGGGCAGTGATCCCCGGTAGCTGAACCGGGACCGATGATCCCGCCCGCCCGGCGGGATCATCGGCGCCGGCCGCGATGAGCGCGCATGGCCGGGACCAGAGGCTCGAACGAGCCTCCGGTCCCGGCCATGTCTCTTTTTTTGGTGCATGTCCGTTGGTGGCACAGCTGTTGGCGCTCGGCTTTGGGCGGCCCAGGTTCTCCGTTCGTTACGCGACTCACGTTCCCGGGATTCGTGTCACGGCCGCGGACGCGCGATCATAGGGTTTGCACGACCCGCGGTGTCCGCGGACCGTCGTTCGCGGACCGTCCCCCGCCCGTTTCGCTCGTTCCGCTCATCCCCGGGAGCATTCGTTCAATTGGCCAGTTCAGACCTTGGAACCAGGACCGGCGATCCGGCCCAGCCGTCCGGAGCCCCGATCGTCCCGCAGGGGCCTGCCCGGCTGGCGCTGATCGCGGTGACGGTGGCGGTGCTCGCGCAGACCCTGCGCTTCTCGCTGCCGCAGTACGACCATTTCGCCGACCAGGCCGGTACCGCGGTGGCGGGCGCCGTGATCCTGCTGGTGTTCCTCGCCGGTTTCGCGAGCCCGCTGGTCCGCCGGGTGGCGGGGCCGCGGGGCCTGCTGCTGGCCGGGGTGGGCGGGCTGCTGGCCGTCCGCCTGCTCGTCCAGATCCTGACCCCGCAGACCTGGCTGGCGCTGACCGGCACCGCCATCGGCATGATCGCGATCGCGGCGCTGTACGAGGCCGCGCGCGGGCTCTCGGGGGTCGGCTTCGCCACCGCCACGGTCGCGGGGATCTCGGTCGACAGCGCGGTACGGATGGCGCTGGCCACCTGGGACGCGTCGTGGCGGTCGGGGATCGGTCCCTGGCTGGCCTGCCTGCTGTTCGTGGGCCTGGGCGCCGCAGCCCTCTGGCGCGAGTTCGCGTCCGGTGCGGTCCAGGCTCCGGGGGTCTCCTGGCGGGACGCGTTCGGGGCCGCCGCGCTCGGGCCGTTCCTGGTCCTGCACGTGCTGGTGCTGTCGAGCCCCGCGTTCGTGGCCTCGTCGGGCTGGAAGTCGCTGACCACCGCGCACCTGACGATCGTGATCGGGCAGGGGCTGGCGCTGGCGTTCCTGGCCTCCGGACTGGCCGTACGGGCGGTCCCCGGCGGCGTCTGCGTGCTCGGCGGAACGCTGCTCGGGATCGCCGTGGGCGCGGTGGCCGGGACGTACGCGGTCTCCGGGGTCGAGGTGCTGCCGGTGATCATCGCCGGGCAGGTGCTGTCGGCCTGGCTGCTGGCGGTGGCCTGCCGGGCACCGCTGCGCCGGGCGGGCGAGGGCGGACCGGTATGGCGGGTCGACGTCGGCGCCGCGACCGGTGGCCTGCTGACCGGGCTGCTCCTGGTGTCGTACCAGGTCAGCGCGATGGAGCCGATGCCGTTCCCGAACAATCTGCTGCCCGGCCTGGCCGGGATCCTGCTCGGCGGCCTGGCGGCGATCGCCGCGGCCCGGGGCGGCCCGCTGCCGGCCCGGGCGCCGCTGCGGGCGCTGACCGCCGGGGCCGCGGCGCTCGTCCTGCTGCTGGGCACGCTGGTCTTCACGGTGGCCGCGCCGGACGGACAGGCCAGGGCGGTCCCCGCCGACGGCCGGATCAGGGTGGTCAGCTACAACATCCACGACGCGGTCAACCAGGAGGGCAAGCTCGACCCCGAGGGCGTGGCCAGGACGATCGAGGCTCAGCGCCCCGACGTGGTGCTGCTGCAGGAGGCCGGGCGCGGCTCGCTGCTGTCGGGCACCACCGACGTGGGCGTGTGGCTGTCGCGGCGGCTCGGAATGAAGCTGCTGTGGGGGCCGGCGGCCGACGGGCAGTTCGGCAACGCGATCCTGACCTCGCTGCCGGTGCTGCGTTCGGGCACGGGCCGGATGCCCAAGGGCGACTGGTCGCAGATCCGCGGGTACGTGTGGGCGCGGCTGAAGGTGGGGGAGCAGACCATGGACGTCTGGTCCACCCGCCTGGAGGGCGGCGCCGACGAGTCCGCCGAGCGCACCCGCGAGGTCGCGGCGCTGCTGCGGGCATGGGGCGGCGCGCCCCGTACGATCATCGGCGGCGACTTCAACGCCGAGCCGGGCAGCACCGAGATCGCGCAGATCCTGGGCACCGAGCTGCGCAGCGCCACGGTGAGCGGCGACCCGACGCCGACCACCGCCGACGGCCGCCGGGTCGACTGGATCTTCGGCAGCGACGACCTGCTGTTCGGCGACTACGACGCACCCCGGACACCGGCATCCGATCACTACCCCGTCGCAGTGACCGTCCGGCTGTCTTTCTAAAGACCCGGCTCAGGCGCTCGCCTGGCGGCTCGCACCTGACCGGTTCTTGTGCGTGCGCGGCATCGCTTCGCGATCCGTCCGGGGAGGCTCGCCTCCGGCATCGCCTCCCCGGACAGGTAACGCGCTCGCGCGGCGGTTGAGGTCAGTGTGAGACGGGCCTAGGGTCTCGCGTATGAGCCAACCCACGGTCATGATCGAGAAGGCCGGTCCCGGCGACGCGGGCGAGATCCTGACCGTGCAGCGCGCGGCCTACGTGGCCGAGGCGCAGCTCTACGGCGATCCGTTCATCCCTCCTCTGGTCGAGTCGTACGAGCAGATGCGCAAGCTGCTCGCGGGCGACGCGGTGGTGCTGAAGGCGCTGGCGGGGGCACGGCTGGTGGGCGCCGTACGGGCCCAGTTCAGCGAGCACACCTGCCTGATCGGCCGGCTGGTGGTGGCCCCGGACATGCAGGGGTACGGCGTCGGGCGCCGCCTGATGGAGGCGCTGGAGGGCGAGGTGGCCGGGCGCGCCGACGCGTGCGTGCTGTTCACCGGGCACCTGGGCGAGGACAACCTGCGCCTTTACCGGCGGCTCGGCTACAGCGAGACGCACCGGGAACGGGTCGCGGCCCATCTGACCCTGGTCCACATGCGCAAGGCCCTCGTCCCGGCCGCCACCGGCTGAGGATCGCCCCGCTTGCCCTGATCGTTGCCTGCCCGCCCCCATCGTCCACGGGCCGACCCTCTAGGGTGGATCCCGTGCTGAAAGTGGGACTTACCGGCGGTATCGGGTCGGGCAAGAGCGAGGTGTCGTCGCTGCTCCAGGAGCGCGGCGCCGTGATCATCGACGCCGACAAGATCGCGCGCGAGGTGGTCGAGCCGGGGACCCCTGGCCTGGCCGCGGTCGCGGCCGAGTTCGGTGATGAGGTCCTGCTGCCCGATGGCGGGCTGGATCGTGAGAAGGTCGGCTCGATCGTCTTCGCCGACCGCGAGCGCCTGGCGGCCCTGAACGCCATCGTGCACCCCCTGGTGGGCGCGCGGATGCAGGAGCTGATGGACGCCGCGGCCGAGGACGCCGTCGTGGTGCACGACGTACCCCTGCTGGCGGAGAACGGCCTGGCCGAGGCGTACGACGTCGTGGTGGTCGTGGACACCCCGCTGGAGACGCAACTGGACCGCCTGGTCGCGCGGCGTGGCATGACCGAGCAGGACGCCCGGGCCCGGATCTCGAACCAGGCCAGCCGGGAGGACCGCCGTGCCATCGCCGACCACGTGATCGACAACTCCGGCTCCCTGGACGACCTGAAGGCCCAGGTCGACACCCTCTGGGAAGCCCTGATCCACCGAGCCTGATCCACTCTGGCCCTCCCGTGCCTAGGCCATCCGTGCCTGACGACGCGTTCTGCGCTTATTCGGTGGGCCAGGGGTCAGAAGTCGGCGTCGAGGGGAATCTGGCGTACTTCGGGTAGGTAGGCGTCGAGTTCTCCGGGCTCGAAGCGGCACATGCCGATCGCGTACCAGAACTCGCCCGAGGCGTTCCCGCCGCTCTTGTAGCGGCCCTCGGGTGACAGGGCGGCCCAGCCTTCGGCCAGGCCGAGGAGGGTGGCGCGGCGGGTCGGGGCGGTCTGGCCCGTCGGATCGGTGACGTCCCAGAGGATGACGGCGCCGTCGTCTCCGGCGCTTGCCAGCAGGGTGCCGTCCGGGCTGAACTCGACCGACCAGACGCGGCGGGTGTGCCCGGTGAGGGTGTGCAGGTGGCGGCCGGTACGGGGGTTCCACAGCCGGATGACCAGGTCGTCGCCGGCCGTCGCGAGCAGGCCGCCGTCCGGGCTGAAGGCGCAGGTCCACAGGCGGCCGGAATGCCGTTCCAGAACGTGCAGGGCGGTGCCCGCGCGCACGTCCCAGATGCGGGCGGTGCCGTCGTTGCTCGCGCTGGCGAGCAGGTCGCCTGAACGGTCGAACGCCACCCGGTAGACGCGGTCGGCATGGCCGGACAGGGTGCCGACGCGCTCGCCGGTACGGGTGTCCCAGAGCCGGACGAGGCCGTCGTCGCATCCGGTGGCGACGAGGGTCCCGTCGGGGTTGAAATCGATGGAACGGACCCGTCCCCTGTGGTCGGCCAGGTTGACCGTCTCCCGGCCTGTGGTCCAGTACCAGAGGCGGACGCTGTCGTCGTCGTTGGCGGTGGCCAGGACGTCGCCGTCGGGACTGAACGCCTGGGCCCAGACGTGGTCGGTCTCCACGTTCAGCTCGCGCTCGAACGTGCCGGTGCCCGCCTGCCACAGGTGCACGCCGCCGTCGTTGGTGGCGGTCGCCAGCTGCGCCCCGCCCGGGTTGAACGTGGCGGAGGTCAGGTTGTCGGCGACGCCGCGCAGTTCGCGGACCAGGCGGCCGGTGCGCGGTTCCCAGAGCCGGACGAGGCCGTCGTTGCCGCTGTTGGCCAGCAGGCCGCCGTCGGGGCTGAACGCCACGCCGGTGGCCCGGCGGCCGTGGCCGCGCAGGACGACGCGGCTCTGCCCGGTCTCGGCGTCCCAGACGCGGGCGGTGCCGTCGTTGCTGCTGGTGGCCAGCTGGGCGCCGTCGGGCCGGAAGGCGAACGGCCAGACCGCGCCCCGGTGCCCGGCCAGCTCCAGCCGCTGCCGTCCCGTCTCGGGGTCCCACAGCCGGACCGAACCGGCGCTGTCGGCGGTGGCCAGGCGGCCACCGTCGGGGCTGAACGTCGCCTGGTAGATGGCACCGCCGTGGCCGGACAGCGTGAGCTTGTGCCGTGCGTGCTCCCACAGCCGTACGGAACCGTCGGTGTCGCCGGTGACCATCAGGTCGCCGCCGGGATGGAACGCCACGGCGTAGACCCGGCCGGTGTGGCCGAGCAGTTCCTCGCGGATCTCGCCCGTACGGGTGTCCCACAGCCGTACGACGCCTGCCTCGTCACCTGCCGCGAGCAGCGCACCGTCCGGGTGGAACACCGCCCGGAACACCGCGCCTCTATGACCGGTGAGGGTACGCCTCAGCTCACCTGTGGTCAGGTCCCATACGCGCAGTGTGCCGCCGGCGTCGCCGGTGACCATGAGGGAGGCGCTGGGGTCGAACACGGCCGTGTAGACCGGTGCGGTGTGGCCGGGCAGCTCGTGCCGTAGGCGGCCGGTGGCGGCGTCCCAGATCCGGATCGTCCCGTCCGCGGCGCCTGCCGCGACGAGCGTGTCGGTGCCCGGCCCGACGACGACGGGCCAGACCCCTTCGGGGTGAACGGTCAGGGTGTGCAGGCTGTGCCCGGTGGCCAGGTCCCAGATGCGGACCGTACCGTCGGCGGCGCCGGTCACCAGGATGTTGCCCCTGGAGTCGAACGCGACGGCGTACGCGCGGTCGCGGTGGCCCTGGAGTGTGCGCAGGGGCGTCCCGGTGACCGCGTCGCAGATGATGACGCCGCCGTCCTCCCCGCCCAGCGCCAGCACCGAGCCGCCGGGGCTGTAGGCGAGCGGCTGGGGGAGCCGGCTGGTCTTGAAGTGGAACCCGTACGGGACGCCGACCGCCGCGGGCGCCAGCTGGATGTCGATGGGGCGGCCCGGGGCGATGGCGGCCTCGCGCAGCTCGGGGGAGCGGGCGATGCGGTCGGGCAGGTCGGCGGCGATGAGCGCGGCGCGGGTCCAGCGGCTTCCCGCCACGTCGGCGTCGCGCAGGTCGGCCCGCGCCAGCCGGGCCCGGGACAGGTCGGCGCCGCGCAGGTCGGCGCCGGTCAGCCGCGCCTCGTCCAGCCGTGCCCCGGCCAGGGACGCGTCGCGCAGGACGGCCCGCGACAGGTTGGCGCCCACCAGCTGCGCGTCGGTGAGGTCGGCGCCGGTGAAGTCGACCTCCTGCAGGTCGCGGTAGGACAGGTCCTCGCCCTGGAGCCGGGCGCCGCGCAGGTCGGTGCGGGCGGGCGTGCGCAGCCGGGTGGTGATCTTGATGGCGTTGGCGCGGGCGATGTCGTCGGCGTCCGGATCGGCCAGCACCGCGGCCACCCACTCCTGGCAGGCGCGGGTGTCGGCCAGGTCGCACAGGAAGTCGACGGTGAGCTGGGACAGGGCCCGGCGGGTCAGGGCGTGCGGTGCCCGCCCGGCCTCGAACTCCCGCGCGATGTGCCGCGCCACCAGCCACTCCATCACCGAGGCGTGGATGAACCCGAACAGGCCCTCCTCGGTACGGACCAGCAGGCTCCCGGCGCCCATCGCGTGCGTCACCTGGTGCGGGGACAGCCGCCCCTCCGCGAGGCCGCTCAGGGTACCGGCGACGTCGGCCAGCTCGGCCAGCCGCAGGAACTGCTCGTCGCTCTCCCACAACCGCAGCGCGAGGGTACCGACCGCTTCCCACATGTCGTCGGTCGTCAGCCCGGATGGGCCTCCGGCGTGGCGGACGCGTTCGGCCTCGTACGCCAGCCACGAGGACAGGATCTCGCGGTAGAGGTCGGCGGGGCTGACCGTCGCGCGCGCTTGGGCGACGGCACGCAGCCGGTCCTCGGGAAGCTCGGCGATGAAGCTCAGCATGCGCGGGTTGCTGGTGAGGCCCAGCAGCTCCTGGATGCCCGTGAGCGTACGCAGCCGTTCCTCGGCGGCCTCCACGTTCCCGTCGTATCGGCCGACGAGGTAGGAGCGGACCTGCGCCTGGGTGAACTCCTCCAGGCCCAGGACGCGGCGGTGGGGGAGGACGCCGACCTTCTCTCCCATCGCGGTCAGCACCTGCGCCTGCGACTTGAAGTGCTGGGTACGGCTGGCCACCACGATCTTGGCCTTGTCCTGCGCCGCCTGCAGCAGCGTGTCGAGGTGGTCGGCGGCGCGGTCGTAGGTGACCCGCGTGACCAGCTCGTCGAACCCGTCGAACAGCAGCACGATGCGGCCCTGCCGCAGCATGTAGTGGAAGGCCTTGAGGTCGATGAGCTCCTCGCCGTGGTTGGCCAGGTGCGCCGCCACCAGCCCGTCCACCGAGTGCGCCTTGTCGAGCGCGCGCAGCTCGATGAGGATCGGGATGACGTGCGGCAGTTCGGTGGGGATGCGGCGGGCCAGCTCGCGTAGCGCGAACGTCTTGCCGCGCCCGAAGTCGCCCAGCAGCAGCAGGAAGCGCCCATGGTCGGCGGCCAGCAGCCGCAGCATCTCGCCGACCGCGTCATCGCGTACGGCAGGGTCCTCGGGTACGTCCGGGTCGTGTACCGACCCGTCGTCCCTGTTCCCGCCCCCGCCGCCGTCCGGCGGGGGCGTCTCGGCGCGTGGTGCGGCGATGCGGTCGAGGTCGCGATACCGCTGCGGTACGTAGAGGGACGGTGGGTAGAGCCCGCCCGAGGCCAGCCGCGATGTCTGCCCCGCCACGTACTCCGACAGGTCCAGCAGCCCCTGGAACTCGGTCAGGCTGCGCAGCCGTATGCCACGGCGCAGCGCGTCCTCGCGCAGTGAACGAGGCGGGGCGGGCCCCAGGAAGACCAGCTCGGACCCGTAGTCGGCCCCGTCGGCGTGCACATGCCGTACGAAGGCGTCCACATCGGCCTCGGAGACTTGCCCGACGTGGGCGCCGATGCGGTACTGGCGGACGAAGCCGTCCTCCATGTGGGACAGCAGCAAGTGCGGCGGGTCCGCTTGGATACGGCGGATACTGGCCTTCTCGAACCGGGTCTCGCACGCTTCGGAAATGCGGTCGAGAAGCCGTTCCGTGGGGTCGGGTGTGGGTTCTACAGGCCCGCGCGTACCTCCAGCGGGGCCGTTCTCCAGCTCGAAGATCGGGCCTACGGGCGGCTCAGGATCGGCGACGTCGGCAGGCGCCGGGAACGTGCCACCCGCCGACGCCCATGCCTGCTCGAGCCGTTCAGGGCCGCGCCGTGCCGCGTCCTCGGGAATCCACCGTTCGAGGCCGTCCCGCTTGATGACGAGGACCTGGTGACGCCCGGGCCCCAGCGACGGTACGGAGGGTACGCCCGCCTGCGTCAGCGGGATCGCGCCCAGTTCGGACTCGGTGCCCTGGAAGAAGGCGTTGACGTGCCCCCCGAGGAGGGAGTCCACCGGTCCGGCATCGCGCAGCGCGCCCGGTTCCCCGGCGATGGGGGCGTGCTCGACCGCGGCCAGCCTCAGCCACCCGTCGTCCTCGAAGTGGCGGAGCCGTTCGGTGAACCAGGCCGCCTGCGCCTGCCCGACCTGCCCGTACCGGTCCTCGGGCCGGTGCGACTGCGGCAGCGTGGAATTGAGCCCGGCCACCACGACCTTGAGGTCCGGGATGGGGAACAGCGTCCACGGCTGCGCGCTGTCGAAGATGAGGGAGTCGAGCCCCTGGTAGAACTCCTTGAACAGCCCCGAGAAGTGCCGCCACTTGGGCCAGTACGGCGGCTGCGGGTCGATGTCGTCGGCCTCGCAGCTGGAGAAGTACGCCTGGCACGCCGCCCGCGTCACGTCGTGGGTGCCGGGGACGATCACCACGCGCTGGGCCTCCAGCCCGAGCAGGGCGCGCAGGCTCGTCAGGAACGACAGCGCCTCGGCGAACTCCTTGCGGCTCCCCGAATGCGTGAGGTTGCCCGTGACGACCAGGAGCTCCGGCCGCGGGACGCCCATGTCGGCCAGCCGCGTCACGTTGCTGTAGACGTGGTCCTGCAACTCCGTGGCGGTGGTGGGCTCGCCCGGCTCCGCGAGCGTACGGCCGAAGCGCGGACCCGGTATGTGCAGCACGCTGAGATGCTCGCGCGGCTGCTCCTCCCTGTCGCCCACCCTCGCCGGGAACGCGGGCGCCACCACGGGGGCACGCCGCAGGGGCCGCTCCCCAGAGGTCTCGGGCATCTGCCTGGACGGGGAGTGCTCGGCCCCCTCCACCCGTCCCGGCTCTTCCACCCGTCCCGGCAAGGACTGCCGGCCCGGAACCGTCCCACTTGGGCCGCCTCCAGGGAAGCCGGGCCCGTTCAAGGGACGGGCATGCCCGGCCAGCGCCTGACCGATCCGCTGCATCAGCAGCCCGCGCGCCTCATCCGGATCGTCGATGCCCACCAGGTCCACGTACGTGATGGTGGACAGCAGCCCGTCGATGGGGCATTCCTCGATCCGTACCGTCACCAGCTTGTTGGCGGGATCGTCCGGGTCGGCGCGCAGTGCCGTCATCCACTCCCACCGGCCGTACCGCGAGCGCAGGTAGTGGCGCGACAGCACCGCCACCACGACCCTGGCCTCCGACAGGCCCCGGTCCATGAAGTCGATGAAATTGGTCCCGGGCACGAAGTCCCATGCCTGCATCATCGTCCGGTGCCCGGCCGCCTCCAGCTGCCAGGCGATCCACGACGCCCAGCGCTCGTCGGCCGGGGAGTAGCTGATGAAGAAGTCGGTCGGGCGCTCCTGCCGCGTGACGTCACCGGGGGGTGTCATACGGTCAGTATCGCGCGCGTCCGCCGCCCGCCACAGGACGGCACGCGGCACGGGCGGTGCCTATGGGATCATGGCGCGCGTGGTGAAGGTGTTGCGGGCCGCGAGCGTGCTGGACTGGATCCGTATCGGCCTGCTCGCCCTCGGCCTGGTCTTCGTGGCGACCGGGCTGCTGCCCGCCGGCGAGGCCGAGTCGAGCCTGCGCCGGATCGCGCCGATCCTCATCTTCCTGTTCGCCGTGGTCGTGCTGGCCGAGCTGACCAAGGAGGCGGGGGTCTTCGACCTCATCGCCGAACGCATGGCCCGCGCCGGACGGGGCGGCTACGGCGCCCTGTTCCTGCTCTGCGTGGCGTTCGCCTCGGTGACGACGGTCTTCCTCAACCTCGACACCACCGCGGTGCTGCTCACCCCCGTCATGCTCGCCCTCGCGGCCCGTACCGGCATTGCCGCCTTGCCGCTGGCCATGACGACCGTGTGGCTGGCCAACACCGCCAGCCTTCTGCTCCCGGTCTCCAACCTGACCAACCTCCTCGCGTCGGACCGGGTGGCGCTGGAGACCCCCGCGTTCGCCGAACGCATGTGGGCGCCACAGTTAGCGTCCCTGGCCGTCACGATGGCGCTGCTATGGCTCTTCTACTGGCGGCGTAGCGCGCGCGGGGACGACCGCTACGAGCCTCCTGCTCCCACACCGATCCGCGACCGGACGCTGTTCGGAGCGACGGCACTGGCCTGCCTGGTGTTCATCGGCGCCGTCCTGGCGGGCGCGGAGACCGGCTGGGGGATCGCGATCGCCGCCGGTGTCGCCGCCGTCATCGCCGTGGCCGCCTTCGTCGTACGGGACCGGGCGCACCTGACGCCCGCGCTCATCCCCTGGCAGCTGCTGGTGTTCGTCACCGGCCTGTTCCTGGTCGTCCCCACCTTGAGCCGGTACGGGCTGGACACGGTCATGCGCGGGCTCATCGGCGGGGACGACGGGGTGGCCGGGGCCTTCCGCGCAGCCTTCTCCGGCGCGGGCCTGTCGAACGCCCTGAACAACCTCCCCGCCTATGTGGCGGGGGAGGCCGTCGTGCCCGCCGAGAACCACGACCAGCTGCTCGCACTTCTCATCGGCACCAACGTGGGACCGGTCATCACCCCGTGGGGTTCGCTTGCCACGCTCCTGTGGTTCGAGTGGTGCCGCCGCAGGGGCGTGCCCGTTCCGATGCGCCGGTTCGTCCTCACGGGTACGGCGCTGGCCGTTCTGGGGTGTGCGGCCGCCACCGGTGCGCTGCTCCTGACGGGATGACCCGGCAGGGCACCTAACCGGGACCACGGCCCGCAGGGTCTACGGCCGACAGGGTCTACGGCCGGCGGGTACTACGGCCGGCGGGTACTACCAGGCGACGCGTACTTCCCCGTTCGGCCCCGCCGCCGCCGCGTCGCGGGCAAGACCGGCGGCGTTCGCCGTGGTCTCCAGGAGCCGGTCCAGCAGGGCGGGCCGGGCCGCGACGAAGCTGAGCTCGTCGGGGGACCGGTCGATTCCCGGCTCGTACGGGGAGCCGTCCAGCCCGCGCAGCTCCGCGCCCGCCTCGGCCGCCAGCAGCGCCCCGGCGGGCAGGTCCACGATCTCGGGCCGGTAGCCGATGATCCCGTCGATGTCGCCCCGCGCCAGCATCACCCACGCCACCAGCGGTGCCCACAGCTGCAGCAGGCGACGGCAGCGGGCGTCCAGCATGGATTTGAGCGGGAACCCCACGGGATCGCAGGGCCCCACCTGGTGGCCTTGCGTCCACGCCAGGACGGGGTTCTCCGTACGGCCGGGACGCTCCGTCCCATCGAGCCGCAACGGCGTCCCTCCGGGGCCTTGCGCGCCCTTGCCCCGTACGGCCGACCACGTACGCCCGCTGGCAGGCTCGTGCACGACGCCCAGTACAGGGAGGGAGCCCGCGCACAGTGCCAGCCCCACCGCGTACACCGGCATCCCTATCGCGACGTTGTTGGTGCCGTCGAGCGGGTCCACCAGCCACACCAGGCCGTCGTTCCCGCCGTCTTCATTTCCGCCGTCCCCGTCCCCGCCGCTCACTCCCGACTCCTCGGCGATGATCCGGTGCCGGGGGAACGCCGCGCGCAGCCGTTCCAGGATCAGGGCCTCCGCCGCCAGGTCCAGCTCGGTCACCACGTCACCGGACGGATCCTTGAGCCGTATGTCGAGCTGTACGTCCAGGGACCCGCCCATACGCGCGCGCAGGAGCGCGCCGGCCGCCTCGGCGGCGTCCACGGCCACCGTGCGGGCCTGGGCGAGATCGACCGGAGGGGCGGGCGTCGGTGATGTCATCGTGGCTCTCCAGTCGTGACCCGGTGGGCTCAGTGCCGCGCGGGACGGGTCGGCCGCCGGTACGGGCCGGGCGGATCGGGGTCGCCCGCGCGGCCCTCGGGCTCGGCGGACGGCGTCCCGGCGGGCGGTACCCCTGGGGACCCGGCAGGCGGTGCCCCTGGGGACCCGGGCTCTCCCAGGACCGGATGGGCGGCCTCGATCCGGCGGGCCGAGCGCAGCGCCGCCCGGGCCGTCTCGTCGGGCCCGCAGCGCGTCCTGCGCGTCCGGTGCGAGGCCGAGTCCAGGGGACCTAGCGACAGGTCCCCGCAGGGGCGCTCCTGCCGTCCCAGCGCCACCGTGGCGGCGTCGGGCCCGCCCTCGATGACCGTGCTGTGGAAGACCCCGGCCGGGAGGCTGTAGACGGCGCCGGTGCCATGGACGCCGGCGTCCCCTTCGGCGTAGCGGACGGTACGGTCCGTGGCCCGCAGCTCGTCCATCTCCCCCTGGCTCACGACCTCGAACACCCGGTGGGTGGCGCCGTCGGGCCCCGAGGCGGGGGCGTCGGCCACGTCCGCGCGCGTGTTGCGCACCGAGCCGTACAACACGAAGCTCACCAGCTCCCAGCTATGGCAGTGCACCCCGGACGTGGTCGCCGGGACCGGCGCCACCTCCGGAGACCAGATGTGCAGGCAGACGCCCAGGTCGCCGGTGCGTTCCACCGGGATGCACAGGAAACCCAGCGGATGCCGTACCGCGCTCAGGGGAGTGCGGCCCTCGGCGATGGCGCCGAGCACGCCCCGCGCCCAGCGCGGCAGCGTGGCCGCCGCGGTGCCGGCGACGATCTCGTGCTGGATGTCGGAATAGCGCATCACTCGTAGGGGTCCTTGGGCCGCAGCGCCTTGCGGATGATCTCGACGACGTCCCGGTCGGTGTACCCGCCGGCCAGCTCGACACCGATCACCTCGAAGAGCTTGCGCACCTCCTCGACCGTCGGCTCGTCGTCCAGCGGCGCCAGCCTGACCTGCTCCACCGGGACGCGGCGGGCCTGGTCCAGGCTGATCTGCAGCTCCGCGCTCACCCAGCCGTAGTAGAACTTGCCGCTGTCGACGACCAGCGCCTCGCCGCGCGGGTCGTCGCGGGTGACGACCACCCGCGACGCCGCCAGGTCGTAGCGCAGCGTCGTCATCGTCTGGGACAGGCCGATGTCGATGTCGAGCATGCCGAACCGCTGCTTGTGCCAGCAGGCCGCCAGGATCGTCGCGTACGCCTCCTTGCGGGTGCGCTCCAGCGTCCACGGCTCGCCGGTGGCGTCGGGACTCTCGGCGACCGACCGCCGGTGCCGCGCGTAGTCCTCGCAGACCGCCACGTTCGCCGGGTCGATGATCTCCAGCCGGAACAGCAGCGCGCGCCGCTCGCGGCGGGCCACGGCCACGCACTCGGGCAGCGTCCGGGCCCGGATGTACGTGCCGGTGCCGCCCTTGAAGAACCACCGGTCGGTGTCGCGGCGGGCCTCCTCCAGCACCTGCGCGACCTGCCCGCCGGCGATCACCCGGACCACCGTCGTCTCGTCCAGCGCGCGCTTGGTGTCGGCCACCACGCCCTCGAACGACTCCAGCCGGTCGAGCTTGCGGTCGAGCCCCTCCAGGGTGGCCGAGGACGACCGCAGCGAATCCCTGACCTCGGCCTCGACCGGTGCCCTGCGGCCGCGGTCGCGCAGCACGGAGGTGGCCAGCAGGCCGACCACCGCCAGCACCGCGCTGTTGGTGATCTCGCTCTCGTTCGGCAGGTTGACGCCGATGCCGAGGACGGCGACGACGACGGCCAGGATCAGCGCGATGAGGGCGTCGGCGTTCTTCCCGAGCCAGGTGGCGAAGCGGGTCATCGGATGCGGCATCCCCGTCCTTGTCGGCGCGCCGTCATGGTAACCACCCCGCGTGGCAACGGGCCACCGCCGCGAACGCCCGCCTGGCAAGGATTACCACGCGGTGACGGTGCCCGCGCCCCGCCCCTGGCCGCGCTATAGGCTCCTGCCATGACCGGGCGGGGCGGCCGATGGTCGGCGATGTGGCCGACGGGCCGCTCGCGCGCCCTCGACATCTCGCTGGCGCTCGGAACGGCCGCGTTCGACGGCGTCTGGCTGCTGTTCGGGTACCAGCGGTTCTGGCTGCCGCCCTGGGAGGTCTCGGCGGCCAGCGTCGTGCTGGCGCTCGCCCTGGTCGTACGGCGCCGGCACCCGGTCGGCCTGGCGTTGTTCGCCCTGGTCTTCAGCCCGCCCACCGGCGCCGGCGGCATCGCCGCCCTGATCATGCTGTACTCGCTCGGCGCCTACGCCGCGTCCCGGCGGACGGTGATCGCCATCGCGGTGGCCGGGTACGTCGCGTTCCTGATCTTCCCGGGACCGACCGCCACCAACGAGCCGCTCATCATCCAGGCGATCTCCGGAATCGCGTTCACGGCACCGCCCGTACTGCTGGGCCTCTACATGGGCGCCCGCAAGCAGCTGTTCGCCTCCCTCCAGGAGCGCGCCGAACGCCTCGAACGCGAGCAGCACCTCCTCGCCGAGCGCGCGCGGGGTGAGGAACGCACCCGGATCGCCCGCGAGATGCACGACGTCGTCGCCAACCGGGTGAGCGTCATGGTCGTCCACGCCGGAGCCCTCAAGGCCGTCGCCGCCCGCGACCCCGCCCGCGCCGCCGAGACCGCCACCGTCATCGGCGACATGGGCCGGCAGGCCCTGGACGAGTTACGCCACGTCATCGGAGTGCTGCGGCAAGGCGAGGAGGCACTGCCCCAAGCGGCCCCGACCCTGGCCGACATCCGCGCCCTGATCGGCCAGTCCAGCGCCGCCGGGCTCACCGTGGAGCTGGCCGTACGGGGCGAGGAGCGACCGATGCCCGCCGCCGTGGGCCGCACGCTGTACCGGCTCGTCCAGGAGGCGCTGACGAACGTGCACAAGCACGCCGGCGACGCCGACACCATGATCGAACTCGGCCTGGCGCGCGAGGCGGTCGAGGTGGAGATCAGGAACGCCCCGCCCCGCGAGATCCCCCGGCACGGCCTGCCGAGCGGCGGCAACGGCCTGCTGGGGCTGCGCGAGCGGGTCACCGCGCTGGGCGGCAGCCTGGAGGCGGGCCCGGCCGGCGGCGGCTTCGAGGTCCGCGCGCGGATCCCGCTGCCGGCGTCATGACCCCCAGGCCGGCTCCGTGATCTATAGCTCCTTCATCTATAGGCCCCATCATCTATAGGTCCCTATCTATAGGACCTCTGACCTGCGGGAATGAACGACCGTCCGAAAGTGTCGTTCCCCCTGCATACAGTTGGGGAAGCGGGTCGTTCAGGCCGGGTCGTTCAAGGGCGGGTCGTTCAGGGGCCGGGTCATTTTGAGGAGAGGCGAGGATGCGGCCGATCACGGATTTGCAGCGCACGGTGGCACCGATCGAGGTCGTCACGGAGATGACGCCCTCCGGTGACCAGCCGACGGCCATCGCCGAGCTGGCCGAGCGGGTCGGCCGGGGCGAGCGCGACTCGGTCCTGCTGGGCGCCACCGGCACCGGCAAGACGGCCACGATCGCCTGGCTGGTGGAGAAGCTGCAGCGCCCCGTCCTGGTGATGCAGCCCAACAAGACGCTGGCCGCCCAGTTCGCCAACGAGCTGCGCGAGATGATGCCGCACAACGCCGTCGAGTACTTCGTCTCGTACTACGACTACTACCAGCCCGAGGCGTACATCCCGCAGACCGACACCTACATCGAGAAGGACTCCTCGATCAACGACGAGGTCGACCGGCTGCGGCACTCGGCGACCAACTCGCTGCTCACCCGCCGCGACACCGTCGTGGTCGCCTCCGTCTCCTGCATCTACGGCCTGGGCACCCCGCAGGAGTACGTCGACCGCATGCTCCGGCTCCGGGTCGGCCAGCGGGTCGACCGCGACGACCTGCTCCGGCAGCTGGTCGGCAACCAGTACAGCCGCAACGACCTGGCGTTCAGCCGCGGCACGTTCCGGGTCCGCGGCGACACCATCGAGATCATCCCGCAGTACGAGGAACTCGCCGTCCGGATCGAGATGTTCGGCGACGAGATCGAGAAGCTGGCCACCCTGCACCCGCTGACCGGCGAGGTCCTCAGCGAGGACGAGGAGCTGTACGTCTTCCCCGCCTCCCACTACGTCGCCGGCCCCGAGCGGATGGAGCGCGCGATCGGCGCCATCGAGTCCGAGCTGGAGGAGACCCTCGCCCGGATGGAGACCCAGGGCAAGCTCCTGGAGGCGCAGCGGCTGCGGATGCGGACCACCTACGACATCGAGATGATGCGCCAGGTCGGCACCTGCTCCGGCATCGAGAACTACTCCCGCCACATCGACGGCCGCGGCGCCGGCACCGCGCCCAACACCCTGCTCGACTACTTCCCCGAGGACTTCCTGCTGGTCGTCGACGAGTCGCACCAGACCGTCCCGCAGATCGGCGCGATGTTCGAGGGCGACGCCTCCCGCAAGCGGATGCTCGTCGACCACGGCTTCCGGCTCCCTTCGGCGATGGACAACCGCCCGCTGAAGTGGGAGGAGTTCCTGGAGCGCATCGGGCAGACCGTCTACCTGTCGGCGACCCCCGGCTCGTACGAGATGAACCGCGTCGGCGGCGACGTCGTCGAGCAGGTCATCCGCCCCACCGGCCTGATCGACCCGGAGATCGTGGTCAAGTCCACCAAGGGCCAGATCGACGACCTCATCCACGAGATCCGGCTGCGCACCGAGCGCGACGAGCGGGTCCTGGTCACCACCCTGACCAAGAAGATGTCCGAGGACCTCACCGACTACCTGCTCGAGCTCGGCATCAACGTCCGCTACCTGCACAGCGAGGTCGACACCCTGCGCCGGATCGAGCTGCTCCGCGAGCTGCGCGCCGGCGAGTACGACGTCCTGGTCGGCATCAACCTGCTGCGCGAGGGCCTCGACCTGCCCGAGGTCTCCCTGGTCGCCATCCTGGACGCCGACAAGGAGGGCTTCCTGCGCTCGGAGACCTCCCTGATCCAGACCATCGGCCGCGCTGCCCGCAACGTCTCCGGCCAGGTCCACATGTACGCCGACAAGGTCACCCCCTCGATGGAGCGGGCGATCGACGAGACCAACCGCCGCCGCGCCAAGCAGGTCGCCTACAACGAGGAACACGGCATCGAGCCCACGGCGCTCCGCAAGAAGATCGCCGACATCCTCGACTCCCTCGTCCGCGAGGAGGCCGACACCGAGACCCTGCTGGGCGGCGCCGGCCGCCAGCAGAGCCGCGGCAAGGCCCCCGTCCCCGGCCTGGCCTCCCGTACCCGCGAGGTCGGCCGGCACGCCGCCGACCTGGTCGGCGAACGCCCCCGCGAGGAGCTGGAGGGCCTCATCGAGCAGATGACCGCCCAGATGCACCAGGCCGCCACCGACCTGCAGTTCGAACTCGCCGCGCGCCTCCGCGACGAGATCAAGGAACTCAAGCGCGAGCTCCGCGAAATGAAGGAGGCCGGGGTCAGGTAGCCCGCCGCTACCGGAGCCGGGCAAGGCCACCGAAGCGATGACGATCGCCCGAAGCGGCGACCGCTCGCGCACGTCGCCGGCAGAGGGATGAACGCCGCCGCCCCCGCTTCCCAGCTGCCGCTTGGCGCCCAAGGCGGTGATGGCGGAGGCACGTGCCTGCCAGGATTAGGGCATGACGTCCGGAAAGTCGTCCTCTCTGCATCCCCTGGCCAACACCTGGTCGGCGGTCCTCTGGCTGCTGATCAGTGCTGCGCTGGTGGTCGGCGCCGTGCTGCTCCTGGTCTTCAGCCTGCCGGGGAAGGCGGACGAGAAGGAGGCGTTCAAGACCGCGGAACCTTGCGCGTCCGCCCCGCAAGCGCCCGCCGATTGCCTGTGGACCCAGGAGTTCACGGTCTCGGAGATCCAGTTGTACGAGGGACGGGGCAGCGACATCACGGCGACCCTCACCCCTGACGAGGGAACCGGGTGGCAGACGGAGTACCGCAACGACGAGCCGGTTCTGGAGAACCTGCGTGACGGGGACCGGGTGACGGGCACCATCTGGCGTGGCCAGATAGTGAAGATCGCCGCGAAGGACGCCGAGCAGTTCACCGTGGACAGCCCCACCGATCTCGCGGAGGCCGTACTGGGGACCGTGCTCGTCATGGGACCGCCCGGGCTGCTTCTGATGGTGCTCTGCGGATGGCGGCTGCGGCGGCGATCGGAGCCGGGACCGAGCAGTGGGATGGGATGGGGAGTCGGACTCGTCGTCGGCCTGGCCATGGCCGGCCTCGTCGCCGGAATGGTGGTCACGGCCCGCCAAGATCCCCTCTGGGCCATCCCGGCGATCTGGCTCCCCCTGGCCGCCCTGATGAGCTGGGGCACGGTCCACATCGCCCGAATGCCGTGACCCGAGTCGCCGTGACCCCGAGTCGCTGTGACCCCCAATCGTCGTGACCGCGACCAGCCGTGACCGCGACCAGCCGTGACCGCGACCAGCCGTGACCGCGATCGGCCGTGACCGCGATCGGCTCGGCAGTGCCGCCCCCGCCGTGCCTGGCCAAACGGTGCCCGCGCCGTATCGCACCCGGCCCGTGGGTGACTCGGCCGGTCAACGGCCCGACGGCAAGCTCTTCTGGACGTGCTTCAGGCCGGCGCCGGTTGCAGCAGAGGCTCCAGGTCGGCAGCGCCGTTCCAGCCTGCGCCCATGCCCGTCGCGTCCACCAGATCGCGGAGGACGGCCGCGTGTTCCCTGAACACGGCCCGGCATTGCGCCCACTCCGGGCGGTCCTTCTCAGACGAGCCACCCAGCACACGCAGATCGTTCTCGTCGTGGACCGGTTCGCACAGGCCGGCCACCACGATCAGCCATTCCACCAGCCCGTACCGGACGGCCGGGGCGAGATCGTCGGCGACCCGGATCAGGAAGGGCAGGGCGAACGGCGTCGCCCTGCCGACGTGGAAGAGCCCGTCCATCAGCGTCGAGGTCAGTACGCCGAGGGCCGCCTCGCCGACGGACTCGTCCAGTAGCCCGCCCAGCAACGCCGGCATCGCCGCCGTGCAGCTCAGCTCGTCCCAGGAGACCTCGGCGGCGCCCCGCAGCGCCGGGTGATCACATCCGGCCGTCGCGACAGTGGGATTCTCCGTGAGGAAGGAGGCGACGATGTCCTCCTTGGCGGCACGATCTAACCTGCACATCCGCCCACTCCCCGTCCGCGAACCGCCGCTCGCCTGGAGCAGAGCCTAACCTGACCGGCGATCATGACCTCTCCAGAAGACCGGCCTCCGTGGCCGGGATGGTTGTGAGCTGGCGGGCCCGACCCGAGCCCCCGATGCAGTCGGCCGGCTTGCAGCCCGCACCAGGGAGACCGAACCCCAGCCCTGACCCCGAACGGACTGCCCTCGAACGGGCTGCCCCTGAACGCCGTGAATAGGGGCGTTCCCCTGAACTTGATCTTGTAGATGCGGTTGTCTGAGGCCCATTGATGATCAAGGGGGAGCGGATGGCGGAGCCCGAAGGCAATCCTCGAACGCGGCTGTGGGGGCGGCCCGCCGTCGGCTGGCGGCTCGCGGCACTCGCGCTGGCCATGTACCCGCAGACCCAGCGCATCTCGATGCCATTCCCTCCTCCCGACAGGGCTCAAGGCGTCCTGGGGACCGGTCTCGGCCGCGGTGACGCGTTTCTCTCGGACCGGCGGCCGGGTGAGGGCGGGATCTCCGAGGTGGCCGGGGACTGGATCGACTATCTCTCCAACTCGGGCGTGCTCGCACTGGCGCTCGCGGCCGCCCTCATGCTCCCCGGCGTGCTCGGCCGGCGAACCACGCTCGCCGCACTCTGGGGCCTGGTCCTGTGTGCGGGGATCGCCGCCCTCGCTGCCGCCGGGTCAGGAAACAGCCACATGACGACCTCCTGTCTCTTCTACATGCTGGCTGCCATCCCTCTCGTAGTCGGAGGCACCCGCGCGGCCCAGGTCCGGGAGAACGACACCGCGTCCTGAGTGTTCGCCAACACCCACCGTTCCGTGCCCTCGGTTGACTCGTGGCGTGTTCGCCCGTTCGGAACCCTTCGTAGGCGAACACGCCACGAGTCAACAGGGAACGGGCTGGCGCCTCGACCGGCCCGCGTGACCGTGCGCGGAGTTTTCGATCTTGGAAGTAGAGTGGGGCATGGGCGAGCGATATGTCGCGGGGGTGGCATTTGGAATGGTTTGTTGACTACGTCCGGACTCTTGGGGATCTTCCGCTCGTTCCCCTCCTGCTCGTCGGCTGGGCGCTGGCGTTCGCGGAGTCCGGACTCGGCGTAGGGTCGATCGTTCCCGGTGAGACGGCCGTGATCCTGCTGGGAACCGCGGCGGCGACCCCCGCCCGTTTCGTGCTGATGATGCTGGCCGTCGGGCTCGGGGTAACGGCCGGCGACCATGTGGGCTACTTTCTCGGGCGCCGGTACGGGGAGCGCATGGGGCGTACGAGAGTCGTCCGCAAACTGGGGACGCGGCACTGGGACCGGGCCACCGACGCGCTACGGCATCACGGCGCCGCCGCCGTCTTCCTCACGCGCCTCGTCCCGGTCGTGCGTACGCTCGCCCCGGCAGCCGCCGGCGCGTCCGGGCTCCGCTACGCGCGCTTCCTGCCCGCCTCGCTCGCCGGGTCGCTGCTGTGGGCGGGCGTGTACGTGGGCATCGGAGCGTTCGCCGGGGCATCGGCGTCGCGTCTCGAAGACCTGGCGGGCCGGCTAGGCCTGATCCTCCTCGGCGGCTTGGCAGTCCTGGTGATCGCGTGGACCGTGCTGCGAAGGCGCCGCGCACCCAAGGGCGAACCGAACGTCCCACCCGGCCGCTCACAGGACGAGCCTGAACTCCCCAGCCCCAGCGGAGCCGTCAGCGAAGAGGCGCCCAAGCCGGAGAGCCCACAGGGCGACGGTTCATCGGACCTCCAGCCGAATCCTCGGTTCAGTTCGCCTTGATGTGGCTGAGGAGTGAGTGCCACGTGCCGGGGGTGAGGGTGAGAGCAGGGCCATCAGGGTTCTTGGAGTCCCGTACGAAGACCGTCTCGTCCTGTGCTGCGGCTTCGACGCATTCGCCTGACTGGCTGCCGCTGTGGCTGCTCTTACGCCAGCGGATGTTCGACATCGTTGGCTGGTTCATAGCTCTGAGGCTATTCCCTGGATCAGTGCCCGGGAACGGGTTTCGTCAAGCGCCGTATTCACGACGTGGGTGAACTTTTCGTGATACGAGGCGACGTCTGATTTTTCCTCCAGGATCCAGCGGCCGGTCAGGTGATCCATCAGGACCACGCTGAGGATGGCCGGTCGGCTGATGCTGATGATCTGGAAGGAACCGATGTAACTGGGGTCGATCTCGCATGCGAACGGCAACACGTGCACCTTGATGTTGTCGCGATCGGCTTCTTCGACGATCTTGCCGAGTTGGGCACGCATCACCTGCCGACCGCCTCTTATCCGCCGCAGCGCGGCTTCGTCGATGGTTACCTTGAGGCGGAGCAGGTGTCCACTCTTCAGGGCCTGTTGCCGCGCCATTCGGTAGGCGACCAGACGGTCTGTTCTGGCGAGCTGATCCCCGATCAACCCGGCGCGGATGACTGAGCGCGCGTAGTCCTCGGTTTGTAGAAGGCCAGGGATGAGCGAGGTCTCGGACAGGTCGATGGTGCTGGCCGAGCTTTCGAGTGAGGCGTGATCGAGTGCCGCGGGGGAGACCGTGTGCTTGAAGTCTTCCCACCAGCCGGATTGCTGTTGCTGCTCCGCCAGAGTCATCAGGGCGTGGTGGACGTCGGGGCCCACGCCGTACACGTCGAGGATGTGCTTGAGGTCGCGCAGCCGAAGTTGCTGTGTTCCTTTCTCGATCAGGCTCAGGGACGAGTCCGAGCGTTCGATCAGTCGGCCCGCGTACTTGAGGGTGTGGCCCGCGTCCTCGCGGATCTGCCGCAGGGTGCGGCCGATTTTGCGGAGGCGGGCGGTCGAGGGGGGTGGTTCCGCCATGTGATCAGAGTGTCACGGTATGCAGTCGATCGGTAGCGGAGCGGAGTAACTCTGGATATCCAATGACTGGATGTCACCGGTACGGCCGAATGTGTTGAGCCGAACGCGGAGCGCGATGAATCTGGGCGCGTGATGGTCCGAAGGAAGGGGATCTGATGGCGCCGAGTGAGATGCGGTACGCGCTCCTGGCTGGGCTGGCATGGCGGTTGTGGACGGTGTCCCTGGGATGCCGGCTGGAGTTCCCGCAAGGGACGGAGCCAGTGCTGTTCGTACGCTGCGGGGACCGGCGATGGGAGCCCGTGCTCGCCGTCGAGCGGGACCGGGCGTGGCTGTTGCTGTGGCGGCAGGTGGAACTGAACGCGGCCCGGCTGGACGAGGCCGCCCTCCGGATCGCGGGGACGGCCGGGGCATGAGCGGGACGCGGGCCGTCGTCGCCGCGCTCACCCTGCCTGGAACGGAACGATCGGCCGTCCGAGTGCGGGCGTTCGTACGGGACGTGCTCGGCGCGGGCCATCCCGCACTCGACGATGTGCGGGCGTGTGTGAACGAGGCGTTCACCAACGGTGTCGAGCACACCTCGTCCGAGCGCATCAGCGTGGTGTTCGTCGAAGTGGGTGACGAGACGCTCGTCGAGGTGGCCGATGACGGTGCCGCCGGTTCCCGCCCTCGCCTGTGCGAGGAATCGCTGGGTGAGGGTGGGCGTGGCATGAGGATCATCGACGCGCTGGCCAGGGAATGGGGCGTGCGCTCCGAGGAGGGACGCGCGATCGTGTGGATGCGGTTCGACAGGCGATCCGGCAAGTGACAGTTCCCGGCGGCATTGATGAGCTGGGCGCGGTACCCATCGTCCGAATGCCGTGACCCCGAAACCTGTGAGCCCGAATGCCGTGCCCCCGAATACCGCGAGCCCGAATAACGCCAATAGGGGCGTTCTCCTGATTTTGGTCGTGCTGATGCGGTTGTCTGAGGCCCATCGATGATCAAGGGGGAGTTGATGGCGGAGACCGAAGGCAAGCCTCGGACGCGGCTGTGGGAGCGGCCCGCCGTCGGCTGGCGGCTGGCCGCGCTGGCGCTGGCGGTGGCTCCGCAGGTTCTGCTCAGTTCGTTACCGCCTCCTAAGGGTCGGCTCCAAATCATGCTTGCGCCGACTTATTTGGGGTCGCGCGATTCGACGCCCATGGTGCGAATGCCCGAGGCGAGCGAGGCCGGGCCGGCGGAGGTGCTTGCGGACTGCCTTGGCTACCTCTCCCGTTCAGGCCTCGTCGTACTGGCCCTCGCCGCCGTGCTCATGCTGACCGGTATCGCAGGGCGGCGCGGCGCGTTCGGTGCCTTGTGGGCGCTGGTCCTGGGCGCGGCGCTGGCCGCGTTCGCCGCGACGGCGGATGGGGAGGGGCGCCTGTCGGCCTACTGCTACTTCTACGCGCTGGCGGCCATGGCGCTCGCGGCCGGCGGGATGCGTGCGGCGCTGACCCGTACGGGACCCGAACAGAGCCCCGGATAAAGGGATCGATGGGGCGGGCCGGCCGGACGTACGATCGCGGAATGAGCCTTGAAGTCCGTACGGCCCGCCCGGTGGATCTCGCGTCCCTGGTGGCGATCGAGGAGTCGGCGGACGGGATGTTCGCGCCGCTGGGCATCGTGTTCCCGGCCGGCCCGACCGTGATCGAGGTCGTGATCGACCAGGGCGGCGACATCCTGGTCGCGGGGGAGCCGCCGGTGGGGTTCGCGGCCGTGGAACCACTGGACGGGGCCGTTCATCTGGAGCAGATCGCCGTGCATGTCGATCAGGTACGGCAGGGGATCGGCGGCCGGCTGCTCACGAAGGTGCTGGAACGGGCGGCGGCCGCCGGGGCGCCGGGGGTGTCGCTGCTGACGTTCCAGGACGTGCCGTGGAACGCGCCCTGGTACCTCAAGCACGGCTTCGAGGTGCTGCCCGAGGAACGTTGGGGGCCGGGTCTGCGGGGTTACTGGGAGGCCGAGATCAAGGCGGGGCTGCATGATCTGGGGCCGCGGGTCGTCATGTGGGCGCCGCTGGGTTGACGCGCCGGCGGCGCCTGCGCAGCCGCAGGAGGCGGTACGCCACGTACCCGAGCATGATCAGTCCGAGCAGGGCGATCACCGGGGCCAGTACGGCCAGCAGGCTCATGCCGAGCGAGAAGGTGTCCTCGGCGGTGCTGATCACGGGGGCGCCGGTGCCGAGGGTGCCGGCGTTGACCACGGGCCGTACGGCCGCCTTGGTGAGATGGACCGCGAGGGCGACGGCGATGCCCAGGGTCCAGCCGATCCAGGGGTTCTCCCGGTCGAGCTGGGACGCGGATTCGGTGGCGGCGAAGACGGCGCCGCCGGACGCGGGGCGGATCGCGGTCTGCACCAGGTCGTTGACGCTGTCGACGACCGGGACCTTGTCCAGGACGATCTCGGCGGCCAGCAGCAGGGTGAGCCCGGCCAGCACCCAGCCGTTGCTCAGCCAGCCGAACTCGGCGGGCAGCCGTACGGCGTCGGTGTGGCGGTCGAGCAGGCCGATCACCAAAACCGGGATGTAGGCGTTCAGGCCCGCCGCGGCCGACAGGCCGAGACCGGTCAGTACCGCGAGCATGGTCCTCCCGGCCGTAGCGTGGTCCCTGCCAGGATCCAGGATCGGCGCCCGGCCCGCTGCCGATTCTTATTAATCTACAATGTAAAGGCGGGAACCTGGTGGGCCGGATGGACGTCTGGACCCCATAGAGGCCCGACCCCATGAAGCATCGGGACGGAGCGAGGGAGGGGATGGATGCGCATCGGTGAACGCGGCCGGGCCGTAGCGATCCTGGTCGGGTTGCTGGCCCTCGCGATCGCTCCGCTGGTGGCGCTGCCCGCCGTACGGTGCGAGATCTTCGGGACCGGATGCGCCGAGCCGGTGAAGGCCGCGCACGCCGATCCCGCCCGGTCGCCCCAGCGGCAGCCGCTCAGCCCGGTCGAGGCCGCGGCCCAGGGGACGTACGTGGCGCTCGGCGACTCCTACTCGTCGGGCCTCGGTGCGGAGGCGACCGTGGCCGACCAGAACCCGCTGGCCCGCTGCCAGCGCACCTCCAAGGCCTACTACCACCAGGTCGCCAAGGCGTTCCCGTTCAAGTCCAGCGCGTTCTGGGCGTGCTCGGGCGCCACCACGCGCACGCTGCTGAGCGGGAAGTCCGGGGAGCCGTCCCAGCTGACCCGGATCGACGCGAACACCAGCCTGATCACGATGAGCGTGGGCGGCAACGACGTGGGGTTCTCCAAGATCCTGGCCGGCTGCGTGCTCAAGCTGCCGTGGAGCCGGTCCTGTTCCGAGCAGGGCCCGGACGTCGCCGCGCGGATGGCCGAGCTGCGCCGGACGCTGCCCGACCTCTACGGCAAGGTCACCGCCAAGGCCCCGAAGGCGCGCGTGATCGTGATGGGCTACCCGCGGGCGTTCTCGGAGATCGACGGCGCGGGCGGCGACAACATCAGCGTGGCCGACCAGCAGTGGCTGAACGCCCGGCACCGCGAGCTGAACGAGGTGATCCGGCAGACCGTGGCCGAGGCCGACCGGCGCGTCGCGGCGACCGGCGGAGCGGGCAGCCTGGAATTCGTTGACGCCTACAGCACGTTCGCCGGGCACGAGGTGGGCAGCCCCGACCCGTACATGAACGGGTTGGCGGTCAGCGTCTCCGCGCTCGCGGCCGAGGCCCGCAGCTTCCACCCGACGGTCAAGGGCCACGAGACGCTCGCCCGGCTCTTCACCGATCAGATCAAGAAGGGCCCCGGCCGGCCGCTCAATCAGTTCCGGTAACGCTGTCGGTTCCGGTGACGGCGGTATCGGCGACCGCGGTATCAGGTGACGCTGTCGGCACCGGTGATGGTGTTGAGGCGGTCCAGTGCCTCGGCGAACTCCTCGATCATGTCGTACACGACCTGGCGGGCGGGCTTGACGGTGTTCATCTGGCCGACGCACTGGCCGACGAAGTAGTTGGCCAGCTGCCGCGCGCCCGGATTGCCGGATTGGGCGATCTTGTCGATCTGGGCCATCGCGCCCTGGGCGACGATCATCTGCAGCGGCATGCCGAGCGCGCCGGGGCTGTCGGGGCCGTCCCACTCGTCGGTCCAGGCGGAGCGGAGCTGGCGGGCGGGCTTGCCGGTACGGGACCGCGACCGGACGGTGTCGCGGGACGTCGCGGCGAGCATCTTCTCCTTGACCGCGGCGGAGGTCTCGGCCTCCTCGGTGGTGAGCCAGACCGAGCCGCACCAGACGCCGGCGGCGCCGAGCGCGAGGGCGGCGGCCATCTGGCGGCCGGTGGCGATGCCGCCCGCGGCCAGTACCGGGATCGGGGCGACGGTGTCGACGACCTCGGGGACCAGGACCATCGTGGAGATCTCGCCGGTGTGGCCGCCGGCCTCGCCGCCCTGGGCGACGATCAGGTCGACGCCCGCGGCGACCTGGCGGCGGGCGTGCTCGGAGGTACCGACCAGGGCGGCGACCGGGACGCCGGCGGACTTGGCCGACTCGACCATCAGCGGCGGCGGCGTGCCGAGCGCGCTGGCGATCAGCCGGATCGGGTGCGACAGCGACACCTCGATCAGCTCGGTGGCGCCCTCCTTGGTGACCTGGGTACCGCCACGGGAGTTGCTCTTCTTGGCCCGGGTGATGTCGGGCGGCGGTACGTCGTACTTCGCGAACAGCCCGTGCAGGAACTCCCAGTGCTCCTTCGGGACCGCGGCGAGCATGGTGTCGAGGCCGCCCTCGCCGCGGCCGGCCCGCTCGGCCGACTCGTCGATCTTGCCGGGCACCAGGACGTCCACGCCGTACGGGCGGCCCCCGACATGGTCGTCGATCCAGCGCAGCTCCTCCTCGAGCCGCTCGGGGGTGTACGCGACCGCCCCGAGCACGCCCATGCCGCCCGCGTTGGTGACGGCGGCGACCACGTCGCGGCAGTGGCTGAACGCCAGCAGCGGGAACTCGATCCCGAACATGTCGCAGACATCCGTGCGCATCGCTTCACACTCCCTTGAAAGCACCTACGACTTGAAAGCACCTACGACTGCTGAAAGCACGCCCGACCAAAGGGCACCTACGACTTGAAGCACCTACGACTTGGAGGGCATGTGCGACTTGAACAGCATGTACGACTCGCCCTCGGCGGGGTGGACGAAGGTGGCCCGCAGGGGGAGGCCCTCCCGCAGGGCTTCGGGGGCGACGCCGTCCAGCCGCGCGTGCAGCCAGGGGCCCTCGGCCAGCTCGACCAGCGCGAGGTAGGCGGGGGCCTTTCCGGTACGGCTGCGCGTGACCGTCCACGTCACCAGGGTCGCGGTGCCTTCGGCCGGAACCCAGTCGAGGTCCTCCTCGCCGCACTCGGGGCAGGAGGACTGGTCGGGGGCGTACCAGCGGCCGCAGGGCTCGCAGCGCCTGATGACGAGCCGGTCCGCGGCGGTGCCGTCGAAGAACGGGTCGGTACGGCCGTCGCGGCGCAGGATGCCGATCTCCAGGTGCGCGTCCGTGCCGGCGTCCGTGCTCGCGTCGCTGCTCGCGCCTGTTTTCGCGTCCGTGCTCGTGTTCGTGCTCGCGTCCACGTTCAGGCCCCCTTCGCGTGCGGGCTGACGATCATCGTGGAGTGGTGGTCGAGGATGCCGCCGTTGCCGCTGACCAGGATCACGTCGTTGCGGCCGGCCTGGCGTTCGCCGCCGTGGCCGCGGGCCTGGATCACCGCCTCCGACAGCGGCGTCATGCCCCACATGTAGTACGCCGACAGCTGCCCGCCGCCGGTGTTGGTGGGCAGCGCGCCGCCGGGGCCGAGGGCACCGGACGCGGCGAACGCGCCTCCCTCGCCCTTGGCGCAGAAGCCGTAGTCCTCCAGCGTCACCAGCACCGTGTAGGTGTAGCAGTCGTACAGCTGGGCCTGGCTGATGTCGTCGGCCGTCACTCCGGCCATCTTCATCGCCACCGGCCCGGAGGTGAGCGCGCCGGTGGTGAGGCCGAACTCGCTGCCCCGCTCCTTGCGGTGCCCGGGGTGGCCCTGTCCCCAGCCCCACATGTGAACGGGCGGCTGGGCGAGGTCGCGGCCCCGGTCCGCACTGGTGAGGATGACCGCGATGGCGCCGTTGGAGACCAGGCAGCAGTCGAGCAGGTGCAGCGGCTCGGCGACCCAGCGGGACGCCTGGTGGTCGGCGAGCGTGATCGGCTCGCGCAGCTGCGCCCGCGGGTTGCGGGTCGCCCAGTCGCGGGTGCTGACGGCGATGGCGCCGAGCTGCTCGCCGGTCGTCCCGTACCGCGTCATGTGCCGCTGCGCCGCGAGCGCGTAGAACGCGTTGACGCTGCGCAGCCCGAGGGCCGCGGTCATCCCGCCGAACCCGTACCACTCGGGGGCGTCGCGATGGTACGCCGAGCCCGAGGACTGCTTGGGCTTGAGCGGGGCGTCGGAGAACACGCACGCCACGGTGGTGGCCGCGCCGCTGAGGATCGACATCGCCGCGTACGAGACCATCGCGCCCGCGGTGGCGCCGAAGGAGTTCATCTGGCTCAGCAGGCGCAGGTCGCGCAGGCCGAGGGTGTCGGCCAGCTCGATGCCGGGGGAGCCGCCGAGGCCATGGCTCACCAGCAGCCCGTCAAGGTCGTCGAGCGCGAGCCCGGCGTCGGCGACCGCCAGCCGTACCGCGTCCGCCGCGAACCGGCGCGGGCTGCGCCCGTACACCTTGCCCAGCTCGGTCATGCCGAGTCCCACGATGGCCGTGCCCATGGCCGTACTTGCGGTCACGCGTGATCGTCCCTTCGCCGGCGGTTCCGGCCCCCACCGTACCGAATCCGATTCTGCTTCATAAGGCGCGTGCCGGACGGGCGGCTGCCGGGCCGGACTCAGGAGTCAACGCGAGCATTGGACATGACACCCGAGGTGCGGTACCAACGATCAGGTGACCTGCCGCGAAATTCCCTTCGATACGGACCGGACCGGCCGTGCCGGGACCACCGGGCTGGCCGGACGCGACTTCCTGCTCCTGCTGGCGGCGTCGCTCGGGATGTTCTCCAATCACGCCGTCCTGTTGTCGCTGGTGCCGCTCTGGTCGGTCGAGGGCGGGGCCGGGAACGGCGGCGCGGGCGCCACCACCGGGACGGTCATGGCCGTCACCGTGTTCGTCCAGCTCTGGATGTCCCGGCTGACCCGGCGGTTCGGGGCACGGGTCCTGCTGGTGGCCGGGGCGCTGCTGCTGGGCGTGCCCACCTTCGGGTACGCGGCGTCGGCCGCGCTGCCGTGGGTGCTGGCCGTCTCGGCCGTCCGCGGCGCCGGGTTCGGCATCGTCACCGTCGCGGGCGCGGCGCTGGTGGCCGCGCTGATCGCCCCGGACCGCCGCGGGCGTGCCCTGGGCCTGTACGGCCTGGCCGTGGGACTGCCCCAGGTACTGATGCTGCCCGCGGGCCTGTGGGCGGCCGAGCGGTACGGCTTCGTCCCGGTCTTCGTCGCGGCCGGGCTCGCCAGCGTCCTGGCCGCCCCGCTGGTCCTGGGCATGTCCCGCAGCCCTGCCCTCGCCCCGTCCCGGAGTTCCGCCGCACCGCGTGAGCGTGTGCCCGCCCGTACCGCGGTGCGGGTCCTGCGCCGTGCCGTGCCCCGCGCTGTGGGCCGGTCAGGAGGACCCTGGACGGCGCTGTTCGCCTCGGCGTGCGCGCTGGGAGGCGTCGCCTCGTTCCTGCCTCTCGCCCTGAAGGACTCCAGTGCCGCGGCGGTCGCGCTGTTCGCGCTGTCGGCGGCGATCATCGCCGGTCGCTGGGGCGCCGGGGTCTGGAGCGACCGCTTCGGGGCCGGCCGGATGGCCGCGCCGGGCCTGGCGGTGGCGGCGCTCGGGATGGCGGGACTGGCCGTCGCCGCCACGATGGCGGACGAGCCGGGGGCTGGGGCCACGGCCGTGGCCGTCATCGCCGCCACGGCCTACGGGCTCGGCTTCGGCCTGGTCCAGAACGACACGCTGGTGGTGATGTTCCACCGCTCGGGCCCGGACGGGCACGGTACGGCCAGCGCCGCCTGGAACATCGCCTTCGACGCGGGCACCGGCGCCGGCGCGGTGATGATCGGGCTGGTCTCCGGCCTGCTGGGGATCTCCGGCTCGTTCGCCGTGGCCGCCGCCGGGATCGCCGTGGCCCTCCCGATCGCCTGGCTGGACGCCCGCGCCCACAGCACCGGCCAGGACGGGCGCACTGGACGGGACAGCGACACCGGAGGGGACAGCGACACCGGAGGGGACGGGCACACCGGACGGGACAGGGACTCGGCCCGTCCGATGTGAACCGCCCGCGTCCCCGGGGCGACGGGGACGCGGGCGGCCGGCGACGGGAGGCGCTAGGAGGCCAGCACCGCCTGCAGGAAGTCCCGCGTGCGCTGCTCGGACGGCTCACCGAAGATCTGGTCCGGCGGGCCCTCCTCGACGATCTGACCCTGGTCGAACATCAGGACCCGGTCGGAGATGTCCTTGGCGAAGTGCATCTCGTGGGTCACGCACAGGATCGTCAGATCGGCCTGCCGGGCGATGTCGCGCAGCAGGTCCTGGACGCCGACGACCAGTTCGGGGTCCAGCGCCGAGGTGACCTCGTCCAGCAGCAGGACCTCGGGCTCCATCGCCAGCGCCCGGGCGATGGCCACGCGCTGCTGCTGCCCGCCCGACAGCTGCGTGGGATGCGCGTCGGCCTTGTCGCTCAGGCCGACCATGTCCAGCAGCTCCCGGGCCTTGTCGGCGGCCTCGTCCTTGGACCTGCCCAGCACGTGTACGGGCCCCTCGGTGAGGTTGCGCAGCACGTTCATGTTGGGGAACAGGTTGAACTGCTGGAACACCATGCCGATCTTCTTGCGCATCTCGTGCAGGTGCTTCTCGTTGGCCGGGACGAGCTTCCCGCCGCGCTCCATGTGCGACAGCGGACGCTCGCCCACCCGGATCACCCCGCTGTTGAGCTTCTCCAGGGTCATCAGCAGCCGCAGGATCGTGGTCTTGCCCGACCCGCTGGGCCCGATCAGCGTCACCCGCTCGCCCGGCGCGACGGTGAAGTCCAGCTCCCGCAGGACGACGTTGCTCCCGAACCGCTTCACGACCTTCTCGAAGCTGATCCCGGGCGCGCCGCTGCCGTCCTGCTTCTTGAGCGGCAGCGCGGAGGTCTCGATCTTCGGTCCTCCGGGCCCCTTGGACACCGCCTGCCCTTTCGATACGGGCGGCTGCTCCGATCCCTGGGACGACCCCTTGGACAGCGGAACCTCGGGCGAGTCCTCGGCCGAGTCTTCGGGCTTGGCGTTAGTAGGTGGCATAGCGCCTCTCCAGGCGACGGACGAGAATCGAGGACACGACGCTGACGATGACGAACAGCAGTCCCACGACCGTGATCGGCTCCAGGAACTTCAGTGTCTGCGCGCCGATCTGGTACGCGGCGCCCAGCATCTCCGCGACGTTGATCGCCAGCAGCAGCGGCGAATCCTTGAACATGGCGATGAGGTAGTTGCCGAGCGTCGGCACGACCTTGCGGATGGCCTGCGGCAGGATCACGCCCTGCCACGTCCGGCGCTTGGGCAGGTTGAGGGCGATGGTCGCCTCCCACTGCCCGCGCGGGACGTCGGCGATGCCGGCCCGGTAGACCTCCGCGGTGTAGGCCGAGTAGTGCAGCCCCAGCCCGATGATCCCCGCGGTGAGCGGGCCGAGCGTGAGGCCGAAGGACGGAAGCACGTAGAAGATGAAGAACAGCTGCACCAGCAGCGGCGTGCTGCGGATGAACTCCACCGCCCAGCGCGTGGTCTGGCTGACCACGGTGATGGGGGAGCGGCGCAGCAACGTCCACACCAGGCCGAGCACCAGCGCCAGCAGGTAGCCGAGCACCGTTGCCACGATGGTCACGCGCAACCCGTTGAGCAGATCCGGAAGGATCTCCCCGGTGTAGCTCCAGTCCCAGGTCATGACACCATCCCCGCGCCGGGCGCACTAGCCGCCACCGAGGAAAGGCTCTGCTCCCTGGTGGGCCCGCGGCCGAGCATCCGGTCCACCCGCCGCTCGGCGTACCGGACGAGCAACTGCAGCAGCTGGGCGATCACGAAGTAGATCACCAGGATCGCCACGTAGGTCCACAGCGTCTCGCCGGTGGAGGACTGGATCTGCTTGGCCCGGAACGTCAGGTCGCCGATCGTGATCAGCGAGACGATCGCGCTGCCCTTCATCAGCTCGATGAGCAGGTTGCCGAACGGCGGCAGCATCAGCGCCACGGCCTGGGGCAGCAGCACCCGCCGCATCCGCTGCGCCGGCGAGAAGTTCAGCGCGACGGTGGCCTCGTACTGGGCCTTGGGCACCGCGTTGATCGAACCGCGGACCACCTCGGCACCGTACGCGCCCACGTTGAGGCCGAGCGCGAGCACCGCGGCCGCCATCGGCGTGAAGCGGAGCCCGATCAGCGGCAGCGCGTAGAAGAACCAGTACATCAGGACCAGCGTGGCGGTGCCGCGGAAGAACTCCACGTACACGCGGTTGAGGACGCGCACGGCCCGGCTTCGCGAGGTGCCGGCCAGGCCGAACAGCAGCGCGAGCACCAGGGCCAGCGCGCTCCCGTACACCGTGAGCTGAACGGTGATCCACGCGCCCCGGAGCAGCAGCTGGTAACTGTCGAGGACGTCTCCCACGGGTCAGACCGCGCAGAACTTGGCCGCCGTGTCGCCGGCACCCGGCAGCTCTGCCTGGCTGAAGCCGAACGGCTGGATGATCGGGAGCAGCTTGTTCTGCTGCTTGAACTCGGCGAGCTTGTCGTTGAACGCCTTGAGCAGGTCGGCGTCGGCCTTGCGGAACGCGAAGCCGCCGGCACCGAACTGCTCCTTGCCGTCGATCACCGGCACGAACGCCTCGGTGACCTCGTACGGCTCGCCCTGGTGCTTGGACAGCAGGTCCACCAGCGAGATGCGGGTGAGCGCGATCGCGTCGATCCGCTTGGACTTGAGCGCCTCGTACGCGGCGGGCTGGTCGGCGAGGGTCTTGATCTGGTCCTTGGGCACGCCGAGCTTCTCGGCGTAGCCGCCCTCGACCGCGCCGGTGAGCACGCCGATGTTGGCCTCGGCCTTGGTGGCGTCCTCGAACTTGAGGATCTTCTTCGGGTTGCCCTTGGGCACCATGAACGCGGTCTTGGCGACGTAGTCGGGGTCGGAGAAGGCGACCTCGGCGCAGCGCTCCTTGTTGATGAACATGCCGGCCGCGATCACGTCGAACCGCTTGGCCTTGAGTCCGCCGATCAGCCCGCCGAAGTCGACCTGGACGCCCTCGACGTTGGCGATCCCGAGCTCCTTGAAGATCGCTCGCGCGAGCTCCGGGGCCTCGCCGGTCAGCTTGCCGGACTTGTCGGTGAAGCCGTAGGGGGCCTCGTTGGCGAAGCCGATCCGGATCTTGCCGTCCTGCTTGGCCTTGGCCAGGGTGCCGCCGCCCTGCCGCTCGGCCTCGGGGTCCGTGGTCGAGCAGCCGGCCGCGGCCAGCGGGACCGCCCCGGCGAGCAGGGTGGCGGTGCGCAGGAAGTCGCGTCTCGAGGAAGTCATCTTTGATCTCCTGTGTGATGCCCGCGACCGCCGGGGGCCTGGATGGCCCCCGGCGGTCGCGCGCCAATGGATCAGGGATGCGGGGAATCGGGGTGCGGGATCGGCGGACGGATGGAATCGGTTAGGACGGCAGGGTAGACGCCTAGGCGCCCACGGGGGTGAAATCGCGAGCACCGATGAACGTCGGTCTCGGGGCGGCGGCCGAGAAAGGTTCGGTGCAGGCGTTGTCGACGCTGTTGAAGACGATGAAGATGTTCGAGCGCGGGAACGGCGTGATGTTGCCGTTCGAGCCGTGCATGCAGTTGCAGTCGAACATCGTGGCGGAGCCGGCGGGCCCGGTGAACAGTTCGATCCCGTGCTTGTCGGCCAGGATCGAGAGGCTGTTGGGATCGGGCGTGCCGATCTGCTGCCGCTTGAGCGAGTCCTTGTAGTGGTCGTCGGGCGTCTCGCCGACGGCCGACACGAACGTCTTGTGGGATCCCGGCATGATCATGAGGGCGCCGTTGTGCACGAAGTTCTCGGTGAGCGCGATGGAGATGCTCACCGCGCGCATCCGCGGCATGCCGTCCTCCGCGTGCCAGGTCTCGAAGTCGCTGTGCCAGTAGAAGTCCTTGCCGGTGAATCCTGGCTTGTAATTCACCCGGCTCTGGTGCACGTAAACCTCGGAGCCGAGAATCTGCCGGGCCCGGCCGACCACGCGGGGGTCGCGGACCAGCTCGGCGAACACCTCGCTGATCTTGTGGACCTCGAAGATGGAGCGGACCTCGTCGGACTCGCGCTCGGTGATGGTGCGCTCGTCGCGCCGCACCGCCGGGTCGGCCGACAGCCGGCGCAGCTCGGCGCGGTAGTCCTCGACCTCGTCGGGGCGCAGCAGCTCGTCCACCGAGAGGAACCCGTTGGTCTCGAACGAGTGGAGCGTGGCGGCGTCGACCGGGCCGTCCTCCGGGGCGCCGTACACGACCGGGTCCTGGCGGTAGAGCAGGGCCGGCTCAGCGCACTTTCGAGTGGGATAGGAGTCGTCGATGGTCGGATGGCTCTCGATGATGCTCATGCGTCCTCCTCGGTGAGCAGCGGGTAGACACCGTTCTCGTCATGCACCTCCTGGCCGGTGACGGGGGGGTTGAAGACGCAGACGGTGCGTACGTCGGTGTGGGCGTTCAGGATGTGGTGCTCATGCTCGTTGAGCAGGTACATGACGCCCGGCTCGATGCGGTGCTTCTCGCCGGTCTCCTCGTTGACGAGTTCGCCTTCGCCCTCGATGCAGTACACGGCCTCGATGTGGTTGGCGTACCACATCTTGGTGCTCGTGCCCGCGTACAGCACGGTGTCGTGCAGCGAGAACCCGACCTTGTCGCCGGCCAGCACGAAGCGGCGGCTGCACCACGTCGGGGCCTGCACATCGCGCTCGGTTCCGACGATGTCCTTGAGAGAACGGACGATCACTTCTGGTGTTTCCTTTCCTCTTTGCCGAGACCTCGTGCCGAGGTCTCCGCGTCGAGCCGGGGTACGGCGGTGTCCGGTGCGCGGCGGAGCCGCGGTCAGACCGCCACCGTCGCGCGCACGGCGCGGACCGACTCGGCGATGATCTCCAGGCCCTGGGACAGTTCGGGCTCGGTCGTGGTGAGCGGCGGCAGCAGCTTGACCACCTCGCCCTCCGGGCCGGAGGTCTCCATCAGCAGCCCGCGGCCGAACGCCTCGGCGCAGACGCGGGGGGCCAGGTCGGCGTCCCGCATGACCAGTCCCCAGGCCATGCCTCGGCCGCGGACGCCCTCGACCGCGCCGGCGTGCTCGAGCGCGATCTCGTTCAGGGCCAGCTCGACCTGCTCGCCCTTGGCGAGGGTCTGCTTCTCCATGCCGTCGCCGGTCCAGTAGTCCTCCAGCGCGGCGGTGGCGGTGACGAAGGCGGGGTTGAAGCCGCGGAACGTGCCGTTGTGCTCGCCGGGCTCCCACACGTCCAACTCGCGCTTCATCAGCGTGATCGCGAACGGCAGGCCGTACCCGCTCAGCGACTTGGACAGGCAGATGATGTCGGGCTTGATCCCGGCCTCTTCGAAGCTGAAGAACGCGCCGGTGCGGCCGCAGCCCATCTGCACGTCGTCGACGATCAGCAGGATGTCGTGCCGCTTGCACAGGTCGGCCAGCCCGCGCATCCACTCGGCGGTGGCCACGTTGATGCCGCCCTCGCCCTGGATGGTCTCGACGATCACCGCGGCGGGCTTGTCGAGGCCGCTGCCGCTGTCGTCCAGCATCGTCTCCAGCAGCAGGAAGTCGGGCGTGCGGCCGTCGAGGTAGTTGTCGTACGGCATCGTCACGCCGTGCCCCAGCGGTACGCCGGCGCCGTCGCGCTTCATCGAGTTGCCGGTGACCGCCAGCGCGCCCAGCGTCATGCCGTGGAACGCGTTGGTGAAACTGATGACGGACTCACGGCCGGTGTATTTGCGGGCCAGTTTGAGCGCCGCCTCGACCGAGTGGTTTCCGGCCGGGCCGGGGAACTGGATTTTGTAGTCCATGCCGCGCGGGGCGAGGACGATCTCGTTGAAGCGCTCCAGGAACTGGCGCTTGGCGACGGTGTACATGTCGAGTCCGTGCACCACCGAGTCGCCCGCGAGGTAGTCCATCAGCCGCTGTTTCAGCTGCGGGTTGTTATGCCCGTAGTTGAGCGTTCCCGCGCCGGCGAAGAAGTCGAGGTAGGTCTTGCCGTTCTCATCGGTCATATGGCTGCCGCGCGCGGTGTCGAACACGGTCGGCCAGCCCCTGCAGTAGCCGCGGACTTCAGATTCGAGGTGAGGGAAAACATCCATTTTCTGCCTCCGGGCAGGTGGGGTGGACGGGACGCTTGAGTCGGGGAGCGGGCACGGGCGTGCGGCACGGGGCCGCCGCCGGGCCGTCCGCGGACTAGATCGCGGGCGGCACGGGGCCGATGCGGAAGAGGACCTCGGGTTCGTGGCCCTCGGGGAGGTGCTCGCGGCCGAACAGCGGAGACCTCGCCAGCTCGCAGCCG
Source organism: Actinomadura sp. 9N407 (assembly GCF_044326315.1). Taxonomy (NCBI): domain Bacteria; kingdom Bacillati; phylum Actinomycetota; class Actinomycetes; order Streptosporangiales; family Thermomonosporaceae; genus Actinomadura; species Actinomadura sp. 9N407. The sequence goes on along the minus strand of NZ_JBIRAW010000002.1, from coordinate 193,188 downwards.
CGGTTGCGGGCGAAGGATTCGAACATCCTGGTGGAGGCGGTGTTGTCCGGCGTGACCGTGGCCTCCACATAGCCGCCGCCGCGGGCCGCCAGCCGGTCGCCGAGATCGTCCAGCATGCGCCGGGCCAGGCCCTGGCCGCGGAACGAGTCGTCGACGGCGACCTGCCAGACGAACAGCGTGTCGGGCGCCGTCGGACGCGTGAAGCCGGTGATGAAGCCGCAGGGCCGGTCCGGCTTGCCGGTGGCCGGGCCGGTGGCCGGGTCAGCGGTCGGCCTGGCCACCACGGACGTGCCGGCGAAATCGCGGCACCAGAGGACGTAGCTGTAGGGCGAGTTCACGTCCAGAACCCGCGAGTCCCGTGCGAGCCGCCACAACTCCGGCCCATCCTCAAGATGCGGTTCCGACAGCCGTATGGCCGGGTTCGGTCCGGATCGGTCAGGGGGCGATTGCAGGGGTTGCGCTGCCATGTCCAGGTAATTTAGCGAAGTTCGGGCCCTGATCGCTACGGAATGTTATCTGTGGGATGTTTAGAGTTTTCGATACCGGGTATAACAATATGCTTGTTATTTTCCGGGTCATTTTCATCTTCCCGAGGTGCCCGCAACGGGTGCCATTCCTAGCGATACGCAGGGGTAACCGGGGGGTCCGCGAGGGTGGGCGCGCAGAGGCCCATCGCGGGTCACTCTAGTGATTTGTTACGGGGAGATGACGAAAACTTTGTCTCATTTTTGTGACGTGAATCACACGAATCTGACGTCAACGTGACGGGTGAGGTCGGCGTCACGTTGCGTTGGCCGAGGTCGTAGGGATGGCGAGGGCCCCATGCGCCGCATGGGGCCCTCGGGAGCCGCCTTCGCCTTTCGGATGCCCGCGTCAGTTTCGGGTCAGGGCCACGGGTCAGGCGACCCCCGCCGTCCCGTCAGGCGCCGTCCTGGCGGGCGAAGCGGTCGGTGGCCTCGATCAGGCGGTGCAGGATGCCCGGCTCGCTGTAGGCGTGCCCCGCGTCGCCGACGATGTGGAAGTCGGCCTCGGGCCAGGCGCGGTGCAGGTCCCACGCCGTCGCGGCCGGCGTGCACACGTCGTACCGGCCCTGGACGATCACCGCGGGGATGTGCCGGATCAGGTCCACGTCCCGCAGCAGCTGCTCGTCCTCGAAGAAGCCCTCGTTGGCGAAGTAGTGGTTCTCGATGCGGGCGAACGAGACCGCGTAGTCGGGCTCGCCGAACCGGTCGGCCCGTTCCGGGTCCGGCAGCAGCGAGAGCGTGCGGCCCTCCCACTGCGACCACGCCCGGGCGGCGGCGATCCGCACCTCACGGTCGGCCGAGTCCAGCCGTTCCGCGTACGCCGTCACGAGGTCGTCGCGCTCGTTCTCGGGGATCGGCGCCAGGAAGTCCTCCCACAGATCGGGGAACAGCAGCGACGCGCCCTCCTGGTAGAACCAGTAGATCTCGAACGGCCGCAGCATGAAGATGCCGCGCAGCACCAGCTCCGACGTCCGGTCCGGATGGGCCTGCGCGTACGCCAGCGACAGCGCGCTGCCCCACGAGCCGCCGAACACCAGCCACCGCTCGATGCCCAGGTGCTCGCGCAGCCGTTCCATGTCGGCCACCAGGTTCCAGGTCGTGTTCGCCTCCAGCGACACCTCCGGGTCCCCGGCGTGCGGCAGGCTGCGGCCGCAGTTGCGCTGGTCGAACAGCACGATCCGGTACGCCTCGGGATCGAACTGGCGGCGGTGGTCGGGACTGCAGCCCCCGCCCGGCCCGCCGTGCAGCATGACCGCGGGCTTGCCCTCCGGGTTTCCGCTGACCTCCCAGTAGATCTGGTCGCCGGCGCCGACATCGAGCAGCCCGGATTCGTACGGTTCGATCGGCGGATACAAGGTCCGAAACTCCATGGCCGGAGATTGTTCCACCTGGGTGAGGCCACCGCCGGGCACGCCGCGCGCCGCACCGCGCCCGCACGTTCGGCAGGCCGCCCAGTGCACCGCTCGGCAGGCCGCTCGGCGCACCCGTCAACGGGCCGCTCGGCGCACCGTTCAACGCACCGTTCAACGCACCGTTCAACGATTCATGCGTGCGAATAGACCGTGAGGATCAAGAAACTAAACCCCAAACTGGGCAAACGCCGTGCTGGTCGGCACTAGAGTGCCTTGGGTGAGCGAAGCGACGAGCCGCCGGGCGGACATCGGCCGCCGGGCGAGGAGTGCGGCGAGCACCACCAGTACGACTGCCCCGCGAACGCGGCCTCGTGCCGCCAGGCGAGGAGACACGTGAGCGAGCTGAACGGATCGGGGCCACGCCCCGTCCAGAACACCGGCACGCCCTGGCCCGTCGCGGCCCGGGACGCGGCAGCGCAGCCCATCAAGGCCGCCGGGCAGCGGTCCGGCGACGCGGCCCGTACCGAGCCCGACCCGCCCGAGGCGCAGCCGTGGGACATCGTCGAGCGCCTGCGCCAGATGGCCGACCTCATCGGGGACGCGCTGGCCGCGGGCGAGCGCAAGGTCACCGAGGCGCACACCGACGCCCAGAGCCAGGTCGCGACCGTCCAGGCCGAGAAGGAATCGGCCCAGCGGGACGCGGCGGCGGCCTGGGGCGAGGTGCAGCGCGCGCGGGGCCAGGCCGAGCAGGCCGACCGGCGCGCGGTCGAGGCCGAACGCCGGATCGCCGAGGCGCAGAACGAGGCGAGCGGCCAGATCTCCGCCGTCCAGGCCGAGAAGGAGTCCGCCCAGCGGGACGCGGCGGCGGCCTGGGGCGAGGTGCAGCGCGCGCGGGGCCAGGCCGAGCAGGCCGACCGGCGCGCGGTCGAGGCCGAACGCCGCGTCGCCGAGGCCCAGGCCGAGGCCGCCACGCAGATCTCGGCGCTCCAGACCGAGAAGGAGACGGCGCAGCGCGACGCCGCCGCGGCCTGGAACCAGGCCCAGCAGGGCCGCGCCCAGGCCGACCAGGCCCGCGGCCAGGCCGAGCAGGCCAGGGTCCAGGCCGACCAGGCGCGCGCGCAGGCCGAGCAGGCCCGCTCCCAGATGGAGCAGGCGCAGGCCGGGGTGGAGCAGGCCGAGCGCCGCACCGCCGAGGCCGAGCGCAGGGTGGCCGAGGCCGAGGCGACGGTCCGCCAGGCGATCACCCAGCGGGACGCCATGAGCGAGGCCCGCGACGACGCCCTGAGGGCCGTCGAGGACGCCGTCACCGGCCGCCGTACCGCCGAGGGCGAGCGCGACCGGATGGCCGAGCAGGCCTCCGAGCTGTCGCGGGCGCTGGAGGCGGCGCACGGCGAGATGTCGGGCCTGCGGGCCAAGCTCACCGACGCCGAGATGAAGGTCCAGAACCTCCAGCACGCCGCGGCCGGCGCCGCCAAGGAGGCCGACGACGCCCGGCGCCGCCTGCAGGCCGCCGAGTCCGAGCGCGAGCAGGCCCTCGACACCGCCGCCCAGTCGCTGGAGGCCGCCAAGAAGGCCGAGCGCGAGCGGGACGGCGCCGTCCAGGGCCGCGAGGCCGCCGAACGCGCCCGCGAGGCCGCCGTGCAGTCGCAGGCGCGGGCCGAGTCCGAGGGCACGCTGGCGCGCGGCCAGGTCGACCAGGCCGGCCGCGAGCGCGACAACGCCGTCACCGCCATGCGGCAGGTCGCCGCCGAGCGGGACGCGATCGCCGACAAGCTCAAGGAACGCGACCAGTGGGTGGACCAGCTCGCCCAGGCCGTGACCGAGCAGCGCGCCGCCATCGCCGAGCTGTCGCAGGAGCGCGACGCGGCCCGGCAGGCCGCCGACCAGGCGCGGTCGCTGATCGACGAGCTCACCCGCCAACTGCGCACCATCATGCCCACGGCGGCCCCGCGGATCTGATCCGATCCCTCCACCCGGCCCGCCGGGCCGGGCTCGCCCGGCGCCAGGGCGGGGCTCGCCCGGCTCGTCTCGGGGGTGCCGGTACGCCCGGCGCCGGTCGCCCGGATCGCCGGATTCCCGGATCCGGGCGATAGCGCGGCGCGGAGCCGGTTCCGGCGCCCGATTCGGCCATCGGACCGGGCGAAAGGCCCCTGACCAGGGGCATGGTGGAGCCGGAGGGGCATGACCCGGACGGTGCATCCCGCCGTGCCTGTTATTCTGGTGGCCCGTGGACAGTGCGGTACCGTCCGCCTCGCAACGACCACGGGAGCGCTTTCTTGCCTTCGGCAGCCACGGGTAGATCACGACCTACCAAGCACCTCTTCGTCACCGGCGGTGTCGCCTCCAGCCTCGGCAAGGGACTGACGGCGTCCAGCCTGGGCCGGCTACTGGCCCTGCGCGGCCTCCGCGTCACGATGCAGAAGCTGGACCCCTATCTCAACGTCGACCCCGGAACGATGAACCCGTTCCAGCACGGCGAGGTCTTCGTGACCGACGACGGGGCCGAGACCGACCTCGACGTCGGCCACTACGAACGGTTCCTCGACACCCGGCTGCACGGTTCGGCCAACGTCACCACCGGCCAGGTCTACTCCAACGTGATCGCCAAGGAGCGGCGCGGCGAGTATCTGGGCGACACCGTCCAGGTGATCCCGCACATCACCAACGAGATCAAGGACCGGATCCGCGGGATGGCCGCCGAGACGGGCCTGACCGCCGGACCGGGTGCCGGCACCGGCGACGAGGGCGTCGACATCGTCATCACCGAGGTCGGCGGGACGGTGGGCGACATCGAGTCGCAGCCGTTCCTGGAGTCGGTCCGGCAGATCCGGCACGAGATCGGCCGCGACAACTGCTTCTTCCTGCACGTCTCGCTGCTGCCCTACATCGGGCCCTCGGGTGAGCTGAAGACCAAGCCGACCCAGCACTCGGTGGCCGCGCTGCGGTCCATCGGCATCCAGCCCGACGCGATCGTGTGCCGCTCGGACCGGCCGATCACCGACGGGCTGAAGAACAAGATCAGCCTGATGTGCGACGTGGACCGCGAGGCCGTGGTCTCGGCCGTCGACGCCGCCAGCATCTACGACATCCCCAAGGTGCTGCACGCCGAGGGCCTGGACGCCTACGTGGTGCGCCGGCTCGGCCTGCCGTTCCGCGACGTCGACTGGGGCGCCTGGGACGAGCTGCTGCGCCGGGTGCACCGCCCGGCGCGCGAGGTGACGATCGCGCTGGTCGGCAAGTACATCGACCTGCCCGACGCGTACCTGTCGGTCACCGAGGCGCTGCGGCACGGCGGGTTCGGCAACGACGCCAAGGTCAACATCCGCTGGGTCAAGAGCGACGACTGCGAGACCCCCGAGGGCGCCCGGCGCGAGCTGGACGGCGTCGACGGGGTACTGATCCCCGGCGGCTTCGGGGTCCGCGGCATCGAGGGCAAGCTCGGCGCGATCCGGCACTCCCGGCAGGAGCGCGTCCCGCTGCTGGGCATCTGCCTGGGCCTGCAGTGCATGGTGATCGAGTCGGCCCGGGCGCACGGCGGGCTGCCGGACGCGGGCAGCTCCGAGTTCGACCCGGCGACCGCGCACCCGGTGGTGGCCACCATGGCCGACCAGGTCGACGTGGTCGCGGGCGAGCGCGACATGGGCGGCACCATGCGGCTCGGCCTGTACCCGGCCGACCTGGCCGAGGGCTCGGTCGTCCGGGAGCTGTACGGGGAGGCCAAGGTCTCCGAGCGGCACCGGCACCGCTACGAGGTCAACAACTCCTACCGCGAGCAGCTGGAGAAGGCCGGGCTGGTCTTCAGCGGCCTGTCGCCCGACGGGCGGCTCGTCGAGTACGTCGAGCTGCCGCGCGACGCCCACCCGTTCTTCGTGGGCACCCAGGCGCATCCGGAGTTCCTGTCCCGCCCGACCCGTCCGCACCCGCTGTTCGCCGGGCTGGTCGAGGCGGCGCTGGACTACGCCGAGCTGCGCGGCGGCGCCGGCGCGGTGTCGGCCCCGTGAGCGACCGGCTGGAGATCGGGACGGCGGACGTCCGCGACGCTCCCGAGCGCTGGGAGGTCCTCGGCGCGACCCGGGAGTTCGCGGGCCGGATCTTCACCGTACGGCGCGACTCGGTCCGGATGCCGAACGGCGACGGCACCGAGATCGTGCACCGCGACGTGGTCGAGCATCCCGGCTCGGTCGGGATCCTGGCGGTGGACGCCGACGACCGGGTCCTGCTGCTGCGCCAGTACCGGCACGCCTGCGCGGCGATGCTGTGGGAGGCGCCCGCCGGGCTGCGCGACGTGTCGGGCGAGCCGCTGCACGAGCTGGCGGCCCGCGAGCTGCTGGAGGAGGCCGGCTACCGGGCCGGCCGCTGGGACGTCCTGGTGGACGTGCTGCCCTCCTCGGGGATGTCGGACGAGCAGGTGCGGATCTTCCTGGCCCGCGACCTGGCCGAGGTGCCCGCCGACCAGATCGACTTCGAGCGGGTGCACGAGGAGGCCGACATGCCGGTGGTGTGGGTACCGCTGGACGAGGCCGTCCGCAAGGTCCTGGCCGGGGAGCTGCGCAACATGATCGCGGTGACCGGGATCCTGGCGGCCCAGGCCGCCCGCGCCGGCGGCTACGGCGACCTGCGGCCGGTGGAGGCCCCCGAAGGCTGAAGGCGGGGTGACGGCGGGGCCGGCGGCCGGGGGCCGGCGGTTCCGCCCGTGGCGCCCCTTCACGCGGTTTCGTCCCCGCGGTTCGGCCCATGCGGCCTCGCCAGCGTGCATGATGGGCACGTCCTAACTCGGCCACCCCGCCCGGGAAGAGGTGCCGCAACTGTCACCGAGCACGACCGGCCGGAGCGTCGCGCGGTCCGGTGCCGACGAGGCGTGGCCCGATTCCCCCCTGGGATCGGCGGTGCGCACCTACCTCGGCCATCTCGCCGTCGAGCGGGGCCTGGCCGCCAACACCCTCAGCTCCTACCGCCGCGACCTGCGCCGCTACCTGACCGCCCTGGTCGGCAGCGGCCGTACGGCGGTCGACCAGGTCACCGAGGACGACGTGCGCGGCTTCCTGGCGGGCCTGCGCGAGGGCGACGCCGAGCATCCGCCGCTGTCGGCCGGCTCGGCGGCCCGCGCCGTGGTCGCCGTCCGCGGGCTGCACCGGTTCGCGGTGCGCGAAGGGCTGTCGAGCATCGACCCGGCCCGCGAGGTCAAGCCCCCGACGCCGCCCCGGCGGCTGCCCAAGGCCATCTCCATCGACGACGTCGAGCGGCTGCTGGCCGCCTCCGGCACGGCGGCCGAGGGCGGCGGCGACGTCGACGCGGCCCGCGCCCTGCGCGACCGCGCGCTGCTGGAACTGCTGTACGGGTCGGGCGCGCGGATCTCCGAGGCCGTCGGCCTGGACGTCGACGATCTCGACCTCGGCGAGGGCTTCGCCCGGATCGCCGGCAAGGGCGGCAAGACCCGCGTCGTCCCGGTCGGCGACTACGCCGGCCGCGCCGTCGAGGCCTACCTCGTACGGGCCCGTCCGACCCTGAGCAGGGCCGGACGCGGCGGGCCCGCGCTGTTCCTCAACGCGCGCGGGGGGCGGCTCTCCCGCCAGGGCGCCTGGATGGTGCTGCGGGCCGCCGCCGAGCGGGCCCGGCTGTCCAACGTCTCCCCGCACACGCTGCGGCACTCGTTCGCCACGCACCTGCTGGACGGGGGAGCGGACGTACGGGTCGTCCAGGAGCTCCTCGGGCACGCCTCGGTCACGACCACGCAGGTCTACACGCTGGTGACGGTGCAGCTACTGCGCGAGGTCTACGCCACCTCCCATCCACGCGCACGGAGCTGACTCACCCGCGCACGGAGCTGACTCATCCGCGCGCTCGGGGCCGAACGGAAGGCCCGGCAGGCCCCCTGCGGCCGGGACCTGGCCGGAGACAAATCCCACCAAGGGCGCGCGTCGGCTTGTGACAGGTGGTGTCAAGCCTTAGAGTCCCCGGTGCTGGATGGCATTTTCGGGCCACCGGGGAGGGATCTGGTGACGAGCACACAGGCCACTGGGGGGAGCCTTTCCTCCGCCACCATAGAGACCGATCCGGGCCGCGCTCTCGGGCCGACGAAGCGCCCTGTTCCGACGTTCCCGGACCCTGAGCCGCTGGCCGAGCACGGCCCGGCACGCATCGTGTCGATCTGTAACCAGAAGGGCGGCGTCGGCAAGACCACCACCACCATCAACCTGGGCGCCGCGCTCGCCGAGTACGGCCGCCGGGTGCTGCTGGTGGACTTCGACCCGCAGGGTGCCCTGTCGGTGGGGCTGGGCAAGGGCGACCCACGCCAGCTGGACATGACGGTCCACAACATGCTCCTGGAGGCCGACACCGACTGGGAGGACATCGTCATCGACACCGGTGTCGACGGCATGGACCTGCTCCCCAGCAACATCGACCTGTCGGGCGCCGAAGTGCAGCTGGTCCACGAGGTGGGCCGCGAGTACATCCTCTCGCACTCGCTGAAGTCGGCCCTGCCGCACTACGACTACATCCTCATCGACTGCCAGCCGTCGCTGGGCCTGCTCACCGTCAACGCGCTGGCCGCCAGCGCGGGCGTGCTGATCCCGCTGGAGTGCGAGTACTTCGCGATGCGCGGCGTGGCACTGCTGATGGAGACCATCGAGAAGGTGCAGGGGCGGATCAACCCCGACCTGGTGATCGACGGCGTCCTCGGCACGATGTACGACTCGCGCACCCTGCACACCCGCGAGGTGCTCGGCCGCATCGTCGAGGCGTTCGGCGACCAGGTCTTCCACACGGTCATCAACCGCACCGTCCGCTTCCCCGACGCCACCGTGGCCGGCGAGCCGATCACCTACTTCGACCCCAACTCCATGGGCGCCAACGCCTACCGGGGCCTGGCCCGCGAGGTCCTCGGGCGCTGGCGCGAGATCGAGCTGGAGCAGCAGCGGGGCTGACCCGGTCCGGATCCACCCGGACCGGCCCGGAGCCGGCCCGTTCCAGCTGAGAACGGCACGGGCCGGGACGGAACGGAGCGTGACCGTCATGGCGCGTCCGCTTCCGGACCGTGGGACCATGGTGACGGCGTGAACGTGCCGTGCCGTGACGAGAGGGACACCGGGTGGGCTCCGCTACCGTGAGCGACGTGAACGAGACGTCGCCGGAGCAGGGCGCCGAGGAGGGCGCCGAGCAGGCCCGGGGGTTCCAGGTCCATCTGGACAACTTCGAGGGCCCGTTCGACCTGCTGCTCGGGCTGATCTCCAAGCACAAGCTGGACATCACCGAGGTCTCGCTGCACAAGGTGACCGACGACTTCATCGGCCACATCCGCTCGTACGGCAAGGAGTGGGACCTCGACCAGGCCAGCCACTTCCTGCTGGTCGCGGCCACCCTGCTGGATCTCAAGGCGGCCCGGCTGCTGCCGTCCGGCGAGGTGGACGACGAGGAGGACCTGGCACTCCTGGAGGCCCGTGACCTGCTGTTCGCGCGGCTGCTGCAGTACCGCGCGTACAAGGAGGTCGCCCAGGTCTTCGTCGGGCGGATCGCCGAGCAGAGCCGCCGGTTCCCCCGCATGGTGCCGATGGAGCCCCGGTTCGCCAACATGCTGCCCGAGGTGCTGCTGGGGCTCGGCCCGGCCGAGTTCGCCCGGCTGGCCGCCAAGGCCCTCACGCCCAAGGAGCCGCCCTCGGTCTCGGTGGAGCACATCTACCAGCCGCAGGCCAGCGTCAAGGAGCAGGCCGCGATCGTGGTCGAGCGGCTGCGGGCGCTGGGAGCCACGACGTTCCAGGTGCTCACCGACGACTGCGCGGGCACGTTCGAGATCGTGGCGCGCTTCCTGGCGCTGCTGGAGCTCTACCGCGAGCAGATGGTCGCGTTCGAGCAGCCGGAGCCGCTGGGCGAACTGCACATCACCTGGACCGGCACCGAAGACGCCGACATCGACGTCGCCGACGCCTACGAGGGCTCGGCTGAGCCGCAGAAGGACAAGACCGATGACTGAAGGACCCGGCGAGGACGCGCCCACGGACGCGCCTCGCGATCCGGCGCTGCCCGCCGAGTTCCCCGACCTGCGGGCCTCGGTCGAGGCGATCGTGCTGGTCGTGGACGAGCCGGTCGCCGAGATCACGCTGGCCCAGCTGCTGGAACGGCCCACCCACGAGATCACCGCCACGCTCCGCGAGCTGTCGGCGGAATACACCGAGCAGGGCCGGGGGTTCGACCTGAGGGAGGTCGCCGGCGGCTGGCGGTTCTACACCCGGGACGCCTGCGCCCCGGTCGTGGAACGCTTCGTCACCGACGGTCAGCAGGCCCGGCTGACGCAGGCCGCGCTGGAGACGCTGGCCGTGGTGGCCTACCGCCAGCCGGTGAGCCGGGCCAGGGTCTCGGCCATCCGGGGCGTCAACAGCGACGGCGTGATCCGTACGCTGACGCTGCGCGGCCTCATCGAGGACGCCGGCCAGGACCCCGAGACCCAGGCGCACCTGTACCGCACGACCGGGTACTTCCTGGAACGGCTGGGCCTGCGCGGCCTGGAAGAACTGCCCGACCTGGCCCCCTACCTGCCCGACGACCTGCCTGAAGAGATCATCGAGGACACCAAGTGAACGACAAGGTGAACGACACGGCCAACGAGGGCGTACGCCTGCAGAAGGTGCTGGCCGAGGCCGGCATCGGCAGCAGGCGGCACTGCGAGGAACTGATCGGCGAGGGCCGGGTCAGGGTGAACGGCAAGGACGTGTTCCGGTTCGGCGAGCGGGTCGACCCGCGCAACGACGTCATCCACGTCGACGGCCGCCGGGTCGAGACCCGCGCCGAGATGCGCTACTACGCGATCAACAAGCCGCTCGGCGTGGTGAGCACCATGTCCGACGAGCGGGGCCGCAAGTCGCTGGCCGACTTCGTGGACGTGCCCGAGCGGCTGTTCCATGTCGGCCGGCTCGACACCGACACCGAGGGCCTGATCCTGCTCACCAACGACGGGGAGCTGTCCCACCGGCTCACCCACCCGAGCTACGGCGTGGAGAAGACCTACCTGGCCGAGATCCACGGCCCGATCCCGCGCGACCTGAGCAAGCGGCTGCGCGCCGGGGTGCAGCTGGAGGACGGTCCGGCCAAGGCCGACAAGTTCAAGATCTTCGACCAGGTGGGCCGCCGGATCCTGGTGGAGATCACCCTGCACGAGGGCCGCAAGCACATCGTGCGCCGGCTGCTGAAGGAGGTCGGATTCCCGGTCCAGCAGCTGGCCCGAATAGAGTTCGGCCCGATCAAGCTGGCCTCGCTGAAGCCGGGCGGGATGCGCGCGCTGAGCGTGAGGGAGATCGGCGAGCTGTACAAGGCCGTCGGTCTGTAGAGCTCGGTCTTCCGAGCTCGGTTATTAGAGCAGCCGGGCCGGTGAGCAGCCGGGCCGGTGGAGCAGTGGTCTGCAGAACGGTAGGCCTGCACGGCAAGTAGGCCTGTAGGGCAGGTGCACCTGCAGGACAGTGGGCCCTCAGGACAGTGGGCCCTACGGCCTGCCTGTGCGGGCCTGAAGGAAGGACGGGAAAGTGGCGGTACGCGCGGTCCGCGGGGCGACGCAGGTCGACGCCGACGAGCGGGAGCAGATCCTTTCGGCGACCACCGAACTGGTCGCCGAGGTGATGGGCCGGAACGGGCTCACCACCGACGACGTGATCAGCGTGCTGTTCACCGCGACACCGGATCTGGTCACCGAGTTCCCGGCGCTGGCCGCGCGCAAGCTCGGCTTCCACGACGTACCGCTGCTGTGCGCGTCGGAGATCGCGGTGCCGCACGCGCTGCCCCGGGTGATCCGGCTGATGGCGCACATCGAGACCGACCGTCCCCGTTCCGAGATCCAGCACGTCTACCTGCGCGGCGCGACCGCACTCCGGCTCGACATCGCGCAGTGACCCCCAACATCGCGCAGTAGTACCGACACGGCGCAGTGGTCCCGACACACGCAGTGGTCCCGATACACGCATGTCCCGATACCACCCTGACCCGGCGATCACTCATGATCCGGTGATGACGGACGGGCCGTCACCGGGGTGCCGCTACGCTGGTGGCGTGGCTGAAGACGGCATTCCAGGACGCATCATCGTGGTCGGCACCGGGCTGATCGGGACCTCGATCGCCCTGGCCCTGCGCGAGCGCGGTACCGAGGTGCTGCTGACCGACCGGGACGCGGCGTCGCTGGCGATGGCGGTGGAGCTGGGCGCCGGCGAGGCACTGCCCGACGGCGCCGTCGGTGAGCCCGCCGAGCTGGCCGTACTGGCGGTGCCGCCCGCGGCCGTGGCGGTGACCCTGCTGGACGCGCAGAAGCGGGGCTTGGCCGCCGTCTACACCGATGTGGCCAGCGTCAAGGCGCTGCCGCTCAAGCAGGCCGCCGAGCTGGGCTGCGATCTGACCTCGTTCGTACCGGGCCATCCGCTGGCGGGCCGGGAGCGGTCCGGTCCCGCGGCGGCCCGTGGTGATCTTTTCCTGGGACGGCCGTGGGCGCTGTGCCCGGCGCCGGAGTCCAGGCCCGAGGCGGTCGCGGTCGTCACCGCGCTGGTCACGGCCTGCGGCGCCGAGCCGGTGGTGCTGGACGCGGCCGAGCACGACGAGGCGGTCGCGCTCGTCTCGCACGGCCCGCACGTGGTGTCGGCCGCCGTCGCGGCCCGGCTGACCGGCGCCGGCGAGACGGCGCTCGGGCTGACCGGCCAGGGCGTACGGGACGTGACCCGGATCGCCGCCAGCGATCCCCGGCTGTGGATCGGTATCCTGACGGCCAACGCCACGCCGGTCGCCGACGTGCTGGAGGCCGTGGCCACCGATCTGGCCGTCGCCGCCTCACTGCTGCGCGACGGCAGCGAGGGCGCCGCCACCCACGTGGCCGACCTGCTGCTGCGCGGCAACGCCGGCAGGTCCCGGATCCCGGGCAAGCACGGCGGCGAACCGTCCTCCTATGCCGTGGTCCAGGTCGTGATCCCCGACCGTCCCGGCGAGCTGGCGATGATCTTCCAGGCGGCCGGTATCGCCGGGGTCAACATCGAGGACGTCACGATCGAGCACTCGCCCGGCCGTCCGCTGGGCGTCCTGGAGCTCTCGGTCAGCCCGGGAGCCGCCGAGCGGCTGTCCGAGGAGTTGCGCGCCCGAGGCTGGTCCGTCCCCGGCTGAGAGGCCCCGTCCCCGGCCGAGGACCCTGGCCCCGGCTGAGAGGCTCCGTCGCCGGCCGAGAGGCTTTGGCGGTGCCCGGGGAACGGTAGCCTGGCACGCTGGGAGCCGTACGGGGGACAAGGCGTCGGTTTCAAGGGCCGCAGCCGCATGCCCGCCCCCGTCCAGGCCCCACCGTGAACCGAAAGGGAGCATCGTGCCGCTCGTCATCGCCATGGACGGCCCGTCCGGGTCGGGCAAGTCCAGCGCCTCCAAGGGTGTGGCCCGCGCCCTGGGCCTGCGCTATCTCGACACCGGCGCGATGTACCGCGCCATGACCTGGTGGATGCTGCGCGCGGGCGTTCCGGTGGACGATGCCGCGGCGGTCGCGGCCCGGGTGGCCGAGCCGGTGATCGAGTCCGGTACGGATCCGGACGGCCCGACGATCACGGTCGACGGCACGGACGTGGCCGAGCCCATCCGTACCCGCGAGGTGACCAACGCGGTCAGCGCGGTCAGCTCCGTGCCGGCGGTCCGCGAGCGCCTGGTCGCGCTGCAGCGTGAGATCATCGGAACCGGCGGGATCGTGGTGGAGGGCCGCGACATCGGCACGGTCGTGGCACCGGACGCGCCGGTCAAGGTCTACCTCACCGCCAGCGAGGAGGTCCGGGCCGCGCGGCGGGCCAAGGACCTGACCGCCGACCCGGCCGCGTCGGTGACGGTGACGCAGGCCGAGCAGGCCCGGCGTGACCGGCTGGACTCCACCCGTACGGCGTCGCCGCTGGCCAAGGCCGGGGACGCGGCGGAGATCGACTCGACCGGGCTGAGCCTCGTCGAGGTCATCGAGGCGGTCGTCCACCTCGCCAAAGAGCGCGACTGAGCACGCGGACGACGCTTGCGACCGGAGTGACGAGGGAAGGTGGCGCCTTGAGGCGCCTCCGTAGGTAGGCGGGATATACAGCGCCGTGTCTCTGATGAGAGCGGCGGGAGCTTGCGACCAGAGCGGCGAGGCCGAGGTATTCGGCGGGATCGGCTGGTCGGGACAGGCACGGCGGCGCCTGATGGCGTCTCCGGAGGCAGGCGGGGAGCACAGTGAGCGAGTACGAGATCGAGACGGCCGCCGAGGCGGTGGCGGACGAGCCGCCGGCGCCGGTGGTGGCGGTGGTCGGCCGTCCCAACGTCGGTAAGTCGACCCTGGTCAACCGGGTGATCGGACGGCGCGAGGCCGTGGTGGAGGACGTGCCGGGGGTGACCCGTGACCGGGTGGCTTACGACGCGAACTGGAGCGGCCGCCGGTTCACGGTGGTCGACACCGGCGGCTGGCTGCCGGAGGCCTCCGGGCTGGCGGCGGCGATCGCCGAGCAGGCCAGTCTGGCGGTGGAGCTGGCCGACGTGGTGATGTTCGTGGTGGACGCGACCGTGGGCGCGACCGACGTGGACGAGGCCGTGGTGGAGATCCTGCGCCGGTCGGGCAAGCCGGTCGTGCTGGTGGCCAACAAGGTCGACGACATCGGCGCCGAGGCGGACGCGGCGATGCTGTGGAACCTGGGCATCGGCGAGCCGTACCCGGTCAGCGCCCTGCACGGGCGCGGCAGCGGTGACCTGCTGGACGCGGTGCTGGACGCGCTGCCCGAGGAGGCACCGCCCGAGACGTTCGACGAGGTCGCCGGGCCGCGCCGGGTGGCGCTGCTGGGCCGGCCGAACGTCGGCAAGTCCAGCCTGCTCAACCAGCTGGCGGGGGAGAACCGCGCGGTGGTGGACGCGGTCGCGGGCACGACCCGTGACCCGGTGGACGAGATGATCGAGCTGGGCGGCAAGACCTGGCGGTTCATCGACACCGCGGGGATCCGGCGGCGGCACCGGGAGAACCAGGGCGCCGACTTCTACGCCACGCTGCGGACCCAGTCGGCGCTGGAGCGGGCCGAGGTGGCGGTCGTGCTGATCGACACCAGCGACCCGCTGGCCGAGCAGGACCTGCGGATCATCTCGATGGTGATCGACTCGGGCCGCGCGCTGGTGATCGCGTACAACAAGTGGGACCTGCTGGACGAGGAGCGCCGGCACTACCTGGAGCGCGAGATCGACCGGCAGCTGCACAACGCGCGCTGGGCGCCCCGGGTGAACATCTCCGCCCGTACGGGCCGGCACATGGAGAAGCTGGTGCCGGGCATCGAGACGGCGCTGGAGGGCTGGGGCATGCGGGTGCCGACGTCCAAGCTCAACCAGTTCTTCGCCGATCTGGTGAACTCGCATCCGCACCCGATCAGGGGTGGCAAGCAGCCGCGGATCCTGTTCGCCACGCAGGCGGGGGTACGGCCGCCCCGGTTCGTGCTGTTCACCTCCGGGTTCCTGGAGGAGGGCTACCGGCGGTTCATCGAGCGGCGGCTGCGCGAGGAGTTCGGGTTCCCCGGTACGCCGCTGGACATCACGATGAAGATTCGCGAGAAGCGCGGTAAGCGCAAATAGCGCCGATCGTTCCGGCCCGCCCGGCTCTTCCCCGGGCGGGCCGTGCCATGTCATCCTGCAGTGTCAGCAACCATGCCGTGTCTGTGCCCATGCAGAGTCGGTAAGCGTGCAGGGTCGGTAACCATGCAGCGTTGGTAACCATGCAGTGCCGGCCTGCCGTGTCACCTGGCCGCGGCACGCTGCTGTCCACGGAACTGTTGTAATCTATCGCTTACTTGGTTCCGTGTGCTGGTCGCACGGCGTGGTCGCACGGTCGAGGGGTGCAATGAAGCTGCTGCTTTTGATGACGGTCGCGCTGGGGTGCGTGGCGCTCAGTTTCGTCTGGGGTGAGGTCTGGATCGGTGGCGTCGGCCTGCTGATCGCCTTCGTCGCCATGTTCACCGACCGCGACGACGTCCGCCTGGACGAGGAGAAGGGTAGCTACGAGACCCACAGCTCCGTCCGCAACATGCGCGGCAAGAACCGCTAGACCCCAGAACCGCTGGAGCCTTAGGGCCGCGGGTCGGTCCGTTCGCCGGCGACCCGCTGATCGTAGGGGTCCGGCGACTTGGGCTCGAACGGCCCGCGCCCGTCGCCCGGAGAACGGGCGTACCGCCCCTGGACAGGCGCGATCGGCTGCGTGGTGCCGCTCGTGTCCGGCGCCGGTTCCTCGCCGTACATTCCGGCCTCCCGTACACCGACCACGGCCATGCGGCCCAGCGCGAACGCGGCGAGGAACACCACGATCACCCCGAGAGCCGTGAATCCGGCCAGTTGCTCGGCCAGCCGGCGTCCCTCCTCGGTGCCCAGCGGTGCGCCGACTCCCGGTACGTTCCACAGCGTGGCGACCGGCGCGCCGACCACGAACCAGGCGCCGCCCAGCGCGGCCAGCCAGGCACCCGCCATCGCGACCGCGCGGTTGGCGACCGCGAGCACGATCAGCCCGCCGAGCACGGTGGCGGCTGCCGGTGCCACGCTCAGCTGCAGCCGGTCGGTGGTGTAGACCCAGGGCTCGTCCGGAGCGAAGCCGAAGTCGGCGTACGGACCGGCGAAGGGGAGCAGCCCGCCCCACAACCCGAGCAGGACGAGCAGCGTCCCGCTGAGGGCGCCACGGCTGCGCGGTACCCGCATTGTCCCAGTCATGACCCTCTTGCCTCCTGCCCGGTCTCTGCCCGGTCTCTGCCCTGCCGTATGACCGGTCTCCTGGCCGGGCCAAGTGGTGCGTTTGGCTGCCCCTTTACCCGCGAGTTCCGCGTCTACCCCTCAGTTCCGACTACCCCTGAGTTCCGTCTAACCCTGACTTCCGCATCCGAGCGCCGGGCCATGGCAGTGGTCACGGCACGGGGTCATGACACTGGGTTCATGGCGCTGGATTCATGGCACTGGTTCATGGCATCGGGCTAGGCCGTTCTGCGTTCCGGACCGGCCTCGCGAGCGGCGTCGGCCGCGGTCGCGTACGCGTCGCGGACGAATCCGCCCAGCGCCGCGATGGCCGCGCGCGACTCGGGCAGGAACGAGCCGAAGAGTTGGAACACGTGGATCTGCCGGTCGTAGATCTGCAGCGTCGCCGGTACCCCGGCCTCGGCCAGCCGGCGGGCCATGATCTCGGAGTCGCAGCACAGCAGTTCGGTCGAGCCGGCGGTGAGCAGGACCGGAGGCAGGCCGGTCAGGTCGGCCCGGATGGGGGAGATAGCGGGGTCGGCGAGGTCCAGATGGCCGAGGAAGCCCTCGATGAGGGCCTCCAGGAGCAGCCCGGGCGCCGAGGGGTCCAGCTTCATGTTGGCGTGGGCGAGCTTGCCGGAGAGGTCCATGTCGAGCATGGGGGAGATGGCCACCAGCGCGGCCGGGCGCGGCAGCCCCGCGTCGCGGGCGCGCAGCGCGGTGGCGAACGTCAGGTGGCCGCCCGCCGAGTCGCCCATGATGACGATGTTCTCGGGCCGGACGCCGCGCTCCTCCAGCAGCCAGCGGTAGGCCGTGACGCAGTCGTCGACCTCCTTCTCGAACGGCACGTCCGGGATCATCCGGTAGTCCACCGACAGCGCCGGGACACCGGCGGCGGCGCTGAACCACGAGATCATCGGGCGGTGGGTGTTGAGCCCGCAGGAGACCCATCCGCCGCCGTGCAGGTAGAGGATGACCTTGTCGCGCCGGGCCGGTACGCCCCGGCCGTGCACCCACTCGGCGCCGAAGCCGTCGAACCGTACCGGCTCGCACCGGGTCCCCTTGGGCGCGGGCCGCCGGGCCGCCATCCGGTCGAACGCGGCGGCGCGGCGTAGCGCGTTCTCATCCATGGGACGGCGTGCCATCCGGCCCACATACGGTTGGACGAGCCCGCGTACCCCGGCGGCGATCGCCCGCGACCGCAGGCTGGCCGTTCCGCGCCGCTCGATCACCAGGGTGGTCGGCCGAGGCCCCGTTGCCGGAGCGCCGGTCGCCGGGCCGTCCGGTGCCTGATCGTGGGTCGCCCGACCGTCCGGTGCCTGGTCGTTCGCCGTCCGCTCTCCAGGCACTTGTCCGCCGGTCACCGGTTCTCCAGTCACTAGTCCTCCACGTTCCAGCCCCCGGCCTGACATGTAAGTGAATGGTGACATCCCGGTCGATCAACCGGAAAGCGGACCCCCGAATACCGCTTCCACCAACCTGATGGGCTTGCTGCCCTTGCATGTTCTGGCCTTCTGAGGCCTATGGCCTGGCAGGTGCGACGAGTGTGGCAGGTTAGGCTGGTCCGGTGACGACGTTCAGGATCAGTGAGGCGGCCGCCCTGCTCGGGGTGAGCCCGGACACGGTCCGCCGCTGGGTGGACGGCGGCAGGCTGGCGGCGTCCCGCGACGAGCACGGGCACCGGATCGTTCCGGCCGCCGACCTGGCCGCCTTCGTACGCGACACCGCGCGGCGGGGAGGCGGCGCCCAGTCGGCCGAGGACGGCGTCCGGTTCTCGTCGGCGCGCAACCGGATGCGCGGCATCGTCACCGACGTCCGGCGCGACGGGGTGATGGCCCAGGTCGAAATCCAGGCGGGCCCGTTCCGGGTGGTCTCGCTGATGAGCCGCGAGGCCGCCGACGAGCTCGGGCTGGAGATCGGGGTGGTCGCCGAGGCCGTGGTGAAGTCCACCAACGTCGTAGTGGAACTGACCGAGTGAACGCCGGGGTGAACGGCCGGGTGAGGGGCGGTTCCCTGCGCAGGGGCGTCGCCGCGGGGCTGATCGCGATGCTGCCGGCGGTCCTGGCCGGATGCGGCGACACCGGGGCGTCGGGGGACGGGAGCGACGGCAGGACGCTGACGGTGTTCGCCGCGGCGTCGCTCACCGAGACGTTCACCTCGCTGGGTCGGTCCTTCGAGGCCTCGCATCCGGGGGTGAAGGTCCGGTTCAGCTTCGGCGGTAGCTCCACGCTGGCCCGGCAGATCGTCGAGGGCGCCCCGGCGGACGTGTTCGCCACCGCCGACACCACCACGATGAACAAGGCCACCGACGCCGGCGCGGTGAAGGCCGGGCAGACGCAGGTCTTCGCCAGGAACCGGCTCGTGATCGCCCTGCCCAAGGACGGCGGATCCGGCCCTTCCTCAGGTGCCGGCGCGGCCACAGGGGTACGGAGCCTGCGGGATCTGGCGCGGCCGGGGCTCAAGGTCGTGCTCTGCGCCGAGCAGGTCCCGTGCGGGGCCGCGGCCGGGAAGGCCCTTGACGCGGCCGGTGTACGGGTACGTCCCGTGTCCCAGGAGCAGGACGTCAAGGCCGTGCTGACCAAGGTCCGGATGGGGGAGGCCGACGCGGGCCTGGTCTACCGCACCGATGTGAGATCGGCGGCGTCCGAGGTCCAGGGCGTGGACTTCCCCGAGTCGGCCAAGGCCGTCAACGACTACCCGATCGCCGTCCTGGACAAGGCGCCCCAGCAGGCGCTCGCCCGGGAGTTCGTCCAGCTCGTACGGTCCGGTCAGGGCCGGTCCACGCTGACGGGGGCGGGGTTCGAGGCCCCGTGAGGCCATGCGGCGCGTACTGACGGGCGCGCGGGCCAAGGGGCCGGTGAACGAGAGCCCGCCCGGCCGGCCGCCCCTGATCTTGATGGTGCCGGCGCTGCTGGCTCTGGCCTTCCTCGTCCTGCCGCTGGCCGGGCTGCTGATCCGCGCGCCGTGGTCGACGCTCGGTACCCGCCTGGCCGAGCCGCAGGTGCTGGAAGCGTTGCGGTTGTCGCTGGTCAGCGCCACCTTGGCCACGGTGCTGTGCCTGCTGTTCGGTGTGCCGCTGGCCTGGCTGCTGGCGCGCGTCCCGTTCCGCGGCGCCCGGCTGGTGCGGGCGCTGGTGACCGTCCCGCTCGTGCTGCCGCCGGTGGTGGGCGGCGTGGCGCTGCTGCTGGTGCTGGGACGGCGCGGGCTGGTCGGGCAATGGCTGGACGCCACGTTCGGGATCACGCTGCCGTTCACGACCGCCGGGGTGGTCCTGGCCGAGACGTTCGTGGCGATGCCGTTCCTGGTGATCAGCGTGGAGGGCGCCCTGCGGGCCGCCGATCTGCGGTACGAGGAGGCGGCCGCGACGCTCGGTGCCACGCGCTGGACCACGTTCCGCCGGGTCACGCTGCCGCTGGTGGCGCCCGGCGTCGCGGCCGGGGCGGTGCTGTGCTGGGCGCGGGCGCTGGGGGAGTTCGGGGCGACGATCACGTTCGCGGGCAACTTCCCGGGCCGGACGCAGACCATGCCACTGGCGGTCTACCTCGCACTGGAGTCCGATCCGCAGGCGGCGATCGTGCTCAGCCTGGTGCTGCTGGCGGTCTCGGTCCTGGTGCTGGTCGCCCTCCGCGACAGGTGGACGGGCGCCGGAGGCACCGCGTGAAGGGGCAGGGCGTGAAGGGGCAGGGCGTGAAGGGGCACGGCGTGAAGGGGCTGGACGCGCGGCTGGTCGTACGGCGCGGGTCGTTCGAGCTGGACATGGCGATGACCGTGGCGCCCGGTGAGGTCGTGGCCCTGCTCGGACCCAACGGCGCGGGCAAGAGCACCGCGCTGCGCGCGCTGGCCGGCCTGACGCCGATGGTCGCGGGCGCGGGACACATCCGGGTGGACGAGGCCGACGTCCACGCGCTGCCGCCCGAGCGGCGCCGGATCGGCATGGTCTTCCAGGACTACCTGCTGTTCCCGCATCTGAGCGCTCTGGAGAACGTCGCGTTCGGGCTGCGCTGCCAGGGGACGAGCAGGCGCGAGGCCCGCCACCAGGCGGCCGGATGGCTGGAACGGGTCGGGCTGGCCGAGTACGCCTCCACCCGTCCCAGGGCGCTCTCAGGCGGCCAGGCGCAGCGGGTGGCGCTCGCACGGGCCTTGGCGGTACGTCCCGGCCTGCTGCTTCTGGACGAGCCGCTCTCGGCCTTGGACGCGCACACCCGGCTGGAGATCCGGGCGGCGCTGCGACGCCATCTGGCCGGCTTCGAGGGCGCCGCCGTCGTGGTCACGCACGACCCCCTGGACGCCATGGTGCTCGCGGACCGGCTGGTGGTGCTGGAAGGCGGCCGGGTCGTCCAGGAGGGCGAACCCGCCGAAGTGGCACGCCGCCCCAGGACCGGGTACGTGGCGCGCCTGGTCGGCCTGAACCTCTACCGGGGACACGCATCGGCCGGAACGGTCACCCTCCGCGACACCAGCGGACGCCCGGACACCCCTCACCCGGACACCCCTCACCCGGACACCCCTCACCCGGACACTCCTCACCCGGACACCATTCACCTCGACACCATCGATCGCATCGAGGGTGAGGTTTTCGTTGCCTTCGCGCCATCCGCGGTGGCGATCTACCGGTCCCGGCCGGACGGGAGCCCGCGCAACCTGTGGCCGGCCCGGGTCGCGGCGGTGGAGCGCCAGGGGGACCGGGTCCGGGTCCGTCTGGACGGCCCGCCGCTCGCCGCGGCGGCGGACGTGACCCCCGGCGCCGTCGCGGAACTCGAATTGGTCGAAGGAAGCCGGGTATGGCTAGCCGTCAAGGCAACCGAAACTCATGTATACCCGGCGTGAACTTCGTCATACCGGAGTCATGGCCGGTCGCCCGGATCAAGGTATGTCGGCGTGATGTCAGTCACATAAGCGGAGCGCAGGCCCCAAAAGCCGTGCCGATTGGTCCAGACCAAATGGCAAAGACGTCGCCTTTTGTTCATGATGCAAAGATCCTGCGAAGAGCTGAAGGAGTTGCCCGTGTCCAACCAGGTCACTGCGTCGTCGGCCCCAGGCCGCGACCAGGCCCCCACCAGTCACACCGCGCTGATTGACTGGGTGCGCGGGATCGCCGAGCTGACCCAGCCGGACCGAATCGAATGGTGCGACGGGTCCGAGGCCGAATGGGAGCGCCTCACCGGCCTCCTCGTGGAGCAGGGCACGCTGAAACGCCTCAATCCCGAGAAACGGCCCAACAGCTTCTACGCCGCGTCCGACCCCACCGACGTCGCGCGAGTAGAGGACCGCACGTTCATCTGCTCCGAAAAGGAAGAGGACGCCGGTCCCACTAACCACTGGACCGCGCCCGCCGAGATGCACGAGACCCTCGGCAAGCTCTTCAAGGGGTGCATGAAGGGCCGCACCATGTACGTGGTGCCGTTCTGCATGGGGCCGCTCGGCGGCAACATCTCCCAGCTCGGCGTGGAGATCACCGACTCGGCCTACGTCGCCGTCTCGATGAAGATCATGACGCGGATGGGCGCCGGGGCGCTGCGGCTCATCGAGGAGCGCGGCTCGTTCGTCAAGGCCGTGCACTCGGTCGGCGCGCCGCTGGAGCCCGGCCAGGCCGACGTGCCGTGGCCGTGCAACTCCACCAAGTACATCACGCACTTCCCCGAGACCCGCGAGATCTGGTCGTACGGGTCCGGCTACGGCGGCAACGCGCTGCTGGGCAAGAAGTGCTACGCGCTGCGGATCGCCTCCACGATGGCCCGGGACGAGGGCTGGATGGCCGAGCACATGCTCGTCCTCAAGCTCACCCCGCCCACCGGCGAGACCCGCTACGTCGCCGCCGCGTTCCCGTCCGCCTGCGGCAAGACCAACCTCGCCATGCTCCAGCCGACCATTCCCGGCTGGAAGGTCGAGACGATCGGCGACGACATCGCCTGGATGCGGTTCGGCGAGGACGGCCGGCTCTACGCGATCAACCCCGAGGCCGGGTTCTTCGGCGTCGCGCCCGGCACCGGTGACTCCACCAACGCCAACGCGGTCAAGACCCTGTGGGGCAACAGCATCTTCACCAACGTCGCGCTCACCGACGATGGCGACGTGTGGTGGGAGGGGCTGACGGACGAGGCGCCGGCGCACCTGACCGACTGGAAGGGCAACGACTGGACGCCCCAGTCCGAGACCCCCGCCGCGCACCCGAACGCCCGCTTCACCACGCCGGCCGGCCAGTGCCCGATCATCGCCGACGAGTGGGAGGACCCCAAGGGCGTCCCGATCTCGGCGATCCTGTTCGGCGGCCGCCGGGCCAGCGCGGTGCCGCTGGTCACCGAGTCCTTCGACTGGCAGCAGGGCGTGTTCCTCGGCGCCAACGTGGCCTCCGAGAAGACCGCCGCGGCCGAGGGCAAGGTCGGCGAGCTGCGCCGCGACCCGTTCGCCATGCTGCCGTTCTGCGGCTACAACATGGGCGACTACTTCGGCCACTGGCTGAAGATCGGCAAGTCGACCGAGGCCGAGAAGCTGCCCCGGATCTACTACGTCAACTGGTTCCGCAAGAACGCCGACGGCAAGTTCATCTGGCCCGGCTTCGGCGAGAACAGCCGCGTGCTCAAGTGGATCGTGGAGCGCCTCAACGGGCAGGCCGACGCCGTCAAGTCCCCGATCGGCCACCTGCCGACCAAGGACGCCCTGGACACCGACGGCCTGGAGCTCGCCGACGCCGACCTGGAGACCCTGCTCACGGTCGACACCGAGGTCTGGAAGCAGGAGGCGGCGCTGGTGCCCGAGCACTTCAACACCTTCGGCGACCACCTGCCCAAGGAGCTGTGGGACGAGTACAACGCCCTGGTGAACCGCCTGGGCCACTAGCCGTGCTCTTAAAAACCCGGCCCAGGTAACGCGCTCGCGCGGTGGCCGAGCCACTTTGAGACCGGGCTAGCCCCGCCGGAGAGCACACGGCAGCAAGAACGTCTGAACACCTGAAGCGGGCCGCGCCAATGTCGTCGCGGCCCGCTCACACGTTCCGGGCAAGGATCACCGGACGAAGTCGACGTTGCGCCCCGTACGGCGGAAGCCCAGGGAACGGTACGTGGCGCGCGCCGACGGGTAGGCCTCGTCTCCCCGGGCCGCGACCCGCGCCGTCTCCATGCCGAGCCCCCGGGCGGTGTGCAGAGCCCCGAGGATGGCGGCGCTGGCCAAGCCGAGCCGCCGGTGGCCGGGATCGGTCCCGACCGGCTCCAGGACTGCCTCGCGGTTGTGCTCGTCCGGCCACACCAGACAGAACGCGACCGGCGTACCGTCGGAGGCCTCGACCAGCCAGTCCAGGTCCGTCCGGTACGGCCAGATGCCCATCATCCGCGCGTAGGACGCCTCGGTGACCTTGGACGGCGCGTCCGGGCGCGAGAACGCCGCCCGGTGCGCCGCCGCCCTGACCGCCGCGTCCCGCTCGTCCCGTACGGGACGCAGCGTGTAACCGGCGGGCACCACAGGCTCCGGCAGCCCGGCCAGGTCACGGCGCAGATGGATGAAGAACGGGTCCTCGTCGTGGTGCCCCTCCTCGTCTCCCGTCCCCGTCTCCTCCCGGTAGCCATGCCGCCGAAGCGCGTCGATGAGATCCGTCTCGGCGTCCAGCACCGTGACGGTACGTCGGTCGCCCTGGGCGGTCTCGTCGAACCACCGCAGGATCTCGTCCACCAGTTCCGGGTAGGCGGGATCGTGATGCAGGCTGAGCTCGGCGGGGCGGTCCACCCACGCCCACGCGGCGATCTCGCCATCGCGTTCCCACAGGGCGGTCGGCAGTGACGGATCGCGGTCGAGATCCTCGGGAGCCCGGCCGGGAGCGGCCGGCGGGAGGGTCGCGTAGCGGTACCAGACGAGCTCGCCGATATGCCAGCGCGCGTCCCGGGGCCCGAGGCGCTGGGTGAGGGCCTGCATCGCGCGCAGATCGGACGTTCCGGAGTAGAGGCGCATGAGGGGACGTTAATTGATCTTCATCCGAAACACCCCCGATTCCGGCGGTCCCGACTCGTGCAGCCTGGCTCGTGTAGCCCGACTCGTGCCGCCTGGCGAGTGCCGCCCGACTCGTGTAGCCCGACTCGTGCCCCCGCCGACAGTAACCTCAACCCTGCTTGAGGATCGGGTAGGGTGCCTCGCATGACGCGCTTGGAATACAGGGTGCACGAGCTGACCGTGGGTCAACTCGCCGAACGCAGCGGGGTCGCGGTGTCCGCCCTGCACTTCTACGAGGCCAAGGGGCTGATCAGCAGCCGACGTACGGCCGGCAACCAGCGCCGGTTCGCCCGCGACACGTTGCGCCGGGTCTCGTTCATCAAGATCTCGCAGCGGGTCGGGATCCCGCTGAGCCAGATCAAGGACGCCCTCGGCACGCTGCCCGAGGGCCGGACGCCCACCGTCGACGACTGGGCGCGGCTGTCGGAGACCTGGCGCACCGATCTCGACACCCGGATCGCCCAGCTGGAACGGCTCCGCGACGATCTCACCGGCTGCATCGGCTGCGGCTGCCTGTCGATCAAGAGTTGCGCGCTCGCCAACCCCTACGACCGGCTCGGCGACGAGGGCCCAGGCCCCCGCCGCCTCATGGTCGAATGCACCCGCAAGGACCCGGACGGGAGCAACCGGACCGCCGGGAGCACCGGGGACGCCGGGGACGCCGAGAGCACCGGGAACGAGGCGGACTGCGGCGACCCGTGCGCCCCGACCGCGAAGGAGCCCCTGCAACGCAGCGCTGGCTAAAACCCAGCGCTCGCTAACCCCAGCGCCAGCGCTCGCTAACCCAGCGCTCGCTAAGTCCAGCGCTCGCTAAACGAACTCAGCGCGCTTGAATGAGCGCCGCCGGCTGAGAGAGCGCCGCCTGCCTGGGGGAGTGGCTCAGGGGATGGTCCTGGGCGATGGTGTGTCGCGCATGTGCGGATCGGACCGGCGTGGGGACGGCTCGCGGCCCGGCGGCTGGCTGGGCCGAGGCGTGGGCGACAGTGGCTTGATCGGACGTTCGGCCGGCTCGTCGCCCAGCATGAACTCCTCCCCGTGGTGCCGCAGCTTGAGTCCGGGTCCCTCGCGCAGCTCGTACACGGCGCTCTCCGGCCGGATGATCACCCGGATCCGGTTGTCCCGGTACCGCATCCGGAACGCCAGCCGGCTGATCCCCTCGGGCAGCCGGGGCGAGAACGACAGGCACCCGTCCGCCGCGCGCATCCCGCCGAAACCGGCCACCACGCCGCTCCACGCCCCGGCCATCGAGGCGATGTGGAGCCCGTCGCGGGTGTTGCGGGCCAGGTCGTGCAGGTCCATCAGCGCGGTCTCGCCCAGGTAGTCGTGGGCCAGGTCCAGCTGCCCCACCTCCGCCGCGATCACGGCCTGGCTCTGCGCCGACAGCGAGGAGTCCCGTACGGTCAGGGCCTCGTAGTACTCGAAGTTGCGGCGCTTCTGCTCGGGCGTGAACGCCTCTCCGCACAGGTGCATGGCCAGCACCAGGTCCGACTGCTTGATGACCTGCTTGCGGTAGAGATCGAAGTACGGGAAGTTCAGCAGCAGCGGGTAATGCTCGGACTTGGTCCCCGCGAAGTCCCACTTGGCGTGGTTGGTGAAGCCCTCGCTCTGCGGATGCACGCCCAGCCGCTGGTCGTACGGCACCAGCATGGCCGCCGCCGCGTTCCGCCAGGAGGCGGCCTCATCGGTGCTCACGCCGAGCTGTTCGGCCAGGTCGGGATGGCGCATCGCCATCGTCGCGGCCTCCTGCAGGTTCCGGCGCGCCATCAGGTTGGTGTAGACGTTGTTGTCGGCGATCGCGCTGTACTCGTCCGGCCCGGTGACGCCGTCGATCCGGAAGACGCCCTCCACGTCGTGGTGGCCGAGACCGCGCCACAGCCGGGCCGTCTCCACCATCAGCCGCAGCCCGACCTCGCGCTCGAACCGCTCGTCCTGCGTGGCGTCCACGTACCGCACCACCGCGTCCGCGATGTCGGCGTTGATGTGGAACGCGGCCGTCCCTGCGGGCCAGTAGCCCGAGCACTCCTGGCCCCGGATCGTCCGCCAGGGGAACGTGGCCCCCGCCAGCCCGAGCTGCTTCGCGCGCTCGCAGGCCATCGGCAGCGTCATGTGCCGCCAGGCCAGCGCGTCGGACGCGGCGGACGGATGGGTGTAGGTCAGTACCGGCAGGACGAACGTCTCGGTGTCCCAGAACGTGTGCCCGTCGTAGCCGGGCCCGGTCAGGCCCTTGGCGGGGATCATCCGGCGTTCGGCCCGCGCCCCTGCCTGCAGGACGTGGAAGAGCCCGAACCGCACGGCCTGCTGGATCTCGGCGTCGCCGTCGATCTCCACGTCCGCGCCGCGCCAGAAGTCGTGCAGGTAGTCGTTCTGCTGCTTGAGCAGGCCGTCCCAGCCGGTGTGCCGGGCGGCGGCCAGCGCCGCCACCACCTGGTCGTGCAGGGCGGGCCGGGACCGCCGCGACGACCAGCCGTACGCGATGTACTTGGTGATCCGCAGCTTCTGGCCCGGCTCCAGCTGCGTCGCCACCGTCACCCGGCCGACGTCGGGCGAGCTCTCCGCGTCCACCGCCATCCGGCCCGGGCCCTCGATGTCGTGGGCCATCCCGGCGGCCATCCGCAGCCCGCTCTTCTTCGTGGCGTGCACCAGGATGACCTTGGTGCCGTTGTGTACATGCTCCTCGCTCACCAGCGGACTGCCCAGCGCGGCCGCCACCCGCGGATCGTCGCCGAGATCGGGCAGCGTCTCGTTGGCCACCAGCTCCGACTGCACCACGATCCGGACGGACTCGTCCACCGGCTCGACCTCGTAGCAGATCGCCGCGATCGCCCGCTGGGTCAGCGACACGATCCTGGTCGAGGTGATCCGGACCCGGTCCTCGGCCGGCGAGCTCCACTCCACCCGCCGGGTCAGCGTCCCGGCCCGCATGTCCAGGACCCGCTCGTGCTTGTGCAGCCGCCCGTACCGTACGTCGAACGGCTCGTCGTCCACCAGCAGCCGGATCAGCTTGCCGTTGGTGACGTTGATGACCGTCTGCCCGGACTCCGGATAGCCGTACCCGGCCTCGGCGTAGGGCAGCGGGCGCTGCTCGTAGAAGGAGTTGAGATAGGTGCCGGGCAGGCCATGCGGCTCGCCCTCGTCCAGGTTGCCGCGCAGCCCCACATGCCCGTTCGACAGAGCGAACACCGACTCGCCCTGCGGCAGCCGGTCCATCCGCAGTTCCGGCTCTCGGACGCACCACGGATCCACCGCGTACACCGGCCGGTCCGTGGTACCCGGGCTCGAGACGTCCTGCACGTCCCGCTCCGTCATCGTGTCTCCTCGTCGTCGGAGGCGTGCTCGTCTTGGGAGGAGAGGTCTTCGGGGGTGAGCAATTCGGAAAGGTCGTCCACCACCACGTCCGCGCCGCGCTCGACGAGTGCCGCCGCGTGCCGGACGTCGATCCGGTTGACCCCGACCACGTACCCGAACCCGCCGGCCCGGCCCGCCTCCACGCCCGCCAGCGCGTCCTCGAAGACCACCGCATGCTCGGGTGCCACGCCGAGGGCCTCGGCGCCCGCGATGAACATGTCGGGTGCCGGCTTGCCGGGCAGGTCCCGCTCGGCGGCGATCACACCGTCGATCCGGGCCTCGAACAGGTCGGTGATCCCCACCGTCCGCAGCACCTGGACGGTGTTGGCGCTGGACGACACCACGGCCGTCTTCAGCCCGGCGTCCCGCGCCTTCCGCACGTAGTCGATCGATCCCTCGAACGTCTCCACGCCCTGTTCCTCGATCAGCTTCAGCACCAGCGCGTTCTTGCGGCTGCCCAGGCCCCGTACGGTCTCCGCCTCGGGCGGGTCGTCCGGTGACCCCTCGGGCAACTCGATGCCACGCGACAGCAGGAACGAGCGCGTGCCGTCCTCGCGCCGCTTGCCGTCCACATAGGCCGCGTAGTCCGTGACCGGATCGAACGGCACGAAGGCCTCGCCCGTACGTTCGCGGTCCGTACGTTCGCGCAGGTACCCGTCGAACATCTCCTTCCACGCCGCCGCGTGCACCGCCGCGGTACGGGTCAGTACCCCATCGAGGTCGAACAGGCAGGCCTCGGCCTTCTCCGGCAATCCCAGCATCGCTCCCCTTCTCGTGGCACTGCGCTGTCTGTACCGGCCAATGCGTAACTGGCCAGTGCGTACAGGCGACACTGCGTAACAGTGACGCCGGTGTTCAGTGACGCCGGTGTTCAAGTGACGCCGGTGTTCAAGTGTCACTGTGTCAAGTAACGCCGTGTTCAAGTAATGCCGTGTTCGAGCAACAGTGTGTGTACAAGTAACGCTGTGTGTACAAGTAACGCTATGTGTTCGTGTGACCATGTGTTTTGGTGGAGATACGCGTGCGATCTCCACCATCTGTGCCGTTCCCTCCCGGAACAAGGGCATGCACCGGCGCGTCCTCCGAACGAGACGGCAAGTCCCGAACGAGACTGCGTGAGCCGAACGAGAGAGCTCACTCGAACAACACCGCGTTGCCCCTCGTACAACGGGGGTAGGGCCTGAACCAAGGAGGACTTCCACATGGACAAGGCGCGCATCGGTGTCACCGGGCTTGCGGTCATGGGCCGCAATCTCGCCCGCAACCTGGCCAGGCACGGCCATCCCGTCGCCGTGCACAACCGCACCCCGGCCCGTACGAAGGCCCTGGTGGAGGAGTTCGGCGACGAGGGCACCTTCGTCCCGGCCGAACGGCCCGAGGACTTCGTGGCGGCGCTGGAGCGGCCGCGCCGGCTGGTGATCATGGTGAAGGCCGGCGATCCCACCGACGCGGTGATCGACGAGTACGCCCCGCTGCTCGAGCCCGGCGACATGATCGTCGACGGCGGCAACGCCCACTACCTGGACACCCGGCGCCGCGAGGCCGCCCTGCGCGAGCGCGGCCTGCACTTCGTCGGTACCGGCGTGTCCGGCGGCGAGGAGGGCGCCCTGAACGGCCCGAGCATCATGCCCGGCGGCTCGCCCGAGTCGTACGAGGCGCTCGGTCCCCTGCTGGAGGACATCTCCGCCCACGTGGACGGCACGCCGTGCTGCGCCCATGTCGGCCCCGACGGCGCCGGGCATTTCGTCAAGATGGTGCACAACGGCATCGAGTACGCCGACATGCAGCTGATCGCCGAGTCGTACGACCTGCTCCGCCACGGCGCGGGCCTGGCCCCGGCCGAGATCGCCGAGGTCTTCCGCACCTGGAACACCGGCCGGCTCGAGTCGTACCTGATCGAGATCACCGCCGAGGTCCTGGCGCACACCGATTCCGCCACCGGCAAGCCGTTCGTGGACATCGTGCTGGACCAGGCCGAGCAGAAGGGCACCGGCCGCTGGACCGTACAGACGGCGCTTGACCTGGGAGTTCCGGTCGGAGGCATCGCCGAGGCCGTGTTCGCCCGCTCGGTCTCCGGCCACGCTGCCCTGCGCGAGGCGTCCCAGAACCTCCCCGGCCCGTCCCGTACCCGGGTGGACGACTCGGGCTTCGCCGACGCCGTCGAGCAGGCCCTGTACGCCTCCAAGATCGTCGCGTACGCGCAGGGCTTCCACCAGATCCAGGCCGGCAGCGCCGAGTACGGCTGGAACATCGACCCCGGTGCCATGGCCACGATCTGGCGCGGCGGCTGCATCATCCGCGCCCGCTTCCTGGACCGGATCCGCGCCGCGTACGAGGCCGACCCGTCGACCCCCACCCTGCTGACCGACGACCACTTCGCCGAGGCCCTCGGCAACGCCCAGGACGCCTGGCGCAACGTCGTCGCCACCTCTGCCCGCCTGGGCATCCCGGCGCCGGGCTTCTCCACGGCCCTCGCGTACTACGACTCCCTGCGGGCCCAGCGCTTGCCCGCCGCCCTCACCCAGGGCCAGCGCGACTTCTTCGGTGCCCATACCTACCGCCGTACCGACCGCGAAGGCTCGTTCCACACCCTCTGGGGAGGCGACCGCACCGAGATCACCGGCTGACGGGTCCGGACTCGCAGAGATTCGGGGCCCACCGGCCGGGCCGGGCCCGGGGCGGCCTTGGTACGGGCAGCGCCGGTACAGGCAGCGTTGGTACGCGCAGTGCGCGATCAGGGGCAGGATGGAGGGGTGAACCTCATCGATCTGCTCCCCTCCGGTACCGACGCCGATCCCGACTCGACGTACGAGGCGTTCGAGCGATGGGTGTCCGGGCAAGGGATCACGCTGTACCCGGCGCAGGAGGAGGCGCTGATCGAGGCCGTCTCCGGGGCGAACGTGATCCTTTCCACGCCGACCGGGTCGGGCAAGAGCCTGGTGGCGGCGGGGGCGCTGTTCGCGAGCCTGGGGCGTGATCAGGTCGGGTTCTACACGGCGCCGATCAAGGCGCTGGTGTCGGAGAAGTTCTTCGACCTGTGCGAGATGTTCGGGCGCGAGAACGTCGGGATGATGACCGGTGACGCCAGCGTCAACTCCGATGCCCCGATCATCTGCTGTACGGCCGAGGTCCTGGCCAACATGGCGCTGCGGGACGGCGCCGACGCCGATGTCGGCCTGGTGGTCATGGACGAGTTCCACTTCTACGCCGAGCCCGAGCGCGGCTGGGCATGGCAGATCCCGATCCTGGAGCTGCCGAAGACCCAGTTCGTGCTGATGTCGGCGACGCTGGGTGACGTCGAGTTCTTCCAGAAGGACCTGACCCGGCGCACCGGGCGGCCCACGGCTCTGGTGACCTCGGCCGAACGCCCCGTACCGCTGATCTACGACTACCGCGTCACGCCCCTGCACGAGACGATCGAGGAGCTGCTGGGCGAGCAAAAGGCGCCGGTCTACCTGGTGCACTTCACCCAGGCGGCGGCGATCGAGCGGGCGCAGTCGCTGATGAGCGTCAACGTCTGCACCAAGGAGGAGAAGGCGCGGATCTCCGAGCTGATCGGCGGATTCCGGTTCACCACCAAGTTCGGGCGCAACCTCTCGCGGTTCGTCCGGCACGGGATCGGGGTCCATCACGCCGGGATGCTGCCCAAGTACCGACGCCTGGTCGAACGGCTCGCGCAGGCCGGGCTGCTCAAGGTCATCTGCGGTACGGACACGCTGGGCGTCGGGGTGAACGTCCCGATCCGTACGGTGGTGTTCACGGCGCTGAGCAAGTACGACGGGCACCGCGTCCGGCGGCTGCGGGCCCGGGAGTTCCACCAGATCGCCGGACGTGCGGGCCGGGCCGGGTTCGACGTCGTCGGGTACGTCGTGGCGCAGGCCCCCGAGCATGTGGTCGAGAACGAGAAGGCCCTGGCCAAGGCGGGCGACGACCCCAAGAAGCGGCGCAAGGTCCAGCGCAAGAAGGCCCCCGAGGGCTTCGTCGGCTGGGACGAGGAGACGTTCGTCAAGCTCCAGACGGCCGAGCCGGAGATGCTGCGGTCCCGGTTCCAGGTCAGCCACGCGATGCTGCTGTCGGTGATCGCCCGTCCCGGCAACGCGTACCAGGCGATGAAGCGGCTGCTGACCGACAGCCACGAGGACCGCCCGGCGCAGCGAAGGCACATCTCCCGGGCGATCGCGATCTACCGGTCGCTGCTGGCCGGGGGAGTCGTGGAGGTCCTGGACGAGCCGGACGAGAAGGGCCGGTACGCCCGGATCACCGTGGATCTCCAGGAGGACTTCCAGCTCAACCAGCCGCTGTCGACGTTCGCGCTGGCCACGTTCGAGATCCTGGACCCCGGGTCGCCCTCGTACGCGCTGGACGTCCTGTCGGTGATCGAGGCGACCCTGGACGATCCGCGCCAGATCGTCGCGGCCCAGCTCAACAAGGCGCGCGGCGAGGCCGTCCAGGAGATGAAGTCCGAGGGCATCGAGTACGAGGAGCGGATGGAGCTGCTCCAGGACGTCGACTACCCCAAGCCCCTGGAAGAGGAGCTGGAGGCCGCGTACGAGATCTACCGCGCGGGCCACCCGTGGGTCGGCGACCACCCGCTGCGCCCCAAGTCGATCGTCCGCGACATGTACGAGCGGGCGAT
Organism: Actinomadura sp. 9N407; assembly: GCF_044326315.1. Taxonomy (NCBI): domain Bacteria; kingdom Bacillati; phylum Actinomycetota; class Actinomycetes; order Streptosporangiales; family Thermomonosporaceae; genus Actinomadura; species Actinomadura sp. 9N407. The sequence continues at coordinate 160,648 of NZ_JBIRAW010000002.1, read as the reverse complement.
GACGTTCGTCGAGTACATCGGCTACTACGAGCTGGCGCGCGGCGAGGGCCTGGTGCTGCGCTACCTGTCGGGCGCGTACAAGGCACTGCAGCAGACCGTGCCGGAGTCGATCAAGAACGATGATCTGATCGACCTGATCGAGTGGCTGGGCGAGCTGGTCCGCCAGGTCGACTCCAGCCTGCTGGACGAGTGGGAGCAGCTGGCCAACCCGTCCGCCGATCCTGACGAGGTGATCGAGGAGCGGATCACCAGGGTCACCGCGAACGGCCGCGCGTTCCGCGTCCTGGTACGCAACGCGCTGTTCCGCCGGGTGGAGCTGGCCGCGCTCGGGCGGTACTGGGACCTCGGCGAGCTGGACCCCGAGCTCGGCACGGACGGCTGGCGGGAGGCGATGGCGGGCTACTGGGAGGAGTACGACGAGCTCATGACCGGCCCCGACGCGCGCGGCCCCAAGCTGCTCCAGATCGAAGAGGTCCCCGAGGACGCCCTCTGGCGGGTCCGCCAGGTCTTCGACGACCCCGAGGGCCACCACGACTGGGGCGTCACCGCCGAGGTCGACCTGACAGGCTCCGACGAGGCGGGCGAAGCCGTCCTCAAGGTCACCGGAGTGAACCGCCTCTGAGCCCTGCGCACACTGAGCCTTCCGAACGCTCTGGGCCCTGCCCACTCTGAGCCCTGTGCGCATCCAGAGCCCTGCGCATCCTGGGTGCGATCGGGTGAGTCGTACGGCCTTGGGTGGGTTCTATAGGCTCGGGTCAGGCCGTCGACGAGGAGGGTGACATGGTGCAGGTCGCCGTCGCGCAGTTCGCGCCCGGGCTGGACAAGGAACGCAACCTGGCCGAGGCCGGCCGGCTGGTCGCGGAGGCGGCGGAACGCGGCGCCCGGCTCGTGATCCTTCCCGAGTACGCGATGTTCACCGCGCCCAAGATGGACGAGCGGTTCGTGGAGTCCGCCGAATCCCTCGACGGCCCGTTCGTCAAGGGCCTGTCCGAGCTGGCCACCGCGCACGGAACGTACATCGTGGCCGGGATCAACCAGACCGTGGACGAGCCCGGCCGCATCGCCAACACGCTCGTCGCCGTCGCCCCGTCCGGTGAGATCGTCGCCCGTTACGGCAAGGTGCATTTGTACGACGCGTTCGGCTACAAGGAGTCGGACCTGGTACGCGCCGGGAAGATCGGGACGCCGGAGACGTTCGACGTGGACGGCGTCACGTTCGGGATGCAGACCTGCTACGACGTGCGCTTTCCCGAGGTGACCCGCCACCTGGTGGACGCCGGGATGGACGTCCTCGCGCTGCCCGCCGCCTGGGTACCGGGGCCGCTCAAGGAGGACCACTGGCGGACCCTCGTCCGGGCCCGCGCCATCGAGAACACGATCTACGTCGCCGCCGCCGACCAGAGCGCGCCCACCGGTGCCGGCAACAGCATGATCGTCGACCCCATGGGCGTCACCGTGGCCTCCCTGGGCGAAGGCACCGGCATTGCGACCGGCGAGATCTCACCCGAGCGCATCGCCGAGGTCCGCAAGAAGAACCCGGCCCTGGACCTGCGCCGCTTCACCGTGACTCCGTGTTCATAAGACCCGGCCCACAGTGCTCGCCTGGCGGCTGTGTTCATAAGACCCGGCCCACAGTGCTCGCCTGGCGGCTGTGTTCATAAGACCCGGCCCACAGTGCTCGCCTGGCGGCTCGCACCGTGACCGTGCCTTGTGCGAGCGCGGCATCGCTTCGCGATCTGGCCGGTGAGACTCGCCTTCGGCTTCGCCTCTCCGGCCAGGTAGCGCGCTCGCGCGGTGGCGGATGCCACCTTGAGACAGGCGCAATTTGAGACAGGCGCTAGACCATGTACTGGTCGTGCCGCCGGTACAGCTCGGTCCACTCCTCGTCGGACGGTTTCCGTCCAGTCGCGGCGATCTCGGCCAGTTCCTCGAAGTAGGCCTCGCGCGGCGCCCCGGGTGCGAACAGCAGGAGCATCGACGCCGGCTCTCCCGACTCGTTCCGGAAGGCGTGGATCCCGCCCTCGGGAACGTGCAGGTAGTCGCCCGTCATCGCGTCGACCCACGCATTCCCGTCGTACAGCCGTACCGTCCCCGACAGGATGAAGAACGACTCGGTGATCGTCCGGTGGAAGTGCGGGCTCGGCCCGGACGGCCGTGCCGCCATGTCCCACCGGTAGAGCCCGAACTTCCCATCGGTCGAGCCGCCCGTGCCCAGGTAGTGGACCTGCGTTCCGACCACTCCGCCCGGTGCCACCACCAGGTCGGGCGGTGTGTCCGCCCGCCGAAGCACGCCGCTGGTCTCGCCGTTCTCGCCGAAATAGCGAGCTTCCGGATATGACATGACGATCAGAGTAGAGCAGCGGTGAGCTGTCGCAGGGTGCCCCTACGGTGTACGCCATGAATGATCATCCCCCCGTCCTACCCGCCACCGGCGCGCTTCCACGGGTACTCGCCGATCCGCCATGGCTGCGAGCACCGAAGAAGGACCGGCCCAAGGACGCCCTGCCCAAGGAGGCGTTGCCCAAGGACGCGCTGGCGACCCTCGTTCCCGGGCTGGAGCCGCCCTGTGGTGAGCGTCCGCTGATCTGGGAGCCCGGAGAACGAGACCGCTGGATCGAGAAGGCGTCCTTCATGCTCTTCGTCGACCGCACCCATGACGACCCATGGTGGGACGGGGCCCATGAACGGTTCCTGTCCGGCGAGATGGACATCAAGCAGCAGGCCAGGGAGCTCGTGCTGGGGCCTGAACACCTCTTCGGCGATCTGCTGCCCCTCTTCCTGGAACGGGTGGACGAGCCGGGCCGCTGGAGCGGGATCCAGCTCGACGACCTCGACGATTACCAGGTGATGCCGCTCGTGGCGTGGTTCGGGCACCAGGTACTGGACGTGGCGTACCGCGTAGCCAAGCGCCGGCCCGCCGACCATGGCGAGACCCTGCTCCCGTTCCTCGACGCCGAGGTGGCGCGGCTCATGGCCGACTGGCTGGTGCGCCTGAAGTCGGCACAGGAGGTCAGCCGGGCGTGGTTCGCCAGGCACGGCGCTACGGCGGTGCCGTACCTCGTACCGGACGCGCTCGGCGAGCGGCGCGCGCCCCGCGACAAGGCCAGGGCCGCGCTGCACCTGATCGCGTCGGAGGCCGGTGTGGACGAGGTCGCCGAGGCCGCTCGCGTTCACGGCGATCCGGCCGCCGGTACGGTGGCGGAGCTGCTGGCGTCCGAGGTGCCGGTCGAGAGACCCGGGACCGTGCCACGCTCGAAACCGTCCAAGATCCCCGCGTGGCTGGACGTGGAGGCCCTGCCCCGCCCGCTGCTGCGGGACGGCGGGACCGCGCTGCCGCCGGCGGCGGTCGGCCACCTCGTCACCGTCCTCGGTATGTCGGCGGACGTTCCGTACCCGGGCCTGGACGAGGTACGGGAGAAGTGCGCCCCGGACTCGCTCGCGGACTTCGCCTGGGCCCTGTTCCAGGCGTGGCGCGACGCGGGCGAACCGAACGGCGGCGGCTGGTTGATCGCCCAGCTCGGATGGCTCGGCGACGACGCGACGGCGCGGCGCCTCACGCCCGTGATCCGGGAGTGGCCGGGCAAGGGAAGCCATGCCAAAGCCACTCGCGGCGTGGGCGCACTGGCGGAGATCGGCACCGATGTCGCGCTGATCCTGCTCAGCGCCATGGCCCGCAAGAACAGGTACCAGGGGCTGCAGGGACAGGCCCAGGAGAAGATCGAAGAGGTGGCCCGCAGGCGGGGCCTCAGCCCGGACCGGCTGGCCGACCGCCTCGTCCCTGACTTCGGACTTGACGCCCAAGGCGGCATGGTCCTGGACTACGGCCCCCGCCGCTTCCTCTCCGGTTTCGACGAGCAGCTCAAGCCATTCGTGACGGACGAAGCCGGCCGGCGGCTCAGGACCCTGCCCAAGCCAGGTGCCAAGGACGACCCAGAACTGGCGCCCGCCGCCCACCGGCGCTTCGCAGCGCTGAAGAAGGACGTGCGCGCCGTCGCCGCCGACCAGATCCTGCGCCTGGAATCGGCCATGGTGACCGGCCGCCGGTGGACGCCGGACGAGTTCCGGACCTTCTTCGTCCACCACCCGCTGCTGCGCCACCTCGCCCGCCGACTGGTCTGGACGACCGGCGGCCGTTCCTTCCGCATCGCCGAGGACCTCACGTTCGCCGATGCCACCGACGACCCCTTCGACCTCCCGGACGCAGTCGGAGTCGCCGGCGAGATCGGGGCCGGAGCCGAGGCCGGCGTCGGCGTTGCGCATCCGCTGGACCTGGACGTGAAGGCGTGGTCGGATACGTTCGCGGACTACGAGATCCTCCAGCCCTTCCCGCAACTCGCCCGCCCCGTACACGAACTCACGGACACGGAACGGGTTGCCCGGCGGCTGGAACGGTTCCAGGGCATCACCGTCCCGTTCGGTGCGATCCTGGCGCTGACGCAACGAGACTGGGAACGAGGCGTCCCGCAGGACAGCGGCGTCGAACCGGGCATCTCCCGTCCCTTCGGCGACGGCCTGCACGTCCTGGTCGACCTGGAACCCGGCATCGCCGCCGGTTCCCCGGACGCCTTCGCCGGGCAGAAACTCGTGCAGATCCGCATCGCCGAGACCCTCGACCATTGGTGGGAACTGGACCTCGACGGCGACTCGCACCGCTTCGGCGAACTGGATCCGGTCACCGCCTCGGAGATCCTCGCCGACCTCACCGAACTAGCCGCCCGCGCTGACCGGTAGCCGCACCCATCGTCCCTCGAACCCACCGCGGGGACTTCAACGCAGCCAGGACTTCAACGCAGCCAGGACTTCAACACCGCCAGGACTTCAACACCGCCAGGACTTCAACACCGCCAGGACTTCAACACCGCCAGGACCTCACGCCTAGGCGGTGGGGCGGACGACCAGTTCGTTCACATCGGCGTCCGCCATGGCTCGATACCAGCCGCATCCTCGCCACTGCTGGACCTGGCGTTCCAGCCGACCGCGCGCCAAACCTGCACAAAGAACTCCCGGACACCAAGTCCCAACACAGCGAACCCAAGCACGGTGCTGCGCGAGGTTCGGTCCGGACGGTTCAGCGGCCCGTGGTTCCGTCCAGGAGTTCGCGCAGGATGTCGGCGTGGCCGGCATGACGTCCCGTTTCCTCGATCATGTGCGTGAGCGCCCACCGCAGGGACGGTCCTTCCGGCCGGGACGCCGGGCGGGCGACGGTGGCGGTCAGGTCGGGGACGGCGCGGACGACCATGTTCGACCGGGCGGCAGCGTCGCGGTAGGCGGCCAGGACGTCCTCGACCGCGTCGCCGGGAGCCGCGGTGAGGGTGGCCTGCCAGTCGGCGACCTGCTCGCCGAGGAACAGGGAACGCTCCACGTGGGCAAGGTGGTTGACCAGACCCAGCAGGTTGGTGCCCGACGCGACACCGGGCGTGCGGACCTGCGGCTCCGGCACGCCCTCGACCTTGGCCGCCATGCAGGCGCGCAAGTAGTCGAGGAAGCCGAGCAGTACATCCTTCTCCGAGGTGCCGGTGCTCGGCGGCGGCAGGTCACGGCGGCGGGTGGACCTCATGAAAGTGCCCTTCTGTGTGAACGGTTGAGCAGGCGGGTGAGACGGGTCGTGCTGCTCAGCCGGTGGTCCGGCGGATCAGCAGGACGTGGTCGACGACCTCGGCGGTCCGACCGTCCGGCCCGGAGGCGATCCGTCGCGGCGAGGCCGCCCTTTCGATCGACCAGCCGTCCGGCTCCAGGGCGAGGTCGGCGGCGATCTCGTGCGGTGTGGGGTGCGAAGGGTCGTGGTCCTGGTTCCACGACCACGGGGCGATCGATCCGTGGTCGACGACCAGCAGCCGTCCGCCCGGTGTCAGCGCCCGCGCCGCGGTCCGCAGCACCTGCGTGCGCGGCAGGTCGAACGGCGACTGAAGGTACAGGGCGGTCACCAGGTCGAAGCGGCCTTCGGGAAAGCCGACGGCCAGGTCGTGCCGCTCGGCATGGACGAGGTCACCGAGCCCGCGTTCGCGAGCCGCGTCGGCGACCCGTGCCGTGGCCGTGCCGGAAACGTCGACGGCGGTCACTCGCCAGCCCGCACCGGCCAGCCAGAGCGTGTCCCCACCGGCGCCGCAGCCCAGGTCCAGTGCGGTCGCCGGCGCGAGACCGGTGGCGATCTCCACCAGCAGGGGATTCACCCGGCGCCCGGTGGCCCCATCACGGGAGCTGTAGTGCTCTTCCCAGAAGCGGCCCGCGTCGGAGTGCACCTCGGGAGTGGTCTTTTCGGTCATGGACGGTGCTCCTCATCGGACGTAGTGAGACGAGACTGCCCGTGCACTGGCCGAAATTGCACGAAAACTTGCTGTATCGGCATGATGCTGACCATGGACGCCGACCCGAACGACCCGAACGACCCGAACGACCTGGAGGGCGTGCTCGACGCCGTCGGCCCGCGACTGCGCGCGCTGCGTCGGCAGCGCCGGATCACCCTGGCCGAGCTGGCCGAGACCACGGGGATCTCAGAGAGCACGCTGTCCCGGCTGGAGGGCGGCCGGCGCCGCGCCAACCTGGAACTGCTGCTCCCGCTGGCTCGCGTCTATGGCGTCCCGCTGGACGACCTCGTGGGCGCCCCACCCACCGGCGACCCCCGCGTCCACCTCAAGCCGCTTCACCGGCACGGCATGACGTTCATTCCGCTGTCCCGTAGGCCGGGCGGGATGCAGGCGTTCAAGATGCTCATCCCCGGCCGGGACGCCCCGGCCGAACCGACACCGCAGACGCACGAGGGGTTCGAGTGGCTGTACGTCCTCAATGGACGGCTGCGGCTGGTCCTCGGCGATCAGGACCTCGTGCTGCCGCCCGGCCAGGCCGCGGAGTTCGACACCCGACTCCCGCACTTCCTGGGCAGCGCCGACGGCAGAGCGGTCGAGTTGCTGATCCTCTTCAGCCGACAGGGCGAACGCGCGCACATCAGGGCACGCACTGCGGCGACCAGCGCCAGTGCCGGGGCCTCCAGGAGCACCAGCCCCACCCCGAACACCGCCCGATAACCGAACCGGGCCACCAGCCGGTAGGTTCCATGACCTCCATATGTGCCCCGTAGGCAACGCCACCGACGAGGTTGTCCGCGGGACGTTCGCCCTCCCAGACATCAATTCGCAGGCCCCCACGACCCCGGGCCCCGGTGCCCCCGCGACCGGCGACACGCGACCCCTCGACTTCGTGCCCCGCCCCCATGACTTCGTCGCGACTCCGTGATACGTCGGCTCCATTGCGACGTGGGGCTAAGGCGAGCCCGACCGTACCGAACGAGCCGGATGGTCAGCGCGCGGGTATTCCGTCTCGAACACGCTGTGACCGCGGTGATTTAACCGGCCGTGTGCTCAAGGCCACCTTCTTGGTCGGTCTGGACGAAGACAGGTATGGCTGTCCGACCACTGCGGTATCTTTTCTTTCTCTTCCAAGGTCATCCGGGTAATGCGGAGGTTTTCGTCATGTACGGCCAGGTGCCGAATCAGCCGGGTCAACAGGGGCAACCGGGGCAGCAGTACGGGCCGCCTCCGCCGGTAGGGCCTCCCGCACCTCGGCGTTCGAAGAGGCCCCCGTGGTGGGCATTGCTCATCGTCGCCTTGGGGGCCGTCACAGTCCTGTCGCTTGTGGGTTTCGTGCTATTGGAACTGCAGTCGCCCAGTTTGAGCGGCCCTCTGAAAGCCGAACAGTGTGTCGGCGCGCGCTTTGAAGTGGGCGCGAAGAGCAACACCATTCCCGCCAGCCTGCGGGTGGCCTGTGAGGACCCCAAGGCCAAGGCCAAGGTGGTGAAGATAACCCGCGAGGGGAAGCGCTCGTCGTTTCAGGTCAACGCCACCTCCAGCCCGGACTGTCCCGACGGCGCCGACGGGGTCACGCACGTCAGTCTCAAGACCGGTGACGCCGAATACTGGGAAGCGTGCGTACGCAACCTCAAGGGTCCGCACCCGGGTGACCCCGGCGCAGGCGGGGCCATGATCTCCACGGGAGACTGCGTCGGCGGTGCCACCGTGGGCTTCGGCCGCGAGGAGCCGTGTTCCGGTTCCGACTGGTACGGCAAGGTGATCTCCCGTGCCGATTCGCCCGAGGAGTGCCCCGCCCCGCAGACGCTGGAGACCATGACGCTGAAGTCCTTCAGCGGGGGCGCGCCGGAACGACCGGTGCTGTGCCTGGGACGAGGTGGCGGAGTCATCGGCGCGGGCGACTGCATTCAGGACCCGTCGTTCGCGTTCGGGGGCCTGAAGAAGGCCAACTGCGGCACCGATGATGCGATCGCCAAGGTGGAGGCCCGGGTGAAGACGAAGCAGGAGTGCCCCTCCACCGCGACCCATTTCCTGGAGAGTGAAGAGGCACTGCTCAAGGTGATGTGCCTGAAGAAGCTCCGCGATACCCCGCTCGAACGGCTTGAGTCACTCGTAGGCTCCTGACCCCGCCTCGGCGGACATAATCAGGGCAAAAATCTGCACTGGGATGTTTCAGGTGGACGTTTCGGGGCCGTTTGGTACGGGCGGGGGATGCGGGTCAGGCGAGCGATAGGGATTTCGCCGCCCCGCCTAATCCGGTGACGTTCCTGGATGGACGAGCGCTTGAGTAGTCGTTCGAGTAGGGCGGCGCGTTCGGGGTCGTGGGTCAGGACGGTGACGTCGACCGGCACGTCCTTGCCCATGATTTCGGCGGTCACCGAGGTCGAGGCGCGGAGCTTTACCGACAGACCGGTACCGGCTTCAGAGTCAATGACCTCGGAGTCAACGACTATGAGGTCATCCCCATCGGCGAGAAAACCCGCCATCACGGTGTCGCCCAAGGGCGTGGACGGCCCCGTGATCGTCAGTAACACCGCCGATATGCCGTGGAAGCGATAGAGGACCACACGTCCCCGGGAAGCAGAGAACACCGCCTTGTTGACCCAGCCGATAACGGTCAGCGTTGCCATGTCGACGGCCTGACGCATGACGCTGTCCCTAGCTGGTCGGGGCGTCCGGCGAGCGAACGGGCCGGGCGGAACGGGATGGATGGAAGGCGCTGGATGAGAGGCACTGGGGGCAGACGCGGGTGGAAGGGGGCGGTGGAAAGGACGAAGGGCTGATCCACCACCAGTACCCGTTCAGTCGTGAACGGGTACTGGTGCTCGGGTCAGGAGGGCTTCTCCCAGATGGAGATGTGCTGACGGCTTTCGCTCGTGAAAGCGCGGCGCGTCCACCCGTCCCAACGCTCGCGCCGCCGCAGTCCCGCGAGCTGGGCCATCAGGTCGAGTTCCGCAGGCCACACGTACCTGAAAGGGATGGAGGTGTAGTCGCCACGGCCGTCCGTGACTTCCACGTAGTTCGAGCTCATCGCCTGTGTGGCGACATCGTAGACATCGAACGCCCATTGCGTCGGACTCGTATGGAACGGCACGACGTCCTGGCCGGGCGGCAGCCTTCGAAGATCGGGGACCCCGACCTCGATGACGAAACAGCCGCCGGGCTCGAGATGCGCCGCGACGTTGCGGAAGCACGCCACCTGAGCGTCCTGCGTCGTCAGATTCATGATCGTGTTGAAGACCAGATACGCGACGGCGAACGTTCCGTCGACCCTGGTCGTCGCGAAGTCGCCGATCGTCACCCCGATCGCGTCGCTTCCCGGCTTGGCACGCAACCGGGCGACCATCGCCCGAGACAGGTCGATGCCGTGGACCGGGACGCCGCGGCGCGCCAGCGGCAAGGCGATGCGTCCAGTGCCGATGCCCAGTTCCAGGGCCCGGCCGCCGCCGGCGAGTTCTGCCAGAACGTCGACGGCGGCGTCTACGGCGTCCTCCTGGAACATGTCGGCCGAGGACTCGTCGTAGGATGCCGCGATTCGTTCTCCGAAGTAGCCATCCGGATCGTCCATCGCTGGACCGTACCTCTGAAGATTTCCGCGACGCCAGCGCATCGTGTGGCTCCGGACGATCGTGTGCCTCTGGACGGTTGTGCGGCGCCAGGTGACAGTGAGCGGCGGGGCTGGGTCAGGTCGGAACTCGGCCCGGGTCTGGAACGTTCGAAGAGGGCGCGGCCGGGGCATGGCCGCCGAATCCGTCAGGGTTTGAACCGAAATTCATCGGGAGCCCGCCGTCATCCCGGATGTGATCGCTAGCATGCCCTGATCTGGGTGAGATGGGGCGATAGTGGGACATGTCTTGGCGCGGTTGAGCGGCTTCGGGTTGACCCTGGTGCCGGTCTGGCCCTACGGCTTCCAGCGGGTCGAGGGCCGGCCCGACGCCGTGACCGTGTCCCACTTCGGGAAGGACCCGGCGCGGGCCGTGACCGTGTCGGCCGATCAGAAATCGTTCGTTCTGAAGGATGCCGAATCCCCGGAGGAGGTCGTGGACGTGCTCGAAGGCCCCGACGAGCGGGTCTGGCGGATCGAGACCGGGCCGTTCACGGTGCGGTGGCCGGAACGCTTCGAGATCTCCTCCCAGCCGGCGGGCGACTCGACGCCGTTCTACTTGCACGGAGCGAAGGGAGCGCTGATCTACCCTCAGGGCCCGCTCCACCCTGCCGAGGTGCCTGCCGATTTCACTGCGCCGGGGCAAACGGTCGTCCATAAGGAAAGCGGCTCGAGCGTCGAGACAATTGAACTCACTTACCGGCATGACGGCGCCGAGTGGTTCCAATCCCACCATCTCGTGCCGTTGGGCCGCCGGGTGCTCATCATCACCGCACAGTGCCCCGCCGCCGATGCCGCGACGACGCTTCGCGCGGTGGAGACCGTGGCTCGGAGCGTGACCGTACGGAACGGGTGAGCCGGGTCAGTTTTCGGCGGCGAGTGCCACTCCGAGGCCGATGAATATGCTTCCCGTCGCGGCGTCGACCCGGCGCCGCATCTTCTTGCTGCCGCGTAGCCATCCGCCGATCCGTCCGGCGAGGACGCCGACCGTCCCATCGGCGACGAACTCCAGGACGATCACGACGGCGCCGAGGATGGCGAACTGGATCCACACCGGCCCCAGCCCAGGGTCGACGAACTGCGGCAGGAAGGCGACCGTGAATGTGATCGTCTGCGGGTTGGCCATGGTGGACACCAGGCCGTTGGCATAGGCCCGGCGGCCCGACAATCCATTGCCCGTGACGAGTTCATCGGCCTGGCCGTCCTTGCGGCGGCGGATCAACTGGACTCCGAGGTAGATCAGGTAGGCCGCGCCTACGATCCGTACCACCGTGAACGCGACCGGGGCCGCCGTCAGAAGAGCGGCCAGGCCCCCGGCCGCGACAGCGATGTAGATCGCGTCGCCCGTGATCACCCCCGCGGTGGCCAGCAGACCGGCGCGCGCGCCGCCCCGCAGACCGCAGCCGAGAACGAACAGCATGTCCGGCCCTGGGGTGATCATGGCGACGATCGTGGTCAGCGTGAACACCACGAGAAGGTGCTGGTCGATCGGCATCCGGTGATCATGACACCCGCTGCCCGGCCCGGGCCAGCGCATTGTCACCGCAGGACGTGAAGCACAGCCCAGCGGGACAGGAACGTACTGATGCCGGCCGACAGAATGCGCGCTGTGCGTGGTCAGACAAGTCGCCTGTAGCCCGCACCATCGAACGGTATGAGGCCGTGAAGAAGCGTGTGTCAAAGGGCCGCACGCTCAAGGGCTCAGTTGCGAAGCTGGGACTACACCCGTGCGGCGCTACCCACGCACCACCGGCCTGGACGAGATGCTCGCCGCCGTGACCCCGAGCCCGGTCCCGAGCTGAGCGGAGACCGGTTCCCGTCTGGGGCGACGATGTCCGCGACAGCGAGGTACCCGCTTTTGCCTAGGACGCTGACGGACTCGTCCACGATCTGTTCGCCGTCGCCGCCGGTTATCAGTGCCGTGGAACTTTGGCCTGGCCGAGGGACAGAACGACTGGGACAAGCTGCTCGAGGGGCAGAGATCGAGGGGCAGGGTACGGCCGAGTCAACTTCGATCTGCTTCGCTAGTGTCCCCTGCTGCCGAAGTGACCGCCCAACGTCACAAGGGCCGCGACAGAGCCGGCAAACGTGCAGAGGCGATCTGTCATCGGCGCTGCGGTTGCGGTCTGCAGTGCGGGCGGTCTGCAGTGCGGGCGGTGTGGTCGAGCATCGCGGCTGCGGCCTTTAGAGGATCGTCCGCAAGGTCACTGACAAGCGTCGACCGCGCGGTACCCGTCCGTTTGGGTCAGGGTCGGTCTTGCGCGCTGGAATGGCGTGCCGCCAGGTGAATCGCGCGGGGCCGGTCATAATGCACAGACTGCCGGGGTCGAGGCGCACTGGCACGCGCGTCTTGTCCTGCGGGTGCGTGAACTCCATGACACAAGCCGACAGCAGGCTGACCGAGGCGACGACCGGTCCAAAGTGGGGGACACGATCGACGTGGGCGCTGATGCCCTGCCCGGGCAGGTACTCGTTGACGATCACCTGGTCAGGTGGTCTGTCGAAGGGGCCGTCCTCGTACAGTCGCTGGGCCAGCGTCAACGCCCAGCCGGGTAGTGGCGGGGCCGGAGTACCGTCCACGCCGCGCCTGCCGTAGTCGTAGCGGTGCCCGTAGTGCTGGACACGCCGCCGCAGCTGTGACGACCAAGGCGCGGCGTCGATGTCCGCTGCAAGCCTGCGCTGGCTGCCCTCGTCCAACCAACAGTGGACACATCGAAGACCCGGAACCATGATCGAAAATCTATTCGATCGCGTCTGCCCAGTCCAGAGTTCGCCGAGCGGCCATGACTCTGTACATCTACCGGTTCTGGCCGATCCCACCGGAGTGACGGGGCCGCCCGGGGCGGTCGGAGATCGGCCGGGTCGGCCGGAGCTCCAACTGATCTGGCCAGGTGGGTGATGGCGTGTCCCTCACGGTCCCTGGGGCTGTTGCTCGGAAGGATTCTTGTGGCCCGATCGAAATTCGTGGTCGTACGGGCGGTTCTGGCTTCGGTGGCTGGGGCGGATGCGTGGATAGGGGACCGATCGAGTCTGACTTCGCCTGCCGGTGTTCTGTTCCCATGTCGGATTCTCCGCGCGTCTCTCTAGGTGGTCGGGTGGAGGGAGGAGTTGGTAGATGAATCGTCCGTTGTGGTCTTGGTGGATGTGGGTTTGGTGGGGGTTGGTGTGGCGCCAGCGGTTGTGCCATCCGCAGCACAGGGTGAGGCGGTCGATGTCGGTGGCGCCGTGGTCTAGGGCCCAGCCGTCGACGTGGTCGACTTCGGCCAGGGTGCCGGGGACTTGGCAGCCTTGGACGGCGCAGGTGGGGTAGAGGGCTTCCAGGACGCGGCGTTGTGCCGGGCTGGCGAACCGGGCCCGCCGCCCCAGGTACAGCGGGAGGCCGCCAGATCCCAGCAGCAGCGGTGATACTCCGGCCGACAGCGCGATGCGGCGGGCGTGTTCGGCGGGGATGGGGGTGCCGTCGGGCAGCCGCGCCGGGCTATCACCGCCGGTGAGGGTGTCCAGATCACAGATGAGGGTGACCTTGGTGGTGTGATGGCCGCCGGACAGGACGGTGGTGAGGGCGGCGGCGGTGCGTTCGGCCAGGTCGCGCAGGTCCTCGGGACCGGCCGGCTTGGCCAGCGGCCCTAAAGTGCCGTCGAGGACGGCGGCGTCTTCGGCGTTCAGCCAGCCCTTGATGTACCGTCCGCCGTCCAGCGACCGCGTCGAGGTGAGCCAGGAGCGTTGGTAGCCGCGTGCGGCGTCGTCGGGGGCGTGGTCGGTGCCGTCGCGTTCGGCGATGACGTCCCGGATCCGGGACCCGAACGCGGCGACCTTCCCGGCGGAGAAGCCGTCGTCGGCCATGGCCAGCAGCAGCGTCTCGGCCTTGGCGCAGTCGTCATCGTCGAGGCGGGCCACCGATTGCACGATCGCGACCGCGTATCCGCAGGACAGGGTGCCGTCGGCCAGCCGTTCCGCGGTCTCGGGCAGTCGTGGCAGCTGGCGCGCGAGCAGGACGCGTTCCTTGGCGCGGGCATCACGCATCCCCAGGCGGGACCGCAGCCACGCCTGCGCGGAGGGGTAGCCCCACCGGCGCATCTCACCGGATGCGTCCACCACCGCGATCAAACGAGCCAGGAAGCCCTCCTGTACGTCGGCGGCACGGACCAGGGTCTCGGCCCACTCCAGGCACACAGCCGCCGACACCCACCCTGAACCAGCCCCTTGGTCCTCCTCCGAACCAGGCCCTGAGCCGGGTCTCGAACCAGTCCCTGAACGAGACGGTGAGTCGAGCCTCGAGGTGGAGATCTCACGTCGGCTGAGCTCAGCCGCGATCGACGCCGCCGCGTCCACCAGCTCCCCGGTGGACATCGACTCCACATCGACCGCACTCGAACTCATGTTCCAATATTACAGAACGGAGTCTTGTGATCACAAGCAGTTCAATCGAGCGGAGAGTGGGTCCTGGGACGCTGCAGGCGTTCGGACGATCCCGCTGGATCCGACCGCACTGCGGTGGACGGTCCTAGATCAGATGTTTCTGGGGTCTACGAGGCGTGTTTTCGCTGATGGGAGCGTTATGGGCGGGCGGAGAGCGCGTTGTGTCGGTGGTCAGTCCCAGCCGCCGTACGGGACCGTGAGGATCTCCATGGCGTGGCCGCTGGGGTCGCTGAAGTAGACGCCCTTGCCGCCGTCGTTGGTGTTGATCTCACCGAGCCCGCTGCCGTCCGGGTGGGCGTAGTAGCGGGCGCCGGACTCTTTGATCCTCGCGAAGATGGCGTCGAACTCCTCCGCCGGCACCAGGAATGCGCAGTGGTGCCAGCGGAAGTCGTCGGAGTCCATGAAGTCGAGCGTGACGCCGTTATCGGTTTTGACCGGGATGAACGGACCGTACTGGGGTTCGGGCTCCAGGCCGAGGATGCGGGCCAGGAACTCGGCCGAGGCCTTTTTGTCCTTGGCCGGAACGATGATGTGGTTGAGGCTGATGGACATGCGTGCCCCCTTGGAGTCGGGCCCGGCTGCTCTGGGCTTCCTGTACGAGCTTGCGCCCTCAACCGCACTTGAGGTCAAGCCGCCGGGCGGATGACGAGTTCGTTCACGTCCACGTTGGGCGGCTGGTCGATCGCGTACGCGATGGCATCGGTGATCACCGAGGCGGATAGGTCGACCGCTCTGCAGGACTTCATGGCCTCGCGGGCCTCGGATCGGTGATGCTGTCGTCGTTCTCCCGGCGTAGGTCCTCGCTGAGGACACGTACCGCGAACTTGGTGGCGCATAGACGGCGGCAGTTGGCACTACCTCGAATGCGCCGGTCGAGGCGATGTTGATGACCTGGCCGCCGCCTCGGGCCTGCATGACGGGGAGAACGGCGGCGATCCCGTACAGGACGCCTCGTACGGTGTCGTCCAGTATCCGTTCCCACTCGTCGACCTTCAGGGACGAGAAGGGACAGTCACATGACAGCCGCGTTGTACGCCAGGACGTCCACGCGGCCGAGTTCGGTAGGCGCGGCCTCCACGAGAGGCACGCATGTCGACGGCGTCGGTGACGTCAAGGCGGCGGTAATTGACGGAGATCTCGTTCGCGAGTTTTGCGAGACGGTCGGTATGGCACCCGCCGAGGAAGACGTGATGTCCGGCGGTGGCGAGTTGGCGGGCGGTGGTCTTGCCGATGCCACTGCCGCCGCCACCGGTGATCAGGATGCTCTTCATTTGGGGAGAGCGAGCTCGTGGTGAAAGACCTCGTGGTGAAAGACCTCGTGGTGAAAGACCTTGAGGTGAGAGGAAACTCGTGCCGAGGAGCCCTGAGGCCAGAAACCTCGTGAGGGAAGCCTCGTGATAGGAACGGGGTGGGTCGCTGCGTACGTTCGGGGAGTGGTGAACAGCACCATTCCGCAGCGTCCGTCCTCGGCGAAGCCGCTGTGGGCGGTGTGGCCGGGCGTGTTGCCGGCGGGGCCCCAGTAGGTGCCGTGGGGGGATTGGAGCAGGTCAAGGATCTTGGGGTAGATCTCAGGGCCGGCGAGCCGGCTCCGGTGGATGGGCGTGAGCAGGACGGCCCGGATAACACCGATGATCACAGGTGGGTCAGCATCGACCAGGTCGTCGTTGTACTCGGCCAGGAATGCGGCCCGGGCTATGACGGGTTCTCCGGTGCGGACGCTGCGCTGTAGGGGGCGATGGTTCTTGATGATCGTCGATGGTCGCGGATGGACATCGATGGGATGACGACGATGCGCGGATGGACGACACGGATGGACGGCACGGACGGACGACGCGAATTTCCGGAGGGAAGTGAGTTGTCACGGTGTGTGGACGCCCTGGATGTGAAACCGTTGACGTGGGTCCCTCTACCCGCTGGAGGCCGTAGTGAGCAGTGGCGATTCCTCGTTTTCCTGGGACGAAGCCGAGAAGGACCTGATGGAGGGGATCGACACCACCGTTCCGCATTCGGCGCGAGTCTGGAATTACTGGCTGGGCGGCAAGGACAACTTTCCGGTGGACCAGGAGCTCGGCGACCAGTTCCGGGAGGTCTTTCCTGGGATCGTCGACCTCGCGCGCTTCTCCCGGGCGTTCCTGGCACGGGCCGTGACGTACCTGGTCAAAGAGGAGGGGATCCGGCAGTTCCTGGACATCGGGACGGGACTGCCGACCCACGACAACACCCATGAGGTCGCGCAGCGGGCAGCACCGGACTCGCGGATCGTGTACGTCGACAACGACCCGCTCGTCCTCGCGCACGCCCGGGCCCTGCTGACCAGCACTTCGGAAGGCGCCACCGCCTACATCGACGCCGATCTGCACCAGCCCGAGGCGATCCTGGAGCAGGCCGGCCGGACGCTGAATCTACGCGAGCCGGTCGCGCTGATCGTGATCCAGACCCTCGGGCACATCTCGCCGGAGAACGGCGACGCCGAGGCGCGCGGCATCCTGCGGAGGCTGCTGGACAAGCTGCCGCCGGGCAGCTTCCTCGCACTCAACGACAGCGCCGACACCAATCAGGCGAACGTCGAGGCGACGCGCAAGCAGTACAACGAGAGCGGCGCGGTCCCGTACCACCTGCGTAGTCCCGGCCAGATCGTGAACCTTTTCGAGGGGCTGGAGATGGTGCCGCCGGGCGTTCTGCCGATCGAACGGTGGCGTCCGGCCGCGCCGGTCGCCGGGACGTCCGCGGCACCGTACACCGAACCGGGCGCCGAGGTGAGCGCGGAGGTGAGCGCCAGGGCCGAGGCGGGCATTGGGGTGCGGGCCGAGGCGGGCAACGATTTGGGCGGCGAGGTGGGGGTGCACGGCGGGGTGGGCCGCAAGCGCTAGGGCCGCCGGCCCACACCGGTGACCAGTTCGCGGAGCCGGAACGGGCCACCCGTCCCGGGCGCCAGCGGCGGGGTGTCCATGCCCGCGCCGGAACGGAGCCCGGCGAGGAACTCGCGCAGCGCGTACATGCTCGTGTGCTCGGGCATCCAGCCGAGCTCGGACCGGGCCCGCGAGGTGTCCATGATGGGGACGTTCAGGGCCAGGTCGAGCAGGTCGGGCGAGGCCGGGACCAGGCCCATCGTCCAGGCGGCGCGGAGGGCCGCGCGGGCGCCGCGCGCGGGCAGCGGCAGCTTGCGCGCGCCCATCAGCTCGGCCAGCTCGTCGGCGCCGATCACGGGGTCGGCCGCGATGTTGTACGGGCCGCGCGCGTCGTCGTCGATGACCGCGAGCCGGAACGCCTGGCCAGCGTCGGAGGCATGCAAGGCCTGGAACCGCAGCCCGGGAATGTCGGGTACCACGGGGATCAGCCCGGGCCGTGCCAACCGGCCGGGTACGAACGGCCCCGCGAACAACCGGCGCTGTTCGGCGGCGGCCTCGCGCTTGAAGATGAAGCCGGGCCTCAGCCGTACGACGCGGCGTTCGGGATGCTCGGCCTCGAAGATGTCGAGCAGCCGTTCCACGTAGGGCTTCTCCCGCCCGTACGAGGCCGCCGGCCAGCCGTGGGTCGGCCAGCTTTCGTCGACACCGTTCCTCTGACCGCCGTTCTGATGACCGCCGTTCCGGTGCCCACGGCTCTCCTCACCACGGTTCTCGCCACCACGGTTCTCGCCACCACGGTTCTCGTCACCACGGGGATCCCTGGATCCTGGAGGGTCATTGGGGCCCGGAAGGTCTTTGGGGCCTGGAGAGTACGTGCCGACCGACGAGGAGTAGACCAGCGCCGGGACGCCCGCCTCGGCGACGGCCTCGAAGACGCGGAGGCTGCCGAGCGCGTTGGCCCGCCACGTGATCATGGGGGAGTGGGTGGGCTGGAACAGCCACGCCAGATGGACGACCGCGTCCGCGCCCCGGAAGTGCGGTACCAGATCGGTGCCGCACACGTCGGCCACGGCCCACTCGGTCTTGTCGATCTTCAGGGCCGGGCGGCGGCGGGCGAGCCCCCGGATCGACGTGATCGCCGGATCGGCGGCCAGCGCCTGGACGGTGCTGGTGCCGACGTTGCCGGTCGCGCCGACGACCACGACGCGCATGGTGTGCCTCCTGGACGCTGCGGTTGCCTGTGTGTGACGCGTGGGTGTGACGCGTGTGGGTGTCCTGTGCGTATGACCTGTGGGTGCGACCTGTGTGGGGACGGACCTGTGTCTGGGACCCGTGTGAGGGGACCTGTGTGCGGCCTGTGTGTAAGTGGCTGTGTGCAAGTGCCCCGTGTGCGAGTGGCCTGTGTGAACGGACTGTGCGGGTGGACTGCGTGTGATTGGATCGCGTGTGAGCGGACTGTGCGGGTGTCGTGTGCCGGTCGCCCTACCCGGGACATCGGCCGCCATGCGGTTCAGGAGGACGGGTCACCGAAGACTTTGCCGGGGTTGAAGATGCCGGCCGGGTCCACCGCGTTCTTGATGGCGTGGTGCAGGGCGACGGCGGCCGGATCGAGTTCGGCGTGCAGTCCGCGCCGTTTGAGCAGGCCGACGCCGTGCTCGCCGGTGACGGTGCCGCCGAGCGCGATGGCGTCGTCCACGATCCGGTCGAACGCCCGCTGCGCCCGGGACCTGGCCGCGTCGTCGCCCGCCGGTGTGATGATCAGCGGGTGCAGGTTGCCGTCGCCGGCGTGCGCGACGTTGGCGATATGGACGTCGTGGTCGCGGGCGGTGCGTTCGATGCGGCGCAGCATCTCCGGTACGAGGCGGCGCGGTACGCAGACGTCCTCGGTCAGGACGGGTCCGAGCCGTTCCAGGGCCGGATAGGCGAGCCGCCGGGCCGCGAACAGCGCCTCGGCCTCCTCCTCGTCGGTCGAACGGGCGCTCCAGGTGGCCCCGGCGTCCTTGAAGCAGCGGGCCATCGCGTCGGCCTCGGTATCGTCGAGGGTGTCGCTGCGGCCGAGGAGCAGGACGTTCGCGTCGGCCGACAGGCCCATGTTCTTCCACTGGTCGACGGCCTCCAGGCAGTGCCGGTCGACCAGTTCCAAGGCACTCGGGACGATCCCGGCCGCGGCGACGGCGCTGACGGCCTCACCGGCGGCGTGCAGGTCGTCGAAGTAGCCGACGACCGTCCGCTCCTTCGGCCGGGCGCCGCGCAGCCGTACGGTGATCTCGGTGATGACGCCGAGCGTGCCCTCGGAACCGACCATCAGCCCGCACAGGTCGTACCCGACCACGCCCTTGGCGGTACGGCGTCCCAGCCGTACGACGTCGCCGCATCCCATGACCGCCTCGACGGCCAGGACGTAGTCGCGGGTGACGCCGTACTTGACGCAGCAGACGCCGCCCGCGTTGGTGGCCACGTTCCCGCCGATCGTGGACCAGGGAGAGCTGGCCGGGTCCGGGGGATACCAGAGGCCCTGCTCGGCGCACGCGGCGCGGAGATCGTCGTTGACCACGCCGGGCTGGACCACCGCCAGCCGCTCGTGCGGATCGATCTCGACGATCTCGTTCATCCGTTCCAGGGACAGCATCACGCAGCCGTCGATGCCGTTCGCCCCGCCGGACAGGCCCGTCCCGGCCCCGCGCGGGACGATCGGTACGCCGCGTTCCGCGCACACGGTCACCAGAGCCCGGACGTCCTCGGTGGATCCGGCGCGGACGAGGACGGCGGGCGTCCCGTGCGGAGCCCACTCGGCCTCGTCGTGCGCGTACGCGGAGATCACGTCGGGGTCGGTGACGACCCGGTCCGCTGGGATGAGATGCCGGAGCGCGTCCACCAGTACGGTCATGACTTCAATCAATCATGCTTCCGAGCGATCATGCTTCCGAGCGATCATGCTTTGAGGGATCACGCTCCGAGTGATCGCCCTTTGATGAGCATGCTTTCGAGGGAGCATGCTTGTGAGTGAGCATGCTCTGGATGGACATGGAGCGATCCGCGCCGCGAACCCGCCCGGGCCGTCCCGGTCGGCCCCGTGGTCCTGCGGTCTGGCGGGCCTGCGGGCTGGTGGTCCTGCGGGCTGGTGGTCCGCGCTCCGGCAGGTCAGGCGGCGTCGGCGGCGAGCCGGCGGGTGACGTCCTCGCGCAGGGCGGCGACGTCCACGCCCATCTCCGACAGCACCAGCACGGAGGCGAAGTCCTCGTCGTGCAGGATGCCCAGCAGGATATGCCCGCCGTTGATCTCCTTGTGCTTGAGCCGGATGGCGTGCCTCAGGCTCAACTCCAGGGCCTTCTTGGCCTCCTTGGAGAACGGGATGTGCCCCTTGCGGAACCGGCCGGGCGGCGCGTCGAGAGCACCCTCGCCGAACGACTCCTCGGCCGCCTCGCGCACCGCGTCCAGGTCGATGCCGAGGCTGCGGAGCGCCTCGGCATCGAGCGGGCCGGTGCCGCCCCTGCGTCCGATGGCGGTGCGCAGGCCCACCGGCCACACGCCGTGGTCGCGCAGCGCTTGCGCCGCCGGGCCCTCGCCGTCGAGCAGGCCGAGCAGGACGTGCTCGGGCCCGATGGTGCGGTGGGACAGGGCCCTGGCCTCCGCTTGTGCCTGGATCACCGCGGCCCTGGCCTCCTTGGTGAATCGCTCGAACATCCCCGTCACCGTTCTTTCTTCAGGGTCGATTCCCTCTTCAGGATCGACCGGCCGCCGCCGTGCTTCTTGTGGACGGCCTGCCGGCTCACGCCGAGGCAGACCGCGATGTCCTGCCAGGACCAGCCCTTGTCCCGCGCGCTGGCGACCTGGAGCGCCTCCAGGCGCTCGGCCAGCTCGCGCAGGGCGCGGACGGCTCGCAGCCCGACCGCGGGGTCCCGGCTGCCCGCCTCTTCGGCGAGCTTCACTCCATCAGCCATATTGTCAATGTACGTTGACGTCGAGCAGGTGTCAACCTGGGTTGACGGCCGGTCTGGGGTGGAGAACCGGTCCGAGTTGAAGGCCGGTCTCCGGGTTGAAGAACGGTCCGAGTTGAAGGCACGGTCCGGGCTGACGAACGGGCTTGGCTGGGGAACGGCCAGGGGCGATGATCAGTGCGGGTTGACGATCAGGGTGCTGAGCAGGTCGTCCAGGTTGATCAGGCCTGCGATCCGGCCTTCGCCGTCCCGGACGAGGCCGAGATGACTGTGCCGGGCGCGCAGTGTCGCCACCGCTTCGGTGACCGGGGTCTGGACGGTCAGTTCCGGGACCGGATGGGCGAGCTCGCGGGCCGGGACGTTCCGTCCGCGCGCCTGGGCGAGGTAGGCGTCACGGACATGCACCATCCGGGGCGGTTCACCGGCGGTCCCGTGCAGCATCAGGCGCAGCCGACCGGTACGGGCCGCGGTCTCGACGATCTCCCTGGGGGTCGCCGTGGGGGAGACGGCGACGACGTCGGCGACCGGGACGACCAGGCCCGCCAGCGGGGCCTGCGGCGCGTCCAGCGCGGCGGTGAGCAGGTGCAGGTCGCTCTCCTCGATCAGGCCGAGGCGGCGCGACTCCACCGCCAGGTTGCGCAGCTGCTCCGGTGTACGGGAGACGCTCATCGAGTCGCGCGGCGGCACTCCCACCATCCGCAGCAGCAGGTTGGTGGTCGAGTTGAGCGCCGCCAGCACGGGACGTACCACGGTGGTGAACGCGCGGAACGGAACGGCCAGGATCATCGCCGACCGTTCCGGCCTGATGATCGCCCACGACTTGGGCGCCATCTCGCCGACCACCATGTGCAGGAACGTCACCACGCCCAGTGCCAGCACGAACGCCACCGCGTGCGAGGCCGACTCCGGCAGCCCGGCCGCGTGGAACAGCGGCGTCAGCGTCTCGGCGAACAGCGGCTCCGACACCAGCCCCAGTCCCAGCGAGCACATTGTGATGCCGAGCTGGGCCCCCGCCAGCATCAGCGACAGCTCACCGATCCCCGCCGCCGCCGACGCCGCCGTACGGCTGCCGCGCGCGGCGGCCCGCTCCAGTCGCGGGCGCTTGGCCGCCACCATCGCGAACTCGGCCGCGACGAAGAAGCCGTTGGCGGCCAGCAGCGCGATGGTGAGCGGGATCCCGGTGGAGAGGTTCACATGCGCTCCTCGTCCTGGGGACGGCCGAGCGGATGCGGACGGGGTTCGACCCTGAAGCGGATCATCTCGGGTACGTGGCGATGCACCGTCAGCACCTCCACCACGGCATGGCGCGGCGGATCCCCGGCTCGGGCCGACGCCAGGTCCACGGTCACCACGTCACCGGGCTCGGCGACACGGCCCAGCAGCTTCAGCAGCAGCCCGGCGACCGTCTCGTAGTCGCCCTTGGGCAGCGCGATCCCGGTCTCGTGCGCGACCTCGTCCACCCGCAGGCCGGCGTCGGTCGTCCACCACTCGCCGCTGCGGATGGCCAGGTCCTCCTCCATGTCGCTCTCGTCGGCGATCTCCCCGACCAGCTCCTCGGCCACGTCCTCCCACGCGATCAGGCCGGCGAACCCGCCGTACTCGTCCACCACGCAGGCCACCGCGCCCTCGCCGGTGCCCGCGCTTTCACCGGCCGCGCCCCCCTCAGGACTCGCGCCCTCTCCAGGACTCGCGCCCTCTGCAGGACTTGCGCCCTCTCCGGTACTCGCGCCCTCGCGGGTGCGCGAGCCGTCCCCGTCGCCGTTCGCGCCGCCCTCACCGCGCAGCCGGGCGACCACTTCGGGAAGCGGCAGCGTCCAGGGGACCATCGGCGCGGGCCTGGCGATGTCGCGGACGAGTGTCCGGGCCGCCTCGCCCGGACGCAGCCGGACGAGCTCCTCCAGCCCGACCACCCCGATGACGTCGTCGACGCTCTCGCCGACGACCGGGTAGCGGCTGTGCCCGTGCGCGGTGATGATCTCGCTCAACTCGCTGGCCGGCGTCGTGTCCTGGACGGTCACCACGTCCACCCTGGGCACCATGACCTCCTCGGCCGTACGCTCGGAGAACACCAGGGCCCGTTCCAGCAGGTCGGCGTGGCCCTCCTGCAGCTCCTCCTCCGACTCGCCGATGATGTGGCCGAGCTCCTCCAGCGTGGCGCCGTGGTGCAGCTCCTCCACAGGCTCGATCCCCACCGAGCGCAGCAGCCGGTCGGCGGAGGCGTCGAAGAACCGGATCAGCGGCCCCGCGACCGTGAGGTAGACCAGCGCCGAACGGGCCAGCGCCCTGGCCAGCGGCTCCGGCGCGGCCAGCGCCAGGTTCTTGGGGAACAGCTCGCCCAGCACCATCTGGACGATCGTCGCCAGCGCGAACCCGAGCGCGACCGCGATCCCGCCGACCGCACCCTCGGGCACGCCCACGGCACGCAGGCCCGGGGCGATCAGGCCACCCAGCGCGGGCTCGGCGATGAACCCGACGACCAGTGCGGTCACCGTGATGCCCAGCTGCGCGCCCGACAGCATGAACGACACCCGTTCCATGACCCGTACGGCACGCGCGGACTTCCGGTCGCCCTCCCGGGCCCGCTGCTCCAGCTCCAGCCGGTCGGCGGTGACGTAGGCGAACTCGATCGCCACGAACCATCCCGTCGCCGCGGTCAGCAGGAAGACGGCGATCACGCCCAGCGCGACGCTCACCCGATCCCGACACTCCCCCCGGACTCTCCCGTCAACCCGTGCTCGGCCGTGTTCGTGTGCTCGTCCGCGGCCCTGTGCTCAGCCGTGATCCCGTACCCGTTCGCGGCCCGGTACCCGTTCGCGACCCTGTGTGGGGCCGTGACCAAGCGCGCGCCCCTGATGCCGTGCCCGCTCGCGCTCACGTGCTGGTGTGTGACCCCTTGCGTGTCCGTGATTGCGAGCTCGTCCGTGACGCCGTGTTCCCTGGTGACCCGGTGTTCCGCTGCGGTCACGTCTTCGCCAGTGATCTTGAACTGTGCTGCGGTCACGTGTTCGTCTGGAAACACGTGTTCGTCTGGAAACACGTGTTCGTCTGGAAACACGTGTTCGTCTGGAGACACGTGCTCGTCTGGAGGCACATGCTCGGCGGAGAGCAGATGTTCGGCTGGGGTCACGGTGCCATCCTTTCCCGGTTCAAGATCCTTCACCCGCCGGCTCGACCCGGCGAAGCCGGCGGGTGCGCGCCGTCCTGGGGGATTATCCGGTGCTCCGTACGGGGAATGAACCCTCCGCGTGCTGTCCGCTGGTTTCGTCGTGTGCTGTGCTGTCCACGCGTGCGCTGTGCCGTTCACGAGTGGGCTGTGCCCTCCATGAGAGTGAAGGGGCGAAGATGCCCAAACCGTTCGCGTCGTCCGCCGATCTGGAGCAGAAGGAACAGACGCTCGAGGTCCTCGCCGACGGCGTGTACGCCCTCACGGCCGAGGGCGATCCGAACGTGGGGGCGATCGAGGGCGAGGACTTCCTGGTCTGCTTCGAGGCGCTGGCCACCCCCGCCGCGGCCCGCGACTGGCTGGCGGTGCTGCGCGAGCACACCGACAAGCCGATCCGCTTCCTCGTGCTGTCGCACTATCACGCGGTACGGGTGCTGGGCGCCAGCGCGTTCGGCGACGTGACGATCATCGCGCACGACCGCACCCGCTCGCTGATCCGCGAGCGCGGGCTGCAGGACTGGGAGTCGGAGTACGGCCGGATGCCGCGGCTGTTCAAGGAACCCGAGGGCATTCCGGGGCTCACCTGGCCGACGCTGACCTTCTCCGACACCCTCACGATCGCGCTGGGCGGCGATCGCGGCGATCTCGACCTGGCGTACTGCGGGCGCGGCCATACCGAGGGCGACATCGTGGCCTGGCTGCCCAAGCAGCATGTGCTGTTCGCGGGCGACCTGGTGGAAACCCAGGCGGCTCTCTACACCGGTGACGCGTTCCACCGTGACTGGGCGACCGGCACGCTGGACCACGTCGACTCGTTCGGTGCCCGCACGCTGGTCGGCGGGCGCGGTGCCGTCGCGCACGGCCGAGAGGCGGTACGGGCCGCGATCGCCCAGACCCGTGACTTTCTGGACGTGATGATCACCGAGGTGACCAGGGTCAAGGATCGGGGCGGCTCGCTCAAGGACGCCTTCGCCGCCGTGCACGCCGTCCTCGCGCCGGACTACGGCGGCTGGCCGATCTTCGAGCACTGCCTGCCGTTCGACGTCTCCCGGCTATGGGACGAGCTCGCCGGCATTGAACGTCCCCGGATCTGGACGGCCGAACGGGATCGGGAGGTCTGGGCGCAACTCCAGGACTGATGGTCAGGCACGACCGAGACGCTGGGACAGGACTGACAGCGAGACAGAAACGACGGCGAGACAGAACTGACGGTGGGACAGGACTGACGGCGAGAAAGAACTGACGGCGAGGCACGACCGATGGGAGGGCGGCGATTGAGGGAGGGCGGCTGGATGGATCCTGTGGTCGTGATCGGAGCCGGGCCGGTGGGCCTGACCGCCGCCTTGCTGCTGGCCCGCTGGGGGCTGCCGGTCGTCGTTCTGGAACGGCACCTGGCCCGCGAGCCCATCGGGTCGCGCTCGATCTGCCAGCAGCGCGACGTCCTGGACATCTGGTGCCACGCGGGCGCCGGCCGGATCGCCGAGGAGGGCCTGGCCTGGACGACGGCGCGCACCTACTACCGCGATCGGGAGTTGTTCTCCTGGCGGTTCGCCGATGCCGGAACGCTGCCGCCGTGCGTCAACATCTCCCAATCCCGTACCGAGGAGATCCTGGACGGGTGCGCCGCCGCCCGCCCTGACCTGATCGATGTCCGCTGGGGCTGCGAGGTGACCGGCCTCGACCAGGACGCCGACGGCGTGACGGTGCGGTGCGGTTCGGGCGACGCGATTCGGGCGTCGTACGTGGTGGCCTGTTCGGGTGCCGGGCGTTCGGGTGCCGCCGTACGGGAGGGCCTCGGGATCGGCTTCCCAGGGGAGAGCTTCGACGACGAGTTCCTGATCGTCGACATCGAGGCCGATCTGCCCGGCTGGGAATGCGAGCGCCGCTTCTACTTCGACCCGCCCTGGAATCCCGGCCGCCAAGTCCTCATTCATCCATGCCCCGGCTCGCGCTACCGGATCGACTGGCAGGTACCGCCCGGGTTCTCGCTCGCTGCCGAAGTGGGCCAGAGAGACGTCGGCCAGCGCGAAATGGGCCAGCGCGAACCAGGCCAGCGAGACGTGGGCGCGGGGGGAGTGAGCAGGGGAGAAGAGGCCACGGGAGAAGAGGCCACGGGAGAAGGGGGCACGGGAGAAAGGGGCGGGGGAGAAAGGGGCGCGGAGCTCGACCGGCGGGTGCGGCAGGTCATCGGGGACCGTCCGTACAGGCTGCTCTGGCACTCGGTCTACCGCTTCCAGTCCCGGGTGGCCGACCGGATGCGGGCCGGGCGAGTGCTGCTGGCGGGGGATGCCGCGCACCTGTACGCGCCGTTCGGTGCGCGCGGGCTCAACTCCGGGGTCCCCGACGCCGAGAACGCCGCCTGGAAGATCGCGTTCGTGGCGCGCGGCTGGGCATCGCCCGAGCTGCTGGAGACCTATCACCTTGAACGGCACGCGGCGGCGTTGGAGAACCTCGACGTCACCGCCGCCACGATGCGCTTCCTCGTACCGCAGGGCGAGGAGGCTCGCGCCCGGCGCAGCGCGGCGCTGGAACGTGCCGCCGCCGATCCGCGGGCCCTTGGCGAAATCGACTCCGGGCGGTTCGCCGAGCCGTTCTGGTACGGGACGTCGCCGCTCACGACGCCGGAGCCGACCCGGCCGCTCACCGGCCGCCCGCCCAAGGGGGCCGTCCATCCGCCCGCGCCCGGCGTGATCGTGCCGGACGCGCCGGTCGAGATTCCGGACCGGCCAGGGATCACGAGGTTGCGGGAACTGCTCCGCGGCGGGTTCACGCTGCTGTGCGCCCCGGGCTGCTCGGTCGATGACCTGGGGAGGGCCGCTGGTGCCGCCACCGCCGCGCCGTTGCGCGTCCTGGAATTGGACGGCCTCGATCCGGCGGGCGACCTGGCCAAGGTGCTCGATGTACGACCCGGCGAGGCATGGCTCGTACGCCCCGACGCGCACCTGGCCGCGATCCTGCCCCATCCCGATCCGGGGACGGTGACCGCTGCCGTCCACACCGCACTGGCGGGGCCGCCAGGCAGCCGATCCGGCTGACGTTCTGGAGCGCTGTCGCCCCGGCGTGATAGCACGGAAGGGCGTGGTAAGCCCCCGAGCGGTGGGAGTGCCCATGACCGACGACAGCCGTCCCCGCCCCGTCTTCGACCCGGACATCCCCGGCGGTGATCGCGCGCTGCTGGCCGCCGCGCCCGAACGGCTCGTTCCCGCGACGCTGCCCGCGCCCCCGCCACCGCGGCCCGGGCTCGCGACCATCATCGGACGCGCGATCTGGATCCCGCTGTTCGCGTTCTTCTACGGCGTGCTGCCGGGTGGCTGGATCCGGGTGTTCTTCCTGGCCTCGCTCGACGAGGACGACCTGATGGACAGCGTCTTCCGCTGGGGCCGCGGCGCGGTGCTGGCCATGATGATCACGCCGTTCTTCCAGATCCTGCTCATCCTGCTCGGCCTGGGCGAGGCCGCGGCGCTGCTGGCCGCCGCCAGCTTCACCGGCTGGGCGGCGGGCGCGGTACGGCACGTACGCGAGCCCGCCGCCGCGCGGGCCGCCCGCGAGCACCACGGCCGCTACCTGCTGCCCGGCGACTTCGACCGGCCCGCCGCCCGGCTGCTGTGGCGCGCCCAGCAGGCGGCCGACGCGGTGCTCGCGTCGGAGGCGCACGCGGCCGGGCTCCTCGACGACGCCCGCAACGAGGTCGCGCTCCCCGAACAGGAATGGGCGATCGCACGCGCGCTGGCCGAGCACACCCGGCTGCGGCGCGAGCGCGCGGCCCAGCGCCCCGAACGCCTGTCGCCGCGCGTCCGCGCACTGCTGGAGCCGCAGCGGCGCGCCCTCGACCTTTCGGTACGGTCCGTCACCGAACGCGTGGAGGCCCTGGAGACGTACGCCCGGCACGCGCGCGAGGCCGACGACGCGTACCACGAGTGGCAGGTCATGCGGTGCCTGCCCGAGCAGAACGCCCGCTACCGCGATCTGCTCGCCGCGACCGTACGTGACGACCTGGCCCGTGAGGAGATCGAACGGCTCGCCGCCGACGCGAGGCGCGCCCGCTCCGTCCTTCAGGGCACATCTGGCCTTCAGGACACGTCCGGCTTTCAGGGCACACGGTTCCCACGGGACTGACGGCGCTGTCGACGCAGCCGAGCGAGCGCCCGGGCGAGCGGTGTTGTCACCGGGATGACAAAGCACGCCCCAAAGTGATGACACGGGCACATGGCGCTGCGGAGGGCGCGGGTCGATAGTCGTTCCTCCAGCACTCGTCGGGGGAGACGGGAGGCGACCGGCCATGGCGGGAACGGACGACGACCGAGACCAGGACCACGGGCACGGGTACCAACACGGGCACGAAGACCACGGGCACGACTACGACGTGATCGTGGTCGGCTCCGGGTTCGGCGGCAGTGTGGCGGCGCTGCGGCTGGCGGAGAAGGGCTACCGGGTGGCGGTCCTGGAGGCGGGACGCCGCTTCGATGACGACGCACTGCCCAAGACCAACTGGCGGCTCCGCAAATATCTCTGGATGCCGAGGCTCGGAATGCGCGGTATCCAGCGCTTCCATCTCGTCCGGGGCAAGGCCAAGGTCCTGGTGATGGCCGGGGCGGGCGTCGGCGGCGGCTCGCTCGTCTACGCCAACACGCTGTACGTACCGCCGCGGCCGTTCTTCACCGATCGCCAGTGGGGGCACATCACCGACTGGCAGGAGGAGCTCCGGCCCTTCTACGACCAGGCGCAGCGGATGCTCGGCGTCACACCCAACCCGCTCATCACCCCGGCCGACGAGGCGATCCGCCGCGTCGCGGAACGGATGGGCGTGGGCGACACCTGGCATGTGACCCCGGTCGGGGTCTTCTTCGGCGACGAGGGCACCGCGCCGGGCGAGGAGGCCGACGACCCGTACTTCGGCGGTGCGGGACCACGCCGCAACGCCTGCATCGCCTGCGGCTCCTGCATGGTCGGCTGCCGCGCGAACGCCAAGAACACGCTGACGAAGAACTACCTCTACCTGGCCGAGCGCAAGGGCGTCACGGTGCTGCCCGACAGCACCGTCAAGGCCGTGGCACCCAGGGAGGGCGGCGGGTACGAGATCGAGGTCGTCCGGACCGGGGTGCCGTTCCGCAGGACCCGACGGCTCACCGCCGGGCAGGTCGTCCTGGCCGCCGGTACGTACGGGACCCAATCCCTCCTGCACGAGATGCGCGGCAAGGGCCGGCTCCCCGGCATCTCCGAACGGCTGGGCGAGCTGACCCGTACCAACTCCGAGGCCCTGCTCGGCGTGGAACGCATGACCGTGTGGCACCGCGAGAAGGACCTGGACCACAGCACGGGCCTGGCCATCACCTCCTCGTTCCACCCGGACGAGAACACCCACATCGAACCGACCCGGTACGGGAGCGCCGGCAACGCGATGGGCGCCATCCGTACGCTGCTCGTCGACGGCGGCGGACGCTTCCCGCGCTGGGCCAAGTTCCTGGGGCAGAGCGCCCGGCACCCGACCGTCATCCTGCGCGGCCTGTCGCTCAAGGACTGGGCCAAGCGGACGATCATCGCCCTGGTCATGCAGACGCACGACAACTCCATCACCGTCAGGGCCAGGCGGAGCCTGCTGGGACGGCGGCTGCTGACCGCCCGGCAGGGAACCGGCGAACCCAACCCCACCTGGATCCCCATCGGCCACGACGCGACCCGAAAGCTCGCCGAGGAACTCGGGGCGACGCCGGGCGGTACGTGGTTCGACCTGTTCAACATTCCGACCACCGCGCACTTCCTCGGCGGCTGCGTCATCGGCGACTCGCCCGAGACCGGGGTCATCGATCCGTACCATCGCGTGTTCGGGCACCCCGGCCTGCACATCGTGGACGGCTCGGCGGTCACCGCCAACCTGGGCGTGAACCCGTCCCTCACCATCACCGCCCAGGCCGAGCGGGCCATGGCGTTCTGGCCCAACCGAGGTGAGCAGGACACCCGCCCGGAGCCGGGGGCCGCCTACCGGCGGATCGAATGGGTCGTACCGCAAGATCCGGCCGTACCCACCACCGCACCCGCAGCCCTCCGCTTGGCCGCACCCGCCCCAGTGGCTTCTACCTCAGGGATATCTACCTCAGCGGCACCGGCTGCACCGGCACCGGCTGCAGGAGCACCGATCCCAGGAGCACCGGCCTCAGCGGCGCCCGCCTCAGAAGTGCCGGCCTCGCAAGGAGCGGCCCCACAAGTACCAGCCTCGGAAGTACCACCAGCCTCGGAGGTACTACCGGCCTCGATGGGGTCCGGGTCAGAAGCCGCCGGCCGGTCGCAGGAGGGCCTCCTGAGCGATTGAGGCGACCAGTAGCCCGTCCCTCGTGTGCAGGGTTCCGAGGGCGAGGCCGCGGGCGCCGAAGTTCGTCGCCGGCTCGATCGAGAACAGCAGCCATTCGTCGACGCGAGCGGGCCGGTTGAACCATAGGGCGTGGTCCAGGCTGACCGCCGCCGCCAGCTCGCGGGGCGCGCCCGGCGGCCGTGCGCCGCTGACCACGGCCATGTCCGACAGGTAGGCGATCAGGCACGCGTGCAGCGACAGATCGTCCCCGACGGGCTCCCCCGAACGGATCCAGAACGGATGGCGCATCGGGAACTCGCCTGGACGGGCGGGGTTCACGATCCGGATGTCGAAGCCCGGCGGATGCCGGAAGAACGCGGGCATCGCCGGCGGCTCCAGCTCCTCCGGCGGCACGCTCGCAGTCGGCGGCTCCGCCGGCTGCCAGTCGTAGCCCGGCTCCTCGTCATGGAATGAGCCGATCATCTCGAAGATCGGCTTGCCGCCCTGGGAGGCCGTGACATGCCGGGTCGAGAACGTCCGCCCGTCCCGGGTCCGAGCCACGTCGAACCGCAGCTCCTCCTTGGGCCGGCCGGGCCTGATGAAGTACGCGTGCAGCGAATGGGGCAGCCGTCCCGGCCCCACGGTGAGGCAGGCCGCGCGCAGGCTCTGCGCCGCCACCTGCCCGCCGAAGAGTCGTTCCCGCCCGATCGTCGAGGCCGCGGTGACGAGGAAGGTGTCCTCGTCCAGTGCCGTGAGATCGAGCAGACTCAGGATTCCGCGCGGCGCGTCGTCGCTCAAACCGGTGCCTCCCACGCCTCGAACACGAATTCCCGATCATCTCAGAGCGAGACCGACCGTGCAGCGGGCGGGTCAGACACCGAGCGGGTCAGACACCGAGCGGGTCAGACACCGAGCGCGACAGACAGACACCGAGCGGCACAGACAGATACCGAGCGAGACGGGGCCGAGACGGGCCCGAGCGAGACGGGTTCCGGTGGTCGGGTACTGGGCGGCTCACCCGGTGCGGGCAGTCGGAAGGTTATTTTGCGGCCTTCTTGCTGGAGGTGCCCTTCTTCTTCCCGCCGGGCTTCTTGGCGGTCGCCTTCTTGGCCGCCGGCTCCTTCTTCGCCTGCTTCGCCTTCTTGGGCTTCTTGGCCTTCTTCACCTCGGCCGACGCGGCATCCGAAGGCGCGGCCTCAGCGGCGGGCTTGGAAGCCGCGGGCTTCGCGGGCTTGGCGGCCTCGGCCGGGGGCGTCACCTGGACGGCGCCGCCATCGGCCACGCGGTTCTTGAAGGTCTGGCCGACCCGGAAGCGCGGCACGTCAGCGGCCGCCACCTCGATGGACTGGCCGGTACGGGGGTTGCGGGCGGTACGGGCCGGTCGGGCGAACCGGTCGAAGGTCCCGAAGCCGGTCACCAGTACGCGGTCACCCGAGGTGACGGTGTCGATGATGGCCTCGAACACGGCGTCCACATGACGGCGGGCGACCGCGCGGTCGGTGCCCGTCCGTTCGGCCACGGCGTCGACGAGCTCGCTCTTGTTCATCCGGGTTTCCTTCCGTGGCAGCCCTGCAAGGGGATCAGGGCGGGCTCGAGCCGGTCAGCCGGACTCGTTCCTGGTCAGGCTAGCTGAGGGAGATCTCCCGGACCACCGCGTCAGGTTAATCTGCGACCGGCCAGCCTGATCCGACCAGCCCGACGCGACCAGCCTGATCCGACCGGCCTGATCGGGTGATGGCCCGATCCGCGGCCGGTCTGACGGGCGTTCGGCCACATTCGCGTTCGGCCTGATCCGCATTGCGGCCGACTCGGATTCCCACCGAGTCGCATTTGGTGGACTCGCGTTCCGGCTGGTTCGTGGCCGGTCTAATCCGCGGTGGGCTCTAGCAGGCGCTGCCAGCTGTGCAGCAGCAGGAGGAGTTCCAGATGGTGGTCGGGGTCGTTCAGCTCGCCGGAGAACAGCTCCTCCAGGCTGGACAGCCGGTAGCGCACGGTCTGCGTGTGGACGTTGAGGCGCTGGGCCGCGGCGGCGGCGTTGCGACCGTTCTCCAGGTACGTGAGCAGCGTGGAGATCAGGCGCCTGCGCTGGTTGGGAGTGAGGTCCATCAGCGGTGCCAGGCGCTGCGGGATCGCCGCCTCGATCAGGTCGAGGCCGACGGAGGCGACGAGCGTGGGCAGGTGGTCGACGCAGCGGATGACGCCGTCGCCGGGCAGCTTGCCCGCCTCCGACAGCTCCAGTGCCCGCCGGGCCCACAGCAGCGAGACGCTGCCGCGCGAGAGGTCGACGGTCGGGCCGACGGCGGCGGGCAGGTCGCCCAGCGCGGCCAGCAGGTGCCGGTGCCCGTGGCTGTCGGGGTCGGGCAGTACGAGCGAGGGCACTTGGCTCTGCCAGTCGACCAGGACGGGCGGCGGCAGCAGCGGCGGTGTCTGGTCGCCCAGGCTGCGTACGGCCACGACGGCGATGGAGGACGGCGTGCCCCATCCGGTGGACCGTGCCAGCTGGGTGATCGCCACCCGGTCGGCCAGGCCGTCCGCCGTGAGCATGGCATGCAGCCGGGCGCGCAGATGCTCGCGCTGGCTGCCGGGCCGGTCATGGACCCGCGCGTACCCGTCGGTGGCCGCCTCGGAGATCGCGTCGAGATAGGCGAACAGCGACTCGATCATCCGGCCCAGCGTCTCGTGCGGCCAGTCCAGCCGGGCCGCGGTCTGGGTGAACCGGCGGGCGGCGACCTGGCCGCACAGCCGCATCGCGGTCTGCAGGCTCTCCAGGCTGCGTCCCTTGCGGGCCTCGTACGCGCCGATCTCGGCGTAGATCTCGCGCAGCGGTTCCCAGGAGGCGTCCGGGCTGGAGACCACCACCAGGAAGTCCGAGACGGCCCGCCGGACGGCGCCCCACATCTTCTGCCCGTAGTTGCTGCCGAACGGGCGCGCGTACTCGGGGATGCGCTTGCGGATCCAGTCGATCATCTCGTGCGCGACGTCGTCCACGTACGGGTGGAGGGGCTCGACCACCTCCACCGGGAGCGTTCCCCAGAAGGGCTCCGAAACGCTCCTGACCCCGGTTCCCGTTCGCTCGCTCAAGGTCGCCTCCTGGGTCGGTGGGCCGTTTACTGGCA
Source organism: Actinomadura sp. 9N407 (assembly GCF_044326315.1). Classification (NCBI taxonomy): domain Bacteria; kingdom Bacillati; phylum Actinomycetota; class Actinomycetes; order Streptosporangiales; family Thermomonosporaceae; genus Actinomadura; species Actinomadura sp. 9N407. The sequence goes on along the minus strand of NZ_JBIRAW010000002.1, from coordinate 126,971 downwards.
AGTAACCCAATAGCGATATTAACCCCGCGGGCTCGCCGGGCGCCCGTCGCCCGGGGATGTCGATCAAGAATGACTTCGACCTGCGGATTTCCGAGGCCCCGGCGCCGTGGGGCATCCGGGCCCGTCGCATCCGGGATTTGGGCCCGGACACCCGGGAGAATAGGGAAGGCAGGAACCGGACGATTCGATGGGGTGGTGGCGTGATCGGTGCGGCGGAGATCCGGCGGGCGGTCTCGATGGCGGAGGCGATCGCCGCGGTGCGGTCGGCGTTCCTGGACACCGCGGCGGGACGCTTCGAGCAGCCGCCGCGGACCGTCCTGGACGACGGCGGCTTCCTGATCATGCCGATCCATCACCGCCCGACCGGGACGCTGGCGGTCAAGACACTGCGGCTCGACTTCGGGCGCACAGATGCTGAGGTCACAGGGGTTGGGGGCACAGGGGTTGAGGGCACGGACGCTGAGGGCGCTGATGCTGAGAGCGGTGGGGCCGCGATCACGGGCTCGATTCTCTGGTCGGACCGGCGTCCCGAACCGCTGATGTTCGACGCCGGTCCGGTCACCGCGCTGCGTACCGGCGCCGCGACCGGGGTGGCGACGGACCTGCTGGCCGCGCCCGGTGCCTCCCGGCTGGTGCTGATCGGCGCCGGGGCTCAGGCCGCCGATCAGGTACGGGGCGTGCACGCGGTACGCCCGCTGCGCGAGCTGACGATCGTCGGTACGGGGTCCGAACGCGCTGCGCTGCTGGCCGAGATCCTCGCCGGGGAGTTGCCCGGGACCGAGATCCGGGTCACCAGGGACGCGGCCAAGGCGGTGGCCGGTGCCGACATCGTCTGCTGCGCCACCCCCGCGACCGAGCCGCTGTTCCCGGCGTCCGCGCTGCCGGAGCGCGTGCATGTCAACGCGATCGGCTCGTACCGGCCGAGCATGCAGGAACTGCCCGGTGAGCTGCTGAGCGCGGCCGCCCTTGTCGTCGACGACCGCGAGGCCGTGCTCGCCGAGGCCGGGGAGATCATCCAGGCCGTGCGCAGCGGCGAGATCGGGACCGGCGATCTGATCCCGCTGGGCGAGGCGCTGGGCAGGTCCGTGCCGCCGGCGGCCGCGTGGACGGTCTACAAGTCGGTAGGTACCGCCGCCCAGGACTGGGCTCTGGCCAGGCTCCTCGCCGAAAAACTCGGCTGAGGCGAGGCGAGGCGAGGCGGGGCGGGACGGGACGGGGCGGTTGGCGCAGGGAGGCTCGGCCAGGGCGGGAAGGCGCTCGGGCTAGCGCAGGGATGTTCGGTTAGCGCGGCGGGTCCGCGTCGCGGTGGCCGAGTGTCCGGGAGAGCGCGAGTGCGGCGGTGTGCACGGCGGGGGAGACCTGGTCGAGCCGCATCCGGTTGCTCCAGCCCGAGATCGACAGCGCCCCCAGCACCTCGCCGTCCAGGCCGATGACGGGGCTGGCCGCGCAGACCACGCCCAGGCCCGACTCCTCGTGGTCGTACGCGACGCCCGCGCGGCGGATGGCGGCCAGCTCCTTGGCCAGCAGCCCGGGCGCGACGTTGCTGCGTTCGCTGAGCCGGGGCAGCTCGCCTTCGAGTACGGCCCGGACGGTCTCCTGCGGTGAGAAGGCCAGGATCGCCTTGCCGACCCCGGTCGCGTGCGCGGGCAGCCGGCCGCCGACGCGGGACGGCAGCGACGGGCCGCCGGGCGAGACGAGGATGTCCACGTACACGACCTCGCTGCCCTCCAGCACGGCCAGGTGGATGGTCTGCCGGGTCGCTTCGCGCAGGTCGGACATGTAGGGGCGCGCGGCGTCGCGGAGTGCCCGCTGCCGGGGCACCCGCTGCCCGATCTCGAACAGCCGCAGCCCGAGCCGTACCTCCGAGCCGTGCCGTTCGAGCATGCCCTCCTCGACCAGCGACTGCACGATGCGGTGCACGGTCGACTTGGGCAGGCCGGTACGGCGGGCCAGCTCGGCGGCGCCCACCGCGTTCTCCTCGGCCCGAAATGCGCCCAGGACGGTCATCACCCGATGGAGGTAGGTGTCCTCCGTCGGGACGCGAGGGTCGTCCGGGGTACGAAGGCCGTCCGTCGTCGCCGCCATTACTCCAGCTTATGGACGATTTCGGGTGGCCGTCCCGTGACGTGGGACGCGTTCCTTGGCCGCCGTGGTCCGGCGGGCGCAGTATTCACCTGCGGAAACGATGAAAGGACGGCCATGGACCCCGACTCTGCCAGGGAAACCGGCACGGCTAGGGAAACAGGCACAGCCAGGGAAACAGGCACCGCCATGAGGTTCGAAGCTGTGGAGAAGGCGGCCGCGGGCCTGCTGGGCGCGTACGCGTCACGCGTCCCGGTCCGGCCGCTGACGGAAGAGGTCCCTGATCTCTCGCTCGCGGACGCGTACGCGATCCAGCGTGCGCAGGTGGAACGGTGGGTCGCGGACGGCGCCGTGATCAAGGGCCACAAGGTGGGGCTGACCTCGGCGGCGATGCAGCGCCAGCTCGGGGTGGACCAGCCGGACTACGGGCATCTGCTGGACACGATGTTCCACACCGACGGCGCCCCGATCGACATCCGCCGCTTCGTGCAGCCCAGGATCGAGCCGGAGATCGCGTTCGTGCTGGGCCGGCCGCTGGCGGGTCCCGGCGTGACCGCGGCGGACGCCGTCGCGGCGGTGGACTTCGTGCTCCCCGCGCTGGAGATCATCGACTCCAGGATCGCGGACTGGAAGATCACGCTGCCCGACACGGTCGCCGACAACGCTTCCAGCGGCGGCGTGGTGCTGGGGACCACCCCGGTTCGGCCGGACGGCCTCGACCTGTCACTGACCGGTTGCCTGCTGCACCGCAACGGCGATCTGGTGGACACCGGCGCGGGCGGGGCCGTGCTCGGCTCGCCGCTCAACGCGCTGGTGTGGCTGGCGAACGTGCTGGGCCCGATGGGCGTCGCGCTGGAAGCCGGGCACGTCGTGCTGCCCGGCTCGATCACCGCGGCCGTCCCGATCGCCACCGGCGACACGTTCACCGCCACGTTCGCTGGGATCGGCAACGTCACAGCCCGTTTTCGAGACCCCACCGGTTCTTGAGGCACTGCTGGTCTTTAGGGCCGCGCGGTCTATTAGAGGAGAGCTGATGAGAGACGGCAAGACGACGGCCGCGATCGTCGGTCCGGGCAACATCGGGACCGACCTGCTGGTCAAGCTGCTGCGCAGCGAGACGATCGAGGTCCATTCGATGATCGGCGTCGACCCGGCGTCGGACGGGCTGGCCCGGGCGCGCGAGCTCGGTGTCGAGGCGTCGGCCGGCGGCGTGGATTGGCTGCTGGCCCAGGACGACCTGCCGGATCTGGTCTTCGAGGCCACCTCCGCCAAGGCGCATCTGGCCAACGCCCCGCGCTATGCCGCCGCCGGCATCCAGGCCATCGACCTCACCCCGGCCGCGGCGGGTCCGTTCGTCTGCCCGCCGGTCAACCTGGACGACCTGACCGACGCGCCCAACCTCAACATGATCACCTGCGGTGGCCAGGCCACGATCCCGATCGTGCACGCGGTCTCCTCAGTGGTCCCGGTTCCGTACGCCGAGATCGTCGCCTCCATCGCGTCCCGTTCGGAGGGGCCCGGCACCCGGGCCAACATCGACGAGTTCACCCAGACCACGGCCCGCGCGATCGAGGCGGTCGGCGGCGCCGAGCGGGGCAAGGCGATCATCATCCTGAACCCGGTGGATCCGCCGATGATCATGCGGGACACGGTGTTCTGCGCCATCCCGGCCGACGCCGACACCGAGGCCATCACCGCATCCGTGCAGGCGATGGTCGCGCGGGTGGCGGCGTACGTACCCGGCTATGCCCTGCGCGCCGAGCCGCAGTTCGACGGCCCGCGCGACATCTGGAACGACCGCGCGCGCGTGGCGGTGTTCCTGGAGGTCAAGGGGAACGGCGACTACCTGCCGCCGTGGGCCGGCAATCTCGACATCATGACCGCCGCCGCCGCCTCCGTGGGCGAGCGGCTGGCGCTCGGAAAGGTGACCGCGTGAGCGAGCAGATCAGGATCACCGACTCCACGTTGCGCGACGGCAGCCACGCCATGGCGCACCGGTTCACCGAGGGTGAGGTGCGCGGCGTCGTGCACGCCCTCGACACCGCCGGGGTGGAGGTCATCGAGGTGGCGCACGGCGACGGGCTGGGCGGCTCCTCCTTCAACTACGGGTTCTCTCTCGAGGACGAGATCAAGCTCATCGGCGCGGCCGTCGACGAGGCGGAGCGGGCCCGCATCGCGGTGCTGCTGCTTCCCGGCCTCGGTACGGTCGAGGACCTGCGGCAGGCGCACGGCGCCGGTGCGTCGGTGGCGCGGATCGCCACTCACTGCACCGAGGCGGACGTGTCGGCGCAGCACTTCGCCGCCGCCCGCGACCTGGGCATGGAGACCGTGGGCTTCCTGATGCTGTCGCACCGCATCGGCCCCGTGGAGCTGGCCCGGCAGGCCCGGATCATGGTGGACGCGGGTGCGGAGTGCGTGTACGTCGTGGACTCGGCCGGCGCGATGGTGCTCGGCGACGCGCAGGAACGGGTCGCCGCACTGGTCGAGGAGGTCGGGAACGAGGCGCAGGTGGGCTTCCACGGCCACCAGAACCTCTCGCTGGGCGTGGCCAACTCCGTCCTGGCCGTCCAGAACGGGGCGCGCCAGATCGACGGGGCGCTCTGCGCGCTCGGCGCGGGCGCGGGCAACGCCCCGACCGAGATCGTGGCCGCCACGTTCGAGCGGATGGGCATCACCACCGGTGTGGACGTCCAGGGCGTGATGGCGGCGGCACAGGACGTCGTCCGGCCGTTCCTGCCACGGCTGCCGTTCGCCGACCGTTCCGCCATCACGCAGGGGTACGCCGGGGTCTACTCCAGCTTCCTGCTGCATGCGGAACGGGCCGCCGAACGCTACGACGTTCCCGCGCACGCCATCCTGCAGCGGGTCGGCGAGGCCGGCTACGTGGGCGGCCAGGAGGACATGATCATCGATGTCGCCCTCCAGTTGGCCGCCGAACGCGACGGAGCCCCCGTCAGCCGCTGAGCACTCAGCCTGGGAGCACTCAGCCTGGGAGCACTCAGCCTGGGAGCACTCGGCCTGGGAACGCTCGCCCTGCGAACGCTCAGGTGGTGAGCGAGGCCGCGTGGTCGGGCACGTAGGTCTGGGTGTCCCGGGACGGCCGCTCGTACCCTCGGGACGGCGGCCGTTCCGGCAGCTTCAGCCGGGGAGCGCTGATGTCCTGGTACGGGACGGTCGACAGCAGGTGCGCGATCATGTTGATCCGCGCGGTGCGCTTGTCGTCGGCCTCGACCACGTACCAGGGCGCCTCGGGGATGTCGGTGTGCGCGAACATGGCGTCCTTGGCCCGCGAGTAGTCCTCCCAGCGGGTGACCGACTCCAGGTCCATCGGTGACAGCTTCCAGCTCCGCATCGGATCGTCGGCCCGGCTCCGGAACCGCCGCGCCTGCTCCTCGTCGCTGACCGAGAACCAGTACTTGCGCAGCAGGATCCCGTCCTCGACCAGGAGCCGCTCGAACACCGGGCACTGCCGCAGGAAGCGCCGGTACTCGTCATCGGTACAGAACCCCATGACGTGCTCGACCCCGGCGCGGTTGTACCAGGAGCGGTCGAACAGCACCATCTCCCCGCCCGCCGGCAGGTGCTCGATGTAGCGCTGGAAGAACCACTGCGACTCCTCGCGCTGCGTCGGGGTGGGGAGCGCCGCGGTACGCGCGAAGCGCGGGTTGAGGAACTGGGAGACGCGCCGGATGGCACCACCCTTCCCCGCCGCATCCCGTCCCTCGAACACGACCACGACCCGCACGTTCTCCGCACGGACCCAGGCCTGCATCTTCACCAGCTCGTTCTGCAAGCGCAGAAGTTCCGTCTGGTAGATCTTGCGGGGCATCCGCCGCGGCTCGCCGTTATTACCCATGAACGAGTTGTATCGTGCGCAACGTCCGTCTTGCGCCCCGAAACCCGCACCAGCGGCGAAAACACCTCGTCCGTGATCTCCACGAGCGGCCGGTCCTGTCTCTCGGACTGGGGCAACGCGGAGCCGACAACTCGAGCCGACAACGCGGAGCCGGCAACTCGAGCAGGGCAACTCGACCCAGGCAGGCGTCACGCCGGGTAGGCGTCACGTCTGGGTAGCTGTCCCGCCTGGATAGGTGAGTACGCGGTGGCCCAGCAGGCTCTCGATGACGTCGAGGAGGCCGAGCGTGGTGGCGGCGATCGTTTCGGGGTCCTCGCCGGCGGCGGTACGCCGGCCGATCTCGCCGAGGACCTGCGCGTGGCACCAGCCGATCTGGCCCGCGACGAGCCGGGGGAGTGGGGCGGCCGGATCGGTTCCCGTCTCCTCGGCCAGGACGGCGGCGAGCGCGGCGACCATCTGCTCGCCCAGATCCTCCAGCCGCGCCATCAGCGTGGGCGCGCCCCGCATCATCTCGAAGACCCGTCCGAAGCCCTCGGTCAGGCCGAGGCCGGGATCCCGGTCCTGGATCTCCGAGCGGAGCCGGGCCAGTACGGCGCGTGCGGGAGACTCGTCGTCCGGCCGTTCGCGGACGATGGCGGCGAGCCGTTCGGCGGACGCCTGGTCCGGCGGGAGGACCAGGTCCTCCTTGGACGCGAAGTAGTTGTAGACGGTGTTGACCGACACCTCCGCCGCCTCGGCGACCTCCGCGATCGTCACCTCGGCGAACCCGCGCTCCACGAACAGCCCGGTCGCGGTCTCGGCGATGTGCCGCCGGGTCCGGCGCTTCTTGCGTTCCCGCAGCCCCTCCGTCATGCCGCCCTCCCTCGGCGAAACAGTCTAGACCGTGTTGCAAACTTTAAGCCGATTGCAAGTTTGTAGTTAGTTGTGGTTTTCTGGCGGCCATGTCCACTCCAGCAATCCGGATCCGGGGCCTGACCCGGACGTTCACCCTCAAGAGCGGTCCCGTGCACGCCGTCCGAGGCATCGACCTCACGGCCGATCGAGGCGAGATCCTCGGCTTCCTCGGCCCGAACGGCGCCGGGAAGACCACGACCCTGCGAATGCTCACCACGCTGCTGCCGCCGAGCGGCGGCGAGGCCGAGGTCGCCGGGCACGACCTGCTTCGCGAGCCCGGGCGGGTGCGCGAGCGGATCGGGTACGTGGCGCAGTCGGGTGGCCTCGACCCGGCGTGCGACGCGCGCGAGGAACTGGTCACCCAGGCGCGGCTGCACCGGCTGCCGAAGGCCGCCGCACGGGAGCGGGCCCAGGAGGTGGCGGACGATCTCGGCCTCACCGACCTCCTGGACCGTCCCACCGGCGCGCTGTCCGGTGGCCAGCGCCGCCGGCTGGAGATCGCGCTCGGCCTGGTGAACCGCCCCGAGATCCTTTTCCTGGACGAGCCGACCACCGGACTGGACCCTGGCAGCCGCTCCGACCTGTGGGACCTGGTCCGTGAGGTCCGCGCCGAGCACGGCACCACGATCTTCCTCACCACGCACTACCTGGACGAGGCCGATGCCCTCGCCGACCGCGTGGTGGTCGTGGACGCCGGTTCCGTCGTTGCCGAGGGCACGCCCGCCGAGCTCAAGCGGCGCTACGCGGGCGATCCGGGGGCCAGCCTGCAGGACGCCTTCCTCGCCATCACCGGACGCGGCGTACCCGCCGAATCCGCACCCGTGGCGATCTGAGGTGGCCGCGCTCCTCACCGGCGGCATCGTGACCGACACCGGCGTCATCTTCGGCCGCTACATGCGCGCCACGCTGCGCTCGAAGACGAACATGGTCTTCGGCCTGCTGCAGCCGCTGCTCTTCCTCGCCCTTTTCGGACCGCTGCTGACCGGATTCAGCCTGGGCGTCGACGGCTCGTCATGGCAGGCCCTCGTACCCGGACTCCTCATCCAGCTCGCGCTGCTGGGCGGGTCGTTCGTGGGTCTCGGGCTCATGATGGACCGGACGATGGGCGTCATCGACCGGATGCGCGTCACTCCGGTGAGCCCCCTGGCGCTGCTGCTCGGCCGTACGCTGCGCGACGTAGTGCAGCTGCTGGCGCAGTCCGTCCTGCTCGTCTTGCTGGGGCTCGCCCTCGGCCTGCGCGCCCCGCTGGCGGGTGTCCTGCTCGCCTTCGCGTTCGTCGCCCTGCTGTCGGGCGCGCTGTCGGCCCTCTCGTACGGGCTGGCGATGCGGGTCCGCTCCACCCAGGAGTTCGCGGCCATCACCAACACGGCGATGCTGCCGCTGATGCTGCTGTCCGGCGTACTGCTGCCGATGAGCCTGGGCCCCGGCTGGCTGGACGCCGTGTCGCACGCCGTGCCGTTCCGCTACACGGTCGACGCCGTACGGGAAGCGTTCCTCGGCCATTACACGAGCGGAACGGTCGCGGTCGGTGCCGGCGTCACCGTGGCCATGGCGGCGCTCTGCCTGTACGCGGGTGCGCGCCTGTTCCGGCCCCGTGCTTGACGGACGCCCGTGCTTGACGGACGCCTGTGCGGGACGGACGTGCCCCTGCGTGATGGGTCTGTGTCGGTGGGCTAGAGCTGGACAGGCTTGAGCCTGACGGATTTGTGTTAGATAACGCCTGGTCGTCTGGCCCTGTGACCACCGGGGAACGTACCGTCCGATCATCGAGCTGATGAGGGGGACGAACGTGAGGGCCGTAGTCGCCGAACTGGTGGCCTATCCGGTGAAGGGGTGTGCCGGGGTACCGATGACCGAGGCCCGGCTGACCGAGGCCGGGCTCGCGCACGACCGCGCCTTCATGGTCGTCACCGGGGACGGGACGTTCCGCAGCCAGCGGCGTGACCCCCGGCTCGCGCTCGTCCGTCCTGCGGTCGGGCAGGACGGGCGGCGGCTGACCCTGCGCGCCCCTGGCCTCGAACGGCTGGACGTGGAGATCGACACTGCCTCCGCTCGCTGCGACGTGGAATTGTTCGGAATGCCGTACCAGGGCATCGACCAGGGCCCGGACGCGGCGGAATGGCTCTCGGAGATCCTCGGTGCCCCGAGCCGGCTGGTACGGGTGCCGCCCGAGCACGACCGCGTCACCGACGGGGCGACACCGGGCACGTCCGGCTACGCCGACAGCAGCCCCGTGCATGTGATCTCACGGGCCAGTCTGGACGGGCTGAACCGGCGGCTGGAGGAGGCGGGAAGTCCGCCGCTGCCGATGGACCGGTTCCGCCCCAACATCGTGATCGCCGGTTGGGCGGAGCCCCATCTGGAGGACGGGATCCGCCGGGCCCGGATCGGGACCGCGGAACTGGGGTTCGCCAAGCTCGCGATCCGGTGCGCCGTCACCACCGTCGATCAGCGGCGCGGCGCCAAGGCGGGCCCCGAGCCACTACGGACGCTCGCCACGTACCGGCGCGCCGGCACGGGCGGAGAGAGCGGTGGGGTGGGTGAGAGTGGTGCGGGTGGTGTCGCGTTCGGGGCGAAGTTCTCCGTTCTCAGCCCGGGCAAGTTCGCCGTCGGGGACGAGATGGACGTGCGCGCCTGGGCGCGGTGACCGCTGGTGCCGCTGAGGCCGTCGGCGCTGCCCACGGAAGCCGGGTGGTGTCCATGGGCAGCGCCTCTGACGCTCCAGTGCTTGGCGACACTGTCGTTTGATGACACTGCGTTTTGACAACACTGCGTTTGACAACACTGCGTTGACGACACTCTGCTTACGGAATCAGTGCTGGCGAATCAGCGCTGGTGAATCAGGACTGATGACTCAGTACTGGCGACTCAGTGCTTGACGCCTTGGATGAAGGCGAAGCGGTCGGTGTAGGTGATCTCGTGTTCCGGGTGCAGCAGCCGGATGGTCTCGATACCTTCGTCGATCTCGCCGGCCGTGAACGTGGACAGCACCGACATCCACTGGTTGCGGACCAGGTCGATCCACTGCTCCCGGTCGATCGTCACGGCGTACTCCTCGGACCGATGCTCGGTCGCGAGCCCGGTCTCGCGCATCGCGGCGGCGATGTCGGCGGGCTCGGGCTGGTCGCCGGCGAAGCGGTCGAGCGCCTCGGGGAACAGCGGGTATTCGAGCCGGCGCGGGAGCGTCACGATGAGGATGCGGCCGCGGGGAGCGAGTCGTTCGGCCAGGCCGCGCAGCGTCTCGGGGATGTCCTTGATGTGGTGGATCGCCTCCTTGAAGACGAACGCGTCCACATGCTCGTACGGGACGGGCACCTCGCCGGACGCGATCTGCTCGGCGGTGGCGCGGACGGGGGAGAGGCGGGGGTCGTCGGGCAGAAGGTCGAGCATGTGCTGGGACGGGTCCACGCACAGGATCGGCGTACGGGCGGAGGCCGTCTCCATCAGCCTGCTGAGGAAGAGCCCGGTACCGGAGCCGATGTCGGCGATCCGATCGTCGGGCGCGGGTTTCAGCCAGGACATGATGCGGTCGGCCATCCAGGCGACGTACTCGGGCCGGTCCGCCCAGTTGCGTTCGTAGGTCTTGGCGAGTCGCTGGTAGTGCTCGTCGGTGAGGTCGATGACGCGCGGTCCCTTCTCGCACCCCGGGTGCACTCCGGCGACGCTGCCGGGGCCACGCGGCCGGGGGGAGCCGTGCGGCCGGGCCCTGGATCTCTCGCACCTCCCTTCCCAGGGGCCCGCTCACGACAAACCTTCCCCAGCTCCGCGCGATCAGCCTGCGGGGCGACCGACCCGCGCGATCAGCTCAGTGCCGTCAGCTCAGTGCCGTCAGCTCAGTGCGATCAACTCCGCGAGACCGGCCTCGCGCGGTCAACGCTGCCGGAAGACCCGCGGACCGATGTTGGTGTTGGCGGCGACCCAGACGGAGCCGGTGCCTGGGGCGGTGGTCAGATCGGCCACGCTCATCTCGTTCGCGCCCCACGGCATTGCCAAGGTCACGCGCTGCCATTGCCCGCCGGTGTGGTGCATCAGTACGGGCCTGCGCCGCGGGGAGCCGTCCACGTTGACGGTCTCCTGACCGCCTGCCCAGACGGTGCCGGTGCCGTCCACGGTCAGTTTCAGCAACTGCGCGCCGGCGGGCCCGTCCACGCGCGACCAGTCCGCGCCGTCCCACCGCCAGATGACGTTCTCGTTGCGGTTGGGGACGAGCCAGGCCTCGGTGGCCGAGACGGGCAGCACGGTCGAGTCCAAGAAAGGCTTAGTCCCGGGGTGCTCGATCCGCTGCCAGGCCTGCCCGTCCCAGCGGGCGATGGCACCACGAGTCCCGATGCCGTAGGGTTCCGCGCCGATCGCCCAGGCATCAGTGGCGGTACGCGCCCGCACCTCGGTCACGTTCGTGAGGGTGGCCGGGACGGTCCGTACCCAGGCGTCGCCCTCACGCCGGTACAGATCCTGGCCGCCCTCGCGCCTGGACGCGGCGAGCCAGGTGCCCGCCTTCCCCGCGCTGAGCCTGAGGTAGGTGGTGTCGGGGGGCGGCGCCACCTGGGTGAACGCCGTACCGTCGAAACGGGCCAGATACTGGGGGGACACCATGGGTGCGGCGATCCAGACGTCGTCCGGTGCGGTGGCGGACACCATGGTCAGGGGGCCGTTGCCGGTGAATCCGGGCAGCGGGTACTCCTGCCAGGCCGTGCCCGTCCAGCGGCGCGCCACCGGGTTGCCGTCGCTGCTGAACGAGCAGCCCCAGGTACCGATCTGCGGGACGCAGAACGCTCCCTGGACCCCGGCGATCCAGACGTCTTCCTGGCCGAGCGCCGTCACGTCGGCGATGGCGGCGCTCGGCCACAGGAACGGCAGGCCGACCTGCTGCCAGGTCGGCTCGGTGGCCTGGGCGGGCATCGCGGTGACGGCGGCGAGCGAGCAGAGCAGGGCCGTCCCGGCCAGCAGGCGCTTCACGGGCCGGTGTCTGGCTCGCCCGTGATTCGAGGGCCCGTGGTTGGAGGGCTCGTGGTTCGAGGGCCCGTGGTTGGAGGGCTCGTGGTTCGGGGGCAGGTGGTTCGCGAGGGCGCGGTTCATGGGATGACTGTGCCAGCATTCACTGGCGAAAACTTGTCACTCCATGCGCATTCTCAGGGCAGCGTGCATTTTCAGGGCGGCGCGAATCTCAGGGCAGCGTGAGGATGCGGGGTCCGTCCTCGGTGACCGCGATGGTGTGCTCGATGTGGGCGGCCCGGCTCCCGTCGGCCGTGGAGAGGGTCCATTCGTCGTCCGCGACTCCGTAGTCGTCGTCGCCGCCCGCGATGAACATCGGCTCGATGGCCAGCGTCAGGCCGGGGCTGAGCGGGAAGCCGCGGCCGCGGCGTCCCCGGTTGGGCAGGTGCGGGTCCTCGTGCATGCGGCGGCCGATCCCGTGGCCGCCGAAGTCGGCGGGCATCCCGTAGCCGCCCGCCAGCGCGAGCGAGCCGATGGCGTGCGAGATGTCGCCGAGCCGGCCGCCGGGGAGGGCCGCGGCGATGCCCGCCTCCAGCGCGCGCCGGGTGGCGGCGATCAGTTCGAGGTCGCCGGGACGGGGCGTGCCCACGATGAAGCTCGTCGCGGCGTCACCCGTCCAGCCGTCGAGTTCGGCGCCGCAGTCGATGCTGACAAGATCGCCGTCCCGCAGGACCTGCTCGCCCGGGATGCCGTGCACGATCGCGTCGTTGACCGACGCGCAGATCACCGCCGGGAACGGCATGGACGCGAAGTCCGGCCGGTAGCCGAGGAACGGCGAGCTCGCCCCGGCCTCCCGCAGAACGTCGCGGGCCACCTCGTCCAGTTCGCGCAGGCGTATCCCGACCCCGGCCGCCTGCTGTACGGCGGCCAGCGCGTTCGCCACCACGCGCCCTGCCTCCCGCATCGCGTCGATCGCCGGACGATCCTTGATCTCCACCATTGCCGTGCTCCCGCCTACCGGATATGCCAATTCTTATACCGGTATTAATATCACGGGTGAAGGGGTGTCACGGGGGCCCGGTACGCATTAGGATCGCGGGCATGGTGAGGACTCCGTTGACCCCGGCCGAGCGCCGCCGCGGCGAGCGGCTCGGCGCGCTGCTGCGCCATGCCCGCGGCCCCCGCAGCATGGTGCAGGTGGCCGCCGCGGCGGGGCTGTCGGCCGAGACGCTGCGCAAGATCGAGACCGGCCGCGCCCCGACCCCGGCGTTCTTCACCGTCGCGGCCCTGGCCATGGCGCTGGACATCTCGCTGAGCGAGCTGGCCGACGCCTGCGCGGACCGGGACGACGATCAGGCGCTCACCGCCTGATCAGCCGACCCGCCTGATCAGCCCGCCTGATCAGCCCGCCTGATCATCTGAGCCGCCCGATCAGCCGCCGAAGGCGGGCGCGGGGATGCCCTGGCCCGCGTTCGGTACGACGAACAGCGAGCCCGCGTGCGCCCGGTCGTCGGCACCCACAGTGGCGGTGGTGACGTAGAGGTCGCGCAGGTCAGGACCACCGAACGCGCACGCGGTGGTCTGCGACGCCGGTAGCTCGACGACCCGGTCCACCGTGCCGGACGGCGCGAAGCGGAGCACGCGGCCACCTGCCCAGACGGCCACCCACACGTGGCCCTCGGCGTCCACGGTCAGGCCGTCCGGACTGCCGGGCGGCGGTACGGCGGCGAACGGCCGCCGGCCGTGCAAGGTCGCGGTGCCCGGATCGAAGTCGAAGACGTCGACCCGTCCGGTCGGGGTGTCGATGTAGTACATCAGCAGGCCGTCCGGGCTCCACGCGATGCCGTTGCTGATCGTCACGTCGTCGAGGACCGTCGTGACCTGGCCGTCCGGCCGTACGCGGCGCAGCACACCGCCGCCGGGCCGCTCGTCGTAGGCCATCGTCCCCGCCCACAGCGCGCCGTCCGGTCCGACGGCCGCGTCGTTGCCCCGGCGGCCGTCCTCGGGCAGTTCGACCAGCCAGCGGAACGAGCCGTCCGGCTCGTACAGCCCGATGCCATCGCGCAGGTTGACCACCAGCCCGCCGGCCGCGCGCGGCTTGACGGCGCCCACGTGCTGGGCGGTCTTCAGCACGACGCCGTCAGTGCCCGTGGCCGGGTCGTACGCGTGCACCTCGCAGCCCAGGATGTCCACCCACAGCAGCCGTCCCGCCGCCGCGTCCCAGGTGGGACCCTCGCCCAGCGCCGCACCGGTGGCCACCGCGATCTCGTACTCCAGCGTCATGACGGTCATGCTCCAAACAAAGGGTCGGCGGGGACAGAGGGTCGGCGGGGACAGAGGGTCGGGTGGACAGCGGGTCGGGCGGACAGGGAGACGGCCGGGCGCATGGTGGCGCGCCCGGCCGTTCCGGTGAGAGGTCAGCGCGCGGTGAACGCGTAGACCGTGGTCGTGTCGTACACCTGCCCTGGCCGCAACGTCGTGGACGGGAACCGCGGCTGGTTGGGGGAGTCGGGGAAGTGCTGCGTCTCCAGGCAGAACCCGTCGCCCTGCCGGTAGACCTTCCCGCTCGTCCCCTTCAACGTGCCGGACAAGAAGTTACCGGAATACAGCTGTATGCCCGGCTCTGTGGTGAACACGTCCATGACGCGCCCGCTATGCGGCTCGGTGACCCGTGCCGCCCGGGACAGGCCCGTGCCCTTCGAGTCGGTGCCCTTGCGGTCCAGGCCCTCCTTCCGGACCAGCACGTAGTTGTGGTCGTAGCCCTGGCCGATCAGGATCTGCGGGTGGCCGTCGCGGATCCGCTCGCCGATGGCGTGCGGGCGCGTGAAGTCGAACGGCGTGCCCTGTACGGAGGCCAGCTCACCCGTGGGGATCAGCGTGGAGTCCACGGGCGTGTAGCGGCTCGCGTCGACCTGCAGCCGGTGGTCGTAGACGTCGCCGGATCCCTCGCCGGCGAGGTTGAAGTAGGTGTGGTTGGTCAGGTTGACCACCGTCGGCTCGTCGGTCGTCGCCTCGTACCCGATGCGCAGCTCGTTGCGCGAGGTCACGGTGTAGGTGACGGTGGTCTTGAGCGTTCCGGGATAGCCCTCCTCGCCGTCGGGGCTGGTACGGGTCATGCGCAGTGCGACGTCGCCGTTCTTCCTGACCGGCGTCGCGGCCCAGACCCGCTTGTCGAAGCCCTTGTCGCCGCCGTGCAGGCTGTTCGGGCCGTTGTTGGCGGGCAGCTTGTACGTGGTGCCGTCGAGCGTGAACTCGGCGCCGCCGATGCGGTTGCCGTACCGCCCGATGATGGCGCCGAAGTACGGGTTCGCCGTCGCGTACGCCTCGCTGGTGTAGCCGTCCAGCGAACCGAACCCGAGCGCCACGTTCCCGGTCCGTCCCCGGCGGTCGGGGACCTCCAGGCTCTGCACGATGCCGCCGTACGTGAGCACCCGGACTCGCATGCCGCGCCCATTGCTCAGCGTGTACCGCTCGATGGCGGTGCCGTCGGCGAGCGTGCCGAACGGCTCCTTGGTGATCCCCGGTGCGGTCACCGGGGCCGATCCTGGAGTGCCGGGCCCGGTGTTGCCGGGCCGGGCGCCGGCGGTGGCCGGGGCCGAGGCCGTCACCAGTACGGCGGCCGCGAGCACCGCCGTACCGGCCAGGGGGGTGGGGGACCTCATGACTCTCTCCTCTCGTGGAGGTGGAGGGCTAGCTGGGTCTAGCGGGGAGCGGGGGCCTAGCTGGGTCTAGCGGGTAGCGGGGGCTGACAGGGGCAGGCAGGGGGAGCGGGGTCAGCGGAGGACGGGGGCGCCGGAGCGGCGCTTGGTCCAGATGTCGAAGGCGACCGCGGCCAGCAGCACCAGGCCCTTGACGAGCATCACCTGCTCGCTGGGCGCTCCGATCAGCGACATCCCGTTGTTGATCACGCCCATGATCAGCCCGCCGGTGATCGCGCCGATCACCTTGCCGACCCCGCCCTGAACGGCGGCGCCGCCGATGAAGGCGGCGGCGATCGCGTCCAGCTCGAACGCGTTGCCCGCGGTGGGTCCGGCCTGGTTGAGCCGGCCGGCGAAGATGACCCCGGCCAGCGCGGACAGCACGCCCATGTTGACGAAGATCCAGAAGACCACCGACTTGACCTTGACGCCGGACAGCGTCGCCGCCTGCAGGTTGCCGCCCACGGCGTAGATCCGGCGGCCGAACACCGCCCGGCTGGTCAGCAGGGAGTAGCCGAGCACCAGCGCCGCCAGCAGCACCAGCACCCACGGCAGGTTGCGGAACCGGGCCAGCTGGATGGTCACCGCCATGATCAGCGCACCGGCGGCCGCGATCTTCAGCACGAACACCGGGAGCGGATCGACCGTCTGCTTGTAGCCCAGCCGCGCCTGGCGGGTGCGCCACTGCGCGACCGCCAGCCCGCCGACCGCCCCGATGCCCGCCAGCAGGCTGAACAGGTCGGCGCCGCCCAGTGCGCCGAGCCCGATGTTGCCCAGGTAGCCGCCGGTGAAGCCGTTGGCGAGGGTACGGATCTCGTCCGGGAACGGGCCGATGCCCTGGTTGCCCAGCACCGTCAGCGTCAGTGCCCGGAACAGCAGCATCCCGGCGAGCGTGACGATGAACGACGGGATCCCGAAGTAGGCGATCCAGTAGCCCTGCCAGGCCCCGATCAGCGCACCGGTGATCAGCGTGAGCAGCAGCGCCACCGGCCACGCGATGTCGTGGTTCACCATCAGCACGGCCGCGACCGCGCCGGTGACGGCGACCACCGAGCCGACCGACAGGTCGATGTGCCCCGAGATGATCACCAGGATCATCCCGATCGCCAGGATCAGGATGTAGCTGTTCTGCACGATGATGTTGGAGATGTTCTGCGGCTGCAGCAGATCGCCGCCGGTCAGCACCGAGAACAGCACGACGATCAGTGCGAACGCGACGTAGATGCCGCTCTGCCGCAGGTTGACGCTCATCCGGACCGGGGACCGGCCGTTCGGCGGGCCCGCTCCGGCCCCGTTCCCGCCCTTGGCGACGGCGGGCGCGGTACTGCTCATCCGACCTGCTCCTGTTCCGTTGGTTCCTTGTCGCCGGCGGCCGTCCCGGTGTCTCGAGCCGGCTCGGTGGCTCCGGCCGGCCCTGTGTCTCCAGTCGGCCCTGTATCTCCAGCCGGCCCGGTGTCTCCAGTCGGCCCTGTGTCTCCAGCCGGCTCGGCGTCCCCGTTCGTCCGGCCCCGGGTCATGTAGGTCATGAGGCCCTCCTGGGTGGCCTCCGCGCGCGGTACCTCACCGGTGATCCGGCCCGCCGCCATCGTGTAGATCCGGTCGCACATGCCCAGCAGCTCCGGCAGCTCCGAGGAGATGAGCAGGATCGCCTTCCCCTCGCCGGCCAGCCGGTTGATGATCGAATAGATCTCGTACTTGGCGCCCACGTCGATGCCGCGGGTGGGCTCGTCCAGGATCAGCACGTCCGGATCGGTGAAGATCCACTTGGACAGCACGACCTTCTGCTGGTTGCCGCCGCTGAGCTTGCCGGTCTCGCTCAGGACGTCCGGTGCCTTGATGTTCATCCCGGCCCGGAACTCCTCGGCGACCCGGAACTCCTCGTTCCCGTTCACCCAGCCGCGCCGGGACAGCCGGCCCAGCCCGGCGGCCGAGACGTTGCGCCTGATGTCCTCGATCAGGTTGAGGCCGTACCGCTTGCGGTCCTCGGTGGCGTACGCGATGCCGTGCCCGATGGCCTCGCGGACCGACCGTGCCTCGATCGGCTCGCCGTCCTTGTAGAGCCGGCCGGACACGCCCGTCCCGTACGAGCGGCCGAACACGCTCATCGCCAGCTCGGTACGGCCCGCTCCCATCAGCCCGGCCAGCCCGACGATCTCGCCGCGGCGCAGCGTGAGACCGGCGCCCGACACCACCGTGCGGCCGTGCTGGGCGGGGCTGTGTACGGTCCAGTCCTCGATCCGCAGCACCTCGGTGCCGATCTCCGGCTCGCGCGGCGGGTACCGGTGCTCCAGGTCGCGGCCCACCATCCCGGCGATGATCCGGTCCTCGTCGACCCGCCCGGCGGCCGGATCCAGGGTTTCGATCATCCGCCCGTCGCGCAGGATGCTGATCCGGTCGGCGATCGCCATCACCTCGTTCAGCTTGTGCGAGATGATCACCGAGGTGATGCCCTCGTCGCGCAGCCCGCGCACCAGGTCCAGCAGGTGCGCGGAGTCCTCGTCGTTGAGGGCGGCGGTCGGCTCGTCCAGGATCAGCAGCCGGACCCGCTTGGACAGCGCCTTGGCGATCTCCACGAGCTGCTGCTTGCCGACACCGAGGTCGGAGATCGGGCTCACCGGGTTCTCCGGCAGCCCGACCCGTTCCAGCAACCGCGCCGCCTCGTGGTTGGTGCGGTTCCAGTCAACGAGCGCCAGCCCGCCGAGTGCCGGCCTGCCCAGGCGTTTGCGGCCCGGGGCGCCCGTCTGCTCGTTGCCGAGGAAGATGTTCTCGGCGATCGACAGCTGCGGGCACAGCGCCAGCTCCTGGTGGATGATGACGATCCCGAGCTGCTCGCTGTCGCGGATGCCGGCGAACCGGCACGGCTCGCCCGCGAAGGAGATCTCCCCCTCGTACGAGCCGTGCGGGTACACCCCCGACAGCACCTTCATCAGCGTGGACTTGCCCGCGCCGTTCTCGCCGCAGATCCCGTGGATCTCGCCCCGGCGCACGGTCAGGTCCACGTCCGAGAGGGCGTTGACGCCGGGGAAGGTCTTGGTGATCCCGCGCATGGCCAGGATGTCGTCGGTGTCGTCGGTGAGGTCAGTGGCTTCGGTGGCTGGGGTCATGGCGGATCAGCCCAGCTGCGCCTGGGTGTAGTAGCCGCTGTCCAGCAGCGCCGACTTCACGTCCTCCTTGGTGACGATCACCGGCTCGAGCAGCTGCGAGGGAACGACCTTCTTGCCGTTGTCGTAGTCCTTGGTGTTGTTCACCGTCGGCTTGCCGCCCTTGAGCACGGTGTCGGCCATCTTGACGGTCTCGGCCGCCAGCTTGCGGGTGTCCTTGAAGATGGTGGAGTACTGCTCCCCGCCCATGATCGACTTGACCGAGGCCACCTCGGCGTCCTGGCCGGTCACCACCGGGTACGGCTGGTCGCCGGTGCCGTAGCCGTTGCTCTTGAGCGCCGACAGGATGCCGATCGACAGCCCGTCGTACGGCGACAGCACGCCCTGCACCTTCGTCCCGCCGCTGTAGGTCTTGGTGAGCAGGTCCTCCATCCGCTTCTGCGCGGTCGCCGGGTCCCAGCGCAGGATCGCGATCGTCTTGAAGTCGGTCTGGCCGCTCTTGACGACCACCTGCTTCTTGTCGATGTACGGCTTGAGCACCGACATCGCGCCGTTGAAGAAGAACGTGGCGTTGTTGTCGTCCGGCGAGCCGGCGAACAGTTCGATGTTGAACGGCCCCTTGGCCGAGCCCTCCGAGCCGTCGGCGTTCTTGAGCTTGAGCCCGACGAGCAGCGAGGTGGCCTGCTGCACGCCGACCTTGTAGTTGTCGAACGTGGCGTAGTAGTCCACGTTCGGGCTGTTGCGGATCAGCCGGTCGTAGGAGATCACCGGGATCTTGGCGTCGCCGGCCTGCTGGAGCTGGGTGGTCAGCGCGGTGCCGTCGATGGAGGCCACCACCAGCAGCCGCGCGCCCTTGGTGATCTGGTTCTCGATCTGGCTGACCTGGGTGGGGATGTCGTCCTGCGCGTACTGCAGGTCCACCTTGTACCCGAGCTTCTCCAGCCCGGCCTTGACGTTGTCGCCGTCGTGGATCCAGCGTTCGGACGACTTGGTCGGCATCGTGATCCCGACCAGCGACCCCTTGCCGGCGGCGGCGTCGGCCTCCTTGTCGACGGTCTTCTCGGCGGATCCGCAGGCGGTCATGGCGGTGCCGAGGACGAGGGTGGACAGCACGGTGGTGAGGCGCCCGAGTCTCATGACGTGTCTCCTTGGGGGGTGGTGCCATGGGTGGGGACATGGGTGGGCCCCTGGGTGGGGGCACTGCTGGGGAGCGGGGAACCGTTCTCCAGGGGCGTGACCGGTACGGGCTCGGCCGGGAACCGCCGCAGCGGGCCGGGATCGCGTGCGCCGACCGGGGACATCCCCTCGTCCGCCCCGAGCCGGGCGAGGGTGTCGAGGACCAGCCGGCCGCGCCGTACGCGCTCCCGGCCGGACTCGACGGCGGCGGGCAGCAGATGGCGGCCCACCGGGTACAGGGCGGGCGCGTTGCGCAGCCCGAACTTGAGATAGATCGGAGCGCCGCAGCGGATCAGCTCCGCCGCGTCGTACATCCGGACGAAGCCGCCCAGATCGTCGGGAGCCTCGACATAGAAGTCCACCGGCGCCGGGCTCATCGCGCGGATCTCGGCGAGCTGGGCGACGGTCAGGTCGCTCGGCACGTTGACGGAGTCGGCGCCGAGCCGTTCCCACACCGCGAACGAGGCGGGGTTGACCGGGCCGACCAGCGCGGACACCTTGAACGTGACGTCCGAGGGCAGCCGGCCGGCGGCGCGCAGCCGGTGCAGCGTCCACAGCACGCCCTCGTCCGCGATCAGGAGCGAGCGCACCCCGAGCGCGACCGCGCGCTCGGCGTCCTCCACGCACTGGGCGAGCTGGTCACGGCCGCGGGCGCGCGGCCCGGACGAGTCGTACGAGCGGCCCCCCGCCCCCGGCTCCCACGAGCCGCGCGGCCCGAGGAACAGGCTCAGTTCGATGCCGCGCGCCCCGCAGCCGTCGACCATCTCGCCGATCTCGCCGTCGGTGAGCATCCACACGCCGCTGCCCTGGCTGATCCGGTGCAGCGGCACCGCCAGCCGCTCGCTCTCGGCGAGCACGGCCGCCAGGACGGCGGGCCCTTCGCAGGAGGGCAGCTCAGTACGCCACGTACCGCCGTCGGGGAAGCGCGTCGTGGAAGAGGGTGCGGGTTCGGGGCGAGGCGGGAAGCCCAGGCCGGCCAGCGCGTGCTCGCCGGGGTGGCGGGGGAGCGGGCTCATCGTGCCTCCTGCGACTCGGGCGTCTCCTGCGGCTTGCGACTGCCCTGCGGGTCGGGACGGAGCAGGACCTTGCCGGCGTCCGGGGAGGCGCTGAGCTTCAGCGCCCGCTCGAAGTCGTCCAGCGGCAGCTCGTGGGTGATCAGCTCGGCCGGCCGCAGCACGCCGGTTCCGAACGCGCGCACCGCGTACGCCCAGTCGGCCGTGCCCGCGCCGAAGACGGTGTGCAGGGAGAGCGCGCGGGTGAGCAGCAGCGTGGTCGGTACGCAGTCGTCCGGGTCGCCGGGGATCCCGGTGAGCACGACGCGGCCGCCGCGCCGGGCCAGCGTCACGGCCGCGTGCGCGGTACCGGCGACGCCCGCCGTCTCCACCACCACGTCGAACGCGCCCTCGTCCGCCTCGCCCGGCAGATGCACGGCGGTCGCCCCGGCCGCCAGCGCCGGCCGGGCGCGCTCGGCGCGGGGATCGATCGCGATCAGCCGGGAAGGGGAGGCGGCGGCGAGGAACTGCAGCGCCAGCATGCCGAGCGTCCCGGCCCCGACCACCGCCGCCGACTCGCCTGGACGCAGCGCCGCGTGCCGTACCGCGGCGGCGATCACTGCGGCCGGCTCCAGCAGCGCCGCCGCGCGCAGATCGGCCTGCGGGGACAGCACGTGCAGCAGCCGTGCCGGGATCAGCAGGTGGTCGGCGAACGCGCCGGCCCGGGTGAAGCCGATCTCGTCGTAGCCGCCCGCGCACAGGTTGGGCGCGCCCTCGCGGCAGTACGCGCAGCGCCGGCAGCCCCGGTAGCCCTCGCCGACCACCTTGGCGCCGGCCAGCGCCGGATCGGTGCCGGGGCCGACCGCCACGACCGTTCCGGACCATTCGTGGCCCGGCGTGATCGGGTACGCGCCGAATCCCGCCGGGCGCGCGCCGTCGTACAGCTCGCGGTCGCTGCCGCACAGCCCGGCGGCGGCGATCCGTACGACCGCCTCGCCGGGACCCGGCTCCGGCGGATCGGCCTCGGCCATCCGGAACCGCCCCGGCCGCTCGACCACGACACGACGGCTCACGGGCGATCACCGGTGCCCTCGCGCAGGTGCCAGTCCTCGGCGAACAGGTCGAAGTCGGCGGTACGGCGCGGGAACGCGGCGACCGCGTCCAGGTCCAGCTCGACCCCGAGACCGGGCGCCGTCGGCGGCGCGAAATGACCGTCCACGACCTCGGGCGCGCCCCGGGCGACGCTCTTGACCTCGGCGTCGGCGAAGTCGTTGAAGTGTTCGAGGATCTTGAAGTTGGGCACGCAGACGCCCAGCTGCAGGGTCGCGGCGGTGAGCACCGGCCCGCCCACGTTGTGCGGCGCCAGCTGCACGTAGTACGTCTCGGCGGTGGCGGCGAGCTTGCGGGTCTCGGAGATCCCGCCGAGATGCCCGACGTCCGGCTGGATGATGTCGGCGGCCTGCAGTTCCAGCAGCTCGCGGAACTCGATCCGGTCGTGGATCCGCTCACCGGTCGCGATCGGCAGCCGGGTATGCGCGGCGATCTTGGACAGCGCCTTCAGATTCTCCGGCGGGCACGGCTCCTCCAGCCAGGCCGGGGCGTACGGCTCCAGCAGCCCGGCCAGCCGGATCGCGGTGGCGGGCGAGAACCGCCCGTGCATCTCCACCAGCAGCTCGCGTTCCGGGCCGATGGCGTCCCGTACGGCCTCCACCAGCGAGATCGAACGCATCGTCTCGGCGTGGTCGAGCTCCATCCGGCCCGCGCCGAACGGGTCCAGCTTCAGCGCCAGGTACCCGCGCTCCACCACCCGCAGCGCCGCCGCGTGGAACTCCTCGGGGGTACGGTCGACGGTGTACCAGCCGTTGGCGTACGCCTTGACCCGGTCCCGTACCTTGCCGCCGAGCAGCCGCCACACCGGCTGGCCCAGCGCCTTGCCGACGATGTCCCAGCAGGCCATCTCCACGCAGGCGATACCCGACATCACGATCTCACCGGCACGGCCGTAATCGCCGTACTTCATCCGCCTGACCAGGTCCTCGATGTCGAACGGGTCGCTCCCGGCCACGTGCCGCCGCTCGGCCTCGGCCAGGTAGCCGAGCAGGGCGTCGGTGTGGCCCAGCATCCGGGCCTCGCCCACGCCGGTGAGTCCCTCGTCGGTGTGCACGGTCACGAACGTGAGGTTCCGCCAGGGCGTCCCCACGACATGGGTGCCGATCTTGGTGATGCGCACGGATCGCTTCCTCGGGTCAATGGCCGGCTATGGGGCAGGGAGCCGGCTATGGGCAGGGAGCCAACATGGGAGCTATCTATCGCTTGCTTGTGTTAGCGCTAACAAAACAGGGATGGCAACCGCGGAGAGAGACATCTGGATGGTCCTCGGGGGCTTGAGCCGGGGGTCAGCTGGTGGGGTCAGCGGGTCGGGTCAGCGGGTCAGCGGGTCAGCGGGTCAGCGGGTCGGGTCAGGGGGCGCGGACGGCGGTGCTCTCGCGCACCACGAGTTCGGGTTCGACGGTGCGGCGCGGTGCTCCCTCGGCACCGCCGATACGGTCCATCAGCAGCTGGAAGGCGTGCCGCCCGACCTCCCCGAAGGGCTGCCGGACGCTGGTCAGCGGGGGTGCGAAGTACGGCGCCTCGGGGACGTCGTCGAAGCCGGCCACGCTCACCTCCTCGGGGACGCGGCGGCCCGCCTCGCGCAGCGCGCGCAGCAGCCCCAGCGCCATCGGGTCGTTGGCGGCGAAGACCGCCGTGACCTGCGGATCGGCGGCCAGCAGCCGCCCCTGCTCGTACCCCGAGCGCGCGCTCCAGTCGCCCGCGAGCGGATCGGGGACCGCGCGTCCTTCGGCCCGCAGGACCGAGCGCCAGCCCTCGACGCGCTCGCTGGCGTCGATCCAGTCGCCCGGCCCGGCGATGTGCCAGACCGTCTCGTGCCCCAGGCTCAGCAGGTGCCGGGTCACCCGTTCGGCGCCCGCGCGGTGGTCGACCGCCGCGACCGGTACCGGGAGCGCGTCGCCCGCGCCGACCACCACGGCCGGGAAGTCCGGCGGCAGCCCGCGCAGCCCTTCGGCCGCCGACCGGTGCGGCGCGATCACGACGATGCCGCCGACCGACTGCGAGCGCAGCCGCTCCACCGCGTCCTGGACCGAACGGCGGGTCATCGAGCTGAGGCTGGCGATGCTCACCGTGTGCTCGGCCCGGCGCGCGGCCCGCTCGATGCCGTAGAGCGTCGAGGCCGGCCCGTACAGCGTGGTGTCGAAGCTGACCACGCCGAGCACCCGGGACCGTCCGGTGACCAGGACCCGCGCGGCCGGGTTGGGCCGGTAGTCCAGCTCGCGCATCGCCGCGAGCACTCGGGTACGGGTCTGCGGGCGTACCTTCTCGGGGCTGTTGAGGACCCGGGAGACCGTCATCGCCGAGACCCCGGCGAGCGTGGCCACGTCCTCCATGACCGCCGCCCGGTGCCGTGCCGCGTGGGCACGGGCGCCTTCGGCGGGGGAGAGGGGCGACGGGACGGTCATGTGATCTCCTGCACACCGGGGCGGGACGCCTTGATGTTTGCGTTAACGCGAACCGGTGTCAATACCCACGGCCAGAGCAATGGTTGCGCGAACATTCCGCCCCTGGTCGCGGGCCTGACGCTTTCTTCAGCCGGTCCCGATGTGTTCGGCGGGCCGCCCCCTCCGAGGGTGGCGGCCCGCCGTGGCCCGGCCGGAACCGGAACGTCAACCGCTGACCGGCATCGCCTCCCGGGCTCGTTCCCGCGACTCCTGCATCTGCTCGTGCATGCCGCGCGAGCCCCACTGCTCCTCCATGCGCATCGCGCATCCGAGGGCGAAGAACGTCGGCGCCCACTGGCCGACGAAGATGCCCCAGTGGTCGGCGCGCTCGAGCCCCGCCGGCTCGGCGTTCCTCGAGATCATCCAGGACGCGACGGAGGCGCCGATCGAGGCGATCCCCATCCCGTACATGAGGTTCGAGGACAGTCCCATTTTGCGCAGCATGCCGAGCATGTGCCCCCCTTGGATATCCGTTCAGGTCGGTTCCTGCTGGGGCGTCCCTTCCCGGGGCCCAAGGGGCTATGGCAATGCCCGTCCCAAGAAATGCCTTCACGAGCAGTACTCGCCGCAAGCGGCGCCTGTTGCAAGCAGTGCCTGTTACAAGCGGTGCCTGTTACAAGCAGCGCCTGCTGCAAGCAGTGGGCCCTGGTCAGGAGCGTGTTCCGTTGGTGGCGGGGACACCGGCGTCGACGACGAACGGGCGGCGCCCGCCCGGCACGCCCGTCCGGGCCTCGCCGTCGGCCTCCGCGTCGTCGTCCCGGTACGGGAACGCGAACGGCACCCCGGCGGCGATGAGCGGCCGCGGGCCGTCCATCAGATGGAAGTGCAGGTGCGGTTCGGAGCTGTTGCCCGAGTTGCCCACCTCGCCCAGGAGGTCGCCGGCCCGGACCCGGTCGCCCTTGGCGACCCTCAGCGAGCCGCGCCGCAGGTGGGCGAACACCGCGTACACGCCGTCGCCGAGGTCGAGGATGACGTGGTTGCCGAGGATGAACCGGCCGCTCGACAGGGTCAGCAGCGACAGGACGTACCGGAAGATCATGCCCTCGATCATCAGGTAGACCAGCGCGGGCCAGGAGTTGCGGCTCCAATGGTCGCGCTGCCGTCCGCCGGCCGCCACCACGACGCCGTCGGCGGGAGCGGAGATCGGCCGCCCGAAGGACGGGAACGTCTCGGGTCGTGCCGCCAGCGAGCCGCGTACCAGCGGCTTCCACTCCGCCGCCCGGTCCGGTACGTGCACCAGGTCGATCGCGTACGTCTGGCCGAGCTCGTGCGTGCCGTGGCTGGGGACCTTGTCGGCCGGGCTGTTCACCGGCAGCCACCGCCCGTCCAGCGGGCTGCGCACGATGACCGGCGCGCGGTCCTTCTCGCCCGAGGGGATGAAGAACAGGATGAGGCCGAGCACCACCAGAACGGGGCAGGCCAGCGAGAACCAGCCCAGTTCGAGCACGTTCGCGGTCAGGCCGAGGATGATGCCCAGCAGCAGGATCGGGACCCTGAAGCGGGCCACCTTCTTGAACATTTCCGCCTCCCGATGTGGTCTAGCAGCGTGTGGTCCAGCAGCGTCTGGTCTAGGGACCGCGTGTGGTCCAGGGACAGCGTCTGGTCTAGGGACGTTGTGGGCGAGGGATGTTGTGGCCGAGCAGAGGTGTGGAGTTGGGCGCAGGCGCGGTGGCCGGGGCGCTCAGCGGCGGGCCGCGGCGAGCACCGTGAGGAGCGGCACCACCCGCTCGCCCGGAACGGCGTACTGGCCGCGCGCGGTGGTACGGAGCCAACCGGCCGCGACCAGTTGGCGCAGGTGGTGGTAGAGCTGACCGGTCGTGCCGAGCCGCTCGTGGGCGGCGAGTTCGGCGGTGGTACGGGCGCCGTGCAGGATCTCCCTGAGCAGCAGCAGCCGTACCGGATGCGCCAGGGCCGAGAGCGTGTCGGCGGCCTGCGACCAGTCGTCGGCCAGCAGTTCCCCGGCCGAGTGGCCCTGCTGCCACTCGTAGTGCTCCTCGGTCGGCAGCGTCACGGTGCCCGTGAACAGCACCGCGCCCTGCTCTCCGGCGCGTTCCTTCAGTGCGTTCAAGGCCCAGAACGTCTCGCCGGGCTCGGCGTCCGGCCCGCGCTCGATGTCGGGCCCGGGTTCGCCGGTTTCCGGGCGGGGACGTTCCAGCCGTGCCACGCGCTCCTCCAGCAGCGCGAGCCGGTCGGCCAGCGTGTCGTCTCCACCTTCTGTCATGACTCCATAATTACGTAGAAACGTAATTTCATCAAGTCCCGCCTGCGTCGCGCGAGTGCACGGGATTACGAGGGCACAGGGTTGCGAGGGCATGAGGTTGCGAGCGCACGGACCAATTCGGCGGATCCGCTTCGTGATCATTCGATTACTGATAGACACT
This sequence comes from Actinomadura sp. 9N407, assembly GCF_044326315.1. Classification (NCBI taxonomy): domain Bacteria; kingdom Bacillati; phylum Actinomycetota; class Actinomycetes; order Streptosporangiales; family Thermomonosporaceae; genus Actinomadura; species Actinomadura sp. 9N407. The sequence continues at coordinate 100,305 of NZ_JBIRAW010000002.1, read as the reverse complement.
TAGCCGGGGTCACGACATCTCCTCCCCGCGGGTGTCGCGGCCCCGTGGCGGGACCGGCGGAAGCCTTAATCGGAGGCGCTATGGCGCAAGGGGGGATAGGCGGCTGTGGCTCTCAGCCCTGGGCGGAGTCACCCGCGGTCGTGGCCCGGGCCGAACGCTTCCTGGTGAGCCGGCTCGGCTGCGGTCCGGAGGAGGCCAGGGAGTACCTGCGCCGGCTGGCCGGCTCGGCCGACGCCGAGCAGCTCGCCGAGGCCGCGGACGTCGTCGTCCGGGAGGCCGCCGCTGCACCACCGGGCGGGATCGTGTTCCCGGAGATGCCCGCGGTCACGCCCCGTACGTTCCCCGCCGTGGCCGGTGGTATCCACGTCCGGGACGATGGCCCGGGCTCCGGTCCGCCGCCGGGAACGGTGAGCGGCACCGATGGGCGGACGTCCGCTCCCGCCGCCGTGCCGCCGCCTCGCTCCGACGACCAGAACGCCCCAGACCAGAACGGCGCAGACCAGAACGGCCCAGACCAGAACGGCGCGGATCGGCACGCCAACGGCCGGAACGGCAACGCCAACGGCAGCGACCAGAGCGGTAAGCGCGGCGGGGTCGAAGGGCACGACTTCATGGCGTTCGCCGAGGAGTTGAGCGCCGCCCGCAACCCGGCAGAGCTGGCACGGCTGCTCTACCGCAGGCTCCGGCCGTACGGCACCAGCGCCATCATGCTGGCGGTGCTCGACCGCGACGGCCGGCTGCGGATGAGCGGCGTCGCGGGCGACCGGGACGAGTCGGTCGAGGACTGGTCGCGGGCTCCGCTGCGGCATGTGCTGCCGCTGGTGCGGATGTGTCCCGACGACCAGCTGCTGTGGCTCGACGACGAGACCGGCGAGCGGATGCTGACCTGGGTGTCCACCGGGGAGACGCCCGCGGACGGTCTGGTGTGCGTGGTCAGCGTCAGCTGGCCGGCGGGCGAAGCGCCCGGCCCCGTCGGTTCATCTGGTTCGCTCGGTTCGCCTGGGCCGGTGGCCGGGCGCGGCCTGGACGGTGCGGAGGTGCTGACACTGTCCGGCGGGCGGCGGCTGCGCGATCTGGCCGCGCTGAGCGCCCCCACCAGCGATCTGAGCGCGCCGTGGCTGGATTCCGTCCTCGAGGCGATCCCGATCCCCGCCGCGCTGCTGTTCCCGATCCGCGACCGCGACGGCACGGTGGTGGAGTTCTACGTCGACCGCTGCAACGCGCACGCCACCGGGTTGCGGGCCCGTACCCCCGAGCAGATCACCGGAGCCCGCCTGCTCGACGCGTTCCCGGGTCTGGACCTGGCGGGCATCTTCGACGCGTACGTGACCGTTCTCGAAACCGGCGTCCCGCTGCACCGCGAGCCGTTCACCTACGAGGAGCCGTTCCGCGGCGTGCTCTATCCGGCGGTGCTGAGCGTACGGGCCCAGCGGATCGGCGGCGGCCTGCTGGTGAGCTGGGAGTTCCACGACGAGCAGGCGCGGATCGCCGCCCAGATCGACGACGCCGAGCGGCTGATGAACCTCGGCTGGGTGGAGTGGAACCTGGTGACCGGCGAGATCTCCTGGTCGCGGCGGATCTACGACATCTTCGACGTCGAGCCGGAGCAGGGCCCGCTGCCGCTGGAGCAGATGGCGGCGCACGTGTACGAGGAGGACCTGCCGGCGGTGGTCCGGGCGGTGGCGGGGATCTCCGAGCGGTTCTCGGCGGTGACGTTCGAGTTCCGTACGGTGCGCACCGGGGCGCCGCGGCACGTGAACGTCACGGCCGAGCCGGTGCTGGACGGGCTCGGCCACCTGATCGCGCTGCGCGGAGTGGTCCAGGACGTCAGTACCCGGCGCCGGATCGAGGCGGCGCTGGAGCTGTCCCGCCGCGAGCTGGAACGGCACCGGCGCCGGCTCGCCGAGGAGCTGCAGCGCGAGCTGCTGCCCGCCTGGAAGCCGGATCTGCCCGGGCTGCGGGTCGCCGTCCGCTACCGGCCCGCCGAGGACAGCGCCCAGGTCGGCGGCGACTGGTACGAGGCGACCACGCTCCAGGACGGCCGGGTGCTGATCGCCATCGGGGACGCCAGCGGTCACGGCCTGCAGGCGGCGGCGCGGATGGCCCAGCTGCGCAACGCGCTGCTGGGCATCGCGCACACGGGTGCGGACGCCGCCCGCGTCCTGGAATGCCTCAACCTCGTCGCCTTCCAGGGCCGGGACGAGTACGCGATCGCCACCGCGATCGTCGCCCACTTCGATCCGTCCGACGGCTCCCTCGCCTGGGCGCGCGCCGGTCATCCGCCGCCCGTGCTGTCCCGCGGCGGGAAGGCTCGCCAGCTCGACAACCCGTACGGCACACCGCTCGGCGTCACGCTCGATCCCGGCTACCGGCTGGTGACCACGCGGCTGCGTCCCGGCGACGGCGTCGTCCTCTACACCGACGGGCTGGTCGAGCGCCAGTCCGAGCACTGCGACGACCGGCTGAGCCTGTTGCTGAAGGTGGCCGGGCAATGCGCGGGCACCGATCCCGACCAGCAGCTGAGCTCGCTGCTGTCCGCCCTCGACACCAATCCCGTGGACGACACCTGCGTCATCGTCCTGAACGTCTCGTCCTAATCGCCTCGTCCTAATCGCCTCGTCCTAATCGCCTCGTCCTAATCGTCTCGTCCTGAACGTCTCGTCCCGCAGGTCTCGTCCCGAAGGCAAGGAGCTGAACGACGTGGTCCCACCACCTGAGACCGCCGGCATCCCGCCCGCCGCCGGCGCCGCCGAGAAGGTTCTGGACGCGTTCGCCCGCCGCGACGGGGCCGCGGCCGGGCTCGCCGATGCCGCCGGACCACTGGTCGCGGCCTGCGATGACATGGCGGGCCGGTTCCGGCGCGGCGGCAAGCTGATCGCGTTCGGCAACGGCGGTTCCGGCGCGGACGCCAGCCATGTCGCGGTCGAGTTCATGCATCCGGTCACGGTCGGCGCCCGGGCGCTGCCGGCGCTCGCGCTCGGCAACGACATGACGACGATGACCGGCGTGGGATCCAGGGCCGGCTTCGGCGAGGTCTTCGCCCACCAGCTCCGGCACTTCGCCGCACCCGCCGACATCGCGCTGGGCGTGACACCGGACGGCCGGTGCCCCAACGTCCGGCGCGGGCTCGCGGCCGCCACCGGGCTCGGCCTGCTCACGGTCATGCTCAGCGGCGCGGAAGGGCCCGGCGGCCCCGCCGCCGACCATGTGATCCGGGTCTCCTCCGCCGATCCGCTGGTGGTCAAGGAAACGCACGTCACCGCTTACCACCTGATGTGGGAGCTGGTGCACATCCTGCTCGAACGCACCGGGACGGCCGGTCGATGAACGCCGATCAGGGAGCGACCGATGAGCAGCGATCCATGAAGGGCGACCGATGAGCAGCGATCAGAGAATACGGACGGAGCCCTGATGAAACCGACGCCGATCCCGCGGGCACCGGAGTGCCACGGCGAGGTCTGTGTGACCTGCTCCGACGAGGCGGTGCCGGTGCGGCTGCTCGAGCTGCTGCCGGGCGGGTTCGCGCTGGCCGATACCGGCACGTCCGTCGAGGAGGTCAGCGTGGCGCTCGTACCGGCCGAGACCGGGGCGACCGTGCTCGTCCATGCCGGCGAGGCCATCGCCGTGATCGGCGAGCCCGGCGACGGTACGGGGCGTGTGATCGATGACTGACGCGCCCGCCGCCATGCGTGATCTCTATCCGTTCCTCTATCCGGACACCGACAGGAACAGGGGCGGGCAGCGGGCCGCGAGCGGGGCAGCGGTCCCCGGCGGGCTGCTCGAGTCCACCCGCGCGAAGATCGGCGAGATCACCCGGCTGCGCCGCGAGGTCGCGGAGCGGCACGCGGCCGGTCTCGCCGCCTGCGCCACCGCGATGGCCGGACGGTTCGCGGCCGGCGGCCGGCTGTTCGCGTTCGGCAACGGGGGCAGCAGCACCGATGCCCAGGACCTGGCCGGCACCTTCCTGTGCCCGCCCGGTACCGCCCGCGCCCTGCCCGCGCTCGCACTGACCTGCGATGTCGCCGTCGTCACCGCGCTGGCCAACGATGTCGGCTTCGAGGTGGTGTTCGCCCGCCAGCTCGCCGCGTTCGGGCGGCCTGGCGACATCGCGGTCGGGCTGTCGACCAGCGGGGGCTCGGCGAACGTCGTCGCCGGCCTGGAACGGGCCGCGCGGATCGGCATGCTGACCGTCGGGCTCGCCGGTCACGGCGGCGGCCGGCTCGCCGAGCTGGACGGGCTCGACCACCTGTTCCCGATCCCCTCCTCTTCGGTGCACCGCATCCAGGAGGCGCAGACCACGCTCTACCACGTGCTGTTCGAGCTGGTCGCCCAGCGGCTGGAAGGTGACCCGGGATGACCACGGTGCGCACCGAGTCCACGAAGCCCACGGAGACCAGGGAGACCAGGGAGACCAGGGAGACCAGGGAGACCAGGGAGACCGCGGATTCCGCTGAGCCCACCGAGTCCACCGAGTCCGCAGAGTCCGCCGAGCCTGTCGTTCACCTGCTGTGGTTCAACGCGGGCCTCAGTTGCGACGGAGACTCGGTCGCCCTGACCGCCGCGACCCAGCCGAGCATCGAGGAGCTGGTGATGGGCGGGCTCCCCGGCCTTCCCCGGATCGCGCTGCACTGGCCGCTGATGGCCTTCGACTCCGGTCCCGGGGACGGCGCCGGCTCGTTCATCGACTGGTTCCATCGCGCCGGGCGCGGCGAGCTGGAGCCGTTCGTCCTGATCGTCGAGGGCTCGGTACCGAACGAGTCGGTCAAGGCGGAGGGCTACTGGTCGGGGTTCGGCACCGATCCGGCGACCGGGCAGCCCATCACCAGCACCGAGTGGCTCGACCTGCTCGCACCCCAGGCGACCGCCGTGGTCGCCGCCGGGACGTGCGCCGCGTACGGGGGAGTCCACGCGATGGCGGGCAATCCCACCGGCGCGATGGGCGTCCCCGACCATCTCGGCTGGGACTGGACGTCCAAGGCCGGGCTGCCGATCGTGTGCGTGCCCGGCTGCCCGGTCCAGCCCGACAACCTGTCCGAGACCTTGCTCTACCTGCTCTACCAGCTCGGCGGGCAGGCCCCCAAGATGCCGCTGGACGACAACCTGCGGCCGTCCTGGCTGTTCGGCCAGACCGTCCACGAGGGCTGCGACCGGGCGGGCTACTACGAGCAGGGCGACATCGCCGCCGGCTATGGCAACCACGAATGCCTGGTCAAGGTGGGCTGCTGGGGCCCGGTGGTCAAGTGCAACGTGCCGCGGCGCGGCTGGATCAACGGCATCGGCGGCTGCCCCAACGTCGGTGGCATCTGCATCGCCTGCACCATGCCCGGTTTTCCCGACAAGTTCATGCCGTTCATGGACGAGCCCGCGAACCTGCAGTCGTCCTCCACCCAAGGCGACGGCCTCTACGGCACCCTCATCCGTACGCTCCGCAACATCACGCTGCACAGCGTGGAGGCCGAGCCGAGCTGGCGGCGCCCGGGCGAGGAGCTGTCCAGCGGTTACCAGCCCCCCTGGCAACCGGAATCAGCGCGTCAGGAGTCAGCGCAGTGAGCGACGAACTGGTCGAGATGGCCTGGGATCCGATCACCCGGATCGTGGGCAGCCTCGGCATCCACACGACGATCGACTTCGGCCGGGGACGGGTGGCCGACTGCCACAGCACGTCCTCGATCTTCCGCGGCTACAGCATCTTCATGCAGGGCAAGGACCCTCGGGACGCGCACTTCATCACCAGCAGGATCTGCGGGATCTGCGGCGACAACCACGCCACCTGCTCGGTCTACGCGCAGAACATGGCCTACGGCGTGCGGCCCCCGGCCATCGCCGAGTGGATCCACAACCTCGGCGAGGCCGCCGAGTACATGTTCGACCACAACCTCTTCCAGGAGAACCTGGCTGGGGTCGACTACTGCGAGCGGATGGTCCGCGAGACCAACCCCGGCGTGCTGGAGCTGGCCGAACGGACCGAGGCGCCGCACGCCGCCGAGCACGGCTACCGCACCATCGCCGACATCATGCGGTCGCTGAACCCCCTCGAAGGCGAGTTCTACCGGGAGTCGCTCCAGGTCAGCCGTTCCACCCGGGAGATGTTCTGCCTGATGGAGGGGCGGCACGTCCATCCCTCGACGCTCTACCCGGGCGGCGTCGGCACGGTCGCGACCGTCCAGTTGTTCACCGACTACCTGTCGCGCCTGATGCGGTACGTGGAGTTCATGAAGGCCGTGGTGCCGATGCACGACGACCTGTTCGACTTCTTCTACCAGGCCCTGCCCGGCTACGAGGAGGTCGGCCGCCGCCGGGTGCTGCTGGGCTGCTGGGGCTCGCTGAACGACCCGGCGCACTGCGACTACGACTACCGCACGATGGGCGACTGGGGCCGCAAGGCGTTCGTGACCCCGGGAGTGATCGTCGACGGGAAGCTGGTCACCAGCGACCTGGTCGACATCAACCTGGGCATCCGCATCCTGGTCGGCAAGTCCTTCTACGACGACTGGACCGACCAGAAGCCGTTCGTGACCCACGACCCCCTCGGCAACCCGGTCGACGCGCGGCACCCCTGGAACCAGCACACGATCCCCCACCCCCAGAAGCGCGACTTCAAGGGCAACTACAGCTGGGTCATGGCGCCGCGCTGGTTCGACGGCAAGGAGCACCTCGCCCTCGACACCGGCGGCGGGCCCCTCGCCCGGCTGTGGTCCACGGCCCTGTCGGGCCTGGTCGACATGAACTACGTGAGAGCCACCGGCCACAGCGTCCAGATCCACCTGCCCCGTACCGCGACCAAGCCCGAGGCCACCTTCGAGTGGACGATCCCCATGCACAAGGGTCAGCCGCTGAGCAACGCCATCGAACGCAACCGTGCCCGCACCTACTTCCAGGCGTACGCCGCTGCCGCCGCGCTGCATTTCGTGGAGCAGGCGCTGGGCGAGGTCAGGGCGGGCCGTACCGAGACATGGAGCCCGTTCACGGTTCCCGACGACGCCATCGGCTGCGGCTTCACCGAGGCGGTCCGGGGCGGGCTGTCCCACCACATGGTGATCCGCGACGGGAAGATCGCCAACTACCACCCGTACCCGCCGACCCCCTGGAACGGCAGCGTCCGCGACGACTTCGGCACCCCCGGCCCGTTCGAGGACGCGGTACGCGGGACCCCGATCTTCGAGGAGAACCCGCGCGAGTCGTTCAAGGGCATCGACATCATGCGGACCATCCGCAGCTTCGACCCGTGCATGCCGTGCGGCGTCCACATGTACCTCGGCGAGGGCAAGGTGCACCGCCGGGTGCATTCACCCACCGCCTACACGCCCGGAGGCTGATCCATGGAGAGCTTGCGTGAGGTGGAGGCCCGGGTCGAGCGGCTGGTCGAGGAGCTGTCGGATCCGCCCCCGGTCCGCCACCGCGCCGAGGAGCTGGTCCGGCTCCTGATGCACCTGTACGGGGAGGGCCTCGGCCGCGTCGTCGGCCTGCTCGCCCCGGACCAGGTGGCCCGGCTGGCCTCGGACGATCTGGTCGGCAGCCTTCTGATCCTGCACGACCTGCATCCGGACTCCACCCTGGAGCGGGTCGGCACGGCCCTGGAACGCATCCGCCCTCACCTCGGCTCCCACGCGGGCGGCGTCGAGCTGATCGGCATCGAGGACGGCGTCGTCCACCTGCGGCTGCGCGGCGCGTGCGACGGCTGCCCCTCGTCCGCGAGCACCGTGCGGGACGCGATCGAGACCGCCGTACGCGCGGCCGCCCCGGAGATCACGGCCATCGAGGTGGAGAACGCCACCCCCGAGCCGTCCCTGCTGCAGATAGGAACGCGCCCGCCGCTCACCTGCCCGGCCCCGCTGCGACCGGGAGCGACCACATGACGAGCGGGTTGCGGCGGTTCAGGGAGATGACAGAGAGGGGCAGGGGGACGGGCAGGGAGACGGGAGAGACGGGCGCCGATCAGGCGGCGCCGCCGCTCGCCGGCTGCGAACTCTGCGGTGAGGCGCTGGGCGCGGCCGGGCACGGGCACGCGGTGGATCTTGAACGGCGGGGGCTGCTGTGCGTCTGCCGTGCCTGTGCCCTGCTGTTCGCGCACCAGGGCACGCGTCAGGACACGCGTCAGGACACGCGTCAGGACACGAGCACCGGACGGTATCGGGTCGTTCCCGAGCGATATCGCCATGTGCCAGGGTTCGCGCTCACCTCGGCACAGTGGGAAGAGCTGCAGATTCCGGTCGATGTCGCGTTCTTCTTCCGTAACTCGCGACTCGGGCGGTACGTGGCGCTGTATCCGAGTCCCGCCGGGGCCACCGAGTCGCTGCTGCCTCTCGGCGCGTGGGAGCCGATCCTGGCCGCCAACGCGCCTGCCGCCGATCCGGCCGATGACGTCGAGGCGCTCCTTCTACGCCGGAACGGAGCCGGAAGCGGAGCCCGTTCCGGCAACGGCGTCGAGTGCCATCTGGTCCCCATCTCCGCCTGCTACGACCTGGTCGGGCGGTTGCGGCGGCACTGGCGCGGGTTCGACGGCGGCACCCGCGTGCGAGACGAGATGGACGCCTTCTTCGCCGGACTGCGAGAGCGGGACGGCCATGGCTGATCTTCACTTCACCTGTACCGACGTGCGGCCCGATCCGTACGCGGCCGCTCCGACGCTGGTCTTCCGGATGCGCGCCATCGAGATGAGCGGGATGGACGTGCGGTCCATCGCGCTGCGCTGCCAGCTGCGCATCCTGCCGAGGCAGCGCGAGTACTCGCGGGACGAGGCGGCGCGGCTGTCCGACCTGTTCGGGACCCGCGAGCGCTGGCCGAGCACGCTCAACCCGCTGCGGTTCGCCGAGGGCACGGTGACGGTCCCGAAGTTCCGCGACGCCGTCGAGTTCGAGTTGCCGGTGCCGTGCTCGTACGACCTGGAGGTCGCCTGCGGGCGCTACTTCCACGCCCTGGACGACGGCGAGATCCCGATGGTGATGCTGTTCAGCGGGACGCTCTTCACCCGCGACGACATCGCGATGATCCCGTGGGACCGGGAGTGCGAGGTACGGGTCCCGGTGCAGGTGTGGCAGGAGCTGATCGAACGGCACTTCCCGGGCGGCGGCTGGCTGCGGCTGAACCGCGACACCGTGAACGCGCTGCTGGCGTTCAAGCAGCGGCGTGACCTGCCCACCTGGGACCAGGCCATCGAGACGCTGCTGCGCGAGGGCGGTGCCCATGCGTGAAGGCGGTGCCCATGCGTGAGGAGCCGGCCGGTTTCGCGAAGGCCCGTGCGGTGGCCGACGCCGTGCTCTTCGAGGGCTACATCCTGTATCCGTACCGGGCCTCGGCGCCCAAGAACATGATGCGCTGGCAGTTCGGCGTGCTCGCTCCCGCCGGCGCGGCCGAGACGTGCGAGGCGGTCACCGAATGCGTCGTGGTCCCGCACGCGGCCGGTGCCGTGACCGTACGGGCGAGATTCCTTCAGCTGCGGCGGCGCGACGCGCGCGGCCCGGCCGACCCGGCCTGGGACGAGGGCGTCACGCACGAGATCGACGGTCGGCTGGACCTGGTCCCGGGCGGCGGCGCGCGGATCCCGTTCACGATTCCCGGGGGACAGGACGGCGAGCGCCGCTGGTGGCCGCTGTCGGGCGTCCTGCACCTCAGCGCGGAGCACGTACCCGGCGACCTGCTCAAGGTGACCGCCCGCCTGGAGAACACCACACCGGCGCCCGTTCAGCCGCAGGAACAGGACCACCCGCAGGAACGGGAGAGTCCACGCGAGCGGGGAGAGCCGCGCGAGCGGATGCTGCGCCGTTCGTTCCTGGGTGCCCATGTGCTGCTGAGCGTCACCGGCGGGGAGTTCGTGTCGATGATCGACCCACCGGAGGAGGCGGCGGCAGCGGTGGCGGCCTGCGCGAGCCGGCACACCTGGCCGGCGCTGATCGACGCCACCACGCTGCTGAGCGCCCCGATCATCGTGGGCGACCATCCCCAGGTCGCGCCCGAGAGCCCGGGCGACATGTGCGATCTCACCGAGATCGACGAGCTACTGGTGCTGCGCACCATGACGCTCACCGACGAGGAGAAGCGGCAGGCACGAGCCACCGACGAGCGGGCCGCGGCGATCGTCGACGGCGCCGACGCGATCACCCCGGACGCACTCGCCCGACTGCACGGGGTCGTCCGGCCCACCGAGGTCGTCCCGCCCGAGGCGGTGGGGCAGGCCGAGGGCGCGGTGCCCTGGTGGAGTGCCGAGGCTGAACGTGCCGTGTCGCCGCGTACCGACTCGGTGCAGGTCTGCGGCGGGGACGCCGCCCGTGGCACTCGGGTACGGCTGCGGCCTCGGCGCCGCGCCGATGCGCAGGACATGTTCCTGGAGGGGCGTACGGCCACGGTCGCCGTGGTTCTGGCGGACGTCGACGGCGGCTCGCACGTCGCCGTGACGCTCGACGACGATCCGGCCGCCGCGCTGAAGGAGTCGGTCGGCCGCTACCTGTACTTCGCGCCCGACGAAGTGGAGCTGCTGTGAAATTGCTGGTCGCAGGCGTGGGGAACGTGTTCCTCGGCGACGACGGATTCGGAGTCGAGGTGGTGCGGCGGATGGCCGGGACGCCGCTGCCCGCCGGTGTACGGGTCGCCGACTTCGGCATCCGGGGCGTGCATCTGGCGTACGAGCTGATGGACGGCTACGACCGGCTGATCCTGGTGGACGCCGTACAGCGCGGCGATCCGCCGGGGACCGTGTCGGTGATCGAACCCGTCTCGCCGGAAGCGGGCGAGCCGGTGCTGGACGCGCACGATCTGACCCCGGAGGCGGTGCTGGCGGCGGCCGGGCGGCTGGGTGGCGAGCTCGGCTGGATCCGGCTGGTCGGCTGCGAGCCGGCCTGCCTGGACGAGGGGATCGGGCTGAGCGGGCCGGTCGAGGCCGCGATCGACGGCGCGGTACGGCTCGTACGGGAACTGCTGGCCGACGCCGCGCGCGAGGACGCGGCGGTGGAGAGGACGGGACGGCATGCATGAATTCGGTCTGTGCGAGGCACTGCTGCGAGCGGTGGAGAAACGGGCGGCGGGGCGCCGGGTCACCGGTGTCACGGTACGGATCGGTACCGCCCACGCGGTCGTCGAACCGGCCCTGGCCCAGTCGTTCGAGATGGTCGCGATGGGCGGCTGCGCGGCGGACGCCACGCTGGAACTCGTCACCGTGCCCGGCGAGGAGTTCACCCTGCAGTCCATCCGGGTCGTTCAGGACGACACCCGGGCGCAGGATCGGGAGCCAGAGGATCGGGAGACAGCGGGTCGGGAGACAGCGGGTCGGGAGGACGTCCGGGCGGACGATCGGGAAGGTGTTCCGGACACGGCCCGGGAGCCGGACCGGGCCCAGGAAGGGGCGGGTGGCCATGTGCCTGGGCATCCCCGGTGAGATCGTCGAGCTGCTGCCCGGCCGGCCCGATCTCGCCCGGGTCGAGGTGAGCGGCGTGCGGCGCGCGGTCAACATCGGGCTGCTGGACGGCGAGGAGGTGGGGCCCGGCGACTGGGTGCTGATCCATGTGGGCTTCGCGCTGTCCAGGATCGACGAGGCGGAGGCGCGGGCGGCGCTGGAGTTCCTGGCCGGCATCGGCGCCGCCTACGACGAGGAGATCGCCGCGCTGCAGGACTCGATGATCGACGGCGCGGGAAGCGACGGCCCGAGTAACGGCGGGGCGAGCGGCGGCCCGAGTAACGGCGGCCCGAGCGGCGGGACGAGTAACGGCGCGAGCGACGGAGGCATCGGCTGATGCGGCATGTCGATGAGTACCGCGACGCAGGGAAGGCGCGGGCGCTGGCGGCCGCGATCGCCGGGCTGTGCGAGCCGGGCCGGCGCTACACGTTCATGGAGGTGTGCGGCGGCCACACGCACACCATCTACAAGCACGGCATCGAGGACCACCTGCCGGCGGGAGTCGAGCTGGTGCACGGTCCCGGCTGCCCGGTGTGCGTCATCCCGATGGGCCGGGTGGACGACGCCGTGCACATCGCCCGTACCCCGGACGTGATCATGACCTCGTTCGGCGACATGATGCGGGTGCCCGGCGGCGGTCCCTCGTTCCTGGAGGCCAAGGCCGAGGGCGCCGACATCCGGATGGTCTACTCGCCGCTGGACGCGCTGCGGATCGCCCGCGACAATCCCGGCCGGCGGGTGGTCTTCATGGCGATCGGCTTCGAGACCACCGCCCCGTCCACGGCGATGACGCTGCTGCGCGCCCGGGCCGAGGGCATCGAGAACTTCTCGGTGTTCTGCAACCACGTGACGATCATCCCGGCGATCAAGGCGATCCTGGACTCGCCCGATCTGCGGCTGGACGGCTTCCTCGGTCCCGGTCACGTGTCCACCGTGATCGGCTGCCGGCCGTACGGCTTCATCCCGGAGTCCTACGGAAAGCCGCTGGTCGTAGCCGGTTTCGAGCCGCTGGACATCCTGCGTTCGGTGCACATGCTGCTGACCCAGCTCGCCGAGGGCCGGTGCGAGGTCGAGAACCAGTACGCGCGGGTCGTCCCGTGGGACGGCAACCTCAGGGCGCTCGGCGTGCTGAGCGAGGTGATGGAGCTTCGCCCCTTCTTCGAATGGCGCGGGCTGGGCTTCATCTCGCACTCGGCGCTGCGGCTGCGCGAGTCGTTCGCCGCCTATGACGCCGAGCGCATCTTCGACATTCCGGGCGTACGGGTCACCGATCCCAAGGCCTGCCAGTGCGGCGAAGTGCTCAAGGGCGTGCTGAAGCCCTGGGAGTGCAAGGTCTTCGGCACCGCCTGCACTCCGGAGACGCCGATCGGCACCTGCATGGTGTCGTCGGAGGGCGCGTGCGCCGCGTACTACAACTTCGGCCGGTTCTCCCGTTCGGCCGTACGGCGAGAGGCGGCCGGGCGATGACCACCGACGCACGGCACGAGCACGACGCCGAGCGCGAGCGCGAGCGCGACGCAGAGCACGAGCGCGAGCAGCGCGTGCTGGACCGCATCGACCGGGCCCGCCGCGCCAGGCCCCGCATGCGGGACGAGCGGATCACGATGGCGCACGGCGCCGGGGGCAAGGCCTCCCGCACGCTGATCGAGGCCGTCTTCCTGGAGGCGTTCGGCGATCCGCTGCTGGCTCCGCTGGAGGACCAGGCGGTGTGCCCGCCGATCGGCTGCCGGACGGCCTTCACCACCGACGCGTACGTGGTGTCCCCGCTGTTCTTCCCCGGCGGTGACATCGGTGATCTGGCGGTCAACGGCACCGTCAACGACCTGGCCATGTCGGGTGCCCGCCCGCTCTACCTGTCGGCCGCGTTCGTCCTGGAGGAGGGGCTGCCGGTCGCCGATCTGGTCCGGATCACCCGCTCGATGGCGGCGGCGGCCGAGGCGGCGGGCGTCCGGATCGTCACCGGTGACACCAAGGTCGTCGAGCGAGGCAAGGCCGACGGCTGCTACGTCGTCACGGCCGGTGTCGGTGCCGTGGAGCACCCGTACGAGCTGGGCGCCGGGTGTGCCCGTCCCGGCGACGCGGTACTGGTCTCGGGACCCATCGGGGAGCACGGTACGACGATCATGCTGGCCCGCGGCGATCTGGACCTGGACGGCGACCTGGTCTCCGACACCGCTCCGCTGGCCGGTCCGGTGGCCGCGCTGATCGCCGCCTGCGGCCCCGGCGTACGGTGCCTGCGCGACGCCACGCGCGGCGGGGTGGCCACCGTCCTGAACGAGATCGCCGCCGCCTCCGATGTCGCGATCGTGATCGACGAGACGTCCGTTCCGGTGCGTCCCGCCGTACGGGGCGCGGCGGAGATCCTCGGCATCGATCCGCTCTACGTGGCCTGCGAGGGCCGGATGGTGGCGGTCGTCGAGGGGGCCAGGGCGGACACGGCCCTGGACGCGCTCCGCGCCCATCCGCTCAGTGCCGGCGCCGAGATCATCGGCCGGGTGACCGCCGAGCCGCCGTCGATGGTGCTGCTCAACACCGAGTTCGGCGGTACGCGGATCGTGGACCTGCTCATCGGTGACCCGCTACCCCGGATCTGCTGACCGGATCTGCTGACCCGCCTGTGTTGACCCGCCTGTGTTGATCCGGCGGCGAGCCCGCCGGGGTCAGGCCTTGGTCCGGTCGAGGGCGGCGGCGATGGCGACCTGGCCGAGGCTGATCCCGCCGTCGTTCGGGGGTACGTGCCGGTGGGTGAGGACGTGGAAGCCGTGCCGTTCCAGGGCGGGGACGGTCCGCGCCACCAGCAGGGCGTTCTGGAAGACGCCGCCTGACAGCGCGACCACCGTCAGGCCCGTGTCGTCGCGGAGCCGTACGCAGGTATCGACGATCAGCGAGGCCATCCCGTTGTGGAACCGGGCCGCGATGGTCTCGACCGCCGTGCCCGCGCGCAGGTCGGCGGCGGCCGCGCGCACCAGGTCGGACGCGCTGATCCGGCCGCGATCGAAGTGCGCCGGATAGGCGTCCCGTACGGACGGATCCGCGCACTGCTCCAGTTCGATCGCGGCCTGGCCCTCGTACTCGATGGTGTCGCGAAGGCCGAGGAGGGCGGCGACCGCGTCGAACACGCGCCCGGCACTGGAGGTGGGCGGCGAGTTCAGGCCGGCGGCGGCCATCGCGACGATCTGGTCCCATCGGCGGCCCTGCCTGCGGCGTACCTCCAGACTCTCCTGCGGCAGGTAGGCGGCGGCCATCCGCCAGGGCTCCTTGATCGCGGCTGCTCCGCCGGGCAGGGGAACGGGCACCAGGTACGCGGCGCGGCGGAACCCCTTCAGGTCGGCGATGAGGAACTCGCCGCCCCACAGAGTGCCGTCGGTGCCCAGACCCAGGCCGTCGAACGCCACCCCGATCACCGGGCCCGCCTCTTGGTTGTCGACCAGGCATGAGGCGATGTGGGCGTGATGGTGCTGGACACCGAGCAACTCCGCGCCCGAACCGTGGTCGTGCTCGATGGCGTACTGGGTGGCGTACTCGGTGGCGTATCGGGCTGCGTACTTGGAAGACAGGTACTCCGGATGCAGGTCGTGGACGATCAGCGCGGGTTCGATGCCGAGCAGCCGCCGGAAGTGCGCGATGCCCTCGGTGTAGGAGCGGAACGTCTCGTGGTTCTCCAGGTCGCCGATGTGGTGCGAGAGGTACGCGCGTCCATCCCGTACGAGGCAGAACGTGCTCTTCAGTTCGGCGCCGCAGCCGAGCAGTGGCCGGGTCGCGGGCGGATCCAGGGGAAGCGGTCGGGGGGCGTGCCCGCGTGAACGGCGTACCGGAGTGGCCCGGCCATGCGACACCCGTACGACGGAGTCGTCGGTCCGGACATGGATGGGCCGGTCGTGGGTCAGGAACGCGTCGGCGATGCCGCCGAGCCGCTCGGCCGCCTCCTCGTCCCGGTAGGCGATCGGCTCATCGGATCTGTTTCCGCTGGTCATGACCAACGGTCCGGCGAAGTCATGGGTCAGGAGCCAGTGCGGCGGGGTGTACGGGAGCATCAGGCCGAGTTCGCGGCGACCGGGTGCCACCGCGTCCGCGATCCCTGTACCTGGACGGCGGGGGACCAGCACGATCGGGCGTTCAGGGGATGCCAGCAGGTCGCGCGCGAGCGGGCCGATCTCGGCGAGGCGCTCGGCCGTGGCCAGGTCCGGTACGAGCACGGCGAACGGCTTGGCGGCGCGGTGCTTGCGGGAGCGCAGCCTGCCGACCGCCTCGACGTCGGTCGCGTCCACGGCGAGGTGGTAGCCGCCCAGGCTCTTGATCGCGAGGATGCCTCCCCGGCGCAGGACGTCCACGGCTCCGGCGATGGGGTCGGCCCCGGGGTGGCCGTCGTGAACGGTCAGCCGGAGCGCCGGGCCGCACTCGGGGCAGCACACGGGCTGGGCGTGGTAGCGGCGGTTCGCCGGGTCCTCGTACTCGGCGGCGCACTGCCCGCACATCGGAAATCCCGCCATCGTCGTGCGCGGCCGGTCGTACGGGAGGTCCCGGACGATCGTGAAGCGCGGCCCGCAGCCGGTGCAGGTGATGAACGGGTGGCGGTACCGCCGGTCGGCCGGGTCGAACAGCTCGCGCACGCAGTCGGCGCAGGTCGCGGTGTCGGGGGAAACGGGCGTACGGGGCGCCGGGCCGCCGCGGCTGGGGACGATGGTGAAGCCGGCCGTATTGTGCGGGGCGCCGGCCGGGACCCCGTTCGGGACGAGGGGCTCGGCGGTGATCCGTTCGATCAGCGCGAGCGGCGGGGCCTCGTCCTCCAGTGCCCTGCGGAACCGTGCCACGGCGCCCGCCGGTCCCTCGGCCTCGATGAACACGCCGGCGAGATCGTTGCCGACCGAGCCGGACAGGCCGAACCGGTGCGCGATCGCATGGACGAACGGCCGGAAGCCGACCCCCTGCACGATGCCCTCGACGCGGAACCGCGTCCGTACCGGAGTGACGGTCACCTCACCGATTGTGGCCGTACGGGCACCCGCCGCGCAGGCATACCGGGGCGAAGTCCTGGGATTCTCCGTTCCGCTGGCGGGAAGGGAACGCGGCATGCTGGACGATGACGAGGTCGCGCGGATCGACGCCTACTGGAGGGCGGCGAACTACCTGTCGGCCGGGCAGATCTACCTGCGCGCGAACCCGCTGCTGCGCGCGGAGCTGCGGCCCGAGCACATCAAGCCGCGGCTGCTGGGCCACTGGGGGACCACGCCGGGGCTGAACTTCTGCTACGCCCACCTCAACCGGGTGATCAAGCAGCGCGCGCTGGACATGATCTACATCATGGGACCGGGGCACGGCGGGCCCGCGGCGGTGGCCAACGCCTGGCTGGAGGGCACGTACGGCGAGATCTACCCGGACGTGTCGCGGGACGAGCCG
The DNA here is from genome assembly GCF_044326315.1 of Actinomadura sp. 9N407. NCBI lineage: Bacteria > Bacillati > Actinomycetota > Actinomycetes > Streptosporangiales > Thermomonosporaceae > Actinomadura > Actinomadura sp. 9N407. Next base: position 83,522 of record NZ_JBIRAW010000002.1, on the reverse strand, counting down.
GGGATGGGACGGCTGTTCCGGCAGTTCTCGTACCCGGGCGGCGTCCCGAGCCATGTGGCGCCGGAGACGCCCGGCTCGATCCACGAGGGCGGTGAGCTGGGCTACTCGCTGGCGCACGCGTACGGGGCGGCGTTCGACAACCCGGACCTGGTGGTGGCGTGCATCGTCGGCGACGGGGAGGCCGAGACGGGCCCGCTGGCGGCGAGCTGGCACTCGACCAAGTTCCTGGACCCGGTCCGGGACGGAGCGGTGCTGCCGATCCTGCATCTGAACGGGTACAAGATCGCCAATCCGGCGGTGCTCGCCCGGATCTCCGAGGAGGAGCTGGCCATGCTGCTGGAAGGCTACGGCCATCTGCCGTACCTGGTGAGCGGCGACGATCCCGCCTCGATGCACCGCACGATGGCGTCCGCGATGGACCAGGCGCTGGACGAGATCGCCCGGATCCAGTCGGCGGCCAGGTCGGGCCGGACGGCCGAGCGGCAGCGCTGGCCGATGATCATCCTGCGCACGCCCAAGGGCTGGACCGGCCCGAAGGAGGTCGACGGGGTCCCGATCGAGGGCACCTGGCGGTCGCACCAGGTCCCGCTGTCCGGCGTACGGGAGAATCCCGCCCATCTGGAGCAGTTGCGGGACTGGCTCCGCTCGTACCGTCCGGAAGACCTCTTCGACGGCGAGGGCCGCCCGGTGGCCGAGCTGACGGCCCAGGCGCCCGAGGGACGGCGGCGGATGAGCGCCAACCCGCACGCCAACGGCGGCGAGCTGCTTCGGCCGCTGGTGCTGCCGGACTTCCGTGACTTCGCCGTCGCGGTGGACAAGCCGGGCGCCGGTGCCACCGAGCCGACCCGCGCGCTCGCCGCCTACCTGCGCGAGGTCGTGGCGGCCAACCCGGGCAACTTTCGGATCATGGGACCGGACGAGACCGCCTCCAACCGGCTCGGCGCGGTGTTCGAGGTCACCGACCGGGTGTTCACCGGGGAGCGGCTCCCGACCGACGAGCACCAGGGGCCGCACGGCCAGGTGATGGAGGTCCTGAGCGAGCATCTGTGCCAGGGCTGGCTGGAGGGCTACCTGCTGACCGGTCGGCACGGGCTGTTCAACAGCTACGAGGCGTTCATCCACATCGTCGACTCGATGTTCAATCAGCATGCCAAGTGGCTCAAAGTCACTCGGAAGCTGCCGTGGCGGCGGCCCATCGCCTCGCTCAACTACCTGCTGTCCTCGCACGTGTGGCGGCAGGACCACAACGGCTTCACCCACCAGGACCCCGGATTCCTGGACGTGGTGATGAACAAGAAGCCCGAGATCACCCGCGTCTACCTGCCGCCGGACGCCAACACGCTGCTGTCGGTCGGCGACCACTGCCTGCGCTCCCGCGACTACGTCAACGTCGTCGTCGCCGGGAAGCAGCCCTCGCCCGACTGGCTGACCATGGACGAGGCGATCGCGCACTCCACCCGCGGCATCGGCATCTGGGAATGGGCCAGCCGGGACGAAGGCGCCGATCCCGATGTCGTCCTGGCGTGTGCGGGCGACGTCCCGACGCTGGAGACGATCGCCGCCGCCGACCTGCTCCGGCAGAACTTCCCCGAGTTGCGGGTACGGGTCGTGAACGTGGTCGATCTGATGCGGCTGCAACCCGACACCGAGCATCCGCACGGGCTGCCCGACCGCGAGTTCGACGCGATCTTCACCACCGACCGGCCGATCATCTTCGCCTTCCACGGCTACCCGTACCTGATCCACCGGCTCGCCTACCGCCGTGCCGGCCACCCCAATCTGCACGTGCGCGGCTACAAGGAGGAGGGCACGACCACCACGCCGTTCGACATGGTCATGCTGAACGACCTCGACCGGTACCACCTGGTCATGGACGTCATCGACCGCGTCCCGAGCCTGGGCGGGCGGGTCGCGCACGTACGGCAGCGGATGGCCGACAAGCGGCTCGCGCTGCGGGCGTACACCCGCGAGCACGGCGAGGACGCCCCGGAGGTACGCGACTGGGCCTGGCCCTACTGATCTCCGACAGCACCGAGTTCCGACAGCACCGAGCTGCGACCGTACAGAGCCGTGACCGTACAGAGCCGTGACCGTACAGAGGAAATGGGGGTTTCCGATGCGGGTGCTGACCGTCAATCCGGGTTCCAGCAGCCTGAAGATGAGCCTGCTCGACCATGACGACACCGTCATGAACACCGTCGATCTGCCCAGCGGCGCGCCCGACCGGGAGGCCGAGCGGCTGGCCGCCGCTCTGGCCGGGCTGCCCGTACCGGACGCGATCGGGCTGCGGTTCGTGCACGGCGGCCGGGACTTCAGGCAGCCCACGGTGATCGACGAGGAGGTGTCCAAGCGGCTGTACACCCTCGTCGACCTCGCGCCGCTGCATCAGCCGCAGTCGCTGTACGGGCTCGGCGAGGTCCGCCGGGCGCTGCCGGACGTACCGGTCGTGGCGTGCTTCGACACCGTGTTCCACGCGGACCTGCCGGAAGCGGCGGCGGCCTACGCGGTGCCGGTGGAGTGGCGGGAACGGTTCGGGCTGCGGCGGTACGGCTTCCACGGCCTGTCGTTCGCGTACGCCCTGCGCCGGTCGGGGGAACTGCTGGGCACCGATCCCGCGACGCTGCGATTCGTACTGTTCCATCTGGGTTCGGGGGCCTCGCTGGCGGCGGTGGCGGGTGGCCGTTCGGTCGACACCACGATGGGGTTCACGCCGCTCGAAGGCCTGGTCATGTCCACCCGCGCCGGCAGCCTGGATCCGGGGATCCCGCTGTGGCTGTGCAAGCACGGCGTACCGCAGGGGGAGATCTCCGACGCACTGGAACACCGCTCGGGGCTGCGTGCCCTGGCCGGAACCGGTGACATGCGGGAGATCCGGCAGCGGGTCCGCAAGGGCTGCGAGGTGGCGGTGGCGGCGCTGGACGTCTACCACCACCGGCTGCGGGCGTGCGCCGCCGCCATGGTCGCGGCGCTGGGCGGGGTGGACGCGCTGGTGTTCACCGGAGGCGTGGGCGAGCACGATCCCGAGGTACGCGAGCGCGCCGCCGCCGATCTGGGCTTCCTTGGGGCCGCCGTCGACGCCGAGGCCAACGCCGCCGCCCGCGGCGACGCCGATGTCACGGCGCCGCGAGCCGCCGTCCGTACCCTCGTGGTCAGCTCGCGCGAGGACCTGGAGATCGCCGCCGGTGTCCGCAGGGCTCTGGGCGCGGGCGGTCCCGGCTAGCTGGGCGAGCGGCTGTCGTCCAGCCTTGCCCATTCGTTCTCCCAATCCCGGTATCGGCGGCGGTCGAAGCGGCGCCGGCACGCCGCGTACACGATCAGCAGCGGGGCCGCCGTCCCGGCCGCGACCGCCGCGCCGGCCAGCGCCGCGCCCGTGACCGTCTGCGACCGCATCCGCGGCCGTACGGTCGGATGGCCGGCGGCGTCGACCCACATGGGCTGGGTCTGGCCCTGCTCCGGCCGCCCGCGCCACACCACGGCCGCCCCCGTACGAGCGGATCCGTCGCGCTCGCTCCAGCGCACCCGGATGACCCGCGCCCTTCTCGGGTCCGAGGCCTCCACGGCGACGACGGTGGCGGCGACCCGATGGCGCGTGGCCGCCTGCGACCGTTCGACCTGGACGCCCCGTTCATAGGCGGCGCCGCCCGCACGTACCGAGAGGACCGGGGCGGCACAGACGAACAGCGCGGTGAGCACCACGGCCACGGCGCGCTGCGAACGGTCGACCTCGCGCAGCAGCGGGTTGCGGGCCGTTCGACGGAACCCGGTTCGTCTCTCCATCCCTGCCGCAGCCTCCCTCCGTGCTCCAGTTCACCGCGCCCGGCGCGGCAATTCCAGTGCCTGCGACCCATAAGCGGCCAAGGCTTGGGGAGAAGGGGGAAAGGGCCGAGCAATGAGTTGTGAGCAGGGAGTTGAGCAGGGGGTTGAGCAGGGAGTTGAGCGGCATGCCTGATCCCATCGTCGCCGGCGCCGGCCGTGCGGGCAGGAATGAGATCGTGGTGGGAGCGGACGGGTCGGCGCACGGGCTGATCGCCGTCGCGTGGGCGGCCGGGGAGGCCCTGCGCCGGGACGCGGATCTGCGGATCGTGTACGCGGTGGCGCCGTGGCTGTTCGACGTTCCGGTGGATCCCCGGGTCGGCGCGATCCGGGAGTGGATGCACGACAACGGCGACGAGGTGCTCCAGCAGGCCCTCGCCCACGCCCGCGAGCGGGCTCCCGGGGTGCGGGTGTCGGGGGAGCAGGTGCCCGGGCAGCCGGCCGAGGCGCTGATCAGGGAGTCCGGCCGGGCCCTCATGATCGTCGTGGGGACGCACGGCATGGGCGGTGTGGCGGGCCTCCTGCTCGGCTCGGTGGGCCTGCAGGTCGTCGCGCACGCGTCCTGCCCCGCCGTGGCCGTACGGGAGGAGCCGCCCATGGTCGGTGAACCCGGGATAGGTGAGCCCGTGGTCGGCGAGCCCGTGGTTGGCGAGATCGTGGTCGGCGTGGACGGGTCGGAGAACAGCGTCGAGGCCACCGCGTTCGCCTTCGAGGAGGCGTCGCTGCGCGGGGCCCGGCTGCGCGCGGTGCTGGCCTGGAGCCACGGCCCGGGTGACATGCGGCCGCTGGGCTTCGATCCCGACGCGGTGCATGCCGAGGCGGAACGAGCCCTGGCGGCCTCGCTGGCGGAGTGGCGGGTCCGGTTCCCCGAGGTCGACGTGGTCCGCGACGTGGTGCGTGCCCGTCCCGTACGGGCGCTGTCCTCCGCCTCCGACGGCGCTGAGTTGCTGGTGGTGGGGACGCGCGGGCGCGGCGGATTCGCCGGCCTGGTGCTGGGCTCGGTCAGCCACGCCCTGCTGCATCACGCCCGCTGCCCGCTGGCCGTCGTACCGCACCCGCGCGCATAGCCGCTCACCGGCACGGAAAGGGACCAAAGGGCCCTAGTGGACGGGCCTTGGGCCGTCGATCATGAGACCGCATGCTTCGCTGAGCGTACGGAGGAATCGATGGCCGAACCGCCGGTGCTGCGCTGTACAGGGCTGCGCAAGAGGTTCGGTGAGCTCCAGGCGGTCGACGACCTGGCCTTCGAGATCGCCGAGGGCGAGACCTACGGGCTGCTCGGGCCCAACGGCGCGGGCAAGACCACCTCGATCTCCATGATCGCGGGGGTCCTGGCCCGGGACGCCGGCGAGATCCTGATCGACGGTACGGAGCTGACCGGTACCGGCGTGGCGCTGAAGGCGAAGATCGGGTACGTACCGCAGGAGCTGGCCATCTACCCCGATCTGACCGGCAAGGAGAACCTGTGGTTCTTCGCCCGGCTGTACGGGATGGCGCGGGGCGAGGCACGGCGGCGGGTGGCCGAGATCCTGGAGACCGTCGGGCTGACCGAGCGCGCGGGCGACCGGGCCAAGCACTACTCGGGCGGCATGAAGCGGCGGCTCAACATCGGCGTCGGGATGCTGCACGGGCCGCGGCTGCTCATCCTGGACGAGCCGACCGCCGGGGTGGACCCGCAGAGCCGCAACGCCATCCTCGAGAGCGTGGCGCGGCTGGCCGGGACGGGCATGGCCGTTCTCTACACCACCCATTACATGGAGGAGGCCGAGCGGCTCTGCGACCGCGTCGGGATCATCGACGCGGGGAGCCTCAAGGCCGAGGGGACGCAGCGCGAACTGGTCGCGCTGGTGGAGGAGCACGACCGGGTGGTGCTCGACGCGGGCGGCGACCTGGCCGCGGCGGCGTCCGCGCTGGCGGAGATCCCGGGGGTCGTCCGGGCCGACCGGCAGGACGGCGGCCTTGACCTCGCCTTGGACGACGCCCGCGACCGGCTGCCGGAGATCCTGCGGGTCGCCGCGAAGGCGGGCGCGGCCGTGCGCTCGGTGTCGGTGACCGAGCCGGACCTGGAGACGGTGTTCCTGCACCTGACCGGCAAGGCGCTGCGGGACCGGTCATGACGGCGACCCCGCCCGGGCCCGTGGACCGCAAGCCCGTGGACCGAAAGCCCGTGGTTCAAAAGCCCGTGGTCCGAAAGAAGGCATCCAGCCGGAACGCCTTCCTGCGGACGGCGTGGCTGATCACCGTCAAGGATCTGCGGCAGCGGATGCGCGATCTGTCCCTGCCGATGTACGCGCTGGTGCTGCCGCTGGCCCTGGCGTTCGTCTTCGATCTGACCATGGGCGCGGCCTCGGGCGGTGACCAGCGGTTCCGGTACGTGATCGCCGACGCCGACGGGGGCGTGGCGGCGGCACGGTTCGTGGACCAGGTGCTCAGGCCGACCGAGCGCGAGGGCGTGATCGCCCTGCGTACCGCCCGTACGCCGCAGGAGGCGCGCCGGCTGGTGGAGGACGGCGACGCGGCGGCCGCGTTCGTGATCCCCGCCGGGTTCTCCGCCGGCGTCGCGGCGGGCACGCCGGTGGAACTGCGGGTGATCGGCAGCCCGGACGCCATGATCGGGACGCAGGTGGCGCGCTCGCTCGCCACCGCCTACGCCGCCGAGGTACGGGCCGTACGGCTCGCCGTGGCGGTCGCCGCGAACGGCCGTCCTGATCCGGCGCAGGCGCGCGACCTGGCGGCACGGGCCGCCGCCGTACCCGCGCCGCTGGCCGTCCAGGACCAGGCGGCCTCGACCCGCGAACTCGGCATCGGGACCTACATGGCCGCGGGGATGGCGGTGTTCTTCCTGTTCTTCACCGTGCAGTTCGGGATCACCGGGCTGCTGGAGGAGCGATCGCAGGGCACCCTGCCACGGCTGCTCGCCGCGCCCGTCCCGCCGCTGACCGTCCTGGCAGGGAAGCTGCTCACGAGCATCCTGGTAGGGCTGGCGAGCATGGTGACGCTCGTGATCGCCACGACGTTACTGCTCGGCGCGCGCTGGGGTGATCCATGGGGCGTCGCGCTGCTGGTGGTGACGGGAGTCCTGGCCGCCACCGGGATCATGGCGCTCGCGGCGGCCCCGGCCCGCGCCCCCGAGCAGGCCCTGCAGCGGCAGACCGTCATCGCGATCACGCTGGGCGCGCTCGGCGGCGCGTTCTTCCCCATCGCGCAGGCCGGGGGCCTGGTGGCGGCGCTCGGCCTGCTCACCCCGCACCAGTGGTTCCTGCGGGGGCTGGCGGACCTGTCCGGCGGCGCGGGCGTGGCCGCCGTGCTGCCGTCCGCCGGCGTCCTGCTGCTCTTCGCGGTCGCGACCGGCGGCCCGGCCCTCGTGCTCCTCGGAAGGACGCTGCGCGCATGAAGCCGCTCGTGATCGCCGGAACCGAGCTGCGCCTGCTGCTGCGCGACCGGAGCAGCCTGTTCTTCCTGTTCCTGCTGCCGATGGGCCTGATCCTGGTGATCGGCGCGGCGGCCGGCGGCTCGTACGAGCCACGCCTCGGCGTGGTCGACCAGGACCGCGGCGCGCTGTCGGCCGCGCTGATCCGCGACCTCGGCACGATCGGCAACGTCAGGGTCGAGCGGATCGACGACGAGGCCCGGCTGCGCACCGCCGTGGAGCGCGGCGAGGTGCAGGCCGGGGTCGTGATCCCGGAGCGGTACGACGTGCTCCTGCGGGCGGGAGGCCGGGTCGACGTCGGACTCCTGGCCAGGCAGGACCAGGACGGCAGGCAACTGGGACCCGCCGTCCGGTCCGCCGTCGGGCGGCAGGGCGAGCGGCTGCGCGCGGCCCGTTTCGCGGCGAACGAGACGGGCGTGCCGTTCGATCAGGGGTTGGCGACCACGGACCGGATCGCGCCGGCCCTGCCCGGCGTGGCGGTCCGTACGGTCACCGCCGGCGAGGACCCGTTCCCCGAGACGCTGGGCCGGTTCGACATGGAGGCCGCGGGGCAGCTGCTGCTGTTCGTCTTCCTCACCTCGCTCACCGGCTCGGTCGTCCTGATCGAGGGACGCCGGCTGGGCGTGACCCGCCGGATGCTCGCCACCCCGACCCCGGTCCGCACCATCCTGTTCGGTGAGGCGCTGAGCCGGATGGGGATCGCGATGACGCAGGGCGTGTTCATCATGGTCGGGTCCGCGCTGCTGTTCGGGGTCGGCTGGGGCGACCTGCCGTCCGCGATCCTGGTCCTGCTGATGTTCTGCCTGGTCGGCAGCGGCGCGGCGATGGTCACCGGCGCCGTGCTGCGGACCGAGCAGCAGGCCGGGGGGATCGGCGTGCTGCTCGGCCTCGGCCTGGCCGCGCTCGGCGGCTCGATGGTGCCGCTGGAGGTGTTCTCGCCCGTCATGACGGCCATCGCGCACGTGACCCCGCACGCCTGGGGCAACGACGCCCTCACCGAGCTGATCCGGAACGGCGGCGGCTTGCGGGACGTCCTGCCGGAGCTGGCGGTGCTCGCCGGCTACGCCCTGGTGCTCTTCAGCGCCGGAACGTACCTGCTGCGCCGGTCCCTCATGCGCGACTCCGCCCAGGCTTGAGGGTGACGGGCAGCGATACCAGCCGCCAGGTGCCGGGGTCGGGGGCTCGCTGCGCACCCGCGGGGTCCGCGAACGCCAGGTCGGGGAAGCGGCGCAGCAGCGTCGCCAGCGCGACCTCGGTCTCGACCCGCGCCAGCGAGGCCCCGAGGCAGAAGTGCGGCCCGTGGGCGAACCCGAGGTGCCCGGCCGTCCCGGCGGCGCGCGTGACGTCGAACCGGTCGGGGTCGGTGAACGCGCGGGGGTCGCGGTTGGCGGCGGCGATCGACACGGTGACGGCCTCGCCCTTCCGTACCGGGACGCCGAACAGCTCGGTGTCCTCGAGCGCGTACCGGGGGATCGCGAGCAGCGCGGGCCCGCACCAGCGGAGCAGCTCCTCCACGGCGCGCGGCATGAGCGCGGGGTCGGCGCGCAGCGCGGCGAGCCGGCCGGGATGGGAGAGCAGGGCCTCCACCGCGTTGGCGATCAGGTTGGTCGGCGTCTGACCGGCCATCACCAGATGCCAGATCAGCGTCACGATCTCGGTGTCGGTGAGCCCTGTGTCAGTAAGCACTGTGTCGGTAAGCGCGGTGTCGGTGAGCGCAGTGTCGGTGAGCCCAGTGTCACCGGGCCCGGTGACGCTGATCCGGTCGCCGTCCTCGGCCTGGGTGGAGAGGAGGTCTGAGATCAGGTCGTCGGCGGGCTCGGCGCGGCGGCGCGCGACGGCCTCCTTGGCGCCGTTCATGATGCCCGGGATGGCGTCGGCGAACGCCTGCCCGGAGGCTCCCGCGACGGTCGCCCCGTACTCGCGCCACCGAAGGCGGTCGGCCTCGGGGATTCCGACGAGCTCGCAGATGACGTCCATCGGCAGCGGCCGGGTGAAGTGCTCCATCAGGTCCACCACGCCGCCGTCCGCGTGCCCGGGCAACTCGTCGAGCAGCCGGTCGACGAGCGGCTGGATCCGCGGCCGGAACGCGGCGGCGCGGCGGGCGGTGAACGCCGGCGCCGCCAGCTTGCGCAGCCGGGCGTGCTCGGTTCCGTTCATCTCCGACATGGTCCGCATATAGGGCAGGCAGTCCGCGGGGACGTCGGGTCGCATGAAGCTGCCGGAGGTCACCGCGAACCGCGGGTCGGCCAGCATCGCGCGGGCGTCCTCGTGCCGGGTCAGCGTCCACATCGGCGGCATGCCCGGGGCCGTGACCCGTGCGACCGGCGCGCTCTCCCGGGCGGTCCCGTACGCGGTGAAGGGATCGCGGATCACCTCGGGATCGGTCAGGTCGATCTCGGGCACGGCGGGCACGGCCGGCATGGCGCCTCCTATTTCGGATGGGATGGATAGATGTTGACAACATCTGGATGATGACAGTATCTCGATTCGATCCGGACGGCAAAGAGAGCCGCACGAGCGCGGCGACCGGACAACCACGGGCGGCGGTGGGGCGTCCAATCCTCAATGGCGGACGGCAGGGTTCGTCGCGTGACTTGAGGTTCGGAGGCCTATGCGGCAGCACGCCGACCCCGCTCACCGGATACCTCTGAGGTCCTGGCGTTTGGCGCGGAGTAAGGCGTACATGGAGATCTGGCCCGGTTGGCTCGGGCTGCGCCTGCCGTGGTACTTGGGACGGGAGATCTGGTGGGTGCCCATCGGTGAGGTCCACGTCGTGGACATGTCCTCGTGGCGCACCATCATCAAGAGTTCCGACGTGTTCGAAGACCCCGTCACGATCGCGAAGTTCATCACCACGCACGATTTCGCCCCGTCCACGCTCCTGCTGCTTTTCACCACACCGCAGCCGATGCCGCCGTTGGACATGAAGCCGCTCCTCGTGAATTTCTCGGGTTATCTGGCATCCGAACAGGTGGTGGCCGCGAACGGGGTGGACGGGGTACTGCTGCGCGCCCGGCGACCGGCCGACGCGACCCGACGGCTCGCCGCCGCCGGAGTTCCCCAGGTCCATGAACCGCGAGAATGGCAGCGCCGCTATCGCCCGCTCGTCACCGATCCGATCGAGCGGGCCACCGTCAGAGCCCGCCGGTCGCAGCGCTCCGTCGTGGCGTTCGTCGGGTTGACGCTCGCACTGTCGATCCCCCTTACAGCCGAACTGGGGCTCAGGGTCGACTTCCCGCGATGGCTGTGGGGGGTCATCGCCCTCGGCTATGGGGCCTTCTTCGTCCTGATGCTGCTGCACCGCTTCATCGATCGATCCATTACCCGGCGACGGTGAAGCCGGGCTCGTGATGCCTCCGGGCGATTCGTGATGCCCTCCGGGTGAGGGCCGCGGTCACTGCATTTGCGCGGGCCGGTCATGCTCCGTCGCGTACGGGGTAGATCACCGTGGATGCAGACGTATGTGGCGGTGCTCGCCCTGCTGGGGTTGCTGGGCGCGCTGATCTCGGCCGTCTACGCCCTCGCCGCGCTCGCCGGTGCCGGCGGGCCGCTGCCCTCCGCCCCGTACCTGTCGGGCGGCCGGCCGGCCGAGCACGCCCTGTCGCGCTACCACGTGCGCTGGTACGCGGTGACGATGGTCTTCCTGGCCTTCGACATGGAGATGATCTTCATGTATCCGTGGGCGCTGGTCGTCGCGTCGATCGGGACCAAGGCCGTCGTCGAGATGTTCCTCTTCCTCGGGCTGCTGATGGTGGGCGTCCTGTACGCCTGGCGCGAGGGGGCGTTCCGGTGGGCCTGAGCGAACGCCTGGCCCGCTATGCGGCCACCCGGCCGCGTCCCCTCGTCGTCCCTGTTCCGGGCGGTACCCGGACCCGGCTGATGGCCGAGGCCGAACTGCGGCGGCGCGGCTGGACCCCGGCGGACATGCCGATGGCCGCCGGCCTCCTGATCGTCTGCGGTGATCCCGGAACGGCCCTGGCCGAGGCCGTCGAAGCGGTGTGGGCCGACCTTCCCGGCCCCCGGATCAGGGTGCGGTTGGCGGCCCGTACCTCGGAGGACGCGGTACGGGCCGCGATGGACCAGGCGGTGACCGGGCTCGCCGACCTCACGGCTCAGCGGGACGACGCGGCGTCCCGGATCGCGGCCGGGCCCTGGCAGCCCGGCGGCGATAGCGGCGATGGTGGCGACGGTGGCGACGGCTCAGACGATGGGCACAGTGACCACGATGAGCACGACGGCCACGACGAGCACGGGAGTCATGACGAGCAAGGGGGTCACGATGAGCATGGGAGCCATGGCCGGCACGGGGAGCACGCCCATGGAGGTGGGCATGAACACCACATGATGGGTGCCCCGGCCGGGTTGGCGATGGCCGACCGTGCACCGGACCGGGACGGTCTGAAGCTCGACGTCCTGCACGTTCCGCTGGGGCCGGTCCTGCCGGACTGGCCGGCCGGGCTTCAGGTACGGGTCACGCTGCAGGGCGACGTCGTTCAGGCCGCCGAAGTCGAAGTGATGGGCGGTACGGGCGGCGCGGGTTTCTGGGACGGGCCGTGGCTGGCGGCGGCAGCGGGGGAGCAGGTGATCCGGGGCGACGCCGAGCGGCGGCGCGCGGCCTCCCACCTGGACGGTCTCGCCCGGTTCCTCGGCGTCGCGGGCTGGCGCGACCAGGCCGAACGTGCCCGGCGCTTGCGCGACGACGTGCTCGCCGGGCTGCCGGAGGGCGAGATCGTGCCCGGCTTCGCGCGCTTCGCCCGGCGTACGGCGCGTTCGCGGACGCTGCGCTGGATGATGCGAGGGGTGGGCGTCATCGACGCTGCGGCCGTGGAGCGGTACGGGCTGACGGGGCCTGCGGCGCGCCATCCCGGCGATGCGGCGGCTCGGCTCGATGGCCTCCTGGCCGAGATCGGCGAATCCTTGGCCGGACTCGGTGACCGTACGGCGCTCGACGGCGACGAGGGACCACGCGGGCCGGTGGGGCGGGCACCGAGCACGGCACTGCTGGCCGCGCTGCCCGCGTTGCTGGAGGGGACGGAGTTGTCGTCGGCGCGGCTGATCGTGGCCGGACTCGACCCGGATCTCGAGCAGATCGATCCAGGGCGGATCGGTCCAGGTCAGAGCGGGACCGTCCATGCGTGAGACTCCGGTGTGGGCCGTGGTCATGCTGCCCGTGGCGCTGGGCCTTCTCGCGTACGGGGCCGCGGCGCTCAACGCGGTGCTCCGCGCGGCCGCCGCCGGGTACCCGGGCCCGCTGCGGGCCTGGGACGAGCCGTTGCGCGGTACCGCCCGCCTGCTCGTCCAGCAGCGCAGGACGACGCTCGCGTCCGACCGGCTCCTGATGCGCACCGGTGTGATCACGCTCCCGGCCGCCGCGCTGCTGGCCGCCGTGGTGATCCCGCTGGGCACGGTGGCGGTGGCCGAGATGCAGGTCGGCGTCGTCTGGTTCAACGCGATGGAGGTCGCGGTCTGGGGGGCTGTGTGGCTGGCCGGGTGGGGACCCAATTCGGCGTACGCGCTGGTCGGCGGCTACCGGTTCCTCGCGCAGGGGCTGGCGTACGAGCTGCCGCACATGTTCGCCCTGATCACGGCGGCGCTCGGCGCGGGCTCCCTGAACATGTCGGAGGTGGCGGCGGCCCAGGACGGGCTGTGGTTCGCGGTCTGGATGCCGGTCGCCTTCGCGGTCTACCTGATCTCCGCGGCGGCGATGGCGTTCTGGGGACCGCTGGCGCATCCGGTGGCGGGCGACCTCGCGGGCGGGGCGGCCGTGGAGCTGTCGGGCCCGGACCGGCTGGTCTTCCTCGCGGGACGGTACGCGCTGCTCGCGGTGGCCGCCGCTGCGGCCGTCCCGCTCTTCCTGGGCGGTGGGGGAGGTCCGCTGCTCCCCGCGCCCGTGTGGTCGCTGGTCAAGACGCTGGCGGTGCTGGCCTTCCTGGTGTGGGCGGGGCACCGGCTGCCGGTACTGCGGATGGACCGGTTCATGGCGTTCGCCTGGATGGTGCTGATCCCGGCCACGCTGCTGCAGATGCTCGTCGTCGGTCTCGTGGTTCTGGAGTGAGGGCCGTTTGGGGTGAGAGCAGGTCTGGAGTGAGGGCGGTTCTGGAGTGAGGGCGGTTCAGGAGTGAGAGCCGTGCGGGATTGAGGCCGTTCTGGGAGGTGGTCATGCGGGACGCCGCGTTCTGGGGGCTGGCGGTGGCGGCGGTCGCCAGTGGTGTCGCGGTGTTCGTCGTCGACTCGATGGCGCGCGCCACGTTCGCGCTGCTGGCCTCGTTCCTGTGCGTGGGGCTCGTACTGCTGCTGATCGATCTGCAGTACCTCGGCGTGCTGGTGGTGCTGATGATGATCATGGAGATGCTGGTGATGGCGGTCTTCATGATCATGTACATGATGAACCCGGCCGGGCTGATGCCGATGACGATGGTGCACAACAAGCGCGCCGCGCTCGCCATCGCGGCCGGCGCCTTCGCGGTGCTGGCCGCCGGGATCGTGCTGACCCCCTGGCCGGCCCGTACCGGCGTACCGCCGCCCGACCCGGCCCGCGCGCTGGGTGAGGCGATCATGGGGCCGAAGATGCTGGTCATGATGGTGATCGGGGTGGCGATCCTGGCCACGATGATCGCCTCGGTGGTGCTGGCGACCGCGCGCGGCCGATACAGCGCTGACGGATACAGCACTGACGGATACGGCGCTGACCGGTACGGCGGTGACCGGTGACGCTGGAGACGCTCCTGCTGCTGGCCGCCGCGCTGTTCGCGGTCGGGCTGTACGGGGCGCTGTCCCAGCAGTCGATCGTGATGCTGATGATGGGCCTGGAGCTCATGGTCAACGGCCTGCTGGTCGCGGGCGCCGCGTTCTGGTTCCACGTGGCGCCGGGCAGCGCCGACGGGCAGGTCCTGGTCCTGGTCGCCGTCACCGTGATGGCGCTGGAGATGGCGATGGGCTTCGCCGTCGTCACCGCGCTGTTCCGGGCCCGTGACGTCGACACGACCGACGACGCCGGGGACCTCAAGGGATGACGGCGCTCGGCTGGGCACTGCCCGGGCTGCCGCTGGCGGCCGGGGCGCTGCTGCTGGTCGCGGGACGGCGCGCGGACCGGATCGCGCCGGCCGCCGGGGTGACGGCGGCGCTGGCGACGCTCGTGCTGGCGATCGGCGCCGCGATCGCCCGTCCGTCCGTACGGTTCCCGCTGTTCGAGGGGATGCCCGGCGGGCTGGCGGTGGACGGCCTGTCGGCCGTGCTCGTCGTGACGGTCGCCGCCGTCACGCTCGCCGTCCTGGTCTTCGCCGCCGGGGACATGCCGGCCGACGGGACACGGGGCCGCTTCTTTGGGCTGATGCTGCTGTTCGCCGCGGCGATGCTGGTCACCGTCACCGCCACGGATCTCGCGGTGCTGCTCATGGCCTGGGAGGTCATGGGCGCGATGTCGTACGCGCTGATCGGGTTCCGGTGGCGGGACGGCGGCCGGGTCCAGGCGGCGGACGTCGCGTTCCTGACGACCCGTACCGGCGACATGGGCCTCTACATCGCGGCGGGCTGCGCGGTGGCAGGGGCGAACACGCTGTCACTCGGCGCGCTGCCGGGTGCCGCGTCGCCGTGGCGGGACCTGATCGCGGCCGGGATCATCGCGGCCGCCCTCGGCAAGTCGGCCCAGTTGCCGTTCTCGTTCTGGCTTTCTCGGGCGATGGCCGGTCCCAGTTCGGTCTCGGCGCTCCTGCACTCGGCCACGATGGTGGCCGCCGGCGCGTACCTCCTGCTCCGCGTCCAGCCCCTGCTGGCCTCCACCGGCTGGGCGGGGTCCCTTGTCGCCTGGGCCGGTGCACTCACTGCCCTGTTGCTGGGCGCGGTCGCCCTCGCCCAGCGCGACCTGAAGCAACTGCTGGCCGCTTCGACGTGCGCGCAGGTCGGGTTCATGGTGCTCGCCGCCGGTACCGCCTCAATGGGGGGCGGCCCAGTGGTCAGCGGCACAGCGGCCGGCGACGCGGTGGGGGGTGGTGCCGTGGCCGGCGGGACCGCGCAATTGGTGGCGCACGCCGCCGTCAAGAGCTTGCTGTTCCTGTGTGCGGGGGCGTGGCTGACCGCGCTGGGCACCAAGGATCTCGATGGGCTGCGCGGCGCGGCGCGCCGCCATCGCCTGGTCGGGATCACGTTCGGTGTCGGAGCCTTGGCCCTCGCCGGGCTGCCGCCGTTCTCGCTGTGGGTCACCAAGGACACCATCCTGGTGGCGGCAGCCGAGAAGTCGTGGGCGCTGTACGCGGTCGGGCTCGCGGCCGCGCTGCTGTCCGCCGCCTATGCGGCGCGGGCGCTGTTCGCCGTGTGGAGGCCAGGTGGCACTGGGCGGGGAGACATCGGCCTTCTGGAGAAACTGCCGCTGCCTGTGCTCGCCACTGCCGCCGCCGTGCTCGGAGTCTTGGGCCTGCCCGCCGTCGCCGGGCCTTGGCATCGCCTTCTCGGCGTTCCGGCTGGAAGCGGACCTGGTATCGCCGAGCTGTTCGTCTCCGGTGCGCTGGCGATCGTGGTACTGATCGCGGTCATGCTCGTGCGGCGGCCGATGAGTGCGGGCGTGACGGTGCACTGGCTCTACCTGGAGCGGATGGCCGAACACGGCATCGCGCGTCCCGTCCTCGCACTTGCGCGGGGGCTGGCCTGGTTCGACGATCGCGTGGTCGACGGGACGGTACGGGCCGTCGCCGCCGGTGGCCGGCAGGCCGCGCTGATCACCGCCCGCCGCGCGGAGCTTCCGGTGGACGGGCTGGTGGACGGCACCGGCCGTGCCGCCCGGTGGCTCGGCGCGCTGGCCCGCCGCCCGCAGACCGGGCAGGTGCACACCTACTACGCGCAGGCCGCGGTGCTGCTCGTCGTCCTCGTCCTCGTCGTCGTCCTGGTCAGGTGAACGGTGCTCTCCCTGGTGATCTTCTGGCCGCTCGCGGTGGCGCTCGCCCTGCTCGCCCTGCCGCGGCTCACCGGCCGTACCGTGATCTGGATCTGGATCGCCGCCACGGCGGCCGACCTGGCGCTCGTGGTCGCGCTCTGGGTCGGGTACGGCGGTTCCGGGCCCGGCTCCGGAGGGGAGTTCGCGTACGAGACGAAGGTGCGCTGGATCCCCTCGGTCGGGGCGGGTTACCACGTCGGGGTCGACGGGCTCTCGCTGCCGCTGCTGGCGCTCACCGCCGTGCTGTTCCTGAGCTGCGCGGTCTACTCGCTGCGCCTGACCCGCCGGGTACGGGCGCTCGCCGCCCTCTTCCTCTTCCTGCAGACCGTCTGCCTGGGGGTTTTCGCCGCCCTGGACCTGCTGCTCTTCTTCGTCTTCTTCGACCTGTCGATCGTGGGCATGTACTTCGTCATCGCGGGCTGGGGGCACGGCGACCATGTCCGCTCGGCGCTGAAGTTCTTCCTCTACACGTTCCTCGGCTCGCTGGTGCTGCTGCTCGGCTTCATCGGCCTGTACCTGGGCGCCGATCCGCACACCTTCGACCTGGTCGAGCTCACCCGTACCCCGCCCCTGCGGGACGCCCCCGGCCTGGCCGGCCTGGTCCTGCTCGCGATCGGGATCGGGCTCGCGATCAAGACCCCCACCGTCCCGTTCCACACCTGGCTGCCGCCCGCGCACACCGACGCGCCCGCCGCCGGCTCGGCGATCCTGGCCGGCGTGCTGCTGAAGATGGGCACGTACGGCCTGATCCGGATCGCGATGCCGGTACTGCCCGACGCCTGGCGCCGGTACGCCTGGCTGATCATCGTCATCGGGCTGGTCAGCGTCCTGTACGGGGCGCTGGTGGCGCTCGCGCAGCGGGACCTCAAACGGCTGATCGCCTACACCTCGGTCAACCACATGGGTTACATCGTGCTGGCCGCCGGTGCCGCGGGCCTCGCCGGTGACGCCGCGGCCCGCCGGCTGGCGGTCACCGGAGCCGTCACCCAGATGGTCAGCCACGGGCTGATCACCGGTGCGCTGTTCCTGCTCGCCGGTGTCCTGTACGACCGGGCCCGCACGTACGACCTGGACCGCTTCGGCGGGATCGCGGGCACCGCCCCGGCCTTCGCCGCGCTGACCGCGATCGCGGCGTTCGCCTCGCTCGGCATCCCCGGGCTGTCGGGCTTCATCGCCGAGTTCCAGATCTTCGCCGGAGTCATCGGCTCGGGCACGCGGTTCGGCGCGATCGCGGGCGCGGTGGCGGTCCTCGGCATCCTGATCACCGCCGCGCTGTTCCTGAACGTCCTGCACCGCACGCTGCTGGGCCCGCCCGGAGAGCTCACCGGCCGGGTCACCGACGCACGCCGTCCCGAACTCGCCGCGATCGTTCCGCTGCTGGTGCTCTCCCTGGTCATCGGGATCGCTCCGCGCTTCCTGCTCGATCTGATCGAGCCGGCCTCCGCGGTTGTGATCTCTCTGGTGGGTCGATGAACAGGGCGGGCCGATGAACAGGGCGGCGAGATGAACACGGGGAGCCGATGAACGAGAACCCGGCCGATCTGCTGCCCGAGCTGTGCGCTCTGGCCGGTGCCGTGCTCGGCCTCGTGACCGGCATCTTCCTGCCCCGGACGCGCCAGTGGATCGCCACGCTCATCTGCGCCGCCGGCCTGGCCTGCGGGCTGCTCTTCGCGCTGCTCGCGCTGGGCGGCGCGGACATGATGACGTTCGAGGCGTTCATGCTCGACCCGGTCACCCATGTCACGCGGATCACCGTCCTCGGCACGTCGCTCCTGGTCCTCGCGCTGGCCGCCGGGCCCCTGCACGGGCATCAGCGCGAGACGGAGTTCTCCGTCCTGGTCGTGCTCGCCGCGCTCGGTACGATCCTGCTCGGCGCGTCCGCCGACCTGCTCGTCCTGCTGGCCGCCTACCTGCTGGCCAGCATCCCCGCGTACGCCCTCGCCGGCTTCGGCAAGGACGCCCCGGGTACCGAAGCGGCGCTGAAGTACTACCTGATGGGCGCCTTCCTGGGCATCTTCATGCTGACCGGTGTGACCCTCCTGTACGGCCTGGGCGGCGGCACCGCGTACGAGACGCTCAAGCTCTCCACCACCCCGGCCGTCACGGTCGCCGTCGTCCTGCTCCTGGCGGGACTGCTGTTCAAGGCCGGTGCCGTCCCCGCCCACTTCTGGATCCCCGACGTCACCGAGGGCGCCCCGCCGGTCGTGGCCGCGTTCGTCACCACCGTTCCCAAGATCGGCGCGTTCGCCGCCCTCTACCGGATCGGCACCGACCTGGCCCCGCCCGACTGGGCCCTGCTGATCGCCGTCGTCGCCGTCGCGACCATGACCCTCGGCAACCTCGCCGCCTTCGGCCAGGACAACGTGCGCCGCCTGCTGGCGTACTCGACCATCGCCCAGGCCGGCTACCTGCTCGTTCCCGTCGCCATGGCCGGCCGTACGGACCTGGCCGAACCCGCCCTGCTCTTCTACCTGGCCGCCTACGCCGTCACCAACCTCGGCGCGTTCGCGGTCGTGGTGGCGGTGGGCCGGGATGACCTGCCCGGCTACACCGGCCTGGCCCGCCGTTCACCACTGCCGGCCCTGGCTCTGGCCGTCTGCCTCCTGGGCCTGATCGGGACGCCACCCACTGCCGTCTTCGTCGGCAAGCTGCTGATGTTCGGCGCCGCTCTGGACGGTGATCACACGTGGCTGGCCGTCGCCGCCGCCCTCAACAGCGTTGCGAGCGTCTTCTACTACCTGCGCTGGATCGTCCCGGTTTTCAGCCGTACGCCAGGGCCGCGAACGCCCGTACAGGCAGGGCCTGCAGCCGTCGCTTACGCCGCCGCAGCGGCCTCGGTGGTTCTGGGGATTGCCAGTGGTCTGACGCTCACAGTTGGGTAGAGTCGGCTCCCATGTCCGCAGTCGGCTGGTATCCCGATCCCTATGGCGGCGGTGGTCAGCGCTGGTGGGACGGAGCGAACTGGACCCACAACGTTCACCCCGCGCAGCCGCAGCCGCAGCCCGCGCAGCCTCAGCCCCAACCGCAGGCCGCGCAGCCGCAGCAGTCGGCGCCTGCGCAGGGCGCGCCCGTCTTCCACGCCAAGGTTCATGGGCGGGACACCTACGGCGACCCGCGGATGGTCTCCTTCGACGGCGAATCGATCGAGCTGGCCCAGTGCGAATGGGTGCGCTACCACGTACGCGAGAGCCGGATGCGAGGCCCTTTCGGGATCGGCTCGTCCGGATACAGCGCGGACTGGTACTTCGAGGTCGGCCGGTACCCGGTGATGAAGGCGCCCCTGGTCGCGATGGTGTTCAACACCGGTAGCGCGAAGAAGGAGCACGAGGCCTGGACGTTCATGGTCGACCTCTCCCGCCGGTACCTGGAGCCCCGCCTGCTGTCGGAACTGGTGGCCCGGGTACGGAACGGGGAGACCGTCAACGTCGGTGACGGCGTCGACGTGGACCAGCACGGCTTCAGGGGCGGCAAGGTCTCCCTGGCCTGGCACGAGGTGGGCGCCACCAAGTCGGCCGGCGGCAGGGTCTGGATCTTCAAGCCGGGGGTCGAGAAGGCCGTCCTGTTCGTTCCCCTCCAGAACTCCAACGCCGTGCTGATCCCGCGACTCTTCTCGGCCCTCAAGCAGGGTTAGCCCTCAGCAGGGCCGGCTCGATCAGGTCGGCTCGATCAGGGTCGGCTCGATCAGGATCGGAGACGTCACCGGCGGGCCTGGGCGGACTCGCGCTTGTTGGCCTTCTCGATGGCCTTGACCAGCTCGTTCTTGGTCATGCTGGAGCGCCCGGAGATGTCCAGCCGCTTGGCGACGTCGTACAGGTGCTGCTTCGAGGAGTTGGCGTCGACGCCCCCGGCGGTCTTGCGCGAGGTGTTGCGGCCGCCCTTGGCCTGCGCGTCCGACGGGCCTTTTCCGCCGCCGGCCTTCGGCTCCCAGTGGTCGCCGACCTTCTCGTGGGTGTGCTTCAGCGCGGAATAGGCGACCTGGTGTGCCCGGCGGCCCTCGCCGTACTCCTCGGCGGCCGAGTCGTGCGCCTTGGCGAAGGTGCGCTGCGCCTTGGCATCGGAACGCTGGATCGTGTCGGGGAGTTCGGTTTTCTTGGCCTGGCCCTTGGGATTGGTCTTGGGCATCGTTCGTGCACCTCCTCGTATTCGCCGCTTGGTGCGGTTTCGCCTCACTAGGGGTTGTGCACGACACAGGGCAGTCGAAACACGGGGCAGTCGAAACACAGAGCAGTCGAAACACGGGGGCAGTCGAGACAGGGCACCCGGCAACTTGAGCGTTCAGGCCGTGGTGAGCCGGTGTACGTGGTCGGCGACGGTCGGCCATGTGTGCGCCGGAAGGTCGTGGCCGGCGGCCGGGAGCATGACCAGGCGGGCGCCCTCGACCGTGGCGGCGATCGCTTCGGCGGCGCCGGTACGGATGAGGGGGTCGTCCTCCCCGTGCAGAACGAGCATGGGGGGCTTGAGGGTCTCGAGGGCGGGTCCGTGCCACTGGGCGCCGATCTGGCGGCTCTGGGCCTCGCGGTCCCTGACTCCGGACGGGTCCCGATCGATCCATTCGCGCGCGGCGGTCTCATCGAACGGGGTGGCCGGCGAGGCCAGGAGGCGGCCCATGGCGAGGGCGGCCCAGATGTCGCCTTCCCTGGTCGCGGGGAACGACTTCAGCCGGCTGAACTTGGCGAGCATACCGAGGTGGATGTACTTGAGCGCGCCCAGCCCCTTGGCGTCACTGGGCACGGCCGCCGACGAGGTCACCGTACGGACCCGGGCGGGATGGCGGAGGGCGATGCGCTGGGCGACGGCGCCGCCCATGGAGTGGCCGAAGATGTGGGCGGACTCCCAGCCGAGGTCGTCCATGACGGCGATCGCGTCGTCGGCCATGTCCTCTGCCGTGTAGGCGTCGCCGCGCTTGCGGAACAGCGCGGAGATCGGATTGCCCGTCTTGGCCGGGGGCAGCCGGGTCGAGTCCCCGGCGTCGCGCTGGTCGTAGCGGGCGACGGCGAAGCCGCGGGCGGTGAACTCGGCGCAGAGCCCGGCCGGCCACCAGTGCCGGGACACGCCCAGCCCCATGACCAGCAGTAGTGGCTCCCCGCCGGAGACAGGCGGGTCGAAGGCCAGCCGGACCCCGGCGTTGGTGGCGAAGCGGGGCGGGTCCCAGAGGGTGTTCATGCTGCTCCCTAAACTGCGATCGGTGTTCGCAGTAACTAGACTACCCGCGACCTGGGAGGGACGATGACCGACCCCGTGCCCGTGTGGGCCCGGCCGGAACGCGGCGCGCGCGGGCCCGCGCCCGAGCGCAGCCGCGCGCAGATCACCGAGGCCGCGGTCGCGATCGCCGACGCGGACGGCCTGGCGGCGGTGTCCATGCGCCAGGTCGCCCGGAGCCTGGGCACCGGCCCAGCGTCCCTGTACCGGTACGTGTCCGGCCGCGACGATCTCGTGGATCTGATGGCCGACGCCGTCGCGGGCGAGATCGACCTGGCGCCGATGCCCGGCGGGGACTGGGCCGGGGACATGGTGGCGCTCGCGAGCGCGGGCAAGGCGGTGCATCTGCGGCACCCCTGGCTACTGGACGTGCCGCCGCAGCCGGCCCGGGTCGGGCCGCGCGCGATCGACTACCTGGAGCACGCCCTCCATCTGCTGGAGCCGGCGCCCGCCGACGGCCGGACCAAGCTGGAGGTGATCGGCGTGGTGAACGGGCTGGTGGCGCAGTTCGCGCGCAACGAGATCGCCGCGCGGGATGCGGCGGCCGAACGGCAGGCGGCGCAGGCCGCCTACCTGGCCCAGGTCGCCGCCGAGGGCCGGCACCCGAGGCTCGCCGCGGCCATGGCGGACACCGCACCGCACGAGGACGCCCAGATCCTCTTCGAACGGACCATCCGCAGAGTCGTCACAGGCCTGATCGCCTAGTCGGACGCGACCGCCCGCGTTGTCCAGTGGGGCTGGGTAGTGGAGCTGAGTACCAGTATGGAATCGACCCTGGTGACGCCGCCGGCAGGGACGGAAGGCAGGTCAAGCCGATGATCGAGCCGGAGTGCATCGCCTGTGCCAACAACGCCCGCGTGGACTCGCTGCCGCCACGAGAACGCGTCGTGCTCGACCCGTACTGGCGGGCGGCACACGCCTTCGGCACGGGCGTTCCCGGGTGGCTCGTCCTGCTGCCCCGCCGTCACGTCACCGCCATCGCGGACCTGACCGACGCCGAGGCCGCCGCCCTCGGCCCCTGGCAGGTACGCCTGTCACGAGCCCTCCAGGCCGTGACCGGATGCACCAAGACCTACATCGCCCAGTTCGCCGAGGCGAAGGGTTTCAGCCACGTCCATTTCCACATCATTCCGCGCATGGGTGATCTACCGGACGGCCTGCGCGGTCCCAGGATCTTCGCCGCCCTGGGCCGGGACGAGCGGCACGACGTGCCCATCGCCGAACGGGACCGCCTCGCGCTCTTGATCGCCGAGTGTGCCGGGAATCCAGAGCTTGCCGGAAATCCGGAACGTGCCGGGGATCCTGATCCGGACCGGCTAGAGTAAGACTAGATTCTAGTTCTAGTTAAGGTCGACGGCCAGGCGGGTGTCATAGGATCGGGGCCCGTCGGCGCGCTCCCGGGAGGTCACAGGTATGAGCACGCAGCCCGCGCTGCCCGCCTACCAGCTCGCCCGCCGGGGGCGGATCGTGCAGGCCGCGTCCGAGATGCTGGAGGGCCAGGAGTACGAGCGGATCCAGATCCGCGAGGTCGCCGAGCGCGCCGGTGTCGCGCTCGGGACGCTCTACCGCTACTTCTCGTCCAAGGAGCACCTGTACGCGGCGGTGATGGTCGACTGGGCCGAGCCGTTCCGCGAGTCCGGCGGGCCGGTGGACGAGGCGCGGGCACCGCAGGAACGGATCCGCGGCCGGCTGCACCTGACCATCCGCGCCTTCGAGAAGTACCCGAACTTCTTCGCCCTCGAATCGGTCATGCAGGGCACGTCGGATGCCAACGCCGCGCAGCTGTTCGCCGAGTTCAACGAGCGCAACATGGTCGCCTACCGGTCCGAGCTCGGCGGCCTGCCCGCCGGGCAGGCCGCCGACATCAGTTCCGTGCTGACGGCCGTGATGGCGCGCGAGCTGATGGCGTTCACGCTCGGCTGGAAGCCCATCGAGGACGTCTACCGGCTGGTCGACCGGGCCGTCGATCTGATCTTCTCCCCGCTGCCGGTCCAGGCCGGCGCCTGACCTGGCCGGCCCGGCCCGGCCGGCGCGGGTCAGCCGGCCGTCCTGCCGTCGCCGAAGGCGCCGTCGCGGCGGGTGAGCGCCTTGGTCAGGCCGGTCTCCTTGGCCGCCTCCATGAACTCCTTGAAGCCGTCGGAGTGGGTGGCCAGGGCGCAGGCCTCGGTGCCGGTACGGATCGCCGACCGCATGCCCATGTGCTCCATCGCGCGATGCACCGTGCGCTTGTTGAGTTGCAGGACGTCCGGCGGGATCTGCACGATGCGTCCCGCCATGGCCAGCACCTCCTCGTCCAGGCTCGCGGCGGGGAACGCGCGGTTGGCGAAGCCCCGTTCGACCGCCTCGACGCCCGTCATGCTGTCGCCGGTGAGGACCAGCTCCATGGCCTTGCGCATGCCCAGCAGCCACGCGTGGTACTGCATGTCCGGAACGCCGAAGCGCACCGCCGGGTAGCCGATCAGGGCGTCCTCGGCGACGTAGACCAGGTCGCAGCCGGTGGCCAGCTCGCTGCCGCCGGCCAGGCAGTGGCCGTGCACCTGGGCGATCACCGGCTTGGCCAGGTCCCAGATGCCCATCCAGCCGTCGACGACGTCGCGCTGGAACTTGCCGGGGCCCTGCCCTGACCTGCCCTTGTGCTCGGGGCTGATATCGGGCGTGAGGTCGTACCCGGCGCTGAAGCTCTTGCCCGCGCCGCGCACGATGGTGGCCCGTACGCCGGGGTCGCCGTCGGCCTCGCGCAGCGCCGCCAGGATCTCCGCGCGCAGCGGCGCGTGCAGGGCGTTGCGCTTCTCCGGGCGGTTCAGCGTCACCCGGCGTACGTACGGGGCGGGGTCGTCGATCAGGACGTGCTCGTATGGCATTTCGTCTGGCATGGGGTGAGCCAATCTGGGTGAGCCGATCTCAGGAGTGTGCGCGGGCGAACTGGTGGATGGCGTCGATGATGCGCCCTACCTCGTCGTCGTCCAGGCCGTGGCTCATCCCCAGGGACATGCCGCGTTCGAAGACCTCGTCGGCGACGGGGAGGCCGGAGCCGGGCTGCCGGTACGTGACGCCGGCCATCATCGGGTGCCGGGTGACGTTGCCGCTCCACACGGTACGGGTGTCGATCCCGGCCGCCTCCAGGGATTCCTGCAGGTCGCTGCGCGTGAAACCAGCCTCTTTACGGACCAGTACCGGGTAGCACAGCCACGCGGTCTCCAGCCCTTCGAGGGTGCGCGGCAGGGAGAACAGGTCCGGGTACGCGCCGAACGCCGCCGCGTAGGCCGCGAAGATCTCGGCCCGGCGCCGGTAGTTGCGGTCGAGCTTGTCCAGCTGCTTGAGCCCGAACGCGGCGCCCAGCTCGGAGGGCTCGAAGTTCCACGGCAGCACGTCGAAGATGAAGTCGTTGTCGTAGGCGACGCCGTCCAGGTCCTCGCGGAACACCCGTCCCGTGCCGCCCGAGCCGTACAGGTGCGGCTCCGAGCGCCGTCCCCAGCGCCGCAGCATCAGGCCCTTGTCGCGCAGCCGCTCGTCGTTCAGCATCACCATCCCGCCGTTGCCCGCGCAGGTGATGATGTGCGCCATCGCGAAGCTGGTCACGCTGATGTCGGCGCGCGTGCCGGTCGGGGTACCGCGCAGCGTCGCGCCCAGCGCGTCGCAGGTGTCCTCGATCACCTGGAGGCCGTGCCGGTCGGCGATCGCGCGGATCGCGTCCCAGTCGGGGGCGTTCCCGGCGAGGTTGGGGAACAGCAGGGCCCGGGTACGGTCGGTGACCATCTCCTCGATCTTGCCGACGTCGACGTTGTAGGTGTCGGGCTCGACGTCCACGAACACCGGCACCAGACCGGCCCTGACCAGCGGGGCGACATCGGTGGAGAACGTCAGGGGAGAGGTGATGACCTCCGAGCCCGCGGGCAGGTCGAGCAGCTCGACCGCGAGGTACAGGGCCGACGACCCTGAGTTGCACATGAGCCCGCGCCGCTTGCCGGACAGTTCGGCGACGCGGCGTTCCATCTCGGCGACGTGCGCGCCGATGCGCAGCGCTTGGTGGCCGCCGTTCAGGACGCCGAGCACGGCGCCGATCTCGGCCTCGTCGTGCACGCTGCGGGCGTACGGGATCCGCTTGGTCATGTCGTGCCTTCCCATCAACTCGTGCCTTCCAACAACTCGTGCCTCTCCATCAGCCGGTGGTGAGCAGTGCGACGCTGTCGGCGACCTTCTCGAGCGCGCTGTCGGCGTCCTCGGGAAGGTCGGTGGGGGCGAGCGGGACGGCGATCTCGTCCACCCGGGGGCCGACGCGTGCCGCGATCGGGTCCAGCTCGTCCAGGTCGAAGCCGAAGAGCGCGGCCGGGTTCTCCGCCAGCACCTTGCGCAGGTCGGCCTCGCTCCAGCCGGCGAAGGCCAGCCGCAGGTGCTCGCGGGTGAACGGGTACGTGCCCTCCGCGTGCGGGTAGTCGCTGCCCCACATGAAGTGGTCGAGGCCGATCTCGCGCGCGGCGGCGGTGTCGGCGGCGTCGGGGAAGCTGACACCGAGCCAGACGTTCTGCCGGAAGTACTCGGTGGCCGTACGCGGCAGGATCTGGTCCGGCTCGAACGCCAGCTCGCCGATCCGGCCGGTCGCCTGCATCCGGGTGATCAGCGAGTCCAGATGCGCCAGCTCGCGGGGCACCCACGAGCAGCCCTGCTCGGTCATCACGAACCGGAGCCCGGGGAAGCGCTCGAAGACGCCCGACAGGAGCAGGAACAGCAGCGGCCTGCGCGCGTACGTGGGCCCCTCGGCCAGCTGGATCACGCCCGAGGACGGCAGCTTCTCGTACCGGGGCCCGCCGGTGCCGCCGTGATTGTGCACGGGGATCTGGAGGTCCTGGCACACCTCCCAGAGCCGGTCGTGGTCGGGATGGTTGAGCGGCTTGACCCCGTGCGCGTCCGGCGGGAACGGCGGCAGGAGCACGCCGCCGCGCAGCCCGTGCTCGGCGATCCAGCGCGCGTCCTCGATCGCGTCGTCGACGTCGTTCATGAAGATCTGGCCGATGCCGGCGCGCCGGCCGGGGCGCTCGGCGCAGAAGTCGGCCAGCCAGCGGTTGTGCGCCTGGATGCCGGCCCGGCGCAGCTCGTAGTCCTCGGCGGAGGGCGGCCCGGCGAAGAACACGAAGCTGGGGAAGAACGGCGGGATCGTGTTGGGGAAGAGCACCTCGCCGACGACCCCGTCGGCCTCCTGCTCGGACTCGCGCAGCCCGGTGTCCCAGTTGCGGAGCTTGGCGGGGTTCTGCTCGCGCAGGTCCTTCCACGGGTTGCGGTGCCGCCCGCGCCACTCGTCGAAGCGCTCGCGGTACCGCGGGTCGAGGTAGTCGCGGTACGCGGCGTGGCTGCCGCCCGCGTGCGTGTCCACCGAGATGAGGGTGTAGCGGTCGGGCATCGTTCGGCCTCCCATGCTTGATCCGGCGTGCTCGTGCTTGAAACGTGCTGTGCTTGAAACCGGGTGAAAACTAGAACTAGAATCTAGTCTTACTTGGGACAGTCCTACTACGAGTCCAAGTGGCGACGCAAGAAGCGCTGTGATGCGAGAAACGCGGGACGCGAGAAGCGCTGGCGGAAGGGGCACAGGTTGACGATCGCGGTACCGGACGGAGCGGCGGAGCCGTACGAGACGGCCGAGGAGCAGGTGCGCGGCCGGCGGATGCGGGTCTTCCGCCATCGGCGGCGCAGGCTCGGCGAGCTGGTGGAGGCGTCGGCGCGGTTCGGCGACCGGGAGTACCTGGTCTTCCCCGGCCGGCGGCTGACGTACGCCGAGCACCACCGGGCCGTGGCGGGTACCGCGCGGACGCTACGGGACCGGTACGGCATCGGCCCGGGTTCGCGGGTGGCGATCCTGGCCGCCAACTCGCCCGAGTGGATGGTGACCTTCTGGGCCGTCGTCCACCTCGGCGGCGTGGTCATCGCCCTGAACGCCTGGTGGGCCGGAGACGAGATCGACTACGCGCTCGGCGACGCCGACCCCGTGCTGCTGGTGGCCGACCGGAAGCGGCTGGATCGTCTCGCCACCGCGCCGTCCTGCCCGGTCCTGGAGCTGGAGACGGTTCTTACCGAGGTGGAGGCGCAGACGCAGGCGGAGGGGGAGGACGGCTCGGACGCTCCGTTCGGCGGCGTTCCCCTCGCGGACGTGAACGAGGACGATCCGGTGGTCGTCCTCTACACCAGCGGTACGAGCGGACGTCCCAAGGGCGCCGTGCACAGCCACCGCAACATCCTCGCCCAGCTCCAGGTCCAGGCGTCCCTGGCGACGGGCGGTACGGGCGCGGGGCCGCCGGCCCGGATCTTCTCGACCAGTCCGTTCTTCCACGTCTCCGGCCTGCACGGCGGCGCCGTCGCGCGGCTGGCGAGCGGCGCGACGTTCGTCGGGTACGAGGGACGGTTCGACGCCGTCACCGTGATGGAGACGATCGAACGCGAGCGCTGCACCGCCTGGTCGGCCGTGCCCACCGTGGTCTGGCGGGTCGTCCACCATCCCGGCGCCGACCGCCACGACCTCTCGTCGATGGCGCGGATCAACGGCGGCGGGTCGTCCTGGTCGCCGGCCCTGCAGGACCGGATGCGCGAGGTCTTCGGCCCGGACCTGGTGATCGGGGTCGGGTACGGGTCCACCGAGTGCACCGCGTGGGCCACGATCGCGACCTCGCCCGGTGACCTGGTCGCCCACCCCACCACCGTCGGGCGTCCCGTGGCCACCGTCGACGTGGAGGTCCGCGGTCCCGAGGGCGAGGCCCTGCCGGACGGTGAGGAAGGCGAGATCTACGTCCGGAGCCCGCTGGTCATGCTCGGGTACTGGCGCAACGACGAGGCCTCGGCGGCGACCGTCGACTCCGGTGGCTGGCTGCGGATGGGCGATCTCGGTACGTTCCGCGACGGCCTGCTGTTCCTGTCCAGCCGGCGCAGCGACCTCATCCTGCGCGGCGGCGAGAACGTCTACCCGGCCGAGATCGAGAACCGCCTGGAGGCCCATCCCGGCGTCGCCGAATGCGTCGTCATGGGCGTACCGCACGAGGAACTCGGCCAGGAGGTCGCCGCCGTGGTCGTCCTGCGCGACGGCGCGAGCGTGACCGCCGGTGACCTGTCGGACCATGTCGGCGCTCACCTCGCGCGCTTCAAGGTCCCCAGTCACTGGACGATCCGTACCGGGCCGCTGCCCCGTACCGCCAGCGGCAAGGTCATCCGCGCCGACGTCCACCCCGGGGAGTAACGCATGTCCATCGGTCTCACCGCCGAGCAGGCGGAACTGCGCGACGCCGTACGCGGCTGGTCCGAGCGGGCCGGCCTGCGAGCCGCCGCCCGCAACGCCGCGGACGCCTCCGAGCCGCAGCCGCACGCCGCGATCTGGCGCGGCATCACTGAGCTCGGCCTCCCCGGGCTGCATCTGCCGGAAGAGCACGGCGGAGCCGGCGCGGGCGCCGTCGAGGTGGCCGTGGCCCTGGAGGAACTCGGCCGCGCGCTCGACCCGTCCCCGTACCTGCCGACCGTGCTCGCGAGCCTGGTGATCTCCCGTTCGGGCTCCCACCACCTGCTCTCAGGCTTGGCGGACGGTACGAGGACCGCGGCCGTGGTGCTCGACGCCTTCGACGGCACGGGCACGACGCTGCGCGGTACGGCCCCGGCCGTGCTCGGCGCCGCCACCGCCGACCTGCTCGTCGTGGGCTCGGCGGAGGCGTGGTTCGTGATCGACGCGGCGGACGCGACGATCACTCCGGCCCCCAGCCTCGACCCCACCCGCCCCGTGGCCGAAGTCCGCCTCGACGGCCTCACCGTCGAGCCCGGCCGGACGCTGCCCGGCATGGACACCGGCACCGTACGGGAGCTGGCCGCCGTCCTGTTCGCCGCCGAGGCGGCCGGCCTCGCGGCCTGGTGCCTGGAGACGGCGACCGAGTACGCGAAGGTCCGCGAGCAGTTCGGCCGTCCGATCGGCTCGTTCCAGGCGGTCAAGCATGCCTGCGCCGACATGCTCGTCCAGGTCGAGCAGGCCCGCGCCGTCGCCTGGGACGCCGCCCGCGCGATCGCCCAGAGTGAGCAGGGCCAGAGCGAGCAGGGCCAGAGCGAGCAGGGCCAGAGCGAGCAGGGCCAGAGCGGGCACGGACACGGCGCGCAGGGTTCCATGTCGGCGGCCGTTGCCGCCACCGTCGCCGTCGAGGCGGCGGTGAGCTGCGCCAAGACGTGCATCCAGCTGCACGGCGGGATCGGCTACACGTGGGAGCACGACGCCCACTTCTACCTCAAGCGCGCGACGACCCTGCGCCAGCTGATCGGCGGCCGCGACCGCTGGGCCCCGCGCGTCACCGCCGCTGCCCTGGCCGGTACGCGCCGTACGCTCGACATCGACCTTCCCGGCGAGGCGCGCGCCGGGATCCGGGCGGAGATCGCGAAGCTGGACGGCCGCCGGAGCATCGTGGACGCCGGGCTGCTGATGCCGCACTGGCCGCGCCCGTACGGCCGCGCCGCCACTCCGGCCGAGCAGCTGGTCATCGACCAGGAGTTCGGCGCGGCCGGTGTCGAGCGCCCGGACCTGGTGGTCGGCGACTGGGCGCTGGCCACGATCATCGAGCACGGCGACGACGCGCAGCGCGACCGGTTCGTGCTGCCGACGATGTACGGCGAGCTCCAGTGGTGCCAGCTGTTCTCCGAACCCGGCGCGGGCTCCGACCTGGCCGGCCTGTCGACCCGCGCGACCCGTACCGACGGCGGATGGCTGCTGACCGGCCAGAAGGTCTGGAACACCGCCGCCGCGACCGCCGACTGGGGGATCTGCCTGGCCCGTACCGGCAGCGAGGCCGACCGGCACCGCGGGATCACGTACTTCCTGGTCGACATGCGCGACCCCGGCGTCGAGGTACGGCCGCTGCGCGACCTGACCGGCGACGACGGCCACTTCAACGAGGTCTTCCTCACCGGCGTCCGCGTCCCCGACGACCGCGTGGTCGGCGAGGTGAACGGCGGCTGGCGGCTGGCCCGCACGACCCTCACGGCCGAGCGCGTGGCGATGGGCGCCGGCTCCTCGATCGGCTACGGCGCCGAGGCCGTCATCGATCTCCTGAACGGCCACCCGGAGCAGGCCGCCGACCCGATCGTGCGGCTGCGCGCCGGCCTGCTGCTCTGCGAGGGCCAGGCCAACGTCCTGGTCGGTTTCCGCACCACCCTGCGCCGGCTGGCCGGAACCGATCCCGGCCCCGGGGCCAGCCTGCGCAAGCTCTCGTACGGCCTCCACCTGCAGGACGCGTTCGAGTTCGCCCTGGAGCTCCTCGGCCCGTCCGGCGCCGCCGCCACGGGGGAGGCCGCCGGTGTCGCCCTCGGCTTCCTCAAACGACGCCAGCTCACCATCGGCGGCGGCACCAGCGAGGTCCAGCGCAACGTCATCGCCGAACGCATCCTCGGCCTGCCCCGCGACCGCGCCTGACCTCTAGGCAGCCGACCAGAACCGACCTCGGCCCGGCGTCAGCGGCTCTCGTCGGTGGCGCCGGTGCGCTCGTCCCCGTCCCGGCGCTCGTCCTGGTGCCAGGTGGGGACCTCGTGCACGTC
The DNA here is from genome assembly GCF_044326315.1 of Actinomadura sp. 9N407. Classification (NCBI taxonomy): domain Bacteria; kingdom Bacillati; phylum Actinomycetota; class Actinomycetes; order Streptosporangiales; family Thermomonosporaceae; genus Actinomadura; species Actinomadura sp. 9N407. The sequence goes on along the minus strand of NZ_JBIRAW010000002.1, from coordinate 52,614 downwards.
GTCGAAGCCCCGGGCCACGACGATGTCGGTGGAGGAGTGGGCGAAGATCGACAGCACGATCGTCACGCCGACCAGATGGAAGATCATATCGGCGTTGGAGATGCCCGACTCCAGCACCAGCAGGCCGTACACGACCGACGCGAACCCCTTGGGGCCGAACCACATCACCGCGACCTGTTCTCGGGTACTCAGCCGCGAGCCCAGGAACGACACCCAGATCGCCAGCGGCCGCGCCACCACCAGGGCCAGCAGGGCGAACAGCCAGCCGAGCCAGCCGACGTCGCCGAGGAAGGCGGGAGAGAGCAGCGCGCCGAAGACCAGCAGCGCCGCCAGCTTGAGCAGCTCGGCGACCAGTTCGCCGAACTCCTCGAAGGCCTCGTGATGCCGGCCGCCCATGGTGGCGACCGTGACGCCCGCGGCGAACGCGGCCAGGAACAGGTTGCCGTGCGTGACCTTGCCGAGGGCGAGCACCAGCAGCCCGATGGCGACCGCGTTGAGCGGCTCGTACTTGGCGGAGATCGCGAACAGCCGGGTGCGCTCCAGCTTGATGGCCGCCCAGGGCACGGCCACACCGATGATCAGGCCCAGCGCCAGCTCGGTGCCCAGCTCGCCCAGATGCAGGTCGTCCGACCCCTGGGCCAGGGCGAGGAACAGCACCACGAACGGCAGGATGAGCCCGTCGTTGACGCCCGACTCCACGTTCAGCAGATGGCGCAGCCGCGGCGGTACGCGCTCGTTGCCGACCAGGGCGGCGGCGAACACCGGGTCGGTGGGGGTGAGGACCGCCGCGATCAGCAGCGACTCGATCCAGCCCAGGCCCACCACGTAGTGCGCGAGCGCGGCCGTCACCAGCAGGGTCAGCGGCAGCCCCCAGCCCAGGGCCCGTCCGGGCAGCCGCCAAGCGCTGCGCAGGTCCTTCCAGCCGGCGTGCATGCCGTCGGTGAACAGCACCGCGAACAGCGCCAGCTCGGCCAGCGTGTACACGAGCGGATCGCCCGGCTGTAGCGTGATCACGCCGGTCATGCCGTCGCCCAGCAGGAAGCCGCCGACCAGGAACAGCGCGGCGGTCGACAGGATCGTGCGGTGGGCCAGACTGGACAGCAGTACGGCCAGCAGCAGCAGGGCCGCGAAGGCCATGAGTAGAGCCATCAGCGGCGGCCTCTCGAAGTCGCGATAGGGCGTAGAACTGCCGACCAGACTTCCCGGCGCACCAGGAGGAGACTGTAACGGGCCGCCCGCGCGTTTCCAAGCTCGGGATCATGGTGAGCGGCCCGTGGTTCAGGCCGGCCCGTGGTTCAGGCCGGCCCGTGGTTCAGATCGGCTCGTGGTTCAGGCCGGCCCGTGGATCAGATCGGCCCGAGGGTCAGAAGAGCGTCGGTGGCTCGGCGGGGATCGGTTCGGGGAGCGGCTCGATCCCGGGCAGGCGGGCCCGGACGGCGTCGTGGAAGCGGCGGGCGAGCATCAGTGCCTCGGCGTTGTCGGGGGTGTGGACGAACACGGTCGGCGAGCGGCCCTCCCGCAGCCATCCGGTGACCGTGTCGATCCAGTACCGCCAGCCCTCGACCGTACGGGCGGTGTCGTCCCGCCCGAGGTAGCGGACGATGGGACGGTCGGTGAGCGCGGGCGACACGCGTGGCACGCGCGGCTTCTTCGTCCAGGCGTCCCGTTCGGCGTCGCTGGTCGGCGGGCTCTGGAAGAGCGTGGTGGTGTCGAACGGGATCCATTCGGCGCCGGCACCCGCGAGGACCCGTTCGAGGTTCCGCGCGGACCGCGCGTCCTCGAAGAACGCGCGGTGGCGTACCTCGACGGCGTAGCGGTGCGAGGCCGGGAGCCGGCGAAGGAAGTCGGCCAGCGTCCCGAGGTCGGCAGGGGAGAACGATCCCGGCAGTTGGACCCAGAGGGCGTGGGCGCGGGGGCCGAGGGGTTCGATGGCCGTCAGGAACGAGTGCAGCGGCTCGTCGATGCCGGTCAGGCGGCCCTCGTGCGTGATCGTCTTGGGCAGCTTGACCACGAACCGGAAGTCGGGGTCGATCTGCCGCGCCCACGTCTCCACGGTGCTCCGCGAGGGCGTCGCGTAGAACGTCGTGTTGCCCTCCACCGCGTTGCACCAGGTCGCATAGGACCGCAGGCGCTCCCTGGGCGGGAGCGGATGGGGCAGGAAGCGCTTCTGCCATGGCGGGTGAGCCCACATCGCGCATCCCACGTGAAGCCGCATGGGACCGACGCTATCGAAGGCCGCGGAGCCGCGCGGCATCCGCCGCCCGGGTCCGGATTCGGTCACTTTATGGATCTTCAGGGCATGGCCCTGAAATGTTGATCTCCAGGGTGGAGCGTCGGCGCGGGCGAAGGGCTGGACGTGGGGTTCCTGCGGATGCGGCGGCGGGGCGCTCTGGCCGTCGCGGGCCTGCTGGGCTGTGCCGCCCTGACGGGCTGCGCGGCCGGGGACGAATCCTCCATCGTCGGGAAGAAGACCCTGGTGGCCGGCGTACGGCCGGACCTGCCCGGGCTCGGGTGGAGGCGGCCGGACGGCCGGTTCGAGGGCCTGGACGTGGACGTCGCCCGCTACCTGGCCGAGCGGATGGGAAAGGGCGTGCGCTTCGTCCCGGCGCTGGCGGCGGATCGGGAGCGGCTGCTGCACGAGCGGCGCATCGACCTGGCCCTGACGTTCTGGGTGGAGCCGGAATGGCAGCTCCGGCTGGCTTTCGCGGGACCGTACTACCTGTCGTACCAGGACATCCTCGTCCGGGCCGGCGAGCGGGACGTCCGCGGCGTGCGGGACCTGAAGGGCCGCGACCTGTGCGCCGTCACCGGTGCCGGCGCGGCCGAGCAGGTCATCAAGGAGCGGCAGGTGGCCGCCGTGCCGGTGCCCGCGAGGAACTACGACGAGTGCATGGCCATGCTCCAGGACGGCCGGGTCGATGCGATCACCACCAACGACACGATCCTGGCCGGGCTCAAGACGCGGCGGCCCGGGAAGTTCAAGCTGGTGAACGCCCGGTTCGGGGAGCGGCGTACGGGGATCGGGATGCGGCGCGGCGATCCCGACGGCTGCGAGGCGCTCAACAAGGCGATCACGCGGATGTACCAGGACGGCACCATGATCCGGCTGATGGACAAGTGGTTCGGGACGTCGGGACTCGACCTGTCGGGCGTGGCCGTACCGCAGTTCGAGGGCTGCGAGTGACCGAAGCCGCGCGAGTGACCGGCGGGCGCGCGGTCGGGCTCAGCGGCCGATGTCGCGGCGGGCCAGCCGCCAGGCGCCGGCCGCGATCAGGACGATCGTGGCGGCGGCCAGGACGGCGGCGTCGGCGAACTGGAGGCCGTGCTTGAGGGGCTCGCCGCCGATGTAGTAGTGGAACGGGGTGAGGTGGCGGAGCCAGTCGGCGCCGATCTGGGGAGCGAAGCCGTGCAGGGCGTAGGCGGCGACGCCGATTCCGGCGGCGACGCCGAAGACGGTCGGGCGGCTCTTGCCGGTGGCGGCGCCGATGCCGGTGGCCAGCGCGCCGAAGACGGTGGCCAGCAGGGCGAGGTTGAGAGCCTGCGCGGTGAAGTCGGCGGCGCCGACTCCGTCCAGCCCCGCGCTGCCGCGAATGGCGAGCATGGCCGCCAGGACGACGGCGGCGATCGCGAACGCGCCGGTCGCGAGGGCGGCGAAGCGGTGCAGGAGCAGGCGGGTACGGCCGAGCGGGTGGGCCAGCAGCAGGTCCAGGTAGCCGGACTCCTCGTCCGCCGAGATCATGCGGGCGCCGGTGGCGGCACCGTAGAAGGTCGCCAGCAGCGGTACGAGCAGCCCGAAGACGGCGCCCTGGAGGTAACCGGCGGCGGAGGAGACGTCGTTGAGCCCGAATCCCTGCATGGCCTCGGGGACCGATGCCATGGAATCGGCCGATATCTGCGAGTAGAAGCTGCCGTACATCATGGCCAGCAGGGCGGTGGCGACGGCCCAGACCGTGAAGACGCGCCGGTTGTCGTACAGGGTCTTGGTGAACATCGAGCGGCTGAACGCCCGGGCGAGGCCGGAGGCCCCGGGAATCGTCGTGGTGGTCATGGTGCCGCCGTTCGTCATCGTGTCGATGGGCGAGAGTCGATGGAGGGAGACGTGCCGGGTCAGGTGACGTGGACGGTGCCGGGCTCGCCCGTGTCGCTGGAATCGCCTGAGTAACCGGAATCGCCTGAGTAATACGCGTGGAAGAGGTCTTCCAGGTCCTGGGTGTCGGCGCGCAGGGCGGTGACGGTGTGCCGGGCGGCGGCCTTGACCAGGGCGTCGGGACTGCCGTCCACGCGGCAGTTCAGGGTGGTGCCCTCGATGGTCAGGTCGCCGACGCCGGGCAGGGTGGCGAACTCGGCGGCGGGTACGGGCGCCGCGAACGTGATCCGAACCTGGAGGAACGAGCGGGCCCGCAGGTCGGCGACGGTGTCGAGCGCCACCAGGCGGCCCTCGCGGATGATCGCGACGCGGTCGGCCACCGCCTCGACCTCGCTCATGATGTGGCTGGACATGAACACCGTCTGCCCGGCGTCCCTGGCCTCGGCGACCAGGTCGAGGAAGGTCTGCTGGACGAGGGGGTCGAGGCCGGCGGTGGGCTCGTCCAGGATCAGCAGCTCGGGCTCGTGCATGAACGCCTGCACCAGCCCGACCTTCTGCCGGTTGCCCTTGGACAGGCTCTTGATCCGGGCGGACAGGTCCAGCTCCAGCCGGTCGGCCAGCCCGGTGATCCGCGGTGCCGGTACGCCGCCGCGCAGGCCCGCCAGGAACGTCAGGCATTCGCCGGCGCGCTGGCGGCCGTCCACGACGAAGTCGCCGGCCAGGTAGCCGATCCGGCGGTGCAGCCCGACCGCCTGGGCGCGCGGATCCAGGCCGAGGACGCGGGCGCCGCCGGAGGTGGGGCGGATGAGGTCCAGCAGCAGCCGGATGGTGGTGGACTTGCCGGCGCCGTTGGGCCCCAGATAGCCGAACACCTCGCCCCGCTCGACCCGCAGGGTGAGGTCGCTCAGCCCGCGCCGGGCGCCGTAGTTCTTGGTGAGCCGGTCGAGTTCGATCGCCGTGTTCATGGTGACGACGCTATCAGGAGTTTCAGAGATTTCTGAAGACTTGAAGCTGTTAGGATTTCATCAAGATCTCGTGGGGCCCGGCGAGACGGGACACGGCAGGAGCAAGAGGGGGACGACCTTGGGGGACACCACCGAAGCGGCCGAGAATCTGGCGCTGACGCTGGCGCAGGGCGGCCTGCAGAAGGCCACGGCGCGGGTGCTGGCGGCGTTCATGTTCGCCGACGAGGACAGCGTCACCGCGCCGGATCTCGCCGAGCGGCTGGGCATCAGCTCCGGCAGCGTGTCGGGGGCGATCAAGATGCTGTCGACGGTCGGGCTGATCGAGCGCGCCCCAGCGCCGGGCAGCCGCCGCGAGCACTACCGGCTCCGCGACGGCGCCTGGGCGACGCTGATGTCGGCGCAGAACGGCATGGTGCAGGCCATGTTCGAGGCGGCCGACCGGGGGATCGAGGCCGCGGGCGAGGACACTCCGGCCGCCCGGCGGCTGCACGAGATGCGCGACTTCTACGGCTTCATGTTCCGCGAGCTGCCCACCCTGGTCGAACGGTGGCGTACCGAACGCGGCCAGGGGCCCGCGCCGGAGGCGTGAGACGGGACTGAGACGGGCGTGAGATGGGCGCCGCGTGTGGTGATATATGCCGGTGCCGAATCGATCCGGCGGGGGAGTGACGCTGTTTCAGCGGAAGCGATGGACAAGGCGGGTGGCGCCGTGGGGGCGCGCGCTACTGGAACGGTTCCAGCATCCGGCGCAGGTCGTCGTCACGGGATTCGTGATCACGATCGTGACCGGGACCCTGCTGCTGTCACTGCCCGCGGCCACGCACGGGGCCGGTTCGGCCCGCCTGCTGGACGCGCTGTTCACCGCGACGTCGGCGGTGTGCGTGACGGGGCTGGTCACCGTCGACACCGGCGCGCACTGGACGGCGTTCGGCGAGATCGTCATCCTGGGCCTGATCCAGGTCGGCGGCCTCGGGCTGATGACGCTGGCCACCCTGTTCGCGATCCTGCTGTCGGGCCGGCTGGGGCTGCGCGCCCGGCTGGTCGCCCAGGCCGAGACCAAGACCCTGCGGCCCACCGACGTCCGCCGCGTCGTCCGCAACGTGGTGCTGTTCAGCCTGGCGTCCGAGGCGGTCGTCGCGGTCGTGCTGAGCGCGCGGCTGGCGCTGTCCTATGACGAGCCCTTCGGCCGCGCCGTCTACCTGGGGGTCTTCCATTCGGTGTCGGCGTTCAACAACGCCGGGTTCGCGCTGTGGCCCGACAGCCTGGTGCGCTTCGCCGCCGACCCGTGGATCAGCCTGAGCATCTGTGCCGCGATCATCGTGGGCGGGCTGGGCTTCCCGGTGGTGTTCGAGCTGGCACGGCACTGGCGCCGGCCGCGCACCTGGTCGATGCTCACCCGCGTCACCTTGGTCACCTCGGCGGTGCTGCTGGCCGGCGGAACCGTGGTGCTGACCGTGGCCGAGTGGACCAACCCCGCCACGCTGGGCGCGCTGTCCGGACCGGCGCGGGGGCTGGCCGGGTTCACGGCGGCGGTGATGCCCCGTACGGCCGGGTTCAACAACATCGACGTCTCGCAGATGCGCACCGAGAGCTGGCTGGCCACCGACCTGCTGATGTTCATCGGCGGAGGCAGCGCCGGTACGGCCGGCGGCATCAAGGTCACCACGTTCGGGCTGCTGGCGTTCGTGCTGTGGGCCGAGATGCGCGGCGAGCCCCGCGTCAACGTCGGTCACCGCAGGCTGCCCGAGAGCACCCAGCGCCAGGCCATGGGCGTCGTGCTGCTGAGCGTGGGCCTGGTCGCCGGCGCCACGTTCGCGCTGCTGGCCATGACCGGCCACTCGCTGGACCGGGTGCTGTTCGAGGTGGTCTCGGCGTTCGCCACCGTGGGCCTGTCCACCGGCATCACCGCCGACCTGCCGCCCGCCGGTCACGTGCTGCTGATCGCGCTGATGTTCATCGGCCGCATCGGCCCCCTGACGCTGGCGACCGCGCTCGCGCTGCGCGAGCGCACCCGGCGCTACGAACTCCCCGAGGAACGCCCCATCGTCGGCTGACCTCCTCAGTCGTGACCCGTCGCGTCCCCACCGCCCGCTGTTCCGTTTCGGCCCTGCGCCGGGGGGAAGAGCGCCCTTCATGGCGGTTTGCCTGATTGGACCGCGTGCCTTGGCGGGACCTGGCGGCCGGAGCGGGCTACGGGAAGGAACGGGATGGCGGACCGAGTCGCGGACATCTGGGGGACGCGGACACCGTACGGTGCGGGCGAGCGATGGCCGGTCCGCGTCGACCAGTACCTCGACGAAAGGGTGCCCGAAGGCGAGGTCGAGTGGGTCCAGTCGGCCTGCGTGCTCTGCTCGAACGGCTGCGGGATGGACATCGGCGTCCATTCGGGACGCATCGTCGGCGTGCGGGGACGCGCCACCGACCGCGTCAACCACGGCAGGCTCGGCCCGAAGGGGCTGTTCGGCTGGCAGGCCAACAACTCGCCGGACCGGCTGACCGCGCCGCTCGTACGGCGGGACGGGGAACTGCGCCCGGCGAGCTGGGACGAGGCGATGGCCGCGATCGCCGCCCGCAGCCGCCAGGTCATGGACGAGCAGGGACCGCTGGGGATGGGCTTCTACGACAGCGGGCAGCTGTTCCTGGAGGACTACTACACGCTCGCGATGATCGTCCGGGCCGGGATCGGGACGCCGCACCTGGACGGGAACACGCGGCTGTGCACGGCGACCTCCGACTTCGCGCTCAAGGAGACGTTCGGCAGCGACGGCGATCCCGGCTCGATGACCGACTTCGACGCGTGCGACACGATCTTCGCGGTCGGGCACAACATCGCCGAGACGCACACCGTCCTGTGGGCGCGGATCCTGGACCGGCTGCACGGCCCGGACCGGCCGCGGCTGGTCGTGGTCGATCCGCGCCGTACGAAGGTCGCGCAGGAGGCCGACGTCCACCTGCCGATCCGCAACGGCACGAACCTGGCGCTGCTGAACGGCCTCCAGCACGAACTCATCGCCAACGGCTGGATCGACCGGGAGTTCGTCGACGAGCACACCATCGGCTTCGCCAAGCTCGACCAGACGGTGCGGGAGTACCCGCCCGAGCGCGTCGCCGAGATCTGCGGAGTCCCGGCGGACGACATCCGCGCGGCGGCCCGGGTCATCGGTACCGGCGAGCGCCTGGTGTCGACCGCCCTGCAGGGCGTCTACCAGTCGCACCAGGCGACCGCGTCCGCGTGCCAGATCAACAACATCAACCTGCTCCGCGCGATGATCGGCCGGCCCGGCTGCTCGGTCTTCCAGATGAACGGCCAGCCGACCGCGCAGAACACCCGCGAGACCGGCGCCGACGGCGATCTGGCCGGGATGCGCAACTGGCAGAACCCCGAGCACGTCCAGGAACTCGCCCGGATCTGGAACGTCGAGCCGCTCCAGATCCCGACCTGGGCCCCGCCCACGCACGTGATGCAGATGTTCCGGTACGCCGAGGAGGGCTCGCTCCGCTTCCTGTGGATCATCGGGACGAACCCCGCCGTGTCGCTGCCCGAACTGCACCGGATCCGCTCGATCCTCAAGCAGGAACGGCTGTTCGTCGTCGTCAGCGACGCGTTCCTGACCGAGACGGCGGAGCTGGCCGACGTCGTGCTGCCCACCGCGATCTGGGGCGAGAAGACCGGCACGTACACCAACCACGACCGCACGGTGCACCTGTCGGAACGGGCCGTCGCCCCGCCCGGCGAGGCCCGTACCGACCTGGACATCCTCCTGGAGTACGCGCGCCGCCTCGAACTGACCGACAAGGACGGCTCGCCGCTGCTGAAATGGCACACCCCGCAAGGGTGCTTCGAGGCGTTCAAGGAGATGACCCGGGGACGGCCCTGCGATTATTCGGGCCTGTCGTACGGGAAACTCCGCGGCGGCAGCGGTATCCAGTGGCCGTGCACCGACGAGGCGCCCGAGGGCACCGAACGGCTCTACACCGATCACCGGTTCAACACCCGCAGCGAATTCTGCGAGGACTACGGGCACGACATGCTCACCGGCGCCGCGTACGAGTTCAAGGACCACGCGGCGATGGGGCCGGCCGGGCGCGCGGTGCTCAAGACGGCGCAGTTCCTGCCGCCGCACGAGCCGCCCAGCGACGACTACCCGTTCCTGCTCACGACCGGGCGTACCGCGTACCACTGGCATACCCGTACCAAGACCGGACGCGCCCGCCAGCTCGACGCCGCCGCGCCCGATGTGTGGGTGGAGATCTCGGAGGGGGACGCGCGGCGGCTGCGGATCGCCGAGGGTGATCCGGTACGGGTCGAATCCCCGCGCGGGCGGCTTGAGGCCAGGGCGCGGGTCAGCGGGATCCGGGACGGCGTCGTCTTCGTCCCCTTCCACTACGGCCGCTGGGGCGGGGAGAACGGCTCGGGCGGGCAGAACGGCTCGGCGCCGCGAGCCGCGAACGAGCTGACGATCACCGACTGGGATCCCGTCTCCAAGCAGCCGGTGTTCAAGACGGCCGCCGTCCGGGTGGAGAAGCTCGGTGACGGGGACGGCACGCCGTCTCCGGCCCCGACGACGACGGCCTCGCAGCCGGTCGGTGAGGCGGCGGCCGCGAACGGGGCCGGGACCAGGGGTGGTCACGGCGTACGGGAGAGCGGCGCACGGGAAAGCGGCGTACGGGAGACCAGCGAGAGGGCCGGGCATGAAGCTCGATAAGGCGATCGGCGAGGTCCAGGACGCCGAGGCCGATCTGGCCAAGGAGCTGCGGCGGGCCGGCGAGCGGCACGCGGTCGAGCACGACGTCTACCATCTCGGCCACACGCTGGCCCGGCAGTGCGCCGAGCACGTGGAGCGCCTCGCGCCCTTCGCCGAGCGCTACGGCGTCACGCCGCGCAAGGTCGCCGATTCGCCGGGGCTGCTGGACGCGCTCCGGCACCGGAGCGCCCAGCTCATCGGCCGTTCGGAGGTGTCCGGGCTGCTGCTGCTCCACGATCTGCGCGACCTGTACCTCGGCGCGCAGGAGGCGGAGATCGGGTGGGTGATCCTCGCCCAGGCGGCGCAGGCGGCCCGCGACGGAGAGCTGCTCCAGGCCATCGGCCCGTGCCACGAGGCGGCCGAGACGCGTGCCAAATGGCTCCGCACCCGGATCAAGGTCACCGCGCCGCAGGTCCTCGCCACGGGTTAGTTCGAGGGCACGGGGTCGCCTGGGCGGGAAAGGCTAGTCGGCGTTTCTGCCGGGATTCTCGAGGCGGAAGAAATTGCTCTGCGCGCCGTCCTTCTTGTGCTCCTGGTAAAGGAAATTGAGCTTGCGCTCGTCGAACGTACGGAACCAGTCGTCCCATTCGATGTGCTGCAGATCCTGGCCGCCGTACCCGGGGAAGTCGAACAGCAGCCGTCCCGGCCTGCCTTCGTAGTCGCTGCCCGGTACGGTCGCGGGCGTGGCGTCCCGGGCCTCGGCCCATTCGCGGATCACGTCGTGGTCGGTGGTGACCAGGCTCCGGCCGGAACGCTCCTCGTGCTCGTCCGGCGAGGTCACGTGCTGCTCGTACTTGTGCTCGCCCTGGATCGGGTGGTGGGCCTCGGTCATCGTTCGCTCCCCTCGGCGTGGCGTTCGGGACCCTGCGGAGGCCCCGCGGAACGCGGCCCTACCCGGACCGGCGGGGCTTAAAAGGGCCGGCCGCCGGGCGGGCCGGGCCGTTGCCGAACCCTGGCGGAAGGATGGGAGTCGGGGCGGATTCGGGCCGGTGATCCGGCGGCTCGTGCGGCCTCGATCGTTAAATACGCCAAATGCGGGGCATACGGTCCATTTCGGGGAGAAGCGAAGGGGGATGACATGAACGCGGTAGCTCATGACCTTCGGCGACCTGTCCTTCGGCGACCTGACCGTGCCGCGCGTGGACGGGGCCCCGGATGCTGACGACCGCTCCGGGTACGGCCCGGCGAAGAACCCGGTTCGAGCGCGACGCGGTGCCCTATCTCGACCAGCTGTACGCCGCCGCGCTGCGGATGACCCGCCGGCCCGCGGACGCCGAGGACCTGGTCCAGGACACCTACGCCAAGGCGTACGCCTCGTTCCACCGGTTCGAGGAGGGCACCAACCTCAGGGCCTGGCTGTACCGGATCCTGACCAACACGTTCATCAACGATTACCGCAAGAAGCAGCGGCGGCCCGTCCAGTCCGGGGCCGACACGATCGAGGACTGGCAGCTGGCCGAGGCGGCGTCGCACACGCCGGCCGGCCTGAAGTCGGCGGAGGTCACGGCCCTCGAACGCCTGCCGGACTCGGAGGTGAAGCAGGCGCTCGCGGACCTGCCCGAGGAGTTCCGGCTGGCCGTCTACCTCGCGGATGTGGAGGGCTTCCCGTACAAGGAGATCGCGAACATCCTGGACGTCCCGATCGGGACGGTCATGTCACGCCTGCACCGGGGCCGCCGCCGGCTGCGGGAGCGGCTCGAGGGCTACGCCAGCGAACGGGGGATCGGCACGCCCGCCGGATAGTCCCGCTGCGGGGGGCAGCGGAGGCAGGAGCGCTCATCGGGGAGGTCTCATGCGTGTGGCTGCTGTACGGACCGTTCTGCCGGAGCATCGCTACGACCAGCACCAGATCACCGAGGCCGTCGCGCGCTGGGCCGGGGCCGACCGGGAGCTGCTGGAGCGCTTCCACGCCGCCACCCAGGTGACGGGCCGGAACCTGGCGCTGCCGATCGGGGAGTACGAGAAACTCGGCGACTTCACCACAGCCAACGACGCCTACATCGACACCGCCCTCGACCTGGGCGAGCGGGCCCTACGGGAGGCGCTGGACGCGGCCGCGACGGAGCCGTCGCAGGTCGACTACCTGGTCTTCTGCTCCTCGACCGGTGTGGCCACGCCGTCGCTGGACGCCAAGCTGGCCCAGCGCGCCGGGCTGCGCGAGGACGTCAAGCGCGTACCGGTCTTCGGCCTCGGGTGCGCGGGCGGCGCCGCGGGGCTGTCCCGCCTGTACGACTACCTGCGGGCCTGGCCGGACCAGGTGGCGGTGCTGGTCTGCGTCGAGCTGTGCTCGCTGACCGCCCAGCGCGAGGACCGTTCGATGGCGAACCTCGTGGCCGGCGGCCTGTTCGGCGACGGCGCCGCGGCCGTGGTGGCGGTCGGCGCCCGGCGTGAGGACGACGCGGGGCTGCCGAACGACGCCGGCGGGCCCCGGATCGTGGCCACCCGGAGCAGGCTCTATCCGGGCACGGAGCGGCTGATGGGCTGGGAGGTCGGCGCGCACGGCCTCCGCATCGTGCTGGCCGCCGATCTGGTCGACCACGTCGAGGCCACGCTGGCCGGCGATGTCACCGCCTTCCTCGGCGATCACGGGCTGTCGCCCGGCGAGGTGTCCTCGTGGGTCTGCCATCCCGGCGGCCCGAAGGTGATCGAGAAGATCGGCGACGGTCTCGGCATCGGCGCCGATGAGCTGGAGGTGACGTGGGACTCCCTGCGGAGGCTGGGCAACCTGTCCTCGGTGTCGGTGCTGAACGTGCTGCAGGAGACGATCCGGCGCCGCCGCCGGTCCGAGGGCGAACCCGGCCTGCTGATGGCGCTCGGCCCGGGGTTCTCCGCCGAGCTGGTCCTGCTGAGCTGGTGATCCGTTGATCGCCTACACGCTGCTGATCCTGCTCGTGGGGATCGAGCGGATCGCCGAACTCGTCCTGGCGCGCCGCCATCTCGAATGGGCCAGGCGGCGGGGCGGGATCGAGTACGGGCGGCGGCACTACCCGGCGATGGTCGCGGCTCATATCGGCCTGCTGGCCGGGGCTCTGCTGGAGGCGTGGCTGCTCGACCGGCCCTTCATCCCGCTCCTGGGCTGGCCGATGCTGACCGCCGCCGTCCTCGCCCAGGGGCTGCGCTGGTGGTGCATCGCGACCCTGGGCCGGCAGTGGAACACGCGGGTGGTGATCGTGCCCGGCCTTCCGCTGGTGGACCGGGGCCCGTACCGGCTGCTGCGCCACCCCAACTACGTCGCGGTCGTCGCCGAGGGGATCGCGCTGCCGCTCGTCCACACCTCGTGGCTCACCGCCTCGCTGTTCACGGTCGTCGGCCTGGGCCTGCTGAGAACGCGCATCGAGATCGAGAACGCGGCGCTCCGGGAGGTTCCGGCGTCCCGCGGCGCGCTAGCTTCGGAGATCAACGGGTAGGCGGTGTTACATGAGCGACGCCGTGGTGATCGGCAGCGGGCCGAACGGGCTGGTCGCGGCCAACATGCTGGCCGACGCGGGCTGGGCGGTGGACGTCCTGGAGGCCCAGCCGGAGCCGGGTGGCGGCGTGCGCAGCGATCGCGGGGTGCATCCCGACTTCGTCAGTGACGTGTGCAGCGCGTTCTATCCCCTCGGCGTGGGCTCGCCCGTGATGCGCGCGCTGGACCTCGAACGCCACGGGCTGCGCTGGCGGCATGCCCCCGCCGTCATGGCGCACCCCTTCCCGGACGGCCGCTGCGCCGTCCTGGAACGCGATGTCGAACGTACCGCCGAAGGGCTGGAACGGCTCGGCCCCGGCGACGGGGAGGCATGGACGCGGCTCTACCGGCGCTGGGAGGACCTGGGCGACGACCTCGCCGGGGTGCTCTTCGGTCCTTTCCCGCCGGTCCGCGCGGGTGCCTCGCTGGCCGCCAAGGTACGGGCCGCGGGCGGACTGCGCCTGCTCCGCATGCTGCTCCTCCCCGTACGGCGCCTCGGTGAGGAGGAGTTCACCGGGCCCGGCGGGCCGCTGCTGCTGGGCGGCTCGGCGCTGCACGCCGACCTGTTCCCCGAATCGACGGGCAGCGCGATGTTCGGATGGCTGCTGACGATGGTCGGCCAGCAGTACGGCTGGCCGGTGCCCGAAGGCGGCGCGGGCGAGCTGACCGGGGCGCTGGTCCGCAGGCTGGAGGCCAGGGGAGGCCGCGTCCACTGCGGCACCCCGGTGACGTCGGTGATCGTCCATGGGGGCCGGGCACTGGGCGTCCGGACCGCCTCCGGCGAGTCGATCCGGGCGGCCAAAGCGGTCCTGGCCGACGTGTCGGCGCCCGCGCTGTACGGGGGGCTCGTGGGCTGGGAGCATCTGCCGTCCGCGCTGCGTGCCGACATGCGCCGCTTCACCTGGGATCTGGCCACGTTCAAGGTGGACTGGGCCCTGTCCGGGCCGATTCCGTGGTCGTCTCCGGACGCGGCACGGGCGGGCACCGTCCACCTGGCCTCCGGGATGAACGCGCTGACGGACTACAGCGCCCAGATCGCCACCGGAAAGGTCCCGGCCGACCCGTTCCTCCTGCTGGGGCAGATGACCACGGCCGACCCGGCGCGGTCCCCCTCCGGTACGGAATCGGTCTGGGCCTACACCCACGTGCCCCAGAAGATCACCGGTGACGCCGGGCCGGACGGCATCACCGGCTCCTGGGACGCGCGCGACCAGAACGCCATGGCCGACCGCCTGGAGACGGTCATCGAACGCTACGCGCCCGGCTTCCGGGAGCGCGTGATCGACCGGCGCATCCTCGCGCCCCCCATGTTCCAGCGGCACAACGCCAACCTCGTCAACGGCGCTCTCAACGGCGGGACCAGCGGCCCCCACCAGCAATTGATCTTCCGCCCCGTCCCGGGCGCGGGCCGTCCGGAGACCCCGGTACCCGGCCTCTACCTGGCCTCCGCGTCGGCGCATCCCGGCGGCGGGGTGCACGGTGCCTGCGGCGCCAACGCCGCCCGCGCCGCACTCCGCGGCGACGGCCCGCTGGGACGGCACGTGGTCAGACCGGCGATGTCCGCGCTGCAGCGCCTCCTGGCCGGCGAGTAGGCGCGCGGCGCAGGGCCCCGGCGAGGTCGGCGCGCAACTCCGGGACGCCGGTGAACAGCAGCGACCGGATGCCCATCGCCCGCGCCGCCCGTACGTTCTCGTCGCGATCGTCGACGAACAGCACGTCATCGGGGGCCGCGCCGAGCCGGTCGGTCAGCCGCCGGAAGATCTCCGGATCGGGCTTGGCCAGCCGCAGGTCGGCGCTGTAGAGGCGGTGCCGGAACAGCGGCGCCCAGGGCAGCCCGTCCACCATGCGGGCGAGTTCGACCGGCGCGTTCGACAGCAGCGCCAGCGGCGTGCCGCCGCCGGCCAACTCCGTCAGCAGCCCCACGGTCTCCTCGTTGATGTGCGCCCATGTACGGAGGTCGAGCGTCGCCAGCACCTCGATCAGGCCGGCGTCGGCGCGCGTGCCCAGTTCCCCGCACACCGTCCGCCAGAAGCCGGCGGCGGTCACCGCGCCCAGGTCGTACGGCAGCCGGTGCGCCCAGTACACCGGCCAGAACGCTTCGGGCTCGACGCCCGCCGTCTGCGGCAGCAGGGCACCGGCATGGTCGGGAGGGGAGTGGCTGATGACGCCCGCGTAGTCGAACACGATCCAAGTCATGTTGACTTTCTAACACGGATCATGTTCGATCCACCATATGGATGGTTCGAAAGCGCCGGGCTTGAAAGCGCAGGGTTCGAAAGCGCAGGGTTCGAAAGCGGAGGGTTCGAAAGCGGAGGGTTCGAAGCGGGTTGATGTGCTCATCGAGCGGTTGCGGACCGCGGAGCACGTCACCGTGACCGAGCTGGCCGAGGAGACCGGCGCGTCCGAGATGACCATCCGGCGCGATCTCGACCAGCTCGCCGAACGGGGCGTGCTGCGGCGGGTCCGGGGCGGCGCGGTGAGCCTGCTGCTGCGCGGCGAGGCGATGCCGTTCGCCGTCCGCGAGCACGAGGCGGTCGAGACCAAGGAGCGGATCGCCGCAGAGGTGAACGGCCTGCTGGCCGACGGGGAGGCCGTGATCCTCGACGGCGGGACCAGCACGCTCACCCTCGCCCGCGCGATCGTCCGGCGGCGGCTCACCGTCGTCCCGCTGGACCTGCACGCCGCGAATGCGCTCAGCGGTGCCCCCGGGATCCGGCTGCTCGTCCCCGGCGGGCGCACCACGCCCGGCGCCCTGGCGTTCACCGGACCGCTGACCGAGGCGTCGCTGGCCTCGCTGCGCGTCGACACCGCCGTCCTCGGCGTCTGCGGCCTGTCGGCCGAGCACGGCCTCACCGCGCACGACCTGGACGAGGTCCCGGTCAAGCGGGCCGCGATCGCGTCCGCGCGGCGGGTCATCGCCGTGTGCGACGGGGCCAAGTTCGGCCGGACCGGGCTCGGCCTGGTCTGCCCCGCCGGAACGCTCGACATGGTGATCACCGACGGGTCGGCCCCGGATGCGGCCGTGGCGCGCATCCGGGACACCGGCGTGGAGGTACGGCGGGTCTGAACAGGCTCAGCGGATCCGGCGCAGCGCGACGTACTGCACCCCTGCGAAGCCCGCGACGACAAGGGCCTGCATGACCGTCCAGACGATTCCGATGGAGTCGAGGGACAGCCAGCCCGCGATCAGCGTGACGATGCTGAGCACCGTCCACAGCACGTTCGCCTCCACCACCGCGAGCGCGGCGAGGCGGTGCGGCCGGGCGGGCATGGAGATCAGCCAGACGGCTACGGCGTACACGAGGAGGAACGCGCCGATCGCGCGGCCGGCCCCGGCGTTCAGCCCGAGCAGGTCCTCCAGCGGGCCGGCGAGGGCGAGGTAGGCGAGGCCGTTGGCCCCCGTCACGACCGCGTCAAGGCGCAGTGACAGGCGGAGCAGGCGAAGTCCGTCGGCGAACAGTCCACTGGTGACCAAGCGAGTCGTTGTCATGGCCATGACGCTAGGGCGGCTGCGGTCATCATGGCGATTACCTGGGACGTAGCCGCCGGGGGTCACCCCGCCGCGCGGCGGCGGCTCAACCGACGGCAAAGGATGCCGTACGGGTGCATCGGCGGCCAAATGGGGGGAAGGCGCCCAGGAAGGATGGAGAGCGCACGCGCCTGAGGGGGGTGGGGTGGATGCCGCGTCCGGGCAGCCACAAGTACGACATCAAGCGAACGAAGGAACGCAAGCGCCTCGAGGACGAGGGGATCGCGTCCGACTCCGCCGCCGGCGAGCGCGCGAACCAGGAGCTCCAGCGCGAGGAGAACCAACGGCCCAGGCGTACCGGCGAGCGCGCCGAGGGCCCGAAGGGAGAGCGGTGAGCCAGGCCGATGACGTGCGGGAATCCGCCCTCCCGCTGGAGTACGGCACCGACCTCGACCCGCTCATGGACCGGATCGGCGATGCCCGCTGCGTCCTGCTCGGCGAGGCCAGCCACGGCACTCACGAGTACTACGCCTGGCGGGCGGCGCTGACCCGGAGGCTCATCGCCGAGCGCGGGTTCTCGTTCGTCGCGGTCGAGGGCGACTGGCCCGACTGCTGGGCGGTGAACCAGAGCGTGACCGGGGCCGAAGGCGCACCGGCCGACCCCAGGACGGTCCTGGACGGCTACCGCCGCTGGCCGACCTGGATGTGGGCCAACCAGGAGACGGTGAACTTCAGCCGCTGGCTGCGCGACCACAACACGGGCCGAGGCTCCGGGCAGGAGTCGGGGGCCAGGGCCGGCTTCTACGGCCTGGACGTCTACAGCCTGTGGGAGTCGCTGCGCGCGATCATCACGCATCTGGCCGACCACCGGCCCGAGTACGTGGACAAGGCGCTGGCCGCCTACCGCTGCTTCGAGCCGTACGGCGAGGATCCGCAGTCCTACGCCTTCAGCAGGCTGGTCCCCGAGGGCTGCGCGGACGAGGTGCTGGCCCTGCTCACCCGGCTGCGCCGGCCCGTGGGCGCCGATCCGTCCGGGGACCTGAACGCCCGGCAGAACGCCGAGGTGGCCGCGGGCGCCGAACGCTACTACCGCGCCATGATCGGCGGTGGTCCGGACGCGTGGAACGTCCGCGACACGCACATGGCCGACACCCTGGACCGCCTGCTGGAGTTCCACGGCCCCGGCGCGCGCGCCGTCGTCTGGGCCCACAACACGCACATCGGCGACGCGCGGGCCACCGACATGGCCTCCGCGGGCATGGTCAACCTGGGCCAACTCGCCCGGGACCGGTACGGCCGCGACCAGGTCGTCGCCGTGGGCTTCGCGGGCGGCAGCGGCGAAGTGATCGCCGCGCCGCGCTGGGGCGCGCCGATGGAGACCATGCACGTACCGGGGCCGCGCCAGGACTCCCTCGAAGCGCTGCTGGCGGACTCGGGCGTGGAGCACGGCCTGTTCATCTTCTCCGACCGGCCGGACACCCCCTGGTTCAACGCCACCCGTGGCCATCGCGCCATCGGCGTCGTGTACGACCCGTTCCGTGATCGCCGCAACTACGTGCCCACCAGGCTCGCCGAACGCTACGACGCGCTGTGCTGGTTCCGCCGGACGTCCGCCCTCGAACCACTGCACGCCGAAGCCGCCCAGAGGGACGAGCTGGAGACCCTGCCGTCCGGCGTCTGACCTTCTCCTCAGTCGGTAGCCGGCCGGTCAGCCGGGAGGGGCGTCAGTCGGGGGCCGGTGCCGTCGTGGGGACGTTCGTCGCGGGGGTGTCGGCGCGCATGTCCTGGAGTACCCGCGCCACGCGGTAGCAGACGGCCGTGACGGGGACGGCGACGATGGCGCCGGCGATGCCCGCCAGGAGCGTGCCGGCCGTGACGGCGATCAGGATGACGGCCGGATGCAGGTGCAGCGCCCGGCCCATGATCAGTGGTTGCAGCAGGTTGCCCTCCGCCTGCTGGACGAGGATCACCGCGCCCAGCACCAGCAGCGCGTCGGTGAGCCCGTTGCTCACGAACGCGATGAGCACGGCGGCCGCGCCCGCCACCGTCGCGCCGACGATCGGGATGAACGCGGCGATGAACGTCAGCAGCGCGAGCGGCAGCGCCAGCGGCACGCCGATCACCAGCAGGGCCACCCCGATGCCGATCGCGTCCACGGACGCGACCAGGACCGTCCCGCGGATGTAGGCGACCAGCGCGTCCCAGCCCGCTCGGGCCGCCGTGTCGATGCGGTGGCGGTTGCGTTCCGGGGCGAGGTGCAGCGCCCAGCGCCACATGGAGGCGCCGTCCTTGAGCACGAAGAACAGCAGCACCAGGGCGATCACGATGGACGCCAGGCTCTGGGTGGCGGCGGTGGCACCGGCGGCGGGGTCGGGTGCCGCGTTGACGGCCGCCTTCCGCAGGCCGTCGCCGACCGAGTCCAGTTGCTGGGCGGTGATCGGGAACGGCCCGTTCAGCAGCAGGTCGCGGACCTTGTCCAGGCCCTGGTCCAGCCCCTGGTGCAGCCGTGGCCACTGCTGGACGGTCTGGTTGCCGATCAGCGCGATCGGCAGCGAGACGATCGCCAGCAGCGTGAACAGCCCGGCCAGCGCGGCCAGCCAGGGCGGGAACCGCACCGCGCGCAGCCGCCGCGAGACCGGCTCGATCAGCGCCGCCATCAGCAGCGTCGCCACCAGCGCCAGGGTGAGCGGGGCCAGATGGACCAGCAGCCACAGCACCAGCCCGGCCGCCAGCGTCAGCACCAGCAGGCAGGCGGCGGTCAGCGCCGCCCGGCGCAGCCCGGGCGGCGGCCCCACGCGGTCGCCGGCTGTCATCGCAAGCGCGTTACCCGAGGCCGGGACGCATAAACTAGGGCCCGGATCCGGTGATCGCCCGAAAAACGGTGATCGCCCGGAAATCGATGATCGCCTGAAACCGATGATCGTAGGAAAGAGGCGCCCGATGCCCGTCAGCTTGGACGAGGTGCAGTCCGTGGCCCCCGATCTCGTCGATCTGTTCACGTCGGCGCGGGTGAGTCTCGAAAAGAGCGGGCTGAGCGGCGAGCGCGCCGCGGTCTATCTGGTGCTCGACCGTTCCGGCTCGATGCGCCGCTATTACAAGGACGGCACCGTTCAGCATCTGGGCGAGCAGGTGCTCGCACTGTCGGCGAACCTGGACGACGACGGGATCGTCCCGGTGGTCTTCTTCGACCTGGTGGCGCATCCCGCCGTCGAGATGGGGCTCAACGACTACCAGGGACGGATCGGCGTCGAGCACGATCGCCTGGGGTTCATGGGGACCACCAATTACGCCGCCGCGATGCAGGCGGTCATCGACCATTACCTGGCGTCGGCCCCCGCGGCCCCGGCCTTCGTCGTCTTCCAGACCGACGGGTCACCGGATTCGCGGCGGGCCGCGGAGAAGATCCTGTGCGGTGCCTCGACCCTTCCGATCTTCTGGCAGTTCGTCGGCTTCGGGACCGACGAGTTCAAATTCCTGCGCAAACTCGACGAACTGCCCGTTCCGAAAAAGCGCGCCGTCGACAACGCCGGCTTCTTCGAGGCCGGTCCGGAACCGCTGTCCATCGCCGACGGAGACCTTTACCGAAAACTGATGGCGGAATTCCCGGCGTGGCTCGGCGCCGCCCGCGCGGCGGGGATCGTCACTCCGTAGGGGTGGAGACGGGAGCCGCAGGCGTCAGCGCTCGCGTGCGTAGGCGTCCAGTTCGGCGAAGTAGGTGTGCTTGACCGAGCGGGGGAGCCAGGCGATCTCGAAGGCGTTGCGTTCCAGCCGTACGAGGTCGTCCTGGGGCAGGTCCAGTTCGCGGTGGACGAGTTCGAGGTTCTCGGCCACGTAGGCCCGGAAGTAGGCCGGGTCGTCGGAGTTGATGGTGACCCGCAGGTCCAGGTCGAGCATCCGCCGGATCGCCTCGGCCTTGGAGCCGTCGGTGACGAAGCCGTTGGAGACCGGGCAGACGGTGAGGCCGAGGCCGCGGCGCTTGATCTCCTCGACGAGGGCGGGGTCGTCCAGCGCGTTGACGCCGTGGTCGATCCGGTCGACGCCGATCACCTCGAGGCACTGGCGGATGTGCTCGGTGGAGTTCTCCTGGTCCACGTCGCAGTGCATGGTCAGCAGGTAGCCCTCCTGCCGGGCCCGGGCGAAGACCTTCGCGAACTTGACCGGCGGGTTGCCGCGCTCGTCGGAGTCCAGCCCCACACCGACGATCCACTCGCGGTACGGCAGCGACTCCAGCAGCGTGGCCATGGCGTACTCGGCGGAGAAGTCCCGCAGGAAGCACATGATGAGCTGGGCCCGTATCCCGTTCAGCCGCTCGGCGTCGAGGATCGCCCGGCGCAGGCCGCGGATGACCACGTCGAACGGCACGCCGCGCGAGGTGTGCGCCTGCGGGTCGAAGAAGATCTCGGCGTACCGCACGTTCTGGGCGGCGGCCTTGGTCAGGTACGCCGAGGCGAGGTCGTAGAAGTCGGGCTCGGTCCGCAGGACGTCCATGCTGCCGTAGTAGCCGACCAGGAACGTGCTCAGGCTGTCGAAGGTGAACGCCGCGCGCGCCTCCTCGACGGTCGCGTGGGGGAGCGCGATCCCGTTGCGCCTCGCCAGGTCGAACTTGAGCTCCGGCTCCAGGGTCCCCTCGATGTGCAGGTGCAGTTCGCACTTGGGCAGCCCCGCGATGAAATCGTTCACCGAACCTCCGTCGTCCCTGGTCAAGGCCTCGACGATAGCGAACGGGGCGCGGCGGCGCCGAACAGGGTCCGGCGAATGGATCATGGTGCGCGGCCCGCGCCCTGCCGGGGCATGTCCCGTGGCTCCGCCGACGCGGCGGGGGACGGCGTGCTGCCGGCGGCCAGCGCGGCGGCGAGTACGGCGACCGCGGTGAGGACGCTGAACAGGGCGGGATAGCCGCCGAGGCCGGTGGCGATCGCGGCACCGGCCCAGGGGGCGATGGCGCCGGCGATGGTGACGGGTGCGGCCAGGATGCCCGAGAGGGTGCCGTACGAGGCGGCGCCCCAGCGGTCGGTGACGGCGGTGGCCTGCAGGAGGGTGGCGATGCCTCGGGTGGTGCCGGCCAGGACCGCGACGGCGACGAGCAGGGCGACCGGTCCGGTCAGGACGGTCAGCGCGGAGGTGCTGACGGCCGACAGGGCCAGGATCCAGACCGTACGGGAGCGGACGCTGGTGTGCCGGACGAGCGTGCCGTACCCGAGGCGTCCGGCCACCTGGCCGACTCCGCCAAGGCCGAGGGCCCAGGCGGCGGTGGTGGCGCCGGCGCCGCGGGCGGTGAGCAGCGGGATGAGGTTGATCATCACGGCGTACATCGCGAAGGCCGACAGCGTGAGCGCGGCGGCCAGCAGCACGAACGGGCGGCCGGTGACGATGGCCCGCACTCCGGCATGCGGCCGCGCCGCCTCGTGCCGTACGCCCGCGGCGCGGGCATGGGACGCGGGCCAGGGGCGGCGGAGCGCGACGGCGTGCAGCGGGATGGTGACGGCGGCCAGGATCGCGGCCAGGACGAGGTAGACGCCGCGCCAGCTCAGGTGCGAGGCCAGGGCGTCGGTCAGGGGAGCGAAGACGGTGCTGGCCAGGCCCGCGACCAGGGTCAAGGTCGTGAGGGCGCGGACGTGGTGCGGGGCGTGGTAGCGGGTGAGGGCGGCGAAGGCGGGCTGGTAGAGCACGGCGGTCATGGCGGCGCCGGCCAGCATCCAGGCGGCGGTGAACCACCACAGGTTCGGTGCGGCCGCGAGCCCGACGACAGCCAGGACGGCGACGATGGAGCCGGTGGTCATGATGGCGTGCGGTCCGCGCCGGTCCAGCAGTCGGCCGAGCGGGATGCCGCCGAGGGCGGCCAGGACGAGCGCGGCGGAGAACGCGGCCGTCGTGGTGGCGGTGGACCAGCCGGTGTCGGCGGTGATGGCGGGGGACAGGACCGGGAAGGCGTAGTAGAGCACGCCCCAGCTGGTGATCTCCGTGACGCACAGCGCGATCAGGACCGTACGCAGGCCGGGACCGGCGTCGGTACCGGCGGGCGCTCCGCCCGCCGGTACCCGTGCGTCGTCGTCGTGGTCCACCGGGTCAGGCGTCTCCGCGCGCGGTGTCGCCGGAGTAGCCGTGCTCGTGGCCGGTCACGAACCCCAGCCGCACGCCGCTTCCGGCGCTCGCGCCGACCGTCACCGGGTCGCCGAGCGAGATCGGCTCCGGGGCGCTGGAGTCGCAGCAGGCCGAGCCGTCCTCCTCGGCGACGACGGGCGCCGACTCCGGCACGGGCTCCTGCACGGCCTCTTGGGCGGGCCCGGTGGAGCAGGAGCTGCCGCAGCCGGCCTCCTCCACCGCCTCATCCTGGGCGGACCGGTCGGTGGAGCACACGCCGGTCTCGGGCAGGTCGAGTTCGACGCTGTCGGCGGCGGCGCGGTCACCGGCCAGGGCCGCGACGATGGAGCGGATCTGCTCGTACCCGGTGGCCATCAGGAACGTGGGCGCGCGGCCGTAGCTCTTCATCCCGGCGATGTAGAAGCCGGTCTCGGGATGGGCCAGCTCGCGCTCGCCGTGCGGCGGTACGGTCCCGCAGCTGTGGAAGTTGGGGTCGATCATCGGGGCCAGCTTGACCGGGGACTCGGTGCCCGGGTCGAGCTCGACCCGGACCTCGCGCAGCATGTCCAGGTCGGGACGGAAGCCGGTGGCCGCGACGACGGTGTCGACGGCCAGGGTCCGCTCGCCGCCGGAGGCCGTGCCGGTCACCTGGACGGGGCCGTCACCGGGAGCCGCCAAGCCCGTGGTGGAGAGGCCCGTGGTGGAGAGGCCCGTGATGGTGAAGCCGGGGATCAGCTCGATCGCGCCGGACTCCACGGCTCGCTGGAGGCGTGAGCCGAGGGCGCCGCGTGCGGGCAGCCCGTCGGCGTCGCCGCCCCCGTAGAGGCGGGCGGGCGAGGCGCCCCGTACGGCCCACGTGATCCGGGTGCCGGGCGCGGACTCGGCGAGGTCGGCGAGGGCGAGCAGGGTGTTGGCGGCCGAGTGGCCCATGCCGGCGACCAGGGTGTGCTTGCCGGCGAAGCGGGCGCGGTCGCGTCCGGTCACGTCGGGCAGCGGCCCGGTGATGGACGCGGCGGCCTGGTCCTCGCCGGGGGCGGGCAGGCCCGAGTGCCCCAGCGGGTTGGTGCGGCCCCAGGTGCCCGAGGCGTCGATCACCGCGCGGGCCCGCAGGTCGCGGACCCGGCCGGCGGCATCGCGGGTACGGACCAGCAGCGGGTGCTCGTCGCGCCCGATGGTGCGGGTGGCGTCGATGCCCTCGCGGGTCACGGCGATGACGCGGGTGCCGGTACGGATCCGTCCGGCCAGCTCCGGGACCCCGGCCAGCGGGGTGAGGTAGTCGCGGACCAGTTCGGCGCCGGTGGGCAGGGCGTCGGCGGGCGGGGCGGTCCAGCCGGCGGCGTCCAGCAGGCGGCGGGCGGCGGCGTCGGTGTTGAAGCGCCAGGGTGAGAACAGGCGGACGTGGCCCCACTCGGCCACCGAGGCACCGGCCCGCTCGCCGGCCTCCAGGACCAGGAACGGCAGGCCGCGCTCGGACAGGTGCGCGGCGGCGGCCAGCCCGATCGGCCCCGCGCCGATCACCACGACGGGCGGCTCGCCGTCGTCGGCCTCCCCGGCCTCGGCCGTGGCCTCGTCGGTGGACTTGTCGGTGGCCAGGCAGCCGCAGCCGGCGTCTGTCTTGGCCTGGACGACCGTGGTGCCGGCGTCCATGGCCTGCTCATCGGGCGTACAGCAGGCGTTGACCCCGCAGCAGCCGCCGGCGGACTGGCCCGCTGTGTCGGTGCCCGTGGTGTGGGGGCCCGTGGTGCGGGTGCCGGTGGTGTGGGGTCCGGTGGTGTCGCTCATGACTCCTCCTTGCTTTGAAGGCTATCTAATCAGGCGCCAGCTTGCCTCTTGGATAGATAAATGTCAAATTAGATGCATGCCTAAGTTGAAAGAGCTTGAGATCGTCGGTTCCGATGTCTGCTGTGCCCCCTTGAGTGGTCCGCTGCTGTCCGAGGGCGAGGCGGTCGACCTGGCGAAGGTGTTCAAGGCGCTGTCGGATCCGGTCCGGCTGCGGCTGCTGAACCTGATCGCCTCCACCGAGGGCGGTGAGGCCTGCGTGTGCGATCTGACCGGGCCGTTCGAGCTGACCGCGCCGACCATTTCCCACCACCTGAAGGTGCTGCGCCAAGCGGGGCTGATCGAGGGGGAGCGGCGGGGGACCTGGGTGTACTACCGGGTGGTCCCCGAGGCGCTCATTCGCCTGGCGGGCCTGTTCGCACTGCCGTCCCTCACCTCCGCCTGAAGCGCTCCTACCTGCGGGTTCGTGCGGCGACGCCACGGTCGCCCGCCCGCTTGCGCAGCGCGGTCAGGACGTGCCGCGCGTCGGCGCCGACGCCGCGCAACGTCGCCGAGGCGAACGAGCGCTGCCATTCCAGCCCGACGAACCCCAGGCCCGGATGGGCGAGCGAGACACCGCCACGGTGGCGGGGCCGGCCCTGGGCGTCCAGGGCCTCATCGAGACCGGCCAGATACTCCACGCCGGGACGGTAGCCGGTGGCCAGCAGCACCACGTCCGCGTTCTCGCGCGTGCCGTCGGCCCAGACCACGTCCGTGCCGTCCAAGCGGCTGAACATCGCGCGGCGGTCGGGATTGCCGGTGGCGATCATGGCCCGGTAGGTGCCGGTGTCCATGACCGGAGTGCCCTTTCCGCCGGTCAGCAGCGGCCTGGCCCAGCCGGCGGTGTCCAGGCCGGTGCGCTGGAACCAGAGGTGAACGTCGCGGCCCAGGACGCGCTGCGGCATGAACCGCAGCGGGTGCCGGGTGGCCAGGGTGACCCGGGCGGTGGCGGCGAGCTCGATCGCGATCTGCACCGCGGAGTTGCCGCCGCCGACGATCACGACCCGCCGGCCGGCGAACGGCTCGGGCCGCCGGTAGTCGGCCGAGTGCAGGACCGTACCGCTGAACGAGCCCAGCCCCGGCAGGTCGGGCCGGTGCGGGCGGCTGAACTCCCCGGTCGCCGCGATCACCAGCGGCGCCTCGAGGATCTCCCCATCGGCCGTGGTGACCTCGTGGCCGCCGTTCCCGGTCGTGGTGACCCGTTCGACGCGGTGGCCCGTACGGATGTCGGCGTCCAGCGCGGCGGCGTAGTCGTCGAGATAGGCCACGACCTCGTCGCGGGAGGGGTAGCCGTCGGGGTCGCCGGGGAAGGGGCGTCCGGGCAGGGCGCTGCGGCGGGCCGGGGAGAACAGGGTGAGGCTGTCGTAGTAGTGCGGCCACGACCCGGCGAGGCTGCTCGCGGCCTCCAGCACCACGGGGTTCCAGCCCATGGCCCGGGCGGTGTGAGCGGTGGCGAGGCCGGCCTGGCCACCGCCGATGATCAGAACGTCGCTTCGGAGTGCCATGGAGGCAATGTATCGTAGTTTCGTGAAATGACGATATGACGGTGCATGGCAGGATGGGAACCGGTCGAGCCAGGAAGACGTCGAGCCAGCAAAGACGCCAGCCAGGGGAGGGGAGCGGGTGACCGACACAGGGACCGGCGCCGTTCAGGACGAGGCGGTGGGCTCCGGTACGGCCGGCTGTGCGGGAGTCGTCCAGCCGAGCGACAAGCTGCGCGACTTCCTCAAAGGGCTGGCCAGCGAGCAGCGCCAGCAGATGCTGGAGCTCTTCGCGGGCGGGGTCGAGCTGACCGTCGGCGCCGTGGCCGAACGGCTCGGCATCGCCCAGTCGACCGCCTCCCAGCAACTGGCCCTGCTGCGGCGCGGCGGCCTGCTCGCCTCCCGCAAGGACGGCAAGCAGGTCCACTACCGCGTCGACACCCCGGCGGTGGAGAAGTCGCTGACCGAGTTGCAGGCCTACCTGCGCACCTGCTGCCCGCCCGCCTGACCGGCTGTCGCCCCTTGGGCTAGGCCCCGCGGGTTGATGCCCCGTGGTTTGATGCCCCGTGGTTTGATGCGCTGTGCGTCGACGCGCTGTGGTACTCGGTGTAGGTGTACGGGTTGTCGAGGATGGTCGTTTCGGGGATGTCGGGGTTCATGCCCTTCTCCCAGGTCTCCTCGCCCATCGCCGACCTCAGGTGGTCGACGGTCCGCTCGATGTCGCGGCGGACCGCCGGCAGGTCGATGCCGACCAGCCGGTGCTCGTACTTGACCACGCGGCCGTCGACCAGGACGGTGTGCACGTCGCCGCGCTGCGCCTGGAAGACCACGTGACCGTACGGGTTGAGCAGCGGGAACGAGACGGGCGAGTGCTCGTTCTTGATCAGGACGAGGTCGGCCTTCCGGCCGACCTCAAGGCTGCCGAGGTCGTCGCCGCGGCCGATGGCGCGGGCCCCGCCGCGGGTGGCCCAGTCGACGATCTGGTCGGCGCGCAGGCCGCAGTGCGTGACCGTGTCGCCCTTGGCGTGCGCCTCCATGTGCAGGCGTGAACGGTCGGCGCCGAGCGTGGTGCGCATGGCCGTGAACAGGTCGCCGCTCCACCAGACGCTGGTGTCCATCGACAGCGACACCGGGATGTCGTGGGCCCGGATCGCCCAGGTGGGCGGGTAGCCCTGGCCGGCGCTCTGCTCGCTCTCGGTGGAGACCGAGATGGAACCGCCGGTCGCGGCGATGCGGTGGTAGGAGTCCGCGGACAGCGACGCCGCGTGCACGTAGACCGTCTCGGGCGTCATGAAGCCGTTCTCGTGCATGAGCCGGATGCTCTCGTCGCCGGTGGCGCCCCACACCCCGGCGTGGGTGGTGACCGCGACGCCGAGCTCGCGGGCGACCTCGAAGGCGGGCTTCTCGGGGAACGCCGGATCCCCGGTGACGTCGAAGGCCAGCTGGAAGCCGAGCATGTCGTCGCCGGTGATCCGCCGCCGGACGAAGTCGCGGAACTCGGGCGCGGCCGTCCACTCGGCGGGCGCCTGCTGGATGTTGCCGTACGCCAGCACGAACCGTCCGGGCACCGATCGCAGCGCGTCCACGGCCGCGTCGGCGTGGTCGACCGTCTGCAGGCCGTGCGACCAGTCGACGACGGTCGTGACGCCGGCGTCGATGGCCTCGATCGCGGCCAGCGTGTTGCCCGCGTGCACGTCCTCGGGACGGAAGAGCTTGCCGTGTTCGAGGTAGTACCAGACGAAGTACTGGCTGAGCGTCCAGTCGGCGCCGTAGCCGCGCATGGCGGTCTGCCACATGTGCCGGTGGGTGTCGATCATGCCGGGCATCACGATGCCGCCGGTCGCGTCGATCTCGGCCGTGCCGTCCGGTACGGGCAGGTCCGGCCCGATGGCGGCGATCCGGTCGTCGACGACGAGGACGTCGGCGCGGGCGAGCACCTGGTGCGCGCCGTCCATCGGCAGCACCGTGCCGCCGCGCAGCACCACCGGCCGTCCAGGGCCGAACTCGGTCGGCTGGCTCATCGCTGACTCCTGTCCCGCCGACGCTTCCCGGACGGTCGTCCGGAAAGCGGCTACGTGGCCCTGGGCTGACTGTTGCCAGCTCCCTATGCGCTGCTAGTGTTGCCAGAATCTGGACAACGGTCAAGTGTCCGTCACGCGGACAGCAATGTCGAGCGGGCAGGCAGTCACGCGGGCAGGCGGTCACACGGGCAGGCAGTCACGTGGACAGGATGTGGGGAGACGGATGTCGGTGAGCGCCGGGCCGCTGGCGGGGGTACTGGTGGCGGACTTCTCCCGCATCCTGGCCGGGCCGTACGCCACGATGCTGCTGGCCGACCTCGGTGCCGAGGTCGTGAAGGTGGAGGGTCCGGCCGGGGACGACACCCGCTCGTGGACACCTCCCGCGCGCGGCGAGACGTCGACCTACTACCTGGGCGTCAATCGCGGGAAGCGGTCGATCGCGCTGGATCTGCGCGACGCGGGCGACGCCGGGCTGGCCCGCGAGCTGGCCCGCCGCGCCGACGTGGTGATCGAGAACTTCAAGCCCGGCGGGATGGCGAAGTACGGGCTCGACTACGCCTCGGTCCGGGCCGCGAATCCGGGCGTGGTCTACAGCTCGATCAGCGGCTTCGGGACGGGCGCGGGCCGCGACGTGCCCGGCTACGACCTGATGGTCCAGGCCATCTCCGGGCTGATGAGCCTGACCGGGGATCCGGACGGGCCGCCGTACCGGGCCGGGATCTCGGTGTTCGACGTGATGGCCGGCAACCACGCCGCGATCGGCGTCCTGGCCGCGCTGCGGCACCGGGACGCGACGGGCGAGGGCCAGCTGGTCGAGGTGAACCTGCTGTCCTCGGCGCTCACCGGGCTGGTCAACCACAGCTCGGCCTACGCCGCCGGCGGGGTGGTCCCGTTCCGGATGGGCAACGCGCACCCCAGCGTGTTCCCGTACGAGCCGCTGCCCACCGCCGACAACGACCTGATCGTCACCGCCGCCAACGACGGCCAGTTCCGCCGGCTGTGCGAGGTCCTCGGCATCCCCGAGATCCCCGACGATCCGAGGTTCGCCCGCAACGCCGCCCGTACGGCCAACCGCGAGGAGCTGCGCCCCCTCCTGGTCGAGCGGCTGGCCGAGCGCGGCGCGGTCGAGTGGTTCGAGCTGCTGGTGGAGGCCGGCGTCCCGAGCGGCCCGATCAACACCATCGACGGGGGGTTCGCGATGGCCGAGCGCTTCGGGCTGGACCCGATCGTCGAGGTCGGCGAGGGCGACCGCGCGGTGCCCACGACGCGGCACCCCATCTCCCTGTCGGTCACCCCGGCCGGCTACCGGCTGCCCCCGCCCGAGCTGGACGAGCACGGCGCGGAACTGCGCGCCTGGCTGGGCACTCCGCAGGAGGACGACCGTGGCTGAACGCGAGTACCCGACCGCCCTCGGCGCCTCCACCCCGACCACGATCACCCTGCTCGGCCACGACCTCGCCGAGGACGTGATGGGCAGCGTCGGGTTCGGTGAGCTGGCGTTCTGGCTGGCCACGCAGCGGCGGCCGGGACCGGGCGAGGTACGGGTGTTCGAGGCCGTGCTCGCGGCGCTGGCCGACCACGGGTTCACCCCGACCGCGATCGTCACCCGGCTGACCTACCTGTCCGCGCCCGACTCCGTCCAGGGCGCGCTCGCGGCGGGCCTGCTCGGCGGCGGATCCCGCTTCCTGGGCGTCACCGAGGACACCGGCCGCTTCCTGCACGACGTCCTGGCGTCCGTAGGCGGCGATCTTCCGGCCGATGATGCGGGCTGGGACGCCCTGGCCTTGACGTGTGTACGGGATCGGCGTTCGGCGAAGGAACTCGTGCCTGGGCTGGGGCACCACGTACACAAGAACGGCGACCCGCGTACCCCCCGGCTGATGCGGATCGCCACCGAGGAAGGCCTGTCCGGGCCGCACCTGTCGCTGTTCGCCGCCATCGGCCGGGTGCATCCGGAGGTGCTCGGCAAGACGCTTCCCCTCAACGGAGCCGGGGTCTGCGGCGCGGCGCTCGCCGATCTCGGGCTGCCGCTGGAACTGCTCCGCGGATTCGCCCTGCTCGCCCGGACCGCCGGCCTCATCGGGCAGCTCGCCGAGGAGCTGCGCAACCCGGTCGGCAACGACATCTTCCTGTCGGTGGACCTCAACAACCGGTCCGTTCCGCCCGAGCCGCAGGCCCCCGACACCAGACCCTGAGCATCCCGGCGGGCAAACAGACGCAGCAGCCCGGCAGAGACGCAGCAGGCCGGCAGAGACGAAGGAGTACCGATGGCCGAACTGGTCGCGGTGATCGCCTCCACGCACCACCCCTTCTACCACCGCGCGAGCACGGCGACCGGCGCCGACCGGCCGCCGTTCGCGGACGAGTGGGTACGCAAGGTGGAGGCGTTCCGCGAGACGCTCACCAGGGCCCGCCCCGACGTGCTGGTGATGGTCGGATCCGACCACTTCCACCAGCTGTGGCTGGACAACATGCCGCAGTTCCTGATCGGCAAGGCGCCCTTCTACGACGCCAACTTCCACAACGAGGAACGCGAGTTCGGGCTGCCGCGCATGCTGCTGACCGGGCAGGAGGACCTGTCGGGCTACCTGCTGCGCGAGGGCCTGGACGCGGGCTTCGACCTGGCGTTCTCCAACGAGCTGCGGATCGACCACTCGATCACGTGCCCGATCATCACGCTGCGCCCGCAGAACGACCTGCCGATCGTGCCCGTCTACACCAACATCTTCGCGCCGCCGCTGCCGCGCCCGAAGCGCTTCGTCCAGCTGGGGAAGGCGATCCGGCAGATGGTCGAGGCCTGGCCCAGCGACAAGCGGGTCGCCGTCATCGGCACCGGCCACCTGTCGCTGGAACTGGGCGGCCCCCGGCAGTTCGGGCCGCACGGTCCCGATCCGGAGTTCGACCGGCGCGCCGTCGAGTGGATCTCCACCGGTGACCTGGAGGGCTGCCTGTCGGAGGTGACGCTCGACAGCCTGCACGCCCCCGGCAACGCCACCCACGGATTCATGGACTTCATGCTGATGATGGGCGTGGCGGGGGAGGGCCTGAAGGCCGACTACACCGACACCTACGACCTGTTCCACACCATGGAGGCCTACTTCACCTGGTATCCGAACGGAGCCGGCCAGTGAGCAAGTACCTGCTGAACAAGTTCCTGTTCACCATCGACCGCGATCCGCTCCTCGTCGAGCGCTACCGCGACGACCCCACGGGCACGGTGGCCTGGTGGGAGGCCGAGCAGGCCAACCGCATCCTCAACTGCGTGGACGGGGAGTCCAGCACCTGGCTGCGCTTCGACGACACCGAACGCGCCGCGCTCGCCGGGCACGACTACCCCAAGCTGTTCGAGTTGGGGGCGCACCCGTTCCTGACCCTCACGCTGTTCATCGCCATGTTCGAGCGCGACCATGAGGAGCCGCTGGGCTTCCAGCGGGAGTACGCCCGGCGCCTGGGCTCGTTCACGCTGCCCTATCCCGACATCGCGACCTGAGCCGTGCGCGCCGCTGAGATTCGGAGCGCCGGCTCGCCACCGGTGGTGGTCGACCGGAAGGCGCCCGCACCAGGCCCCGGCGAGACGCTGGTCGAGGTCCTGGCCGCGCCGATCACTCCGCTGGACGTGCTGTGCGCGAGCGGCACCTCGTACTTCGGGACGCCCCGGACCCCGTACGTTCCGGGCGTCCAAGGTGTCGGGACGGTCGGCGGCAGGCCGGTGTGGTTTCCGACGTCGGCCGGGATGGCTCCGGGCGACGGGAGCATGGCCGAGATCGTCCGCGTGGCCGCCGAGGACCTGGTCGAACTGCCCGACGGCGCCGACCCCGTGGGCATCGCCGCGCTCGGGCTGTCCGCCGTGGCCGCCCACATGGCGCTGACCTGGCGCGGCGAACTCGTCCCCGGCGAACAGGTCCTGGTGCTCGGAGCCGGCGGGGTGGTCGGGCAGGCGGCCGTCCAGCTGGCGCGTACGGGCGGTGCGCGCAGGGTGATCGCGGGCGCGCGCTCGCCCGCCGCGCGGGAACGAGCGCGTGCGGCCGGCGCTGACGCGGTGGTCGCACTCGACACCGATGACGTCACCGATCTCGCCGCTCGCTTCGCAGCCGCCGCTGACGGACCGGTGGATCTGGTCCTCGACCCGTTGTTCGGCGTACCGGCGGCGGCCGCCGCCCAGACGCTGCGCGCAGGCGGCAGGCTCGTCAACCTCGGCGGCTCGGCCGCCGAGACCTGCCCGCTCGACTCGTCCACGCTGCGCAGCAGGTCACTGCGGATCCTCGGCTACACCAACACCGAGCTGAGCCCGCAGCGGCGAGCCGCCGCGATCATCGTGATCGCCGAGCAGGCAGCGCTGGGCCGCCTGGCCGTCGCTCATGAGGCGGTGCCGCTGGAGGACGCGGCGGCGGCTTGGACTCGGCAGGATGCCGGTGCCGCCACGGGCCGTATCGTCCTCACCCCGGACCGGCGCCCCTGATCAGGAGGCCGCGGTACGGGACGCGTGCGGGACCTGCTCCAGGCGGGCGAAGTCGGCGCTGATGTCACCGGCGGCCTGCAGGAGCAGCGGGAGGTGCTCGTGCAGCAGCTTCTCGACGGGCGTCTCGGCGGCATGGGTGTTGACGTTGATCGCCGCGATGACCTGGCCCGATCCGTCGCGCAGTGGTGCCGCCACCGAACGGATCCCGAGGGTCAGCTGCTCGTCGGTCAGCGCCCAGCCGCGGGCCCGGACCTCGCGGAGTTCGGCGTCCCGATCCTCCCGAGTGGGGCGCCAGCGCGGCTCCAGCCCGGACCGGCTCGGCTCGGCCAGTACCCGGTCCACCTCCTCGGGAGGCAGCGCCGCGAGGCACACCTTGCCCAGCGAGGTCTGCAGCGCCGGGAACCGGGTTCCGATCTGGACCGCCAGCGCGACGATCTTGGGTACGGAGACCCGGGCCACGTAGACGATGTCGGACCCGTCGAGCTGGGCGATCGAGCACGACTCGTTCGTCCGGGCGACCAGCCGGTCCATGTGCGGGCGGGCCACGTCCCACAGCCCCATCGACCGCACGTACGCGACGCCCAGATCCAGTACGCGAGGGGTCAGCGCGAAGCCGCCCTCGCAGGAACGCACGTAACCCAGCTCTCCCAGGGTCAGCAGGATGCGCCGCGCGGTCGGCCGGGCCAGGCCCGTCGCCGTGGCCACGTCCGTCAGCGACATCACCGGACGGCCGGGCCGGAAGGCGGTGATGACCTCCAGCCCCCGGGCCAGCGCCTCGATGAAGTCCGGTCCGGTGCCTTCCCGCGGCATCTGGTCAGCTCCTCTGCGACTCGATTCCCGCACGCAGCTTACTCCGGGTTGTCCGGCATGCGGACAACCGACCGGCGGCGTGCCGGGCCCTCCCGGGAAACCGGATCAGGCGGGGGCGTCGAAGCCGCTGGCCCAGTAGCGGCCGTGCACCGCGAGGTCGAGCAGGATCCGGGCCACCTCCTCCGGCGGCGGAGGCGCCTCGTGCTCGATCCACCACTGCAGGACGGAGATCTGCTCGCCGACCCACGCGCGGGCGAGGAGGTCGGGGGAGATCCGCGGCTCCAGGTCGTTGCGCTCGGCCCGGATACGGAACACCTCGGCGGTCATCGCCACGAACCTCTCGGTGAACATCCGCAGCGGCCTGCCGTCCCCCTCGCCGCGCAGCACGATCCGGTAGAGCTCGCGCCTGTCCTGGGCGTGCCGGAACATCTCCAGGACGGGCTTGCCGGTGAAGCCGGCGGCGTTCTCGGCGACCAGGGGCCGCAGCCGCTCGCCCAGCTCGTCCAGCATCTCGGTGGTGACCTGCGTGAACAGGTCGTCCTTGTCGCGGTAGTGGCTGTAGAAGGTGGCGCGGGCGACGTCGGCGCGTTCGGTGATGTCCTCCACGGTGAGGGCGGCGCAGCCCCGTTCGAGCACCAGCCGCACCAGGGCGTCGCCGAGCGCCCGCCGTGTCCGCCGCGTCCGCCTGTCCTCGGCCATCGTCACCTTTCGCGCGCCGTGCTGCGTACGGGAGCGTCGCCGCGCCCGGGGTCCCCTCCAGTGTAGAGACACTTGACAGCTCGTACGTTAATGAACATTCTGTCTGGAAACAGTCATGACGTCGCGTAACGTGGAGCCAGCTCTTGAATCTCAGCCAGCCCTTGAATCTCAGCCGCCCCTTGAATCTCGGTGCCTATCTGACCCGCAGCGCCCGCTACTGGCCGGACGAGCCCGCCCTCGTCTGCGCCGACCGTTCCTGGACCTTCCGGCAGCTGGAGCAGGAGGCGAACCGGCTGGCGTCGGCACTGGTGGCGCGCGGCCTGCGGCCCGGTGACGCGGTGGCGAGCCTGGCCTGGAACCGGGGCGAGCTGGTCGTGGTCGAGTTCGCGCTGTACAAGGCCGGGCTGACCCGGGCCCCGATCAACGCCCGGCTCGGCCGTGCCGAGATCGAGCACATCCTCGGCTACGCGCCGGTGCGCGCCCTGATCTTCGACGCGGCGCACGGCGCGGACGCGCTCGCCGCACTCGGCGCCGCCGGTACGGACTGCCTGCCCGTCCGGCTCGACGGGGAGGACGACGACGCCCTCCGGTACGCCCAGTTGCTGGCCGAAGGCGACGACGTCCCGGTGTATGTGGAGGTCGGCGAGCACGATGCGTGCGTCCTGAACTTCACCTCCGGCTCGACCGGGACGCTCAAGGCGGCGACGCAGACCTTCGGCAACCGGCTCGCCAACATGCGCAAGCAGCTGATGAGCGACGAGTCGCGGCCGCGTCCGGGCGCCCGCTACCTGGCCTGCGGCCCCATCACCCACGCTGCCGGGATGGGGCTGCTCGCCGGGGTCTTCGGGGGCTCGACCACGCACATCCTCCCGGGGTGGGACGTCGAGCGGTTCCTCGACACCGTCGAGCGCGAGGGCATCACCGCCACGTTCATGGTGCCGACCATGCTCAACATGCTGCTGGCCCACCCGGGACTGGACGAGCGCGACCTGTCCAGCCTGACCAGCCTGCGGATCGGCGGCGCCCCGATCTCGCCGCGGCGGCTGCGCGAGGCGGTGGAACGGTTCGGCCCGATCATCGCGCAGGGCTACGGGCTCGGCGAGACCACCAGCATCGTGGCCGGGCTGAGCAGCGCCGACATCGCCGCGGCGGTGGAGTCCGACCCCGAGCTGCTGGCGTCCTGCGGCCGCGCCGCGTTCGACACCGAGATCCGGGTCGTCGACGACGGCGGCCGCGAGCTCGGCCCTCGCGAGGTGGGGGAGATCATCGTGCGCGGCCCCGACTGCGTCCGCGAGTACTGGCGCGAACCGGAGCTGACGGCCCAGACCTTCGAGAACGGCTGGGTGCGCACCGGCGACCTGGCGTGGATGCGCGAGGACGGCTACCTGTTCATCGTCGACCGCCGGAAGGACATGATCATCTCGGGTGGCTTCAACATCTACTGCACCGAGGTCGAGGCGGCCCTCTACGAGCATCCCGCCGTACGCGAGGCCTGCGTCGTCGGCGTGCCCGACGAGCGGTGGGGCGAGGCGGTCAAGGCCGTCGTCGTCACCGCCCATGACGTCACCGAGGAGGAGCTGGCCGCGTTCTGCGCCGACCGTCTCGACCGCTTCAAGAAGCCGCGCTCGGTCGACTTCGTCGCCGCGCTGCCGGTGAACCGCAACGGCAAGGTCGACCGCAAGGCCGTCCGCGAGCCGTACTGGGCCGGCACCGCCCGGCGAGTGAACTGAGGACGACCCGATGACCTTTTCCCTCCGCCCCACCTATGGCGACCCCGTGACCGACGAACTCGTCGCCAAGCTGCGCGGTTACCTGTCCGGCGAGCTCGCCGACTACGAGCGCGAGCACGGCATCGACCGGCGGATCCCCCTGACCCGCGCCATGCTGGAACCGGTCTGGCGGCGCAGCCGCGAGCTCGGCTTCTACGGCATCCACCTGCCCGCGGAGTTCGGCGGGCAGGGGCTGTCCCATGTCCAGCTCGCCGCGCTCAAGGAGGAGGTCGGAGCCGGCGGCCGGATCCTCGGCCACAGCGTCCTCGGCGAGATGGGCGGGCCGCTGCGGGCCGGCGACATCTTCCGGTACGCCACCGAGCACCAGCTCCAGAAGTACTTCCTGCCCGTCGTGCGCGGCGAGCGCGCCTGCTGCTTCTCCCTCACCGAGGTGGACGCCGGATCCGACGTCCGCTCCATGCGCACCGTCGCCGTGCCCGAGGCCGGCGGCTACCGCCTCACCGGCCACAAGGTCTTCAGTACGGCCGGCGCGTTCGCCGACTTCGCGATCGTCATCGCGCGCATGGACGGCACCGAGAACTCCTTCTCGGCCTTCCTGGTCGATCT
The DNA here is from genome assembly GCF_044326315.1 of Actinomadura sp. 9N407. Lineage (NCBI taxonomy): Bacteria > Bacillati > Actinomycetota > Actinomycetes > Streptosporangiales > Thermomonosporaceae > Actinomadura > Actinomadura sp. 9N407. The sequence goes on along the minus strand of NZ_JBIRAW010000002.1, from coordinate 16,198 downwards.
GGACAGCCCCGGCTGCCGGGTCGCCGAGGGCGCCACGCCGATGTCCGGCGAGAACATCGAGGCCGACATCATCCTCGACGGCTGCCACGTACCGGCGGCCAACCTCCTCGGAAAGGAGGGCGAGGGCATGCGCATCGGCCTCGGCCGCGTGACGACCAACAGGCTGCTGCACTGCCCCACCCTGCTGGGCATGGCCCGCCGCGCCATCGAGCTCACCCTGGAACGGGCCCGCACCCGTACCGTCGCGGGCGCGCCGCTGCTGGCCCTCCAGGCCATCCAGCACAAGCTCGCCGACATGGCCACCGAGTACTACGCGGCGCGCTCCATGACCTACACCGCCCTCGCGGCCCTCGACGGCGGCACGTCCCCGCGCATCGAGGCGTTCATGTGCAAGCTCTTCGTCGCCGAGGCCGCGTTCCGCATCCTGGACGAGGCGGTGCAGATCCATGGCAAGGAGGGGCTCACCCAGGGGAGCGAGGTCGAGTACCTCTTCCGCAAGGTCCGCATGTTCCGCGTCCTGACCGGTACGTCCGAGATCCAGCGGAACGGCATCGCCAAGGGCCTGGCCACGCTCCCGGCCCTCAAGCCCTAGACCACTAGTCCTGGCCCATCTGGTCTTCGGCGGAGAGATGCTCCATAAGAACCGGAGCCGGTGACAGGGGCGCCGGGGCACCTGGCGCCCCTGACCCGCATTCGAGTATGTTGACATAGGTATGTGTTCATAGTTATTGTGGGGGGATGCCCGGCTCCAGCGTGTCCGCTCAGGACCTCGACCGTGCGGCCGCCGCGCTCGTCGTGAGCCTGCCCGCGCTGAACCGGGCCCTCGAACGGCACGTCCACCTGGAGTTCCCGCATCCCCGGCTTCCGGAGGGGCAACTCGCGCTGCTGTTCCAGGTCGAGGAGCGCGAGGGGATCACCGTCCGCGAGGCCGCCGACGCCCTGCTGATGAAGCCGAACAACGTCAGCGCGCTCGTCTCCCAGCTGACCGAGCTGGGGCTGCTGGAACGGCGGCAGGACGACGCCGACAAGCGGGTCGCGCATCTGTTCCCGACGGCCATCGCCCGGGAGCGGCTCGCCGAGGTCCGGCGGCTCAAGGCCGCCCATCTGGTGCGCGCGCTGCACGCCCTCACCGACGGGGAGCAGGCCGCCCTCGGCTCGGCCGTGAGCGCGCTGGCGTCACTGACCCGGCGGCTGCACGCCACCGGCTGATTTCCCGCCGGTCTCCTTCCTGGGCTCGGTCGCGTGTGCGACGACGTCCCGGATCTCTCTCACAGACATGCCTCTCACAGACATGCCTCTCACAGTCATGCCTCTCATAGACAAGGCCCATCCATGCCCTCCAAAGCCATGGAGCATCCCACCCTGCCCGCGCACGCTCCACCGGACACCGCGCGCGGCCGGCGCTCCAACCCCTGGCTGACGCTGATCGCCGTCGCGATCGGCCTCTTCATGGTCAATCTCGACGCGTCCGTGGTCGCGGTCGCCAACCCGGAGATCGGCCGGGACCTGAGCGCGTCCACCGCCGACCTGCAATGGGTCACCAACGCCTACCTCCTCGCGATGGCCGCCGCCCTGATCCTGGGCGGCAAGCTCGGCGACCGGTTCGGGCGCCGCACGTACTACGTGATCGGTACGGCCGGGTTCACCGTCGCCTCGGTCGCGATCGGCCTGTCGGGATCGATCGAGGGCGTCATCGCGTTCCGGGCTCTGCAGGGCCTGTTCGCCGCGCTGCTGATCCCGAACACCCTCGGCCTGCTGCGCGCGGTCTTCCCGCCGAAGAAGTTCGGTATGGCGGTGGGGCTGTGGGGCATGGTCGCGGCCTGCTCCACCGCCCTCGGGCCCATCGTCGGCGGGCTGCTCATCGAGCACGTCAACTGGGAGTCGGTCTTCTACATCAACCTCCCCATCGGGATCATCGTCCTGATCGTCAGCGCCCTGGTGCTGCCGCAGAGCAAGGACTCGACCGGTCAGCACCGCTTCGACGTCCCCGGCGTGATCCTGCTCGCGCTCGGCCTGGTGGCCCTGGTCTTCGGTGTGGTCAAGGGCGAGTCCTGGGGCTGGACCTCGGCCGGGACGCTCGGCGCCCTCGCCGCGGGCCTGGTCCTGCTGGCCGCCTTCGGCTGGTACGAGACCCGCGTCGCGCATCCGCTGCTGCCGATGCGGCTGTTCCGCAGCCCGGCGCTGACCATCGGCACGGTCGTCACCGCGATCAACTTCTTCGTGCTGCTCGGCGTGATCTTCTTCCTGATGCTCTACCTGCAGAACGTGCGCGGCCTGTCGGCCGTCGAGGCGGGCGTCTACACGCTGCCGCTGAGCCTGGCGACCGTGGTCGCGTCCCCGCTGGGCGCGGCACTGACCCAGCGGTTCGGACCGCGCCTGTCGATGCCGGTCGGCATGCTGCTCCAGGCACTGGCGTCCTTCTGGATGCTGACCTGGGACGCGCATTCCCCGTACGCCGCGCTGTGGCCCTCGTTCCTCGCACTCGGCCTGGGCGTCGGCATGGTGCTGTCCGCCTCGTCCGACGCCATCGTCGGCAACGCGCCGCCCAAGGACGGCGGCGTCGCGGGCGGACTGCAGGCCACGGCGCTGCAGATCGGCGGCGCGCTCGGCACGTCCGTCCTGATCTCCCTGATCAGCGCCAGGGTGGGGACGACGCTCACCGGTGAGCTGACCGGCGCCGGAGTCCCGGCCGCGCTCGCGCAGGGTTTCGAGAATGCGGAGGACGCGGTGTCGATGGGCGTCTCCCCGGTCTCGGACGGGATGCCCGCCCAGTTGAAGGCCGCCATCATCGAAGGCAGCGGCGACGCGTTCATGAACGGCCTGCACACGGCCGTGCTCTTCACCGGCGCGCTGTGCGTCATGGGTGCGGTGCTCGCGGCGGTCGGCCTGCGAGGCGACTCCCGGGCCGCAGGCCACTAGGGCTCGTCCGCTCCACGTTCAGCCGAGCGCGGCGACGATCTGGGGTAGGTCGAGCACCGACCGGATTCCGGGCGAGGCCGCGCAGACGTAGGGGACGGTGTTGACCGCGCGGTTGGCCGTGTAGCCGGGAGACACCGCGCCCATCCGTTCGAGCGGTACCGGGAACCGGAGGTCGACGTCGAGCGGCGCGTCGCCCTCGACGGCGATGTGCCAGCCGGTGGCGCGGACGTCCCACGCGGGTTCCAGGTCGGTGGTGCAGTACCAGGTGGCCCGGAAGCTCAGCACCGCCCGGCCGTCCCGGATCCCCGACACCGTCATCCGCTGCGCGGCCACCGTGCCGGCCTCCAGAATGCCCGCGGCGATCTTCACCGGACGGCGCGCGGTCGCGACCTCGCCGCTCGCCTCCAGGGAGTCCAGCGGCATGGAGAGCGCCTCGGCGAGCAGCAGCAGCGACGGGCCGAAGCTGGTCCGTCCGTGCGACAGCCGGCGCTCGTCGAGCTCGGCGGGCGGTTTGCCGAAGCCCATCACGTCGAAGAGCAGCCCCGGCGAATCGCGCCGGGACAGATCGGCGAACTCGCTGATCGTCAGGCTGTCCAGCCTCCGCTGGATCGAGGTCAGCACCAGCGGGACGGCCTCGGTGATGAAGCCGGGGCTGCTTCCGGTGCTGTGGATCGAGGTGCCGCCGCGCTCGCACGCGGCCTCGACCCGTTCGCGGACGGCGGGGTCGAGGCTCTCCGCGCGATGGAACTCGCCCCGGGTCGTGACGACGTTCGCGCCCGAGGCCAGGAGCCGGCACACCTCGTCGATGTCGCAGGTGGCCGGCATGTAGAGCACGCAGTCGGCGCCTAGCGCCAGGACCTCGTCGATGCTCCGCGTCGCACGGACACCGGTCCTGTCCAGCCCGCACAGCTCGCCGGCATCGGTTCCGGCCTTGGCCGGCGTATGGACGTACACGCCGGCCAAGGTCAGATCCGGATGCTCGATGACGGCTCGCAGGGCGCGGGTGCCGATGTTCCCGGTCGCCCATTGGACGACCCGGTGGCCGCCGTTCCCGGGGCTCACGAAGGTCGTACCTCGGCTGGCCATGACTCGGTCACGTGGCGGCTCCCGTTCTCTCAGATGAGAACGTTAATCTCATTTGGGGAGACGGTCAATACCGCGCTCATCGAGGGTGGTCCATGAGCGCGAGGGCCGCGTCCGCCGCGTCCAGGACGGTCCCCGCCGGGGCGCCGGCCGCGTCGGCGAGCGCGGCCACCAGCCGCGCGTCCTTCTGGAGCAGCGCTCCGGCGTGGGCGGCGATGCGGTCCAGCGTGCCGCCGGCGGCGGAGACCCGGTCCAGGGCGAAGCTCGCGCCGCTGCCGTGGGAGACGACTTCGGCGAGGCGGCCGGGATCGATGTCCAGCGCGCCCCCGAGGGCCAGCGCGCCGGCGGCGGTCGCCAGGTTGGCCGTGAACAGGACGTTGTTGAGCAGCTTGGTGACCTGCCCGGCCCCCAGCGGGCCGACGTGGACGATGGGGTCGGCGTAGCTGGCGAACACCGGGCGGCAGCGTTCGACGGTGTCGGCCTCGCCTCCCACCATCACCAGAAGGCGGCCCTCGGCCGCCGCCGGGCCGCCGCCGCTCACCGGCGCGTCGATCAGTGCGACGCCCTGAGCGGCGGCCTTGCCCGCCAGGCTGCGGCAGGTGTCGGGGTGGACGGTGCTGTGCACGGCGATGACGCCGCCCGCCGCGAGCCCGGACAGGACGCCGCGCTCGCCGGCGACGACCTCCTCGACGCCGGCGTCGTCGACCACGCAGACGCACACCAGGTCGCTGGCGGCGGCCAGTTCGGCCGGTGATCCGGCGACGCCGGCCGCCGTGCCGGCGAACGGCTCGAGCGAGGCGGGGCGCCGCGCCCACAGCGTCAGCGGGTGGCCCGCCTCGGTGATCCGGCGCGCCATGGGCGCGCCCTGGCCGCCCAGCCCGATGAACCCGACGCGCATCAGCCGGCCTCCCGTCCGGTGCTCGGCTCGATCGATGCGGTGCCGGCGGATCGGTTCATCGGCTCTCCTCCTGGACGGGCCACCGCCCTGCGGCGGTCAGTGGCTTGAACGATGGTTCATCATGGTGACATATTGCTCAAAAGGTTGAGCGTGGGTACTGTCCGAGCACGCGGGCACGGTGGCCGGCCGATCGCGACGCGAGACCGTTCACGAGGAGGACTGCCATGCGCCTGGGATTCATCGGGGCCGGGCGGATCGGCCGCCCGATGGTGCGCCGGCTCGCCGAGGCGGGCCACGAGGTCCGCGCGCTCGGCAGGTCGGACGAGGCGCGCGCGGCGCTCGCCGAGGACGGCGCGCACGCCGTCGCCGGCGCCGCCGAGACCGCCGACGGGGCCGATGCCGTCCTGGTCTGCGTCTACAGCGACGACCAGGTCAGGGACGTGTGCCTCGACGGCCCGCTGCTCTCCCGGATGCGGGACGGGTCCGTCCTCGTCCTGCACACCACCGGCAGCCCGCACACGGCCGAGGCCATCGCCGCCCGCGCCGCCCCGCACGGCGTCCACGTGGTCGACGCCCCGCTCAGCGGGGGACCGCACGACGTGGCGGCCGGCAGGGTGACGCTCTTCGTGGGCGGCGCCGACGACGCCGTACAGGGGATCCGCCCCGTACTGGAGAGCTATGGCGACCCGGTCCTGCACGTCGGCCCGGCCGGTGCCGGGCAGCGCGTGAAGCTGGTCAACAACGCGCTGTTCGCCGCCCAGATCGGGCTGCTGGCCGACTCCGTACGGCTCGGCCGGCAGCTGGGAGTGGACGAGGCGGTGCTGCTCGGCGCGCTCACGCACGGCAGCGCGACGAGCCGCGCGCTGGCCGGTGTCGTCGCACGGGGCTCGGTGTCTGCGTTCGCCACCGCGGCGGGCGAGTTCCTCGGCAAGGACGTGCAGGTCATCAGGCAGGTCGCCGCCGATTCCGGTGGCGATCTGGGCGCACTGGAGGGCGGGCTGGGCGCCCTGGCAGGTGCGCCGGCACCCGTCCTTCCCCGCGAGCCCGGCTCCGGCTCCGGCTCCGCGCAGACCATCGCCCGCCCCGCGAACGCGGTCCGGGCGGCAGGGTACGAAACGAGAGGACATCGCAATGGGACGGGTTGAGGGCAAGGTCGCGTTCATCACGGGCGCGGGGCGCGGTCAGGGACGCAGCCACGCGGTACGGCTGGCCAAGGAGGGCGCCGACATCATCGCGGTGGACCTGTGCCAGGACGTCGCGACGGTGGGCTACGCGCTGTCGGGGCCGGACGACCTCAAGGAGACGGTCCGCCTGGTCGAGGAGACCGGCCGGCGCATCGTGGCGGCGCAGGCCGACGTCCGCGAGCCCGGCGAGCTGCGCGAGGCGCTGGCCCGCGGCATGGGCGAGCTGGGCACGCCGGACATCGTGGTGGCGCAGGCCGGCATCGCCCCGCTGAAGGGGCGGCCGCGGCTGCAGGCCTGGTCCGATGTCATCGACATCAACCTGGTCGGGACCATCAACGCCATCCAGGCCGCGCTGCCGCATCTGGCCGACGGCGCCTCGGTCATCGCGACCGGTTCCGCCGCGGCCCTCATGGTGCACGGCATGGTGGAGAAGCCGGGATCGGACCCCGGCGGCAGCGGGTACGCGTACGCGAAGCGGGCGCTGTCGGAGTACGTCCACGAACTCGCGCGGAATCTGGCCCCGCAACGAATCCGCGTCAATGTCGTGCACCCGACGAACTGCAATACGCCGATGCTGCAGAGCGAGCCGATGTACCGTTCGTTCCGTCCGGATCTTGAGAATCCGACCCGGGCGGACGCCGAGCCGGCGTTCCACGTACAGCAGGCCATGCCCGTTCCGTACATCGAGCCGGAGGACGTCACCGATATGGTCCTCTTCCTCGCGTCGGATGAATCCCGCTACGTGACCGGCATGCAGATGCGAGTCGACGCCGGCGGCTACCTCAAGTGGCACGGATTCCACATCTGACGGCGGAGCGAACGCGAAAGGGGAGAACGAACGTGAAGGTGCACGTCGATCCGGAGCGCTGCCAGGGCCACACGCTCTGCGCCATGATCGCTCCGAAGGTGTTCGAGCTCAGCGAGGTCGACGGCCACTCGTCGGTCGTCGTCGAGGACGTTCCGGCCGACCAGGAGGCGCAGGTCGCCGAGGCCGTCAGTTCGTGTCCGGAACGCGCCATCTCCATTTCCTGACCATCTCCATTTCCTGAACGACCGCCGGGCCCCGGATCCGGCTTCCCCCAAAGCCAATGGAGAGACCATCATGGACGCGGATGACGCCGTCGGCGACGGCGATCGCAAGAAGAACCGTTTCGATTTCGATCGGCACACTCCGGAGTACCGCGGAGAGTTCGAGTCGACCGCCCAGGAGATGCACGCCAAGTGCCCCGTCGCCTGGTCGGAGACCTATGGCGGCCATTGGGTCGCGGCCGGCAACCGCGAGGTCTTCGAGATCGCCAGGTCCGCCGACCTGCTGTCCAACGACCACGACATCAAAGGCCAGCGGCGCGGTTACCAGGGCATCAGCATTCCCACGCCCGACCGGGCCAAGGGGATCAGGGGCGGCTTCCTGGAGATGGACCCGCCGGAGCAGCGCTACTACCGGCAGGCCCTCAACCCGTACCTGTCGCCGGCCGCCATCAGCCGGTGGATCCCGCTGATCGACGATCTGACCCGCGCCTGCCTCGACGAGAGGATCGAGGACGGCCGGATCGACTTCGTCGACGACCTGGCCAACATCGTGCCCGCCGTCCTGACCCTGGGCATGATGGGGATCCCGGTCAAGGACTGGACCATCTACAACGAGCCGGCGCACGCCGGGGTCTACACGCCGCCGAACTCGCCCGACTCCGAACGCGTCGCGCAGCTGCACGTGGAGATGGGGCGGCACCTCTACGGCCAGATCATGGAGATCCGCGCGAACCCGCGTCCAGGACTGGTGGACGCGCTCGTCCGGGCCGACATCGGTGGCGAGAACCCGCCGGACGACGAGCTCCTCGGAGCGCTGGCGCTGCTCATCGGCGGCGGCTTCGACACGACGACGGCGCTCACCGCGCACTCGCTGGAGTGGCTCTCGGAGAATCCGCAGGACCGCGACCGGCTCAGCCGGGAGCGGGACACCCTGCTGAACCCCGCGACCGAGGAGTTCCTGCGGTACTACACGCCCGCCCCGGGGGACGGCCGGACGATCTCGGCCGACTGCGAGATCGCCGGCACCCGGTTCAAGGAGGGCGAGCGCCTGTGGCTGTCCTGGGCGATGGCCAACCGGGACGCGTCGGTGTTCCCCGAGCCCGACACGATCGACCTGGCCCGCAAGGGCAACCGGCACAGCAGCTTCGGGCTGGGCATCCACCGCTGCATCGGCTCGAACGTCGCGCGGACGGTGTTCAAGCGGATGATCGTCCAGGTGCTCGACCGGATGCCGGACTACCGGTGCGAGCCGGACGGCACGGTGCACTACGAGACGATCGGCGTCATCAACGGCATGCGCCACCTCCCGGCGACCTTCACCCCGGGCCCCCGGCTCGGGCCGGGTTTCGAGGAGACGCTCGCGACCTTCCAGAAGGTCAGTGACGAGCAGGGGCTCGCCGAGCCGGTCACGGCCCGGGGTACGAAGGACAAGATCACCAACTGATCCCCGCAACCCTCACCGGTGTGGCCGTCCGCCGTCCGGGACGGCCGCACCGACCCGGCGGCGGCGACCGCCGCAGCGCCCGCGCCCACCACCACGACGCCGCCGCGCGTCGCCGCCATGGAGATCGCCATGGAGATCGCCATGGAGAAAAGGAGACGACGTGACCGGTTCCCCGGGACGCCCGCTGCCGTTGATCACACAGGAGAGCGGGTTCTTCTGGACGTCCGGGGCCGACGGCCGGCTGCGTTTCCAGGAGTGCGGATCCTGCGCGGCCCTGATCCATCCGCCGCAGCCGGTCTGCCGGTACTGCCGCGGCCACGAGATGGGGGTACGGGCCGTCTCGGGGTTCGCGACGCTCATCGGGTTCACCGTGAACCAGCGGTTCAGCGTGCCCGGGCTCCAGGCGCCGTACGTGGTGGCGCAGGTCGCGATCGAGGACGATCCCCGGGTCCGGCTCACGACCAACGCCGTCGAGTGCGAGCCGGAGGACCTCGTCCTGGGGATGCGGATGGAGGTCGTCTTCGAGCGGGCCGAGGACGTGTGGCTGCCGCTGTTCCGTCCCGTGGCGGACCAGGGCGAGCCGGCTCCGCTGCCGCCGGACGAGATCGAGCCGGACCAGATGTGGCGGCACGTCCGCCCGATGGTCACGCCCGAGAAGTTCGAGGACAAGGTCGCGATCAGCGGTATCGGGAGCTCGGAGATCGGGCGCCGGCTGATGGTGCCGCCGCTCTCGCTGACCGTTCAGGCGTGCGAGCGCGCGATCGCGGACGCCGGCCTGACGATGGACGACATCGACGGACTGGCGACCTATCCCGGCGCGGGAGCGTTCGGCGGGTTCGCCGAGGGCGGCGTCACCGCGCTGGAGTCCGCGCTGGGGATCCGGCCGACCTGGCACAACGGCGGCGCCGAGACGTTCGGTCCCGGCGGCTCGGTGATCGCGGCGATGCTGGCGGTGGCCGGCGGGCTGGCCCGGCACGTGCTGTGCTTCCGGACCCTGTGGGAGACCACGCACGGTGAGCTGATGCGCCGCGGCGACATCGTCCAGCCCGGCGGCCGGGTGGACGGCAGTGGAAGCTGGCGGATGCCGTTCGGGTCGACGTCGGCGGCACACACGCTGGCGCAGAACGCGCAGCGGCACTTTCAGCGCTACGGGACCACGCGCGAGACGCTGGGCTGGATCGCGCTGAACCAGCGGGCCAACGCCGCGCTCAACCCGGCGGCCATCTACCGCGACCCGATGACGATGGACGACTACCTGGGCGCCCGGCCGATCACCACGCCGTTCGGCCTGTACGACTGCGACGTGCCCTGCGACGGCGCCGTCGCCGTGATCGTGTCGGCCGTGGACGCGGCCCGGGACCTGGCCAAGCCGCCCATCCTGGTGGAGGCCGTCGGTACCCAGATCATCGAGCGGATCGAATGGGACCAGAGCACGCTGACCCATGAGCCCCAGGTGCTCGGCCCTGCCGCCCATCTGTGGTCGCGGACGTCGCTTCGTCCCTCCGACGTCGACGTGGCCCAGCTCTACGACGGCTTCACCATCAACTGCCTGTCCTGGATCGAGGCGCTGGGCTTCTGCGGCATCGGTGAGGCCAAGGACTTCCTGGACGGCGGCAAGAACATCGCCCGGGACGGGCTGCTGCCGCTGAACACCCACGGCGGCCAGCTGTCCCACGGCCGTACGCACGGCATGGGGCTGGTCCACGAGGCGATCGTCCAGCTGCGCGGCGAGGGCGGGCCGCGGCAGGTTCCGGGTGTACGGGTCGCCGCGGTCAGCAGTGGCGGACTCACACCGGGCGGAGCGATCCTCTTCAGGACGCAGGCATGACGCCCGGCGCGTGCGCGCAGGCGACCGAGTCGACGGGAGAAAGAGATGAACGCTGAGGACACCGCGCTGCTGCTGGTACGCCTGGCCGTGGGCATCACCATGATCGCGCACGGGCTGAACCACTGGCGGGGCGGTGGCCGCATCGAGGGCACGGCCCGCTGGTTCTCCGGCCTCGGGCTGCGGCACGGCCGGCTGCAGGCGTGGGCGAGCGTGGTCACCGAGGTCGGCGCCGGGGCGCTGCTGGTGCTCGGCCTGCTGACGGCGCCGGCCTGCGCGGCGGTCATCTCGGTGATGCTGGTGGCGGGCATTCTGGCCCACCGGCCGAACGGGTTCTTCGTCTTCAAGGACGGCTACGAGTACGTTCTCGTCCTCGCGGTGACGGCGCTGGCGCTGGCGATGCTGGGCCCCGGCGGGTTCTCGGCCGACGAGGCCGCCGGGATCGAGGTGACCGGCTGGGCCGGTGGCGGCATCGCACTCGGCGTCGCGGTGGCGGCGACGGCGGGACTGCTCGGCGCGTTCTGGCGGCCCCTGCCCAAGGAGGCCGAAACAGCCGGGGAGCCCGACTCCAGCGAGCCCGACTCCAGCGAGCCCGAGGCCGCGTCCGCCTAGCGGGCGGTACGGGACGGGTGCGCCTCGGCGGCGGCACCGGAGATGCCGCCGAGGCAGAACTGCCAGATCTCCTCGGCGGTCACGGGGACGGCGTGGCTGCCGGCGGGAACGCCGTTGGCCTGAGCCGAGAACATGACCGTCTGCATGACCAGGGAGGCCTGGCGGCGGGGCCTCCCGGCGGGGATGACGCCGGCCTCGGCCGCGTCCTCGATGAGGTCGGCGAAGACGGTGACCAGCGGAAGGTGGGCGGTCGCCACCTGGACGGGATGCTTGACCAGGAGTTGCAGGGCGAAGTCGCTGAACAGCGGCCGCTGGACGTCGGGGCTCGGGCGCGACTGCTCGTACAGCATCTCGACGGCGTCGCGCAGCCGCTGGAGGGGATCGCGCCCGGCGGAGGCCGCCTCCCGGATCTCGTTCGCCGAGGTGGCCAGCGCGTCCTCGAACAGGGCGAGCAGCAGCTCGTGCTTGCCGTCGAAGTGCTGGTAGAAGCTGCGCAGCGACTGCTTGGAACGGTCGACGACCTCCTGGACCGTCACGTCCGTCGTGCCCTTCTCCGTGATGAGTTCCTGTGCCGAGTCCAGGAAGCGCTGCACGCGCTGCTCGGCACGGAGCTTGGCGGCTCGGGTGGAGCGCTCGACGGCGCGTCGGCGCCAGGCGGGTTCTTCAGGGGCCTGGGTCACCCGCAGCACGATACTTCATCTGAATGGCAGTTTGCTCTATTGGAGACTCTTACTCGCTCTGGATGAGAATGTTATTCTCCTGCCATGGATCTGGGCGAGCAGGCGCGGCGGCGTCCCGACGCGATCGCGGTCATCGAGAGCGGCGGCAGGACCGTGCCGTACGCCGAACTCGACGCGCGATCGCGGCACATCGCGGCGGCGCTGGCGGCAACGGGCATGCGGCCGGGAGACGCCATCGCGATCCGCATGCCCAACGGCGCGGCCTTCCTGGAGGTCGCCTGGGCGGCGCAGCGCTCGGGGCTCTACTACACCCCGGTCAACACCCACCTCCTCCCCGCCGAGATCGACGCGATGGTGGAGGGCAAGCGGGTCGTCACCGAGGAGGTGTACGAGCGGCTGCTCGCCACGCCCGTCACCCGGGAACCGGAGGAGTGCGAGGGCCGTGAGCTCCTGTACTCCGGAGGGACCACGGGGATGCCCAAGGCCGTGCGCAAGCAGCTCACCGCGGGCCCGATGGGCGATCCGGCGGCGCAGTGCGTTCAGGTCGCGATGGGGCTCGCCCACTACGGTCTCGGTCCCGGCAGCGTCTACCTCTCGCCGGCCCCGCTGTACCACGCGGCGCCGCTGGTCTACTGCATGTCGGTGCTCCGGCTGGGCGGCACGCTCGTCGTCATGGACCGCTTCGACGCGGCCGGGAGCCTGGAGCTGATCGAACGGCACCGGATCACGCACGCCCAGTTCGTCCCGACGATGTTCGTCCGGATGCTGAAGCTTCCCGCCGCCGAGCGCGCCAGGGACCTGAGCAGCCTGCGGCTGGTCTTCCACAGTGCGGCGCCCTGCCCGGTCGAGGTCAAGCGGCGGATGCTCGACTGGTTCGGCCCGATCATCCACGAGTACTACTCCGGGACCGAGGGGTACGGCCACACGGCGATCGGGCCGCAGGAGTGGCTGGACCATCCGGGCTCGGTGGGCCGGCCGGGCGGCGACGTCCGGATCGTGGACGGGGTCGTCTACTTCGGTGACCGCACCCTGGGGGACGTCGGCTTCCTCGATGACGAGGGCTACCTCTACCTGACCGACCGGGTCGCGCACATGATCGTGTCCGGCGGCGTCAACATCTACCCGCAGGAGACCGAGAACGTCCTGGTCATGCATCCGCGCGTGACCGACGTCGCGGTGATCGGCGTACCGGACCCGGAGATGGGCGAACGGGTCCTCGCGGTGATCGAGCCCACCGCCGACGCGACCGGCACGGCCGAGGTGACCAAGGAGGAGCTGCTCGCGTACTGCCGGGAGCGCCTCGCCCCCTACAAGTGCCCGCGCGACATCGACTTCGTCGACCTCCTGCCCCGCGACCCCAGCGGGAAGCTCCGCAAAGGCCTGCTGCGCGAGGCGTACTGGCAGGAGCACGAGACGAGGATCGTCTGAATGGCACGGGACTTCGACACCGAAGCGCTCGCCCGCTGGCTGGACGGTGAGGGCATCGCCCCCGGCGAACCGGTCGAGATATCCCAGATCTCCGGCGGCGCCTCCAACGAGATCTACGAGATCCGGCGCGGGGACGGCCGGATGGTCCTGCGCAAGCCACCCAAGGCCGTCCCGCCGGGACGCGACGCGACCATGCTCCGCGAGTACCGCGCGCTGAAGGCCCTCAACGGAACGGACGTCCCGCATCCGGAGGCCATCGCCGCCTGCGACGACACCGGCGTGATCGGCTCGACGTTCTACCTCATGGACCATGTGGACGGCTGGTCGCCGATGAACTCCGGCGGCTGTGGTGAAGGGCGAGGCCGACAACCCGGCCATGGCCCACTTCGGCGACATCGTCCTGCAGATGGCCGCGAACGCGGCCGAACTGGCCGCGACGAGCCGGCTGTGACCCGGCCAGTGACCCGGCCTGTGAGCCCGCGATGAGAGCGGCCCGCTGCAACGCCGTCGGCGGCCCGGTCACGGTCGAGGAGGTCGCCGAGCCTCAGGGCGAGGTCACCGTCGACGTGCGCTTCGCGGCGGTGAACTTCACCGATGTCCTGATCATCGACGGGGCTTACCAGGCCGCGGTCGAGCCGCCCTTCACGCCCGGCAGCGAGTTCGCCGATGTCCGGCCGGGCGAGCGGGCGGATCCCGTGCGTGCCGCTCAACCTGGCGATGCTCAAGGGCGTCACCATCCACGGCTTCGACCTCGGCGGCTGGGCGCGGCACTCCCGGGAGCGGCTGGACGCCGCCCGGATCGAGCTGCACGCCCTGTTCGCCGAGGGGAAGATCCATCCCCATATCCACGCCGTCCACCCGTTCGACGAGGTGGCGGCGGCCCTCACCGTGGGCCGCCGCGCGATCGGCAAGGTCCTACTGGAGGTCGCGCATGGAGTTTGAGTTCGACGAGGACCAGCGGCTGCTGCGGCAGATGGTCCGAGAGACGGTGGCCAAGTCGAGGTCACAGCCGGAGGAACGGCTCTGGGCGACGTACCGGGAACTGGGATGGCTGGAGGCGCCCCCGGTGGAGCTGGCGATCGTGCTGGAGGAGCTGGGGTACGCCGCCGATCCGACGCCGTTCCTCGCCACCGCCACCTGGTTCGCGCCACTGGCCGGACGGTTGCCGGACGGCGCGGGGACGGGCGTCTGCGACGGGACGGGGCGGTTCGTCCTGGACGCGGACCGGGCGGACGAGATCGCCCTGGTCACCCGGGACGGAGTGGTCGTGGTCAAGGGATCGGACGTGGACACCGAACGGGTCGCCGTCTTCGATCCGACCCTGCACGTGGCGCACGTGAACACGGCCGACCCGAACGCGCAGGACCTGGTTCCGGGCATCCCGGACCTGGCCCTGATGGGGCTCGCGATCACCACGGTCGGGAGCTGCCGCCGCATCCTGGACCTGGTCGTCGAGCATGTGAAGCAGCGCGTCCAGTTCGACGTGCCGATCGGCTCGTTCCAGGCCGTCAAGCACAAGGCGGCGGACATGTACGTCGCGATCGAGCGGGCGAAGGCGCTGGCGTACTTCTCCGCGCTGACCATCGCCGAGGACGATCCGCGCCGCGCGAAGGCGGCGTCGATGGCCAAGGCGGCGGCGGGGGAGTGCCAGCGGCTGGTCTTCCAGAACGGCTTCCAGCTGTTCGGCGCCATGGGCTACACGTGGGAGAGCGAGCTGCAGATCCATCTCAAGCGGGCCAAGGCCGGCGACCTGCTGCTGGGTACGGCGGCCGTGCACCGAAAGGCGGTGCTGGCATGAAGCTGGCCCCCGATCCCGAAGTCGAGAGGTTCCGGGAGGAGTTCTCCGCCTTCCTGGACGCGAACCTGCCGAGCGAGGCGGAGGCCGTACCGCGGCCGCGATCGAGCTCGGACGTACCGGAGTGGGCCAGGCGGTGGCAGCGCAAGCTGTTCGACGCGGGCTGGTTCCTGCCGGGCAACCCGCCGGAGTACGGCGGGCGCAACGCCACGCTCCGGCAGCAGCTCGCCCACCGCGAGGAGCTGTCGCGGCGCCGGATCTACCCCAGCTTCAACCCGCAGGGCGTCGGCATCATCGCGGCCTCGATCCTGACCTTCGGGACCGAGGAGCAGAAGCGGCGGTGGGCGGTCCCGATCCTGCGGGCCGAGATCACCGCCTCGCTCGGGATGAGCGAGCCGGGCGCCGGGTCCGACCTGGCCGGACTGCGGACCCGCGCGGTGCTCGAGGACGACCACTTCGTGGTGAACGGGCAGAAGGTGTGGACCTCGGGAGCGCACGACGCGGACGTGCTGCTGACGTTCGTCCGGACCGACCCGTACGCGCCCAAGCACAAGGGCATCAGCGTGCTGCTCGTCCCGACCGACTCCGAGGGCTTGGTGCGCCGGCCGTTCGGCTCCATCGCCGCCCCCGACGACCTGGACTTCAACGAGGTGTTCTTCACCGACGTCCGGGTGCCGCGGGAGAACCTGATCGGCGAGCTGAACAAGGGCTGGAGCGTGGCGCACGGCTCGCTCGGGCACGAGCGGACGCTGATGTGGCTGGGCTACGCCGAGTGGATGGACTACCTGATCACCGACGCGCCCAGCGACGCGGACTGGTACGCGACCCTGCACATGGATCTCCAGGCGCTCCGGCTGCTCGGCCACCGCCGGCTCAGCGGCGAGGGCGACCCGGCGGAGCTCTCGGTGCTCAAGCTGCTCGGCTCCGAGGCCGTACAGGTGGCGGCCCTGCACGCGCTGGAGGAGAAGGGGCCGGAGGCCCTGCTGCATCCCGCCTCGACCGCCCCGCCCAACCACATGAACCTGGAGACGTTCTCCGCCAGCTGGTTCGAGCGGTACGCCCGCACCTTCGGCGGGACGATCGCCGGCGGCACCTCCGAGATCCAGCGCAACATCATCGCCGAGCGCATCCTCGGCCTCCCCAGGTAACCGGCCCTCCCAGGTAAGGAGTCACGCATGGACCAGATTCTGTACGAGGTCGTCGGTGGGGTCGCGGTGATCACGTTGAACCGGCCCGAGGTCGCCAACGCGCAGACGATGGAGTTGCTGGACGATCTGGACGCGGCGTGGTCGCGGGCGGCG